>NZ_BOQN01000126.1 GCF_018332695.1 Paractinoplanes toevensis
ACTGGCTGATACCGCAGGAGTCTGCCATCATGAGCGCCGTGACCTCAGCGAACGAACCCCCCGAGGGCGACGAGACCCGCAGCAGACTCGCCAAAGCCGTTCGCGACAGACGACTCCAAATCCCGCTCAGCGTCCGCGCCGCCGCCGAAAAGGCCGGCATGGCCCGCTCCACCTGGATCGCCCTCGAGGAAGCCACCCGCCGCACCGCTGAAACCAACTACGTCGGGATCGAAGACACCCTGCACTGGCAGCGAGGCAGCATCGTGTCCATCCTCAGCGGCGGTGACCCGAAGCTGTCAGTACTGGTCATCACCGACGCGGACCAGGATCACAGCACATTGGCAGATCTGAAATCCGGTCCAACAGCCAGCACGACCGACGACCCGCTGATCCGCATTATGAAGAACCCGGACCTGTCCGACGAGCAAAAAGCCAAAATCATTCGCACCCTCATCGCCGAACAAGACGAGTACGCCCGTAACCGCGCCGAGCAACTGATCCACGACGCACTGCAGGGTGGGGCTTAGCTCGCGCAGGCAGCAGCATCTGGTTCACCGTCTCCAGTTCGCCGGCCTCGCCCAGGTCCCACTCGTGCGCATAGGTGTTCATCGTGATCGAGTAACTGGAGTGGCCGAGCCTGACCTGCACTTTCTTCGGCGACCACCGGGCGCGTATCAGCGCTGAAGCATGCGTATGCCGCAGATCGTGGGGTCTGGGTCGGCAATGCAGTCGTCCTTCGCACCCGCACGTCGACACCTCGTGAACGTCCAGCTTCCGCGGCCGGCCACGGCCTGAGTACGGCGTCAGCACAGGCGGATGCTCCGGGCATCGTTGCGCCGCGGCGATCGCCGGCCACCAGTAGCCGCCGCGGAAGTTTCCCTCCGTCCATCGACGTCCCGCCCTGTTGGTGAACAGCGGCTCGTTGGGGTGCAGTCGAAGCGCCCGATTCCACAACATCCGACCCACGTCAGACGCCACCGGAATGCTGCGCCGCCCGGCCCGCGACTTCGGTTCCCCGATGCGGCCTCTCGCCTTGACGGTGCGCCGCACGTGCACCACCACCTGGTCGCTGTTGCGGGTGATGTGCCGGGCGTCCAGTGCGATCAGCTCGCCGAGCCGCATGCCCGTCGCCAAGGCGGTGTCCACCAGGTCGCGGATCAGCGGGTCGCAGTTGGTGAGGATCAGTGCGATCTCATGGGGTTTGAGGAAGATGCCCTCGAACGGCTCCTCGCCGGTCTTCGCGGTGATCCTGCGGCGCTTGCCGCGCGGCTGGGTCGCCGGGTTGGAGCTCAGCCACTTCGGAACAGCCGCGCTGAGGCAGGTGTGCAGCACCGCGTAGGCGTGGTTCACCGACGACACCGACAGCAGGTCGTCGGTGGTGATGTTCCGGCCCCTGTTGCCGACGGTGTTGTGCTGCCGGTTCACCCACCGCAGCCACTGTTCGACACCTTCGGTGGTGATCTCATCCAAACGGAGGTGGCCGAGCTTCGGCAGGGCGCGCAGCCTCAGTGAGTCGCGGTAGGCAGTCACCGTTTCCGGCTCGACGAGGCGGTCCTGGTCGAGGTTGCCGAGCCAGGTCTGCGCCCACACGCGCAGGGTCGGGATCGGGTCGGGGACCGGCTCCACTCCCAAGATGGCTGCGTACACCTGCGCCCGGGTGATTGCGTGCCCGCGGGCCTCGACGAGCGCCTTGGCGGTGCGGGCGAGGTCTTCGCGGTCCTTGAGGGGACCGTTGAAGGTGCAGCTCTGCCGGGCGCCGTCGCGACTACCATTGAGGCGCCAGCTCACGCGGATCGCACTGCCACGGTTCTCGAGGGTTGCCATGCTGCTGACGGTAGAACGGGCGGTGCCCCCACGGGGTCACCGGTTTGGTTTTCGCCGGTATGCGGGCGGTCGAGTTTGGTCGAACCGAAATTCGGTCTTTCGCAGGTCGACCAGCGCAAACCCTGGCAGCGAGGTTGGGGTCACACTTCGGATTCGCCTAAGGCACTCTTAAGAACCGTCAA
>NZ_BOQN01000127.1 GCF_018332695.1 Paractinoplanes toevensis
CGGGCTACGGGGGGAAGGTCATTCGCCGAGGTTCCTCGCCGAGAACCCACCGGCACCCTCCAGGACCGGCATGCGGACCGGGCGGACAGCACGCGGGCCCGCGTGCACACGGCGAGCAGCTCCTCAGCTACCCGGCTGACGGATTGCGGCGCCCGGATCGGTGCTCTGCTCAAGGGCCGTCCACCACTCCTCCAGCTCATCGACCCGGCTCTGGAGTGCGGCGTTCGCCGCCCGGGCCGTCGCAAGTTCCTCGGTCAGCGCACCGATCGGCCCGGAGGCGGTCACGGCGTCAAGCCAGCCCGCGACCAACCGATCCTCAGCGGCGACCCGACGGAGCGCGGAGGCGACCACCTCCGGTGACAACTCAGCCACGAACTCTCTCGGGAGCGTGAGCAGGCGAGCGACCTCGCCGAGGCTCCGCGCGGCGCTCATCTGGCGCCGAAGGCGCTCGGCGGACGGCACCGCCGGTTCGGCCGGTGTCGCAGCCACGATCGGCTTGGCGGAAGACGGAGCGGGCTTCGACACAGGCGCGGGCGTAGGTGCCGGCTCCGGGTCAGGCTCGGCCCCTGCCGGGAGTTCGGGAAAGTCGTCCCCCACCCAGGCGTAGGCCAGAGTGTCGCCCTTCTGCCGTCGGACGACATTTGGCCACTTGGGCAGAACCGCCAGCGCGCGGGGCCCGTGCCGGGCCCAGGTCTCGTTCCGGAGACCAAGCTCGGCCAGACGCTCCCGGATCTCTCGCACCTTCAGCGGGACCGACGACTCGGCCAACAGGCGGAGAACCACCGCGAGGGGCTCTTGGGCGAAAACGGCGTGGAACAGCCGGGAGTCGGACAGAGCCAGGAAACGCAGCGAACCCCTCGTCGCGACGTGAACGCCGGCGCCCCGTGGGACAAGCTCTTCCTCATCGGTGTCATCCCACTTGACCTGATAGTTTTTCCCATCATCCGCGAGGATCGATCCGGCTCGGGTACGGCGTACGCCGAACGAATCGGACACCCGGACAAGACCCTGATCTGCGCTCACGAATGCGACTGTAATGGTTATCGTCGCGGCCGGGGCGCCCGCCGGTGTCAGCCCGTCCTGGCCAGGCTCACCGGCCGTGCGCGCCCAGCGCCAGCTTGGCGGAACAACTCTGAGCGGGTGTTTTAGAAGGGTGTAGCTCGGGCTTGTTGCAGGGTGCGGCGTTGCTGTCGTGGGCTCCGTTGCATTGCGAGATTGCTGGACGTGCTGAGCCCTGCCGGACCGGGTGTCAGATCGCTTGGGCGAGTTCGATGAAGGCCGCGACGACCCGCAGCGCGGGACGCGCGTCGACCGCGAGTTCGTAGTGGCCGCGGCGCAGGTTCTGCACGAAGGCGTGCCCGGTGATCGCCACCTGCGCAGTTCGATCAGTCTGTAGTCCCCGCATCGGTCGCAGGCGGCGTTTGAGTTGACCGTGGTCGGCTTCTATCGGGTTGTTCGCGTACTGCTCGACGTGGTGCCATGCCGCCGGCAGGAGTTCGTCGAGCACCGCTGGGTAGACGGGCGCAGCGTCGGTGACCACCTCGTTCGGGATGACCGTGAGCATCCGGAGGGCACGGGTAAAGAACCGTCGAGCTGCCGCGGCGTCTCGACGGGTCGAGACCAGTACGTCGATGACCTGGCCGTACTGATCGACGGCCCGGTAGACGTAGCGCCACATCCCGTTGACCTTGACGTAGGTCTCGTCGACGAACCACCGGTCGCCCGGCGCGTGCCGTGCGAATCGCGCGGCGTAAGCCAGCAACGGCGTGAACCGCTGTACCCAGCGGTAGACCGTGACGTGATCGACCTCGATCCCGCGTTCGGCAAGCAGTTCCTCCACGTCGCGGTACGACAGGCCATAGCGCAGGTACCAGCGCACCGCCAGCACGATCACCTCAGCCGGGGAACTGCAACCCGGCGAACGGGAAGCTGGGCTCATGCGAGCTTGGACTGTTGCTGCACAAGACGATGACGTACGCCTCTCTGGGGTTTCTCCGCCGACGCTTCAGGGCGGTGGCGTGCTCGTGGAGGTGCTCGCCGCGCATCTCCCGGCGTACACGAAAATGGTGGTGAAAGGTAACCGCGGCGGCTTGCCGGTCCCCCTGATCTTGGGACCCTCCTGCATCGCCCGGGTAACCGACGTCGCGCCCGACGTGTTTCACGTCGCCCCGGGCGACATCGTGCTGGACACGGCGCTGCTCGACGCGGGTGGCGGCGACGAGATCCTGGTGGGCTGGGTCGGCCTGGGCGGTTCCGGCACCGGCAGCGAGCGCACGGACCGCATGCGTACGGTCTGGCGCGACGGCGTCTTCGCCGAGCGCGCTCAGTGCGCCAAGGAGACGATCGTCAAGCTGCCCGGTGCCGAGAACTATCCAGACCCGGCCCGTCTGTCGTTCCTGCCGTGGCTCTGCATCGCCGCCACGGGCCTGCACGCGGCGGGCACGCTGGCCGGCCGCGACGTCGCGGTGATCGGCGCGACGGGCCAGCTGGGCGGCGCGGCGGTGCTGGTTGCGCTGGCGGAAGGCGCGGCGACGGTGACGGCAGTGGGCCGCAACTCCGACGCGCTCGACCGGCTGGCCAAGCTCGACGCCCGCGTGCGCACCCACCAACTGACCGGCGACCGCGCGACCGACGCGGCGGCGATCGGCCCGGTGGACGTGGCCCTGGACGCCCTCGGCGCCACGCCGATGGCGGACGCGACCATGGCCGCCTACGACAGCTTGCGAAGGCGCGGCACCCTCGTGCTCATCGGCGGCGTACGCCAGGACCTCCCCATCCCGTACGGCGACCTGATGCACCGCCGGCTCACCGTGCGCGGCTCCTGGATGAGCGACGACGAAACGGTGACCACGGTGTGGAACCTGGTCCACTCGGGGCAGCTCGACCTGTCCGCGGTCGAGCTGCTGACGGTCGGCCTGGACGACCCGGCGGCCGCCCTCGACCTGGCGGAGCGTACGACAGGCCTCCGCTTCGTAGCCCTCGTCCCCTGACCGCCCCGTTTGAGGCCGTCGCTCTGGCGGCTGAGCGCTGTCGCCCTACTGAACGGGGAGGGCGGCGCGTATGGAGCAGACCCAGCGTGGCCGGGCTGACCCGGAACAGGTCCGGCGTACGAGGAAGCAGCCCGACGCGACCTGGAGCGCCCCCGATGTGCCGGCGCGGCAGTTCCGAAAATCGGCCCAGCATGGGTACGCACAGGCTGCCGCAGTGGCGCCTGTGGTGATAGTTCGAAGAGAGTGGGTGCCGGCTGCTGATAGCGCGGCGTCGGGGCCTCGGCTGTCACACCGTCGCGCAATGGGCTCACCGATATGACGTCCGGGTCCGTACTGCGCTGTTGGTGGCGCCGCCCGACATCGACCATTCAGTATCACAAGGCGCGCCGAGTGCGGGTTTCGGTCCACCAGCGGCAGACCCTTTGCCGTTCCCGGCAGTGTTGGCGACCAGCGGCACCGACCGCTGGGCAGAGATCAGAATGATCTTCCCCGGGTTCCGTG
>NZ_BOQN01000128.1 GCF_018332695.1 Paractinoplanes toevensis
CAGCGCGGCCCGCCACTGGTAGAACTCGTGCGTGCCGTGGCTGGCCTCGCCGATCAGCACGACCCGGGCGTTCTCCGCCCGGTCGAGCAGGATGTCCAGGTCGCCCGGGTCGCGCAGGGGCCGCGCGATCGCCGCCACCTCGTCGCCGTACCGGTGCATACCGCCCGAGTACCCAGGCAGCCGGGCGGTATACGTCAGTTATTTCACCGGTAGATCCAGATATGACCCGCCGGTGATCGTGGTGGTGCCGGCACTGTTGGCGTCGTAGTAGAGCGGATCCACCGTGTCGACGACCAGGGTCAGCGAGTGCCCGGCCGGCAGGTCGTAGTTGACGGCGGACAGTGACAGGTCGATCGAGCGGCTACCCGCCGTGGCCGTCTGCCACGTCACCGGAGCGTGAGTCAGCAGGGCGGCGTTGCCGATGCCGTCCAGGTCGTAGAGGTAGGACACCAGGGAGCCGGTGGCGGCGGTGCCGGTGAGGTTCAGGTGCACCCGGGGGATGCCGCGGACCTTCAGCGCCGTGGACGGGCGCTCGGCCGCCCAGACGCCGGCCCGGTTGCGGTCGACGAACGGCAGCCAGACCGACGGGCGCTGCCCGGTGAACGCGGAGACGCCGTTGGTCAGCAGCACCACGCCGCCGTTGGCGACCGTGTCGTAGTCGTTGGGCAGGCTCTTCGACCAGCCGGTGCTGGGGCTGCCACCGAGCAGGCCGGTGCCGTCGTACCAGCGGATCGCGCCCAGCCCGTACCGCTTGGTGCTGGTGGTCTGCGCGTTCCAGGCGCTCCAGGTCTCGGCGGCGGCGTTGTCCGGCTTCAGGTACACCTGGCCGGGCCTGGTGCCGCCCGAATCGCCCTTGAGGTAACGGTCGAACCACCCCGTAGTGCTCGCCCACACATCGTTGGGCAGGCCGATGATGCCGGTCAGCTCGGCGATCGCGTGGTCACCGGGCCGCAGCTCGAGGCGCTTGGGAGTGGTGAGCCGGCCGTAGAAGTCGGCGAGCTGGTTCGGCGGGAAGAACGTGTCGCCCCACGCGTTCGCGATCAGCACGGCCGGCGCGTTCGCGTTGATCCGGTCCAGGTAGGTGGCCGGCGAGCGGACCTTGGCCCACTCCATCACCGCCGGCACGTTCCGGTTCGCCATGAAGTCGCCGAGCATGGTGGTCAGCTCGGGGCTCGGCCGGCCGACCAGCTGCGCGGCCAGGCTGAGCAGGCCGGACGACTGCAGGTGCCGGGTCTGGTCGCTGTAGAGCGAGTAGACCAGGTCGGTCCAGCCGCTGAGCATCGCGACCGCCCGGATCCGCTTGTCGAACGCCGCGCCGAGCAGGCTGATCCCGGCGCCGTAGGACACTCCGGCCGCGCCGAGGCGGGCCGGGTCGGCCGGGGTGTTGGCGATCGTCCAGTCGAGCACCCGGGACAGGTCGGCCATGTCCTTCGGCCCGGCGGTGTCGATCGCACCGCCGCTGGCCCACCAGCCGCGCGGCGTGTACGAGACCACCACGTACCCGTCGGCGGCCATGCTCTTGGCCTGCGCGAGGTATTCGACGTCGTTGAGGCCCCAGCTGGACGGGAAGACGACCGCCGGGTAACTGCCGGCGGCGGCCGGGGCGACCACGTTGGCCTTCAGGGTCACGCCGTCGCCGGGGATGTCGACGAACTTCGTGGTGGTGGCCGCGGCGGCGGCCGGGCCGGGAGCGACCCCGATCAGGAGGGTCCCGGCCAGCACCGATATCACGGCGGCGAACAGGGTTGAGCGGCGTGGCACCATGCGCACTCCTCGGCGGGACGGACGGGCGCGACAACACCTGGGTGGCTGGTGCCGCCGCGCCCGGAGGCGAGAGTGGAGCGGTGCCGGAGCGCTCCGGTGCCGGGAGCGTAGGAGTGAGTACCGAGAATTTGAACTTCATGACATTATCGTTACTTGCCAGTAACGTTGGTCACTTTACTGGCGAGTAACCCGTGTTCAACTGGGGGTGCAGCATGCTCTACGGCGCTCAGCCGGCGCGCCGCCGGGACGCCCAACGCAACCGCACCGCCATCCTGCAGGCCGCCTGCGAGCTGATGGCCAGCCCGCAGGCCACCGTCGGGATGCCGGAGATCGCCCGGCGCGCCGGGATCGGCCAGGCCACTCTCTACCGGCACTTCCCCGACCGGATGGCGCTGGCCACCGCGGTCATCGGCTACCTGCTCGACGGCCTGGAGCGATGCGTGGCGGCCGGCCTCGAACAGCCCGCCACGTTCCGCACCGCCCTCAGCGAGATCCTCCGCGCCCAGGTCACCATGCGGCCCCTGGTCCAGCTCGCCCGCCGGCTCGACGCGGCCACCCGGGGGCGGTTTCTGCGCCGCCTGATCGGGGTTCTGGCCGAGCCGCTCAAGCGCGCTCAGGACAACGGTTACGTAAGAGCCGATCTGGTACCTGACGACCTGGTGCTGTTGTTCGGTATGGTCGAGGGCGTCGTCGAGGGAGCAACCAACCACGCCGAAGCTGTGGCCGCTGCCGGCCGCTCCATCGACCTGGCTCTCGACGGCGTGTTCCGGCCGGTTTCGTCGCCTTCCGAGGCGCCCATGGGGATTGGTAAGCTCTGATGTTCGACGAACAGGTGGGATAGTCGATGAGCTCGCCCGATGCCATGGTGCCCGAAACCGAGGCGCCAGAGTCCGTTCTACCCGAGACTGCTCCGTCTCCCGAGATCTCTGCCGCACCACCGGAGCATGCTTCACCCGATACCGAGCTCTCCGCTCCCGAGCCTGCTTCGCCGGAGGCCGCCGTGCCTTTGTCCGAGGCTGACGCCGTCGCGCCTACGTCCGAGGCTGACGCGCCTACCTCCGGGGCCGATGGACCGGAGCCCGACACGGCCGAGCCGGCCGCGCCGGACCCGGCCGCGATCGCCCGCGAGGAGTTGTGGGCGTCGATCGAGAAGATCAAGGAGGAGGACGGGACCGTGCGTGGCCCCGTCACCGAGGCGGTCAAGGGCGGCCTGATCCTCGACATCGGGGTGCGGGGCTTCCTGCCCGCGTCGCTCGTCGAGATGCGCCGCGTCCGCGACCTGCGTCCCTATGTGGGCCGTGAGCTCGAAGCCAAGATTCTCGAACTGGACCGCACCCGCAACAACGTGGTCCTGTCCCGTCGCGCCTGGCTCGAGCAGCACCGCACCGAAGCCCGCAGCGGCCTGTTCGAACGGCTCGCCAAGGGCCAGGTCCGCAAGGGCGTCGTCTCGTCCATCGTCAACTTCGGTGCGTTCGTCGACCTCGGCGGCGTCGACGGTCTCGTGCACGTCTCCGAGTTGTCGTGGCGGCACGTCGACCACCCGTCCGAGGTGGTGCGGGTCGGCCAGGAGGTCGAGGTCGAGGTTCTCGAGGTCAGCTCCGAGCGCAAGCGGGTCTCCCTGTCGCTCAAGGCGACCCAGGAGGACCCGTGGCGGCACTTCGCCCGCACGCACCAGATCGGCCAGATCGTGCCCGGCCGGATCACCAAGCTGGTCCCGTTCGGCGCGTTCGTCCAGGTCGACGACGGCATCGAGGGTCTGGTGCACATCTCGGAACTGGCCGGCGGCCACATCGAGTCCCCCGAGCAGGTCGTCCAGACCGGCGACGAGGTCTTCGCCAAGGTCATCGACATCGATCTGGAGCGGCGCCGCATCTCGCTGTCGCTGCGCCAGGCCGCCGAGGCCTACCAGGAGGGCGACGAGAACTTCGACCCCACCCTGTACGGCATGGCCGCGACGTACGACAACGACGGCAACTACATCTACCCCGAGGGCTTCGACTCGGGCACCGGTGAGTGGCTCGAAGGGTTCGACGAGCAGCGCGACGCCTGGGAACAGCAGTACTCCCAGGCCCGCGAACGCTGGGAGGCGCACGGCCGGCAGGTCCTGGCCAACCGCGAGGCCGGCAGCGTCTAGTCCGGCGGCGTCCAGTTCGGCGCACCACACGGCCGTCCCCGGCAACAGGGGCGGCCGTGGCACATTTGGCGGGTGATTCGACGGATCAAAGCCTGCCTCAACGGCGGCCGCCCGTTCCCCGCCTCCCCCGCTGACCTGGCCGCCGAGGCCGCGGCCGCGGTGCAGGCCGGCGCCGAGGCGGTCCACGTGCACCCGCGCGACCCGGCCGGCGCGGAATCCCTCGCCCCCGCCGACATCGGGGCCGCGGTGGCCGCGATCCGGGCGGCCTGCCCCGGCATCCGGGTAGGGGTCTCCACCGGCCTGTGGATGACCGGCGGCGACGCACACCGCCGGGCGGCGCTGATCGCCTCCTGGCGCGAGATGCCCGACTTCGCGTCGGTCAACGTGGGCGAGGAGGGCTTCGCCGAGCTGGTACGCCTGCTGGCCTCCAAGGGCGTCGGCGTCGAGGCCGGTGTCTGGCGCCCGGAGGAGGCCGACGCCGTCCGCAGGCTACCGCTGGAGCGGGTGCTGATCGAGGTGCTCGACACCCCGGCTTCCCGGGCGGTCGAGGCGGCCGACGCGATCCTGGCCCGGCTGGACACGGCCGGCTACCACGGCGAGCGTCTGCTGCACGGCGAGGAGGAGGCCTGCTGGCCGCTGATCAGCCACGCCGGCCGGCTCGGCCTGCCCACCCGGGTCGGTCTCGAGGACACCCTCGCACTTCCGGACGGCACACCGGCGACCGGTAACGCCGCGCTCGTCGAGCACGCCCTGCGCCGCTGGGCGGCGGCTTAGCCGGTGAGCAGCACTGCGGTGACGCCCCGTATCTCTTCGATCGGACGGGGCGAAATCGGGTGAACGTCTCAGCGACCGCGCTTTTCCGTCGAACGGGAGAGGGAGGCATCACCGCGACGGAAACAGGAGCACCACATGGACGGGCCAGCCACCACATCCCGGACCGGGAATCGCCTCAACAACATGCGGGTCGGCACCAAGATCGTCTTGGCCGTGGCCGTCGTTGCCGTGGTCGCCCTGGTCACCGCCGGGGTCGCCTGGCAGCGGCTGGGATCGCTGGACGACCGGGTCCAAGGCCTCAAGGCCGACAACATCACCCGGCTCGACGCGCTGGTCAGCCTGCAGAACGGCATGTCGGACATGTACCGGGCGCTCTTCCTCTTCCAGGGAGCCCAGTCCGCCGCCGAGAAGACCCAGTACAAGGAAGCCACCAAGGCCGGACAGGCCGCGGTGGACACGGCCGGCGATCAGTACGTGTCCGCGCCCGATCCCTCGACCACCTGGCAGACCCAGACCAAGGCGTTCGGTGCGGCCTGGGCACAGTACAAGGCGCTGGTCAACCTCCTGCTCTTCCAGGAGGCTCCGCCGGCCGGGATCACCCTGCCGACGACGCTGGCCGATCAGTACACACTGTGGGGCAACTCCGAGACCACGATGAACACCGCCGTCGACGAGCTGATGAAACTGGAGCGCGCGCAGGCGACGGAGGACAGCACCCAGGCCCACAATGACGCCACCGGCGCCCAGGCGTTGATCCTCATCCTGGTGCTGGCCGGAGTCGTACTGTCCGTCGCGCTCGCGTTGCTGATCGGCCGCAGCATCTCCCGGCGCCTGGCCGGCGTCCGCGACGTGCTCGACGCCGTCGCCGACGGCGATCTGACCGGTCACGCGGCCGCCAGCGGCGGCGACGAGGTCGGCATGATGGCCGTCGCGGTGAACCGGGCCACGACCTCGATCCGGCAGACCGTCTCCACACTCACGGATTCGTCCCGCGTGCTCGCCGACTCGTCGCGTCAGCTCTCCGCGTCCGCGGAAGCCATCGCCGCCAACGCCCACGACACCTCGACCCAGACCGGGCTGCTCGCCGCCGCGTCCGAGGACGTCTCCCGCAGCGTGCAGACGGTGGCGGCCGGCACCGAGGAGATGGGATCGGCGATCCGGGAGATCTCCCAGTCGGCCAACGACGCGGCCGGCGTCGCCGCGAAGGCGGTGTCCGAGGCCGCGACGACCAACGCCACGGTGGCCAAGCTCGGTGAGTCCTCGGCAGAGATCGGCAACGTCATCAAGGTCATCACCTCGATCGCCGAACAGACCAACCTGCTCGCCCTGAACGCCACCATCGAGGCGGCCCGGGCCGGCGAGGCCGGCAAGGGCTTCGCGGTGGTCGCCGGCGAGGTCAAGGAACTGGCTCAGGAGACCGCGAAGGCCACCGGCGACATCTCCCAGCGGGTGGAGGCGATCCAGTCCGACACCGAGGGCGCGGTAGCCGCCATCGAACGGATCTCGATGATCATCGCGCAGATCAACGACTACCAGATGACCATCGCTTCGGCCGTCGAGGAGCAGACTGCCACCACCCAGGAGATGAGCCGGTCCATCGGCGAGGCCTCCACCGGCTCCACCAGCATCTCCGACAACATCGCCAGTGTCGCCGACGCCGCCCGCACCACCACCACGACAGTCGCCGACACCCAGCACTCCGCCCAGCAGCTGGCCGCGATGTCCGCCGAGCTGGAGGCCGTCGTCTCCCGATTCCGGGTATAGCGAGCGCGTTGCGGCTTACCCATACGATGGGCGGCTCCGGTCACAGAGCTGAATGGAGCGTGCGGGGCGCTGCCAGTCCGCGGGCGGGGGTTGCGATGTCCGATCGTCATTCGAGCTACCGGCCGGTCTCCCGCCTCTGGGGGATCGGGCTGGGTGCCTACGCCTCGATGGCCGACACCCTGCTGGTCGACCTGCGCCGGAACGAGCCGGGCGCGCTGCAACGGTTACGGGCGTACGTGCCCCGGCACGCCACCGCCACCTCGGCGAGTAGCGCCGAGCTCCGGGACGCACGGCTGGTCATCGCGCGCGAGCTTGGTTTCCCGACCTGGGATGAGCTTGTGTCGTCGGCCGAGAAGTCCCGGCGTGACCTCGACGAACGGCGCGAGAGGTGGCGGAGCCTGCACCGCGAGGCCGAAGCCGTGCTGGCCGGCGACACCGATCGGCTGGCCGGTCTGAGCGCCGAACAGGCCGACACCCTGCTCCACATGCTCGCGGGCCCGGAGTCGATCCCCGGCGTCCGGTTCGACGAGGAACTCGGGGTGCCGCGCGCCGCAGTGGATGTCCTGCTGAGCAAGGCCACCGACCTGGACCTCCCACTGATCTGGGCGGCCCGCTCCAATCGGGTCGAGTATGCGCGCCTGCTGCTCGGCGCCGGTGCTGACCCCGGCACCCGGGCATGGGGCGCTACCGCGCTGGAGAACGCCGTCCACCACGGCCACACCGGAGTCGTCGACCTGCTCGACGAGCACGGGATCGTCCCGCGGGCGCTCTGGACGTACGCTGCCTGCGGCCGGCTGGATCTTGTGCAAGCCTGCTTCGACGCGGACGGCAGGCTACGGCCGGACGCCGTGGCGGTACGTCCCAATCCCGCCGACGCCGGCCTTCCACCCCGGCTGCCGGCGACCGATGATCCGCAGGAAATCGTGGCGGAGGCGTTCGTCCACGCCTGCCAGCACGGCCGGATCGAGGTCGTGCGCTGGTTCCTGGACCGCGGCGTCCACCCCGACGCCGCACCCTATTACGGGCGGACCGGCCTGCACTGGGCGATCCCGCCCGGTCATCTCGAGGTGATCCGCCTGCTCCTGGAGCACGGCGCCGACCCGTCCATCCGTGACGATCTCCTGCACGCCGACGCCGATGGCTGGCTGCACATATTCTTCGCCGCTCGCCCGCACGATCCCGCGACTGAGCGACTCCACGACCTGATCGCCGGTCGATCGCGCTGAGTTGCCACCGCAGGTCCGCGCCGGCGACGGCGACGCGCGACGGTCGCTCCGGGCTCAGCGCGGGCTGGTGACGCCTTCCAGCCGCACGTGGACGATGTGCACCGGTTCGGTGTCCGGGCCGAGCCGGACGAAGTTGTGTTCCGCCCAGGTCCAGTGCTGACCGGTGATCAGATCGTGGGCCACGAAACGGTCGGAGGGGCCCAGGCCCAGCTCCGGCATCCGCAGGTGGATCCAGGTGTCCCGGGTGTGATCCGGTTCGAGGTTGGCGACCACGATGATGACGTCGTCGCGGTCGTGCAACCGGCGGGCTTTGGAGAAGACCAGCACGTGGCCGTCGTCGGCGTGGTGGAAACGCAGGTTGCGCAGCCGGTGCAGGGCCGGGTGGGCGCGCCGGATCTGGTTGAGTGCGGTGAGGTAGGGCGCGAGGCTGGTCCCGGCGGTCTGCTCCGCCCATCGCCGGTCCTTGTACTCGTACTTCTCGTTGTCGATCTGTTCCTCGGCGCCGGGCCGGGCGATGCGTTCCATCAGTTCGTAGCCGGCGTAGATGCCGTAACTGGGCGCCAGGGTCGCGGCCAGTGCGGCCCGCGTCTTCCACGCCGCCGGGCCACCGCGCTGCAGGAAGGGCGTCAGTATGTCGTGGGTGGTCGGCCAGAAGTTGGGCCGCATGTAGGCGGCGGCCGGGCCGGCGAGTTCGGCGCAATACTGCTCGAGCTCGTCCTTGGTGTGACGCCAGGTGTAGTAAGTGTAGGACTGCTGGAAACCCACCTTGGCGAGGGTGTGCATCATCGGCGGGCGGGTGAACGCCTCGGCGAGCCAGATGACGCCGGGATGCTCGGTGGCGACGTCGGCGATCAGCCGTTCCCACAGCCAGAGCGGCTTGGTGTGCGGGTTGTCCACCCGGAAGGCACTGATTCCGTGGTCGAGCCAGACCTGCACGATCCGGCGGATCTCGGCGTAGAGGCCCTCCGGGTCGTTGTCGAAGTTCAGCGGGTAGATGTCCTGGTACTTCTTCGGCGGGTTCTCCGCGTACGCGATGCAGCCGTCGGCTCGGGTCGTGAACCACTCCGGATGAGCGGCGATCCAGGGGTGGTCGGGCGCGCAGTTGAGCGCGAGGTCGAGGGCCACCTCGAGGCCGAGCTCGCGCGCGCGGCCGACAAACGCGTCGAAATCGTCGAACGACCCCAGGTCGGGATGGATCGCGTCATGGCCCCCGGCGAGCGACCCGATCGCGTACGGGGATCCGGGGTCGCCCGGTTCGGCACGCAGGGCGTTGTTGCGGCCTTTGCGGTTGACCTGGCCGATCGGGTGGATCGGGGTCAGGTAGACCACGTCGAAGCCCATGGCGGCTACCGCGTCGAGCCGGCCGGCCGCGGTCGCGAGGGTGCCGCTGCGCCAGCGGCCGAGGGCGTCGACGTGGGCGCCTTCGGAACGCGGGAACAGCTCGTACCAGGCTCCGTAGAGGGCCCGTTCCCGCTCGACCAGCAATGGGAACTCCGGCGACGGTGTCACGTACTCGCGGAGCGGCCGGTCCGCGAGTTCGGCGCGCACCTCGGCGGACACGCCGCCACTGAGCCTCGCCTCCGGCGGTTGTGCGGTGTCACGCAGACCGGCGATGGCGGTCGTCAAGACCGTGGCCTGCTCCGCGGTGCGGGGCACCTCGGCGACGGCCTGTTCGAGAAGGCGTGCGCCCTCCTCGAGCATCAGCTCGACATCGACACCGGCGCCGACCTTGATGACGGCGTCGCGGTGCCACGTGCCGTGCGGGTCGGACCAGCCCTCGACTCGGTAGGACCAGCGGCCGGGCCGGTCGGCGCTGACCGAAGCCGACCAGGCGTCGAGCCCGGCGTCGACGAGGCTCATCCGGGTGCGGTGTTCGTGGCCGTCCGGGCCGGTGAGCACGACCGCGGCGGCCACCGCCTCGTGGCCCTCGCGGAACACCGTCGCGGTGATCTCGAACTCCTCACCGGTGACCGACTTCGCCGGCCGCTCGCCGCGCTCGACGACCGGCCCGACATCGGTGACCGCGATACGCCCGATCGGCCGGCTCACCACGCGGCGTGCCCGCTCAGGCCGGATCGTCGCTGCGGACGTGGACCGTCTCGCCGCTGCGGCGCAGATCCTCGGTGACCTGTTTCTCGGTCATGGCCACCAGGTGGGAGTCGACCGCCGCCTCGTCCTTGAGCCGCTCGTAGGTGCCGTGGACCCGCTCCTCGAGCTCGGACTGGTCCACGTCGGGGAAGCGCTGGCCAAGTGTCTCGGCCTGGCGTCGCAGGGCGGTCTCCGGGTCGACGAGACCACCGGCGTTCGCGGGCTCGGTCATCGCACACCTCACTTGTCGTCGGACAGCGTCGCTCAATCTCATGCCCCGTGGGGCCACCGGCGACGCGGCCGTTCGGCCAATGTTCACCTTCAGAGGTAGACCGCCGCGGCTACTCCCCCGGCGATGGTGACCACCGCGCCGCCGGTCAGCAGGGCCATGCAGAGCCGGTTGTGGCTTCGGCCGGAGGCGGTGGGCTGGTCGAGTACGGCGAGCGTGGCACCCCAAGCGACCGCGACGGCGCCGAGCAGATATCCGATCATCACGTCGAGCGCACGCTGTTGCCCACGGCCGGAATCCATCGACCGGTGCGGGCCGCCGACACCAGCAGGTTGTTCCAGCCGGCGACGACCGCGGCCGCACCGATCAGGTCGAGTTGCGTCATCAGGCTCCTCCGTTCGTCGTCCGGATGAGCCTGCGACGCGGCGGTGGCCGGCAGTTGACCGCCCGGCGACCAGAACATGATGACTGCCGATCCGGCGGCGCCCGGCTGAGCCGATTGCGGGTCTCAGCCGGGCCCACCGCCGGAGACGACGGTGGCGGCCGCGTAGATCAGCACGACCGCAACGGTGGCCGCGCTGATGCCCAGCAGTCCGGTGGACAGTCGCCGGTTGAGCTGTTTGTTCACGGCTACCGGCCGGTCGAGGACGCAGAAGGTGGCGCCGGCGAAGGCGGCCAGGGCGAAAACCAAAATGATCAGCATGGTGGCGCCTCACTGAGGGCGAAGGTGTCGGGACAACGAAGATCGGCGGCTGCTGATCGGCCTTGTCGGGCCGGGCGCTCAGCCCTTGATCGAGTAGTAGTCCGCGCCGATCAGCCGGGCGCGGTGGAAGAACAGCGCCCAAACGCTTCCCTTCCGGGGACGGACGGGCAGCACCGCGACCGCGTCCTGGCCGGCGAGTGCGGTCAGCACGTCGCGGACCACCCATCCGGGTGCGGCGACCACCGTGGTGCCCGCGTCGGCGGCGAGGTCGCGGATCAGGTGCGGATCGTCCGTGGGCCGGTGACGTCCGCACGCCTCGCGAAGGTTCTGCCCGTACGCGACGGGCAGCCGCAACCGCGTGGCCAAGGGCGCGAGAGTGGCACGACGCCGGTCGTCGGCGCACAGCAGCCGACTGGGGCCGAAGCCGGGTAGCAGGCGGCGTAGCGCCTGGGCCTGCCGCTGTCCCGGACCGTCGAGCGCGGGAGTCGCGGCACCTCGGCGGCCGGTAGTGCCGGCGTGGCGAACCAGCAGCACCACGGCGTCGACGGTGGTGGCGCCGGCCAGCGCGTCGAGGACGGCGATGTCGCGCCGGTGGGTCAGCCGGGCTCGCGCCTCGGGCACCGGCAACCAGATCGCCTCGTCGACCTCGGTCGTGGGGGTGAAGTCGCCGTCCTGCCCGGACATGGCCCAGAAACGCACGACCTTGTCGCCGGCGGCTGACCGGTACCGCTGCGTGGGCAGCCGGGGTCCCAGCACGGGATGGATGCCGGTTTCCTCGCGGACCTCCCGGCGGGCGGTATCGAGCGGGTGCTCGCCGCGGATCGCCTTGCCCTTGGGCAGTGACCAGTCGCGGTGCCGCGGCCGGTGCACCACGGCCACCTCGGTCGTGCCGTTGGCGTGCCGCCAGACCGCCCCGCCGGCGGCTTGGACAATTGTTCCGCCCACCGCGTCACCTCAGGATGAGACTCGTGGAACCGCCGCCGACCCTGGCTGCGGCCCTACTGCCGACGGTGTGGCGGCCGGACCACGAACATGCGACGGGCTTGTTAACGCCAGCCGATGTTTTAACGAACGTTAAGGTTGGTGGCATTGAGGGCGGGCGGCGTACGTTTGCCGGATGATGACCTTGCCCGAGGGCCTGCTGGCCCTGCTGCGCCGGCCGAGCCCCTGCTTCGTCGCCACCGTTGACCCGGACGGTTCGCCGCAGTTGACCGAGACCTGGGTCGGCACGGACGGCGAGCACATTGTGATCAACACGGTGGAGGGCTTTCGGAAGGTTCGCAACGTCGAGCGGGACCCGCGTGTCTCGGTCATCGTGACCGATCCGGACGACGTGACCGACTACTACTCCGTGAAGGGTCGCGTCATCGATGTGACCCCGAAGAACGGTGCCGAGCACATCGACGAGCTGGCGCACAAGTACCTCGGCCGGCCCTACCCGTGGTTCGGCGGCCGCGATCAGGTGCGGCTCATCATGACCATCGCCGCCGAGAAGATCGTGCACGCGCCGCGCGGCTGACCGCGCCGGACGGCGGCCGGGGACGGGCCGCCGATCGTGCGTCCCGGTTAGCATGGCCCGCGTGGCTGGTGACTGGTTTGCCGATGCGGTGATGTACGAGATCTACCCGCAGTCGTTCGCCGACTCGAACGGGGACGGCGTCGGGGATCTCCGAGGGGTCATCGACCGGCTGGACCACATCGCCTCGCTCGGGGTCAACGTCATCTGGTTCAATCCCTGCTTCGCGTCGCCGTTCGTGGACGCGGGGTACGACGTGTCGGACTATCTGGCCATCGCGCCGCGGTACGGCAGCAACGACGACATGGTGGAGCTGGTCGAGAAGGCCGGTGCGCGCGGCATCCGGGTCATGCTCGATCTGGTCGCGGGGCACACCTCGATCGAGCACCCCTGGTTCCAGCAGGAGCTCGCGGCGGACGGGCCGAGCCCGGCGGGCGACCGGTACATCTGGTGCGAAGAGCTGCCGGAGGGCGGGTGGACCCGGGACACGCCGGGCGTGCCGGCCTGGGTGGCGTCGCCGGGGCCGCGCCGAGGCTACTACCTCAAGAACTTCTACGACGAGCAGCCGGCGCTCAACTTCGGGTGGGTGGCCCGGCCCGGTCGCGACGAGCCGTGGCGGGATGCCATCGACGCGCCGGGGCCGCTGCGCAACCGGCAGGCGCTCATCGACATCATCGGGTTCTGGCTGGCCAAGGGGGTGGCCGGATTTCGGGTGGACATGGCGTTCTCGCTGGTCAAGGACGAGTTGTGGGACGACGGGATCCGCGCCACCGTACAGATCTGGCGGGAGATCCGGGATTGGCTCGACGTCGCGTACCCGGAAGCGGTTCTGATCCCGGAGGGCAGCGAGCCGCGCACCGGCGGGGCGCTCGCGTTCGACGCGGATTTCTTTCTGGTCATCAAGGACGCGCACGCGAGCCTGTTCGACAATCACGCCGCCGGGATCCTGCCGTTCCAGCCGCCCCGGGAACCGTTCTTCGACGAGGCGGGCAAGGGCAGCACCCGGCCGTTCCTGGAGGCGTGGGACGCGGCCCGGGCGGCCGATCCGGCGCGGCCGATCGTGCTCGCCACCGCCGATCACGACTACGACCGGCTGCGGGTGGGCTCGCGCACCGAGGAGCAGCTGCGGGCGGCGCTGATGTTCCTGTTCACCTGGGGCAACGTGCCGAGCCTGTACTACGGGGACGAGATCGGCATGCGCTACCTGCCGGACATGCCCGACGTGGAGGGTGCGATCTGCAATCCGTTGTACAACCGGGCCGGCTGCCGCACGCCGATGCAGTGGGACGACGGGCCGAACGCCGGCTTCTCCACGGCCGAACCGGAGAAGCTCTACCTGCCGATCGATCCGGATCCGCGGCGGCCGACGGTGGCCGCTCAGGAGAACGATCCGGATTCGACCCTCAACTTCGTCCGTGAGCTGATCCGGGTGCGGCCGCCGACACGGGGCACGACCCAGGTGATCAACGAGGCCTATCCCCTGGCGTACATCCGGAACGGGTCTTATCTGGTGATTTTGAATCCTCGGCGGGAGCCGGCCACGGTCAGCGCGCCCGGGCCGGCGACGCCGATCCTGGCGAGCGGCATCGACCAGGCCGGTGGGACGATCACCGTGGCCGGGTTTGGCTACGGGCTCCTGAGGCTTGCAGGTGATGCCGCAGGTCCCGGGTCTGGCCGGTGACCGGGCGGGCGGCCAGGATGCACGTGTCGTCGTCGGGGTTGGCCTGACGCAGCCGGGCCAGCAACTGGGCCAGCGGCTGCTGGGGCGAGGCCCGCACCGCCTCGTCGACCGTGCGGATCACCTGGCCGAGGCCGTCGTCGGGGCCGCGGTGCCGATTTTCCACCAGGCCGTCGGTGTAGAGCAGCAGCACGTCACCGATCCGGAACGGCATCCGCGACGTGGGATAGACGGCGTCGTCGACCACGCCCAGGATCGGGCCGGGCGGCCGTTCGAGCGGCATGGTGCGCCCGCCCCGGCTCAGCAGCGGTGGCGGGTGACCGGCCTGCGCCCAGGTGATCTCGCCGGCCGCCGGGTCGTAGCGGGCGACCACGGCGGTGGCCGAGAGTTCCGGGTTGTCGCGTTCCAGTTCGCAGGTCAGCCGGTTGAGGTGGCCGAGCAGCACGCCGGGGTCGCTGGTGGTCACCGCGAGGGCGCGCAGCGCGTGCCGCAGCTGAGCCATCGTGGTGGCGGCCGGAGTGCCGTGCCCGGCGACGTCGCCGACGGCGAGCAGCACCGAGCCGTCACGCAGGCGGGTCGCTTGATACCAGTCGCCGCCGACGAAGCTCTCCTGGCCGGCCGGCAGGTAGCGCAGGGCCACCTTGAGGCCGGGCAGCTCGATCGGTTCCTCGGGCAGCGGCAGCATGATCCGCTGGAGGTGACCGGCCAGCATGGGCGGCCGGTCGGCCCGGACCGATGCCCGGGCGGAGGCCTGGTCGGTGACGTCCTGCACGATCGCGTAGACGCGCAGCGGGCGGCCGGCCGCGTCGCGGACCGCCTCGGCCACGGTGCGCAGGTGTTTCACCCGGTGGCCGAGGCGCACCCGGACGGTGACGTCCACCTGGGACTCGTTGTCGTACGCGTCGAGGGCGGCCCGGATCATGGTGGTGTCGCCGGGCTCCATGAGCGCGTCGGTCTCGGCGGCGCTGAGCGGGCCGAGGCGCGGGTCGCGTTCGTAGATCTTGTACATCTGCTCGGACCAGAAGATGTCGCCGCTGGTGAGGTCCCACTCGCCCCAGCCGAGGCCGGCGAAGCGGTCGGCGCCGTCCTGCTTGGACCAGCTGAGCAGCAGGCCGTGCCCGAGCCGGTGGGCGCGGACCGTGTAGTGGCCGTCGCCGTAGCGGAACGGGCCGACCGCGGCGGGGCAGCCGGAGTCGAGGACGTCCTGGTAGACGTCCCAGCCGTTGGGGAACTGGTCGCTGGCCCGCTGCCCGATCAGCTGCCGGCCGCGGCGGCCGTCGGGGGTGGTGGCGCCGGGGCTGGCGGCCTGCCAGATCAGGTCGATGATGCGGCCGGACCGGTCACGCTCGGCGGTCAGGTAACCACACATGCCGGGGCTGGTGTCGAGCACTCGCTGCACCAGCGACACCCACGGAGCGTAACGGCGGACCGGCTCGGGCCGGACCGGCAGCGGGCCGGTCAGGGCGGCGGCGACCATCTGCGGCACGGACACCGGCGACTCGGGCATGGCGTAGCCGACGTCCAGGACCCGGATCACGCCGGCGGCCACTTCGGCGATGTCCCGGTGCTGCTCAACGGCCATGCGCTCCAGGTGGTGGTGTGCCTCGGCGAGCCGGCAGCGGGACCGGCCGGCGAGCAGCCCCACGGCGCGCTCGATGAGAGCGTCGGCCGGCGTGCTCACCACCTGACCCACCACGCGTACCTCCCGACCGTCCGTGAACACCGGCCTCATTGGTACGTCAGTGAAGGTGGGGTCGTCATCGGCCGTTCATCCGGGCTGCATCGACCTGCGGCCCTACTGATCGGATTTTCACCCGACCGGGGTCAGATCTCGAAGAACTCGCGCAGCGCGTCGGTGAGGCGGACCATGCTGGCTCCGGTGACCATGCCGAGCCGCTCGGCGCCGATCTCGGCGGGCAGCCGCCGCATCCGGTTGACCACGACCACGCCGGTGATCGGGTCCTGTTCGCTCAGCGGCACCGCGTACGGCGGGAGTTCGGTGGCACCGCGCTGCCGTACGATCGGCGCGCAGAAGGGTGCGGCGTTCTTCCGCTCGTTGTAGGTGTCCGCGGAGAGCACCAGCACGCGGTAACGCAGGTCGGTGCGGTTGCCGATGGTCCAGATCTCGCCGCGCCGCATCTCAGCGCACCGCGGAGGGCGTACGGAACGCGGCAGGCGATGACATGCGCACGAGGGTACAGCCGCACGGATCTTCTGCGGCGCGCAGGCCGCGGCGCGCCGGGAACGCCTTTCCGGAGGTCGGGATCGAACCAAGATCGGCCCTGTCCCGTAGGTAAGAATGAGGGCGTTGCTGGCAACAAGGGAAGGACGTCAATGATGTCGGAGAAGGCACAGATCGGGGTCACCGGTCTGGCGGTGATGGGGCGCAACCTGGCGCGCAACTTCGCCCGGCACGGCCACACCGTGGCCCTGCACAACCGCTCGTACGGCCGCACCAAGGAGCTCGTGGAGGAATTCGGCCACGAGGGGAAGTTCATCCCGTCCGAGAGCGCCGCGGACTTCGTGGCCAGCCTGGAACGCCCTCGCCGGGTTGTGATCATGGTCAAGGCCGGTGGTCCGACCGACGCGGTGATCGACGAGTTCGCGCCGCTGCTGGAACCGGGCGACATGCTGATCGACGCGGGCAACGCGCACTACCTGGACACCCGGCGGCGGGAGGCGGCGCTGAAGGCCAAGGGCCTGCACTTCGTGGGCGCCGGCGTCTCGGGTGGCGAGGAGGGCGCGCTGCACGGTCCGAGCATCATGCCGGGTGGCCCGAAGGAGTCCTACGACGCGCTGGGCCCGCTGCTGGAGGACATCGCGGCGAAGGTGGACGGGGAGCCGTGCTGCGTGCACGTCGGCCCGGACGGCGCCGGCCACTTCGTGAAGATGGTGCACAACGGCATCGAGTACGCCGACATGCAGCTCATCGCGGAGGCGTACGACCTGCTCCGCCAGGTGGGCGGCCACGAGCCGGCCGAGATCGCGGAGATCTTCCAGGGGTGGAACGAGGGCCGGTTGGGCTCCTACCTGATCGAGATCACCGCCGAGGTGCTCAAGCAGGTCGACGCGGAGACCGGCAAGCCGTTCGTGGACATCGTGGTCGACCAGGCCGAGCAGAAGGGCACCGGTCGCTGGACCGTACAGGCGGCTCTGGATCTCGGTGTTCCGGTCAGCGGCATCGCCGAGTCGGTGTTCGCCCGCGCCCTGTCGGGTGGCGCGGACGTGCGCAAGGCGGCGGCCGACGCGGCCCTGCCCGGCCCGGTCCCGGCGAAGAACTACGCCGGCGACCTGCAGGCCGACGTCGAGCAGGCGCTGTTCGCCTCCAAGATCGTGGCGTACGCGCAGGGCTTCCAGCAGATCCAGGCGGCCAGCAAGGAGTACGGCTGGGACATCGACCCGGGCGCGATGGCGAAGATCTGGCGGGCCGGCTGCATCATCCGGGCAAAGTTCCTCGACTTCATCAAGCAGGCGTACGACAAGCGGCCCGAGCTGGCGACGCTGCTGGTCGACGACTACTTCCTGGACGCCGTGAGCGGCGCACAGGACGCGTGGCGGCGGGTCGCCGCGGCGGCCGCGCAGCAGGGCATCCCGGCGCCGGGCTTCGCGTCGGCGCTGGCCTACTACGACGGCCTGCGGGCCAAGCGCCTGCCGGCCGCCCTGATCCAGGGCCAGCGGGACTTCTTCGGCGCGCACACGTACCACCGCGTCGACAAGGACGGCTCGTTCCACACCCTGTGGGCGACCGACGACCGCAAGGAAGTGGACGCCTAGTACTTGGCCGCGACGGGGTGGCGACCGCCGTCGATGAGGTGGCAGGTGGTTTTTCGACGTCCGCGGGGTTTGCGGGCGGCGGAAAACCGCCTGCCACCTCATCGGCCTAAAGGGCGGTCGCCCCGCGGAGCGGAGCGGAGCCGGTTGGCTCAGGGGCCATCAGGGCGCCGGCCTCGTCCGGGGGCAGCGGCTTCGCCATGAAGAAGCCCTGGCCCAGCCGGTAACCCATGTCGCGCAGGCGGTCCAGCTGGGCCTCGCTCTCGATGCCCTCGGCCACCGCCGACAGCTGGAGATACTCGGCGAGCTGGGCCACCGCCGCGGCCACCGCGAGGCGGCCGCGGTCCTCGCCGTCGGCGATGCCGTCGACGAACGACTTGTCCAGTTTCAGGACGTCGACCGGGAAGGCCCGCAGCAGCGAGAGCGACGACTGCCCGGTGCCGAAGTCGTCCAGCGCGAGCCGGATTCCCATCTCGTGCAGCGCCTGCAGGGTCTCGCGCACCTGCCGGCCGTCGGCCACCGAAGACTCGGTGATCTCGATGACCAGGTTCCCCGGCAGCAGCCCGTGCTCGGACAGCACGGCCGCGACCTCGTCGACGAAGCCGGGCTCGCGCAGCTGCCGGACCGCCACGTTGACGTTGATCGCCTTGATCGCCCCGGGGCCGTAAACCGCCGTCCACGCGGCCAGCTGGCGGCAGGCCTCGCGCAGCACCCAGATGCCGAGCGGCACGATCAGTCCGGAGCGCTCGGCGACCGGGATGAAGTCGCCCGGCGAGACGAACCCGCGGGTCGGGTGCTTCCAGCGGACCAGCGCCTCGGCGCCGTGCAGGCGGCCGGTGACGATGTCGAAGACCGGTTGGTACAGCAGATACAGCTCGTTGCGGATGATCGCGTTGTGCAGTTCGCTGCCGAGCCGGGCGTGGTTGACGACCTCCTGGCGCATCCGCGGCTCGAACCGCACCCAGTTGGCCTTGCCGCCCTCCTTGGCCGCGTACATGGCGATGTCGGCGTTGCGCAGCACCTCGTCGGCGCTGTCGCCCGGCCCGGCCAGCGCCACGCCGATGCTGGCGTGCGCGAGCAGCCGCTCCTCACCGACCCGGAACGGCTCGGCCAGGGCCTGCTGGATGCGGGCGGCCGCGTCCTCGGCCACCGCGACGTCGTCGGCGTCGATCAGGACCGCGAACTCGTCGCCGCCGAGGCGGGCCGGCAGCTCCCGCACCGCGCTCGAGTTCCGCAGCCGCTGAGCGACCTGGTAGAGCAGTTGGTCGCCGAGGGCCGGGCCCATCGTGTCGTTGATCGTCTTGAAGTCGTCGATGTCGATCAGCAGCACGGTGACCGGGCGGTGCCCGCCGAGCCGCTCGGCCAGGGCGGCGCCGAACCGGGTGCGGTTGGCCAGCCCGGTCAGCGGGTCGGTCATCGCCAGGCGTTCCAGCTGGACCTGCTGGGTGCGGATGCCGTCCAGCAGCCGCTTGTTCTCGCGCAGGCCGAGCAGCTGGCGGGCCACCACGCAGACCACGATCAGCACGGCCCCGATGATCACGGCCCGTTCCCGGCCGTCCATCTGCCGGGCCGACACCGTGATGACCAGGCCGGCCGTGGTGACGACGGCGAACAGCGGGAGCATGTCCCAGAGCGAGCGGTGCCGGCGCGCGGTGTCGGCGGGCGGGTGGGCCATCACGTGCCGCTGCCGCCACGCGGCCGCGGTGAAGGCCAGGGCGACCAGCGGGCCGGTGAGCACCGACTGGACCAGGCGCGGCCCGTCCGAGCCGGCGATCAGCAGCACCGCGGTGGTGACGCCGACGATCGGGGCGACCGCGATCAGCCGCAGCGCGAGCGAGTCGACCGGGGCGTTCGGGACCACCGCGGCCTTGCCGATGATCACCAGGGCGAGCAGGCCGAGCACGCCCACCGCGCCGGCCGCGGCCCGGGTGTCCAGGTCGGTGCCGGTGGGGGCGAAGCTGAGCACCACGTACCAGAAGATCAGCGTGCCGGCCACCGCGACGGTGACGCAGTCGAGCAGCGTGCGGGTCCAGCCGAGCGCGGTCGAGTCGCCGAGCGGCAGCCGGAACATGGCGACCAGGACCCAGATGATGCCGAGCACGTTGGGTGCGGCGGCGACCAGGGACAGGCCGGCGTTGTTGTTGGCGAGCGCGAGCGAGACGCACGAGCCGATCAGCAGCAGCACCGCGGAGTGCGACAGGGCCCGCCAGAAGGCCCGCACCGGGCGGGACACCCGGATGCTGGAGCCGATCCGCCAGCAACTGAAGACGGCCGCGACCAGGGCGATCGGGCCACCGAAGTAGCCCAGCAGAACGCTGTCCCCGGTGTGCAGCAGGAGCCACAAGCACACCGCGGCCGTGGCCGCGCCCGCGACCAGCAGCGGGACGAGCCCGGCTGCGGCGCGGGACCGGCCTGCGGTCACCACGGGTTGTGTCATGAGCTCCCCTGGCTCCCGAGACGGTATGGCTGTGCGGCATACCTGTCGGCCGGGAGCCGGGAGAGCTGAGAAGATCAGCCCCGCAGTGCGGCGGAGACCACCGCGCGGGCCTCCTCCTGGATGCGTGCCAGGTGCTCGGGACCCTGGAACGACTCGGCGTAGATCTTGTAAACGTCCTCGGTGCCGGACGGGCGGGCCGCGAACCAGCCGTTCTCGGTGACCACCTTGAGGCCGCCGATCGCGGCGCCGTTGCCCGGCGCGGTGGTCAGCACGCCGGTGATCGGCTCGCCGGCCAGGGACTTCGCGGTGACCTGCTCCGGTGACAGGGCCGCCAGGATCGCTTTCTCCTCGCGGGTGGCCGGTGCGTCGATCCGAGCATAGGCAGGTTGCCCGAATCGGGCGGTCAGATCCGCATAAAGCTCACTGGGCGACCGGCCGGTGACCGCGATGATCTCCGAGGCCAGCAGGTCGAGGATGAGGCCGTCCTTGTCGGTGCTCCAGGCCGAACCGTCGCGGCGCAGGAACGACGCGCCCGCGCTCTCCTCGCCACCGAACCCGACCTCGCCGGACAGCAGTCCGGGCACGAACCACTTGAACCCCACCGGCACCTCGTCGAGGCGGCGGCCCAGGTCACCGGCCACCCGGTCGATCATCGACGACGAGACCAGGGTCTTGCCGATGGCGGCGGCGCCGGGCCAGTCCGGCCGGTGGGCGAACAGGTAGGAGATGGCCACGGCCAGGTAGTGGTTCGGGTTCATCAGGCCGGCGTCCGGGGTGACGATGCCGTGCCGGTCGGCGTCCGCGTCATTGCCGGTGGCCAGCTGGTACTTGTCCTTCTGGGCGATCAAGGACGCCATCGCGTACGGCGAGGAGCAGTCCATCCGGATCTTGCCGTCCCAGTCCAGCGTCATGAAGCCGAACGTCGGGTCGACGACCGGGTTCACCACCGTCAGGTCGAGGCCGTGCCGCTCGCCGATCGCGCCCCAGTAGGCGACACTCGCCCCGCCGAGCGGGTCGGCGCCGATCCGCACCCCGGCCGATCGGATCGCGTCGAGGTCGATGACCTCGGGCAGGGCCGACACGTAGCCGTCGAGGAAGTCGTACCCGGTGACCTGGGCCGACGTGCGAGCCCGGGCGGCCGGCACCCGGCGTACCTCCTTGAGGCCGGCCGCGATGATCGCGTTCGCCCGGTCCTGGATCCATCTGGTGGCGTCGGTGTCGGCCGGCCCGCCGTTCGGCGGGTTGTACTTGAAGCCGCCGTCGGCCGGCGGGTTGTGCGAGGGGGTGACCACCACGCCGTCGGCGAGCCCGCTGGTGCGGCCGCGGTTGTGCGCGAGGATCGCCCGGGACACCGCCGGGGTCGGGGTGTAGCCGTCCCGGCTGTCGATCAGCGTGGTCACGTCGTTGGCCGCGAACACCTCGAGCGCGGTGATCATCGCGGGCTCGCTGAGCGCGTGCGTGTCGCGGCCCAGGAACAGCGGCCCGTCGGTGCCCTGCGCCTTGCGGTATTCGACGATCGCCTGGCTGGTCGCGGCGATGTGGTCCTCGTTGAACGCGGTCTTCAGCGAGGACCCGCGGTGCCCGGAGGTGCCGAACGCGACCCGCTCGCCGACCACGCCGGGGTCGGGGTGCTCGGTGTAGTACCGGGAGATCACCCGCGGAACGTCGATCAGGTCCCTGGGTTCGGCGGGGGTACCGGCGCGGGGATCAACGGACATGAGGGGGCCTCCTTCGGTGCAGGTAACCTGCCTGGAGCCTATCGATACCCCGGACCGGCTGAACCTTTCACATCCGGTATCCGAACTATCTGACGTGACGAGAGGGCGCATGTGAAAAAGGCGGTGCTGGCGGCCGTACTGATCGCCCTCGGTGTTCTCTTCCTGCCGGCGAGCCCGGCGAGCGCGCACGCGGCGCTGATCGGCTCCGTCCCGGCGCCGGGCAGCATCGTGGGCACCTCCCCCACCGAGATCGTGGTGACCTTCAGCGAGGGCATCACCGCGGTGACCGGCCGGGTACAGGTGCTCGACCCGGACGGCAAGCGCATCTCCGGCACCCCCACCGTCTCCGGGACGACCCTGCGCATCCCGGTCCGCAAGGCCGCCCAGCCGCTCGGCACGTACCTGATCAGTTATCGGGTGATCTCGGCCGACAGCCATCCGGTGGGCGGCGCCATCACCTTCTCGGTCGGCGCGCCGTCGGCGACGCCGCCCGAGGCCGGCCCGGCCGAGACCCATCGGTCGGTCACCCTCGCGACGCCGGTCACGCGCTTCCTCGGGTACGCCGGTCTCACGCTCGCCGTGGGCCCGGCCCTGTTCCTCGCGTTGCTGTGGCCGCGCCGCCGTTCCCGGACCGGTGCGACCCGCACGGTCTACGCGGGGCTGGCCCTGGTCGGGGTGGCGACACTCGGCTCGCTCTGGACGCAGGCCCCGGCCAGCAGCGGTGCCGCCCTGTGGGACCTCCGCCCGGCCGAGCTGGGCCAGGTGCTCACCAGCGACTACGGCCTCACCCTGATCGCCCGCCTGGCCGCCCTCGCCGCCGCGGCCGCGCTGCTCCCGGCGGTGCTGCGCGGCGGCGCGTCCCGGACAAGAGGTCTGGCGTTACTGGCGGTCGCCCTCGGCGGGTTCGTCACCTGGCCGCTCACCGGGCACGCCGCCGCCTCACCCCTGGCCGCCGCGGTGATCGCCTCCGACGTCGTGCACATCGCCGCCATGGCGGTCTGGCTCGGCGGCCTGATCACCCTCACCGTCTTCCTGCTGCGCCGGACCGACCCCCGGGTGCTCGGCGTGATCCTCCCGGTCTGGTCGCGCTGGGCGGCGCTCGCCGTGGTGTGGCTGGTCGGCGGCGGTGTCGTGCAGGCGGTCGTGCAGGTCGGCACGGTCCGGGCGCTGTGGGAGACCGACTACGGCCGGCTGCTGCTGGCCAAGGTGGGCGTCCTGGCCGCCACGCTCGCCGTGGCGGCGTACGCCCGGAGGCTGGTCAATCGGCGGCAGGTGCCGGCCTCCGGGGCCGGCGCGATGCGCCGCACCGTCGGCATCGAGGTCGCCGCCACCGTGGTCATCCTCGGCCTGTCCGCCGTGCTCGTGCAGGTCAACCCGGGGCGCAGCGCCACCGTCGACGAGGGCGCGGTGCGCGAGGACGGGGTTTCCCAGACGCTGACCTGCCCGCTCTACACGCTGCAGTTCAACATTTTCCCGACCCAGGTCGGCGACAACAACACGATCCACGCGTTCGTCTACACCCCGGCCGGTGCCCCGCTGCCCGCCGACGAGTGGACCGTCACCTCCCAGCTGCTCGGCAAGGACCTGGAACCGGTCACCGAACCGCTGCTCCCGCTCGTACCCCGGCACCACGCGGCCGGCGCGATCACGTTCCCCTACCCCGGCCAGTACGAGATCAAGTTCACGGTGCGGATCGGCGAGTTGGACCAGGCCACCGTCAAGACCACGATCTCGGTGCCGGCCGCCGGCGCCACTAGGTGACTTTCGGTCACGTTCTGGGCAGAGAGAGGACCTCACCCTGCCTCAGGAGGTTCTGGTCATGCATGTGTCCGTGGTCGGCAACCAGGACGACTCCGTAGTGGTGACGGTCCGCGGGCACCTCGACGTGGACAGCGCCACCGTTCTGACCACCACCCTCGAGCAGGTCCTCGACCGCCCGGCCCCGCGCGTCGTGATCGACCTGTCCGGCGTCGAGTTCTGCGACTCCATCGGCCTGAGCACGTTCGTCGTCGGCCACAACCGGGCCGCCGCGGACGGCGGCTGGCTGCGGCTGGCCAGCCCGCCGGAGTTCCTCGAGCAACTGCTCGACACGGTCGGCCTGGCCCAGCGACTGGGCGTCTACGCCACCGTCGGCGACGCCCTCATGAGCCGCCAGGAGCTATAGGTCGCGGACCACCACGTCGAGCTGCCGGACCCGGCCCGGCTGGTCCTCGACCGTATACTTGAGGTCACGCAGCGTGCCGACCACCTCGTCGATCGAGGCCGGCGCGGCACCCGACTCGGCCAGCGCCCGCACGATCCGGCCCTTGGTGGCCTTGTTGAAGTGGCTGACCACCGAACGCTTCGGCACCCCGCCGACGATCCGCTCGTGCAGCACCCGCACGGTCGCGGCCTCGCCGGCCGGCGACCACATGGCGCCGTAGGCGCCGGACCGCAGATCCAGCACCGGGCCGTCCGCCGCCGCCGGGTCGAGCGCGGGCTTGAGGTGCTTCTTCCAGTACGGCGTGAGCCCACCGACCGCCGGCAGGGTCACGCCGACCGCGCACCGGTAGGCCGGGATGCGGTCGCCCAGCCGCACCACGCCCCACAGCCCGGAGAACACGACCGCCGACTCCGACAGCCACCGCCGCGCGGCCGTCGGGAGGCTGGGCGCGTCCAGTGCCTCGTACAGAACGCCGGTGTAGACCTCGATCGCCGGCGCGGCCGGCGCCTCCGCGAGCACCGCGTTGCGGGCGATCTCGTCCTTCTGCCCCTCGCTGAGCCCGAGCACCTTGAGCGAGTCGGCCACCGACCGGGCGCTGCTCCGCGCGCACATCGCCACCAGGCGGTTGAACACCCGCCGCCGGGCCCCGGCCAGGCCGGGAAGCCACAGTTGCCCGTGATCGACCGGCGGGCCGGAGACGGCGGGTGTCTTGCCCTCGGAGGGCGGGAGCAGGATCAGCACCCCGAGAGATTACTGGGCGGCCAGGATGTCGACCACGAAGCGCAGGTCACCCTTTCCCGGGTAGGCGAGCGCCTCGGGCACGTCGAGCTGGACCCGGCTGCCCACCTTCTGGCCGAGGACGCCCTGGTCCCAGCCCTGAATGACGGCACCGACGCCGATCTGGGTGGTGAACGGCTCGCCCCGCGACCAGGACGAGTCCAGGACCTCACCGGTGCTGTAGCTAATCAGCTTGTAGTTGGCGGTGACGGTCTGGCCCTTGGCGACGGCCGGGCCGGTGCCCGGCACCAGCACGGTCACCGCCAGCTTGGTCAGCTTGCCCTTGCCCGCCTTGACGTCCGGCTCCTTGCTGAGCGCAGCCGGGGTGTTCACGTCCGCCGCGGACGGCTGGGCGGGGGCGGTCGGAGCTTCCGCCGTCGGCGCGGCGGCCTCGGTCGGCGCGGCGGCCGGCTGCGACGCGGCGGGCGCGGAGCCGGCGACCGGCGTCTTGTCGTTGTCGTCGTTGTTCCGGACCACGAAGAAGACCACGGCCAGGACGACGACGATCGCCACCCCCGTGAGGGCGCCGGCGACGGCCTGCCCGCGACGCTTGGCCGACTCCCCGGAGCTGCTGGGCCGCACGGTCTGGGTGCTCATATGCTGTCGACTCTCCTGTAACGGGCTCGGGCGGAAACTTCCGACACGGTACCCGTAGCGGTGACGGAGCCCTCACGAAACCTCCACCGAACCGCCGATGTGGGTGATCGGCCATCCGGTTCGTCACTCAAATCGTTCTTCACCGTCACGCATCGAAATGAGATCGTTTACCGGTTCACAACGTGAGAACGCTTTCACGGCCGGGCGGGGCCGTCGGACGACCAGGGGAGGGTCCGTTTGCCGTCGACCGGTTATGGTCGCCAACCCGCGCGCCGCCGCGGTCCGCGCCGCCGGACCGCCTACTTCGGATTCCGCCGAGCCGCGGAATCCTCCCCGGACGGCCCCCGAGACCACCGCGGATGGAACGAGATCATGTCGTCCGCCTCGGTGATCCTGGCGGGCGTCATCGTGGTGGTCGGTTTCGGCTTCGTGGCCAGCCGCATCATCAACAGCGGCGACGGCGACAACCCGCTGCCCGATCCGCCGCCGACCGCCGCACTCGGTGGTGTCGAGCTGCCCTCCGGCAGTCCCGCGCCGATCCCGATCGGCAGTCCGTCACCATCGCTCTCGACCGCCCCGTCGCCGACGCCCTCGGCGACACCGAGCAAGCCCAGCCCGAAGCCCACCACGAAAGCGCCGCCCTTCCAGGGCAGCATCCAGATCGGGGCCGCATCGGTCCCGTCGACGGTGGACCTCACCGCCGAGGGCACCACCGACTGGGTGCACTGGGGCGAGGACGGCACCTTCTCGCTAGAACGCGACAAAGACGGAAATTTCAAGATCTTGGAGGGTACGCCGACCGCGCCCCGGTTCCGGCATGCCCTGAGCCCGCAGTTCTTCCGGTGGACCGGCGGCGACCCGGTCGACCACAGTGACGGCACCACCACCGGCATCCGCACCTGCGGCGCCGGGAACGGCTTCACGGTGAGCGCCCCGGCGTCGACCTCGCCGAAGGTGCTGCGGCTGTACGTCGGCATCATCAGCGCGAAGGGAGAGTTGCGGGCCTCGCTGTCGGCCGGTTCCGCGACCGCGTCTCGCTCGATCGAGCAGCGGGACGGTACGTTCCGCACGCTGGTTTACACGGTCACCTACCGGGCACCGGCAGCAACCAGGATCAACTTCACGTGGAACACCGCGCAGGCGTTTGGGGACGGCTGCGGCGGGGTGGCGCTCGAAGCGGCCACCCTGCGCTGATCTACATCTGTTTCAAGCGCAAATAAGGGGATTTCGTGTTCGCGGGCTGGGGATCGTGGGTTGCCCGCTTCCGGTGGCCGGTGCTGTCCGTCGCGCTCGTCGCGGTGATCAGCGCCGGTGTCTGGGGGCTGGGTCTTTTCTCGGAGCTGACCGAGGGTGGTTACACCGATCCGAACAGCGAATCCTCGCACGCCGCGGACGCGATAACCGACGCGTTCGGCGCGCAGGGCGGCGACCTCGTGGTCATCTACACGCCGGCCAAGGGCAAGATCGACGACGCGGCGCTCGGCAAGAGCGTCAAGGACTCCCTTGCCGCGCTGCCCAAGTCGGCGGTGACCGCCGCCACCTCGTACTGGTCGACCAGGTCCGCCGCGTACGCCGCGAAGGACAAGTCCAGCGCGATCGCCCTGATCACCCTGGCCGGCGGCGACGACGCGGCGAAACTCGACGCCTACCGCGAGATCGACGACAAGTTCGCGGTGGACGGCGCCACGGTCCAGCTGTCCGGCGCCACCGTGCTCAACGACGCCTCCTCCACCCGCTCGACCGAGGACCTCGGCAAGGCCGAGGCGATCAGCGTCCCGATCACCCTGATCCTGCTGGTGTTCATCTTCGGCTCGCTGGTCGCCGCGTCGCTGCCGGTGCTGGTCGGCGGCGCCGCCGTGCTCGGCTCGCTGGGCATCCTGCACGCCGTGGCCGGCTTCCACGACGTCAACTCGTTCGCCGTCAACGTGGCCAGCCTGCTCGGCCTCGGCATGGCCATCGACTACGGCCTGTTCATGGTCGGCCGGTTCCGGGAAGAGCAGGCCGAGGGGCGTACGCCGGCCGAAGCGGTGGCCCGGACCGTCGGCACCGCCGGGCGCACCGTGGTCTTCTCCGCCACCCTGCTGATGATCGCCCTGTCCGGCCTGCTGCTGTTCCCCCAGGGCTTCCTCAAGTCCCTGGCCTACGGCGGGCTCGCCTCGGTCTTCCTGGCCGCGGCGCTCTCGCTGACCCTGCTGCCCGCGCTGCTGGCCGTGCTCGGCCCGCGCGTCGACAAACTCCCGGTCCGCCTCCCCGGGCGCAAGCCCGCCGCCGAGGCCGACATCGAAGCCTCCGGCTGGGCCCGGCTGGCCCGCTTCGTGCTGCGCCGCCCGCTGCTGGTGGCCATCCCGATCCTCGCCGTGCTGTTCCTGCTCGCCTCCCCGATCCGGCACGCGCACTTCGGCGAGAACGACGAACGGCAACTGCCGGCCGGTGACCCGTCCCGGGTGGCGATCGAAACCCTGAAGGCGGACTACCCGCAGTTCACCGGCGACAGCGTGGACATCGTGCTGCGCAACTCCGCCGACACCGCCGGGTTCGCCGTCCAGCTGCGGCAGGTGCCCGGGATCGCCCAGCTGGGCGTGCCCCGCAAGGCCGACGGCGTCGCGGTGTTCACCGCCACCCTGAAGACCAAGGACGCGTTCAGCACCGAGGCGCGCGACGTCGTCCAGGCGATCCGGGCCATCCCGGTCCCGGCCGGGGCGTCGCTGCTGGTCGGCGGCACCACCGCGCGCAACGTGGACAGCCTCGAGGCCACCGCGAACCGGCTGCCGCTGATGATCGGGCTGCTGGTCGGCGCCACCCTGCTGCTGATGTTCCTGGCGTTCGGCTCGATCCTGCTGCCGATCAAGGCGGTGCTGATGAGCGCGATCAGCCTCAGCGCCACCTTCGGCGCCCTCGTCTGGATCTTCCAGGAGGGCCACGGCTCCGGCCTGCTCGACGTCTCCCCCGCGCCGTTGGAAGTCGGCATCGTGGTGCTGATGGCGGCCGTCGTGTTCGGCCTGTCCACCGACTACGAGGTGTTCCTGCTCTCCCGGATGGTCGAGGCGCGCATCCGCGGCGCCTCCAACGACGACGCCGTCACCATCGGCCTGGCCCGCACCGGCCGGGTCATCAGCGCGGCCGCCCTGCTGCTCATCGTGGTCACCGGCGCCTTCGCGATGTCCTCGGTCACCACCATGCGCTTCGTCGGCGTCGGCATGATCATCGCGCTGCTGCTCGACGCGACCATCGTCCGGATGCTGCTGGTGCCCGCCGTCCTGCGCCTGCTCGGCAACGCGGCCTGGTGGGCGCCCGGCCCGCTGCGGCGCCTGCAGGAACGCGCCGGCCTCGCCGAGTACGAGGTGGCGGCGCCCGGCCGGCACGCGGCCCCCGACGACACCCAGGTGCTCACCTACCACTCCGACTTCACCCTCGCGCTGCCGCCGGCCACCGACGACCTCTCCGGCCGGGCACTCCCGGCTCCCGCGCCGGCACTCGCGCTGCCGGCCGCTCCGACCACGGCCACCGACGAGACCCAGGTCATCGCCCGCTTCGAGGACACCCAGGTGCTGAGCCTGCCGGCCGCTCCCGCGGCCCGCCCGGTGGCCGACGAGGAACCGGTCGACGCGGAGATCGTCGACTCCGGCCTGTTCTTCGCCCAGCCGGAACTGCCCCAACTGCCGGAATTCGACCCCGAGGTCTCCGCGACCCGGCTGGCCGAGCTCTCCGGTTTCCTGCCGGCCGTGCCCCGCTACGAGCCGCCGGCCCCCCGCCCGAAGTCCGACGACGCGTTCTTCTTCGGCGCTCCCCAATCCCCCCTGGCCCTGCCGCCCGGCCTGGACCGCTACGACGGCCCCTGGGAGAACGACCGCCCACCGGTCTCGGTGCCGGTGGTCCCCGGCATGTCCCTCCCCATCACCGACGCCGACCCGTCCGGCCCCACCGAGTCCGGCGCCCCGGCCGAGCCCGACGCCTACGCCGAACCGCCCGCGGCCGACGACTTCGCCGAACCCGCCGCGACCGGCGACATCGCCACATCCGTCCCGGCCGGCTCCGACGGCATCGCGGAGAACGACCGCTTCGCCGAGCCCACCGCCCCGGCCACGTCCGACGGCTTCACCAAGCCCAGCGGCAGCGCCACGACCGACGGCTTCGCGGAGCACGACGGCTTCGCGGAGCCCACCGTGCCGGCGACGACCGAAGCCGTTGCCGAGTCCTCCCCGACCGGCCGGCAGGCGGAGGAACTCGCCGCCCCGGACCGGGTCGACCTTTCCGAGCCGGTCGCCGCGTCTGCCCCGGACCTGGCCGATCTCCCCGAGCCGGCCGCCTGGGAACAGGCCGAGTCTCCGGCCTCGGCCGGCGCGCTGAGCCCGGCACCCGAAGAGCCCGCCTGGGACCGGGCCGGATCCCCGGCCACGACCGGCACGCTGAGCCCGGCACCCGAAGAGCCCGCCTGGGAACAGGCCGGATCCCCGGCCACGACCGGCACGCTCAGCCCGGCACCCGAACCCACCACCTCACCTGCGGCTTCGGCCGACGGGTCCCGCGCGGCCGGGTCGGATGCCGGCGCCGGTGTGTCCGGCGCGGAGCCCGCTCTCGCCGGCATTGCCGCGGAAGCGGACGAGGAAAGCTACGCCCCGGCGGCCGTGGACGAGCGGTATGTGACGGGCGTCGACGTGTCCGGCACGGAGGCCGCTCCCGCCGAGGCGGAGGCCGGGCCTACGGCGGAAGAGGCTGCGGAGGAGGCCTACGCCCCGGCGGCCCGGGCCGCCGCCGACGAGCGGTATGTGACGGCGGTCAGCGAGCGGCCGCTCGGTGAGGAGTTCTACGCGCGGGCGGCCGCGACCCTGTTCGGGCCGGATCCGGGCGCGCCGGACTACGCGTACGCCTCGGGCGAGGCCGGCCCGGCCGCCGACCTCGCGCCGCGGATGGGTTCCGGCCGGCCGGCCACGCTCGCCGACCAGCCGCCGGCCCGTCGCTCGCCGAATCGGCCGACCGACCTCGGGACCTACACAAAGGACGGGCTGACGGCGTCGCGCCGCCCGGCTACGCTCGGCGATCAGCTGCTCCCCCGGCGGCCCGTCCCCTCCTTCCCGGAGTCAGAGCCCATGACCGAGACCGAACCGCAGCCGTCCCCCGCGGCCGAGCCGGTGTCGCGCCGCCCGGCCGACCTCGCCGACCACCTGCGGGAGTCCCGACCCGCCGATCTGAGCGACTACACCTCGGGCCGCGTCCCGCGGATGCGCCGCCCGGCCGACGAGACCCTGTCGAACGACGGCGCCTTCTCCGCACCGTCCGACGGCAACGACGGCGCTTTCACGCCGCCATCCGACGGCAACGACGGTTCCTTCTCGGCGCCGTCCGACGGCAACGATGGTGCCTTCAACCCGCCGGCCGACGGACCGCGGCGGCCGGCCACCCTCGCCGACCACCTGTCGGCGCGCCGGGCGGACGAGGCGGGCCCGACCCGCGACCTCAGCGACCACCTGGAGTGACACCGGTCGTGCCGATCACCCGGCGGCCGGCGACGGCCCCGGGTGATCGGTCCGGCTCGAGGATCTGCCGGTAACGCTCCTCCAGCTCGGCCCGGATGCGGCGGTCCCGGATCAGATCCACCAGTGCGTACACGACGGATCCCTTGCGCCGGGACTGCAGGTCGTCGGTCAGCGCACTGCGGTACCGGCTGAAGATCTCCATCATCCGGTCGTAGTCGCCGTCCTCGACCCGGTCCTCGGCGTACCGGATCGCCTCCAGGCCCTTCTGCACGTACTCGTAGCGCCGCCGCGCCTTGGCCGACATCAGCATGCCGCCGTCGCCGTAGTACCAGCTTCGCAACTGGGTTCGCAGGTTGCGGACGTCGTCCCGGGTCGGCTCCTGCCGTGGCCAGCGGGAGAAGAGCGCCGACAGCTCCCAGGCTCCCCGGTAGTGCTCCAGGCGCCGGCTCCACAGGTCCTCGTACGCCTTCGCCCGCCGGTCCAGGGCGTATTTGACGGCCGAGCCGAGCACCCCGGCGGCCAGCCCGATCAGCGCGGCCCAGACCTGCGGCGACCATCCCATCGCCGCAGTGTCCGGCGCCGGCGCGCAGTTGTCAGGCAGATCATGGTCAGCGGAAGACGAGACCGCCGCCGACCTCGATCACCTGACCGGTCAGGGCGCCGGCGCCGTCGGAGACGAGCAGCCGCACGGTGGCCACCAGGTCCTCCGGGACCAGGGACCGCGGGATGGCCTGGGTGGCGACCAGCGGGGCGTGCGCCTCGACGTCGTGGCCGTCGGCCAGCTCGGCCTCGCCCTCGGTGCGGATCGCGCCGGGTGACAGCGCGTTGACCGTGATGCCGAGCGGCCCGAGGCTGCGGGCGAGCGAACGGGTGAGCCCGATCAGCGCGGCCTTGCTGGCCACGTAGGACGGCCCGGACGGGCCACCCATCCGCACAGTGGGCGACACGACGTTGACGATCCGGCCCCAGCCCCGCGACGCCATGCCGGCACTGAGGTCCTGGGCCAGCAGCATCGGCGCGGTGACGTTGACCGCGAAGGTCTCCGCCCACTCCCCCAGCGGCAGCGAGCCGAACGGCACGTTCGACGCCCGGGCCGCGTTGTTGATCAGTACGTCGACCTCGCCGGCCCGCGCGGCGAGGTCGCTGACCGCGCCGGCGTCGGCCAGGTTGGCATCCAGCAGCTCGGCGTCGGCGCCCAGGTCACGGCACAGTCCGGCGACCGTCTCGGCCTCGGCGGCGGCGTCCAGGTGGTGCAGCAGCAGGGAGTTGCCGGGGCGGGCCAGCCCGACGGCGATGGCCGCCCCGATTCCGCGCCGGGCACCGGTGATCAAGATCCGCTGGCTCATGGCTTCACACTATGCCGATCACCAGGCCGAGCAAGGTTCCGGCCATCCGGGTGTCGCCGCGCATCCCGACGTTTTTCATTCGTAGTCATCGATTGCTTGAGAAGGCGGCCATCCCGGCGTACCCCGCAAATCGCCCGGCCGTAACGCGGCGCCCGCAGCGTTTCCGCCATGCCATTGCTGCACCGACGCACGTTCCTCCTCGGTGGCGCAGCCGCCGCCGGAGCCCTCGTCCTGCCCACCCGCATGGCCACCGCCGTCGCTCCCTACCCGTTCCAGCTCGGCATCGCCTCCGGCGAGCCGGACGCGGACAGCGTGGTCCTCTGGACCCGTCTCGCCCCGGCCCCGCTGAACGCCGACGGCCAGGGCGGCATGCCGGCCGCCGATGTCGCCGTCGACTGGCAGATCTCCACCTCCGAGACGTTCAGCTCGGTGGTCACCGGCGGCACGGTAACCGCCCGCTACGCCGACAGCCACGCCGTGCACGTGGTCGCCGGTGGGCTGAATCCGGACGCCGACTACTTCTACCGGTTCCGGGCGCAGGGGCACCTCTCCCCGGTCGGCCGCACCCGCACCGCCCCGGCGACCGGCACCTTCGGCCGCGACCTGACCATGGCGTTCGCGTCCTGCGCGCACTTCGAGTCGGGGTATTTCACCGCCTATCGGCGGATGGCCGAGGACCGGCCCGATCTCATCCTCCATCTGGGCGACTACATCTACGAGTACGGGGCCACGGCCGGTGCCGTGCGTCAGCACGCCGGGGCGTCCGAGATCGTGTCGCTGGCCGACTACCGGCGGCGGTACGCGCAGTACAAAGCCGACCCGGACCTGCAGGCCACGCACGCCGTCGCGCCGTGGCTGGTGGTGCCGGACGACCACGAGGTGGAGAACAACTACGCCACCGACACCCGGGCCGACAGCGTCCCGGCACTGACCGCGACGCAGTGGACGGCCCGCCGCAACGCCGCCTACCGGGCCTACTACGAGAACATGCCGCTGCGGCCCGCACAGGCCCCGGCCGGCAACGGCATCCCGCTGTACCGGCGGGTCCGCTGGGGAAAGCTGGCCACCTTCCACCTGCTCGACACCCGGCAGTTCCGCGACGACCAGGCCTGCGGCGACGGCATGCAGGTCTGCGCGGCGGCCGACACCCCGTCCCGCACGATCACCGGCGCGGCCCAGGAGGCGTGGCTGCTCGACGGGCTCGGCCAGCGGCTCGGCACCTGGGACATCCTCGGCCAGCAGGTGTTCTTCGCGAAGAACTACGACGCGAGCGGGCGGGCCAACATGGACGCCTGGGACGGCTACCGGGCCTCCCGGTCGCGCATCCAGCAGGGCTGGATCGACCGCGGGGTGCGCAACCCGGTGGTGCTGACCGGGGACGTGCACACGGCCTGGGCCTGCGACCTGAAGGCCGACTACACCAACTCCTCCTCGGCGACCGTCGGCACCGAGCTGGTGTGCACGTCGATCGCGTCCGGCGGCGACGGCACGGCCACCACGACGCTGCCCAACCCGTCCACCAATCCGCACATCAAGCTCTACTCCGAGCGGCGCGGCTACACCCGCACCGTGATCGGGCAGCAGCAAATGCGCGCCGACTTCCGGATCGTCGAAAAGATCACCGAGCACGGCGCACCGGTCAGCACCCAGAAGTCCTTCGTCATCGCCGAGGGCCGGCCCGGCCTTCAGGCCGTCTAGGAGGTCGTCATGCAGGCACTCGCTCTTCTGCTGGCCGCCACCTCGGTCACCTGGACCACGGCCAACAGCAACGCCACCGGCGACCAGTCCGGGCCGTCGGTGGCCACCAACCGGACCGGCGGGGTCGCCGTGGTCTGGGAGGACGCCCCGGCCGGGGACGGCCACTCCGACGTCTGGTTGCGCTTCTACCAGAACGGCACCTCGGCGTACGAGAAGAAGCTGTCTCCGGGCGGCGCCGCGGGCACCAACTGGAAGCACGTCACCCCGGACGTCGGCCTGGACGACCGCGGCAACGCGGTGGTGGTGTGGGCGGACGACCCGGACGGCAACGGGTCCTTCAACGTGGCCTACCGGGTGGTGGCACCGGCCGGCACGGTCACCGGCTCCGGCTGGGCCAACGCCGACACGAACGGCAACCAGATCCGGCCGAAGGTCGCGGTCGACCCGGACGGCATCCCGAACACCGGGGCGGTCGGGTTCACCGCGGTGTGGGAGGACGTCCAGCCGTCGACCGTGACGGTGCGGGCTGCGGGCTTCGACAGCGCCAAGGCGTACGAGAAGCAGGCGAGCCAGACCGCCGGCACCCACCACCACCCGGACGTGGCCGTCGGCGCGGCCGGCGACGCCACGGTCGTCTGGGAGGAGGACGCCGATGCGAACACGTACTACAACATCGGCCTCACCCGGCTGGCCCGGACCACCGGGTCGGTGCTGCTCAGCATCCGGATCGCCAATCTCAACGGCGGCGGGCAGCAGACCCGGCCGGCGATCGCCGCGAACTTCGCCGGGGACCTCGCGGTGACGTGGGAGTCCGACCACACCCTCACCAAGGGGGTGTGGGAGCGGTCGTTCACGGCGGACGGTACCGCCCGGCACACCGAGGTCGAGGCCTCGACCGGCGCCGGGGCCACGGTGCCCGGCGTCGGGATCGACGACCAGGGCCGGGTCACCGCCGGCTGGACGGTGTCGGCGGCGGACGTCCGGGTGCGGGGCTTCAACCCGGACGGTACGGCGACCGGGCGGCTGCCCGACTCGCCGCTCGCCTGGACCACGGCCGGGCGACAGGACCAGCTCGCACTGGCGGTGTCACCGTGGAACGAGGTCGCCCTCGCCTACACCGACGACAGCGACGGCAACGGCTCCGACCAGGTGCTGCTGGGAACCGGTGCCACCAACGACGACGGGGTCTGGGAGCCCCTGGCCTGAGCCGGGGACTCCCGCGCCGTCACGCCTGGCGTTCCCTGGCCATGTAGTCGGCGTACCAGACCGGCCACTCCGCATCGGCCTGGCCGGTCTCCTCCTCGTGCTTGCCGTGCGCCGCGGCCGCGTCCCGCAGCGCCGCCTCGAGGTCGCGGGCGTTGCGGTAGACGACCTCCTCGACCCGGCCGGGCAGGCGGGTGGTGACCTCCTGCAGCACGTACTCGTTGCCGTCCGGGTCGGTGAAGGTCAGGAACGAGCCGTACGAGGGGCGGCCCGGCGCGATGCCCGGCACCCGGTCCTTGGTGCCGGCGTGGTGGAAGACGCCGCCCGCGTCGTGGAAGATCTCGCTGGGCTCGACCCCCTTGGCGACCAGCTCGGCGCGGGCCGCCTCGATGTCCTCCACCACGAACTGCAGGCCGCGCACCGAGCCCGGGGCCGCGTCGGTGACCTCGGAGTTGCCGAGCAGGATCGACGCCGTGGAGCCGGGCGGGGTGAAGTGCACGAGGCGGAAACCACCGTCGCCGCTGTAGTCGATGTCCTCCCGGAAACCCAGGTTGCGGTAGAAGGCCTTGGCCCGGTCGAGGTCGCTGACCGGCACCACAATGACCTCGAGCTTGAAGTCCACCATCGTTCCTCCTTGTGTCTGCTGGAGAAACCATCGCCCACCGGACCCGGGCGTCGCCCCAGGGACAGTCCCTGGTCAACTGCGCTGGTCTCACATGGCCAGGGAGTTGAACAGGTAGAGCCACACCTCGCTGCGGGTGGGGAACGACGGGATGGCGTGCCGCAGCCGGCGCAGCGGGATCTCGCCGACGATGGCGATCGTGGCGGCCTGCAGGAAGTCGGCCACCTCGGAGCCGGTGAAGGTGGCGCCGACCAGCACGCCCTTCTCCTCGTCGACGACGAAACGGCAGGTCCCGGTGCCGCCGCCGGTGAACGAACCACCCGCGTTGGCCTCGGTGCCGACGTTGATCACCCGCGTCTTCAGGCCCGCCTTCTCCGCCCCGGCCGCGGTGTAGCCGACCGCCGCCACCTGTGGCTCGGTGAAGATCACCCGCGGGCTGCCGTGGCCGTCGGCCAGGTGCTGCTCGACCATGTCGCGGCCCTGGATGTCCTCGGCGGCGATGGCCGCCTGGTACTTCGCCATGTGGGTGAACAGGGCGCGCCCGTTGAGGTCGCCGATCACGTACAGCCAGTCGTGGCCGGGCACCCGCATCCGGTCGTCGACGCTCACGTAGCCGTCGGTCCGCACGCCGACCGTGTCGAGACCGAGGCGCGCCGACTGCGGGGTGCGGCCCGCGGCGACCAGCACCTGGTCGGCCGTGACGGTGGAACCGTCGGCCAGCACCACGGTGACCTGGTCGCCGTCGCGGCGCACCGACTTCGCGGTCTGCCCGGTGCGGATGTCGACGCCCTGCGCGGTCAGCGACTCGGTGACCTGTACGCAGGCGAATTCCTCCTCGCGCGACAGGAGCCGGTGCTCGCCCTCGACCAGGGTCACCCGGGTGCCGAACGAGGCGTACGCCTGGGTCATCTCGGCCCCGACCACGCCGCCGCCGATCACGATCAGTGACGCCGGGATGTCCTTGGCGGTGGTGGCCTCCCGGTTGGTCCACGGGTTCGCCTCGGCCAGCCCGGAGATGTCCGGGATGGTCGGCGTGGTGCCGCCGGCCAGGATCACGCCCTTGCGCGCCTCGAGGACCTCGTCGCCGACCACCACCCGCTTCTCGCCGTCCAGCCGGCCCCACCCGCGGAACAGCCGCACCCCGCGGTCGGTCAGCCACGGCACCTGGCCGCTGTCGTCCAGGTTGTTGATGATCTCGTCCCGGTGCCGCAGCACGGCCGCCACGTCGAGCGGTCCGGTCACCGCCTCGCGGACCCCCGGAACCCGGCGCGCCTCGGCGAGCAGCGCACCCGGGCGCAGCAGCGACTTCGACGGCATGCACGCGTAGTAGGAACACTCGCCGCCGACCAGGTCGGCCTCGACGATCGCCACCGACAGCCCCGCCTCGGCGAGCCGGCCCGCCGCGACCTCCCCGCCCGGGCCCGCCCCGACGACCACCACATCAAAAGTCTGCATCCCTCCATGATCCTGGGTTGGGCCGCGCGGCGGGAACTTAGGGTGAGGTTCATGCCCGTTCTGAGCACCGCGAGGAGCCGCACCGCGGTGCGCACCGCGGCACGCCTGTCGGCCGAGATGCTGCTGATCCTGCTGATGACCGCGGTGACGCTGTGGATCCTGGGCAAGATGTGGTCGGTGGTGTGGCCGCTGACGGTCGCCCTGCTGATCACCACCCTGACCTGGCCGCCGGCCCGGTTCCTGCGCCGGCACGGCTGGAAGCCCGCCCTCGCCGCGGCGACCGTGACGGTGGCGTTCCTGCTGCTGGCGGCCGGCATCCTGGTCGGCATCGCGGTGCCGGTGGCGGCCCAGTCCGACGAGCTCGCCGACGGAGTCGTCGACGGCATCCAGCAACTGCGCGACTGGGCGGCCGGGCCACCGCTGAACATCGGCGACGACCAGATCACCTCGGCCATCGACAGCGCCGTCGCGAAACTGCAGAGCTCGATCGGCGACATCGTCAACGCCACCGTCACCGGCGTCGGCACGATCGTGAACGCGGTGGTGGTGACCGTCCTCGCGCTGTTCCTGATGTTCTTCTTCCTCAAGGACGGCCCGCGCTTCCTGCCCTGGCTGACCCGTCAGGTGCCCGGCCGGCTGGCCCGCGACCTGCCCGAGGTGGCCGGGCGCGCCTGGAACACGCTCGGGGCGTTCGTGCGTTCGCAGGCGTTCGTCGGCCTGCTCGACGCCGTCTTCATCGGCCTGGGGCTGTGGATCGTCGGGGTGCCGCTCGTCCTGCCGCTGGCCGTGCTCACCTTCGTGACCGCGTTCGTCCCGATCGTCGGCGCCCTGTTCGCGGGGTTCGTAGCCGTACTCATCGCCCTGGTCTTCAAGGGGTTGACCAGCGCTCTGATCGTGCTGGGCATCATCGTGCTGGTGCAGCAGCTGGAGGGGAACGTCTTCCAGCCCATGGTGCAGAGCCGCGGCCTCGGCCTGCACGCGGCCGTGGTGCTGCTGGCCGTGACGCTCGGCGGCAGCCTGGCCGGCATCGTCGGCAGCCTCCTCGCCGTGCCGGTCGCCGCGGTGCTCGCCACCGCCTGGGACTACGTCCGCGAACAGCTCAGCGACCCGGACCCGCCGGACGAGCAGGCGGTCCTCCTCCCGGGCGAATGAAATGTCCTCATCCCCGGCCGGTGTGCGATGGTCCATTTATGGGCGTCCACGGGTCGGGGAGGCAGCACCGGTGAGCGTTTCCAGCAAGGCGAAGCCGTCGGACGCCATGCCGGAGACGGTCCTGCCCGAGCTGCGGCCGTCCTGGTGGGAGACCGGGCTGCGGGCGCGGGCCTCGACCGGGCTGGTCGGCGTGTTCACCGAGCTGCCCGGGCTGACGGTCAAGGCGGTCCGGGTGGCGTGGCGGGCCGACCGGTTCCGGACCGCCGCGGTCGCGGTGGCCACCGTCGGCGCGGGCGCGATGGCGGCGTTCGGGCTGCTCGCCACCCAGCGGGTGCTGATCGAGCTGTTCGCGGGCGGGCCCACCCCCGACCGGGTGCGGGCGGCTCTGCCCGCACTGGTGTGGCTGGCCGTGGCGAGCGCGGTGCGCGGCACCCTCGGCATGGTGGTCGGGTACGCGCTGAACGGGCTGAAACCCCGGGTGCACCAGGTTGCCGAGCGGGAACTGTTCGAGCACACCACGGCGGTGTCGCTGACCGCCTTCGACGACGACGGCTTCAACGAGGGCATGGAACGCGCGACCCGGGGCAGCGAGGCCGCGATCGAGCTGGTGCAGGACACCATGAACCTGTTCGCCGGCCTGGTCAGCCTGCTCGCGGTGACCGTCGCGGTGGTGGCGATCAACCCGTTGCTGCTGCTCGCGCTGCTGGTGGCGACCGTCCCGACGGCGTACGCGGCGCTGCGCGCGGGACACGAGCGGTTCAAGACCTATCTGGCCAGCTCGACCCGGCGGCGCCGGCAGTGGGTGCTGCAGACCCTGATGGCGGAGCGGAAATCGGCGGCCGAGCTCCGGTCGTACGGCCTGCGGGGTTTTCTTCTCGGGTTGTACGACCGGGTGATGGGCGCGCAGATCGCGGTGGAACTCGCGGTGGCCCGCCGGGCCACCACCACGGTGAGCATCGGCGCGGCGGTCGGCGGGATCGCCCTCACCGGGGTGTACGTGCTGCTCGGCACGCTGCTGCTGAACGGGCACATCCCGCTCGCCGCCGCGGCCACCTGCGTGGTCGCGGTGCAGGCCGCCCAGCGCTCGCTCGCGCAGGTGACGTTCCAGGTGGACCGGGTCTACGCGTCCGGGCAGTTCTTCAACGAGTACGTGAAGTTCCTGCGCACCGCGGACGACTACCTGCCGCCCCGGCCGGCCCCGGACGCGGCGGTGCCCGGCGGATTCGACGAGCTCGGCGTGCACGGTGTCACGCTGCGCTACCCGGAACGGGACCGGCCCGCGGTGGAGAACCTGTCGCTGACCCTGCGCACCGGGCAGACGATCGCCCTGGTCGGCGAGAACGGCTCCGGCAAGTCGACGCTGGCCGCGATGATCGCCGGCCTGCGCGAGCCGACCGCCGGCCATCTGACCTGGAACGGCCGGCCGTACACCGGCTGGGACAACCGGATGTTGCGCCGGCACATCGCGGTCGTCCAGCAGGATCACCACAAGTGGCCGTTCAGCGCGGCGACCAACATCGCCATGGGCGACATCGACGCGGCCACCGACCCCGGCCGGATCGAGACCGCGGCCGCTCTGGCCGCCGCCCACGACATGATCGAGGAGCTTCCGCACGGCTACGACACCCTGCTGGACCGCACCTTCAAGGACGGCCAGGACCTCTCCGGCGGCCAGTGGCAGCGGATCACCGCGGCCCGCGGCTTCTACCGCGACGCTCCCCTGCTGATCATGGACGAGCCGTCCTCCGCCCTGGACCCGCGCGCCGAGGACGCCCTGTTCCAGGCGCTGCGCAGCCGCCAGGGCCGGCGCACCACCATCCTGATCACGCACCGCCTGGCCAACATCATCCACGCCGACCGGATCTACGTCATGCACCTCGGCGCCCTGGTCGAGGCGGGCACGCACGCGGACCTGATGGCGGCGGGCGGCCGCTACGCGGAGCTGTTCACCCTGCAGGCCGCCGGCTATCAGGCCGACCGCTGAACCGGCGCGGCCGGCGAGCCCGGCCGCGCCGATCGGTGGGTCAGCTGCCCACCGGGCCGCCGTCGAGGCGCCAGGTGACCACCACGGCCGGCTTGGCGTAGTCGCAGCGCGTTGCCGTCGGTGGAGATCCACAGGTTGCCGGCGCTGTCGAAGGCGACGTTGTCGGGGCAGGAGATCGGCGAGACCGCGGCCTTGTCGTAGCCGCCGAAGTAGGTCGACGCGTCGGCCGGGTCGCCGCAGACGATCGGCAGTGACCAGGTGAACGTCGTACCGGTGTGGTCGCCGCTGTTTCTCGACCAGCTCGAAGATGTGCCCGTGCTTGTTGGCCGACCGCGGGTTGGCCTCGTACATGCCGGGGTTGGTGCCGACCGCCCGGTTGGTGTTGTTGGTCATCGCCGCGTAGATCTTGCCGGTCTTCAGGCTGGGCTGGACGTCCTCGGGGCGGTCCATCTTGGGGGCGCCGACCTTGTCGCCGGCCAGCCGGGTGAAGGTGAGCACCTCGGCCGCGGTCATCCCGGGAACGTACGACGTCGTGCCGGACACCAGCCTGATCCATTTGCCGGTGCCGTCGAACGCGCCGTCGGCGGGCAGCTTGCCGGTGCCGTCGATCTCGGCGGCCGGGCTGTCCCCGGTGACCCGCGCGATGTAGAGGGTGCCCGACTCGAGCAGGGTCAGGTTGTGCCGCCGGTCGTTCGGCCGGTAGCGGCCGTCCGTGACGAACTTGTAGAGGTAGTCGAACCGCTCGTCGTCACCCATGTACGCGACCACGTGCCCGCTCTTCGCCACGATGACGTTGGCGCCCTCGTGCTTGAGCCGGCCCAGCGCGGTGTGCTTGCGCGGCGCCGAGTGCGGGTCGAACGGGTCGACCTCGACGATCCAGCCGGACCGGTGCGCCTCGTTCGGGTGCTTGGCCAGGTCGAAGCGCTCCTGCGCCCGCTCCCACCTGCGCGACGGGCTCGGATAGCGGGCGGTGGTGGGGATCCCCGTACCGGGTGAGGCTCGGTTTGAGGGTTTCGGGGGCCTGGTCGCCGCCGACGAAGTACTGGTTGAAGTTCTCCTCGCCGGACAGCACCGTCCCCCACGGCGTGACGCCGCCGGAGCAGTTGTTCAGGGTGCCGATGACGGTGGTGCCCTTCGGATCGGCGGCGGTCCGCAGCAGCGGGGAGCCGGCCGCCGGGCCGGTGAGCCGGAACGGGGTGGCGAGCGCGGTGATCCGGCGGTTGTAGCGGCCTCCGGCCGGTCGCCACCGGCCGGTGTGCCCGACCCGGTGGATCTCCACGACGGACAGCCCGTGGGCGGCCATGGCCACCCGAAGCCGCTCCACGCTGAGCGCGTCGAGGCTGGTGAAGCCGGGGAACATCAGCTCCTCGTTGGTGTATTCGTGGTTCACCACGAGCAGTGCCCGGTCGTCGCGGCCGCCGAACGGCAGCACCCCGACGAAGTCGTTGTTGTAGCCGAACTGCTGCGACTGCCGCTGCGCGGTCTGCTCGGCCAGGTCGAAGGCGGGTGCACCGGGGACGACCGGGTCGCCCCAGCGGATGACCACCGAGGAGTCGTAGCCGTTCGGCACGATCAGGGTGTCGAGCTGGTTCGGCGGGATCGGCTTGAACGTGAGCGGGCCCGCCCGGCCCGGCTTGTGCGTCGCCACCGGGGCCGCGGCGGCCGCTGCCGCCGGGATCGATGCCGCGCCGATACGACATGAACGACCGGTAAACGGGAGACGGCCCGACCGGAGATACCGGTCGGGCCGTCGCAAAAGGTCGGTCAGAGGCGGAAGCGCCCGATGACCTGCTGCAGCTCCGAGCTGATGCCCGCCAGTTCCTGCACCGCCCCGGTCGCCTCGGCCAGGGTGGCCGTGGTGGTCTGGGTGGCGTTGGCGACACCGGCGATGGTGCCGGCGATCTCGGTGCTGCCGGCGGCCGCGTCGCTGACGCTGCGGCTCATCTCGCCGGTGGTGGCGGTCTGCTCCTCCACCGCCGAGGCGATGGTCAGCTGGTAGTCGTTGATCCGGGCGATGATCCCGGAGATCTCGCCGATCGCGACGACCGCGTTGGCGGTGTCGGCCTGGATGGCATCCACCCGGCGGGAGATGTCCTCGGTGGCCTTCGCCGTCTCCTGGGCGAGGTCCTTGACCTCGCTGGCGACCACGGCGAAACCCTTGCCGGACTCGCCGGCCCGGGCCGCCTCGATGGTGGCGTTCAGGGCGAGCAGGTTGGTCTGCTCGGCGATCGCGGTGATCGCCTTGACCACGTTGCCGATCTCCGCGCTGGACACGCCCAGCTTGGTCACCGTGGCGTTGGTGTGCTCGGCGACGCCGACCGCCTCAGAGGCCACCCGGGCCGCCTCGTTCGCGCTCTCCGCGATCTCCCGGATGGACAGACCCATCTCGTCACTGCCGGCCGCGACCGTGCTGACGTTGGTGGACACCGTGCCGGCCGCGACCGCGACCGCGTCGGCCTGGGTGGCGGCCTCCTGAGCGGAGACCCCGATCCGCTCGGTGGTGCCGGTGAGCCGGTCGGTGCTGCGGCCCAGGGCCTGCGAGCTGTCGGTGAGGTGGCCGACCATGTCGCGGAGGCCGTCGCGGGCCTCGTTGACGGCGACCGCCATCGCGCCGAGCTCGTCGCGGGACTGCACCTCGGCGGCGACCGACAGGTCACCCTGGGCGACCGCACCGAGCGACTCGGAGACGCTGGCCAGCTGGCGCATGATGAGCCGGCAGACGAAGATCGCCAGGCCGAGCGCGACCAGCAGGGCCACCGCCATGATGATGATCAGCTGGTTCCGGGCGTCCTGGTAGGACTTCTCGGCGTGGGCGGTCATCGCGGCCGCCTCGGACTCCTCGGTCTCCTGCAGCGTGACGATCGCGCTCTTCAGATCGGTCTGGGTCTGCCGCCACACCGTGGCGATCTTGTCGCCGGTCGGGGTGTCGAAGCCGCTCGGCGCCGCCTCGTGGAAGACCAGCACGTTGCGCAGGACCTGGTAGTAGTCGAACGTCTCGGCGAGCGACGTCGCGGCGGCGGTGCTGCTCGCCGAACCGGCGGCGAGTTGCCGGTATGCGGTCAGGGCCGTCTCGAACGCCGCGTCGGCGGTCTTCGTCTGGGTGACGTAGGTGTCCTTGCCGGTGGGGATCAGGGCGTAGAGCCACATGCCCTGGAAGCTGTCGGCGGAGGCGCCCCGCATCGTGCTGAGCTGCACGAGCGCGTCGACGTGCCGCGCCTTCATGGTCTTGATGTCGTCGTTGAGGCTGTTCATCCGGCTGATCCCGAACACCCCGATGCCGAGCGCCGCCACCGCGACGATCAGCACCGACACGTAGATCTTCGTGCCGACGCGGAAGTCGGCGAGCTTGCCGGCCAGCGGGTTCCGCTTCGCGGTTACCTGCACTGTCCGCGGTATTGCTTTCGCGCCCATTAGAACCCTTCAGTGACCACTCGGCTTGGTGCCGTAGTGATCGGCAACTGAAGAGCTCGGTTGAGGTATCAGACTCAGGGGGTGGCGGCCGGGTTGCGCCCAGATCCTCCTCGACGACCTTGCCGGCCACCCGGCTGAGCGCCTGGTGCAGGTGGGTCTGCCCGGCCGCCCACGCCTGGGCCGGGGCCAGGTCGGTGCCGGAGCAACTCGGGGTTCGGCAGCGTGCGCACCCCAGCCCGCACTGCGCCGACCGGGTCGAGGTCACCCCGCCAGTCTTGCGGCCTCCCGATCGGCCGGGGCCGAGTTCGCCGAAGCCACGGTCGGGGTCGGCCGGGTGGACAGCCAGCAGCCCGCGACGACCAGGGCGAAGCCGGCCGCCGTGCTCCAGCGCAGCGGCTCGTTCAGGAACAGCACGCCGAGGAACACCGCCACCACCGGGTTGAGGTAGGTGACCAGCCCGGCGCGGGTGGAGCCGGCCAGCGCGATCAGCCGGTAGAACGCCAGCAGGGCCACCGCGGTGCACAGCACGCCGAGCAGGGCCAGAGCGGTCCAGGCCGACGCGTGCACCGGCTCGACCGGCCAGGTCAGGATCGCGAACGGGGTCAGCACGATCGCGGTGATCGCGGTGGTGCCGCCGGCCAGTGCCTCCGGCGGCACGTCGGCCGCGCGGCGCTGGACCAGCATGGTCGCCACCGCGTAGCTGATCGCGGCCAGCAGCACCATCCCGGCGCCCAGCAGGCCCAGTCGATCACCCGACACGTCCAGGCCGACCAGCACGGCAACCCCGGCAAAACCAAGGACCAGGCCGGAGGTACGCCCACGGGTCAGCGGTTCGGTGCGGGACATCAGCAGGGCGATCACCACCGGCTCGACCGCGATCAGCAGGCCGGTCAGCGAACTGGTGATGTGCACCTCGCCGTACGTGATCAGCAGGAACGGCCCGATGATGTGCACCACCGCGAGCACCGACACCACCCCGAGGTGCGCGCGCAGCGCGCCGAGGGTGCCCCGCACCGCCGCCACCGGCAGCAGGACGAGGGCCGCGATCAGGCCACGGCCGGCCACCACGAAGACCGGCGAGAGGTCCTCGATGGCCAGCTTGATCAGGAAGTACGGGATGCCCCAGAGCACCGCGACCAGCAGGAAGAGAAACCAGGCACGTCGATTCACGGTTCCGAGCCTGCCGCCCTATGGTGGTTAGCGGTAGTGGGGACTTGCTGATGTCGTGTTAAGGAGAGCTGATGATCGACGTGCGGCGGCTGGCCGTGCTGCGCGAGGTGGCCCGGCACGGCAGCTTCAACCGGGCCGCGGCCGCGCTGCGCCTCACCCCCTCGGCGGTGTCCCAGCAGATCAGCGCCCTCGAACGGGCACTCGGCACGGCGGTGGTGCGGCGCAGCACCCGCGGCGTCGAGCTGACCGAGGCCGGCCTGGTCCTGGCGGCGGCGAGCGACGCCATCACCGCCGAGCTGGCCAACGCCGAGGAGGAGATCGCCCGGCTGGCCACCGCCCGCACCGAACGCCTGACCGTGGCCACCTTCACCAGCGGCGGCCAGCGCCTGCTCCCGGCCGCCCTGCTGCGGTTCACCGCCGAACACCCCGGCGTCGAGCTGACCGTCCTGGAGAACGAGCCGGAGGACAGCCTGCCGCTGGTCCGCTCGGGCGCCGCCGACCTGGCCCTGGCGTACCACTTCGACGGCCCGCCCCCGGTCCGGCCGGGCGACCGGTCCGGCCTGACCTGGACGGTGCTGCTCGACGACCCGATGTGGATCGTGCTGCCCGCCGATCATCCGCAGGCCGGCTGCGAGTCGCTGGCCCTGGCCGACCTGGCCGGCGAGCGCTGGGTGCACGGCTGCCTGTCCATCGACACCCTGATGAACCACTACGCGGCCATGTCCGGTTTCGAGGTCCGCACCGCCTGCCGCGGCACCGACTACGTCTTCGCCCAGTCCCTGGTCCGGGCCGGCGTCGGGATCAGCATGATCCCCCAGGTGGCGCTGACCGCCGACCTGGGCGGCCTGGCCACCGTGCCGTTGCGGCCGCCGGGGCCGTCCCGCTTCATCGGCGTCGTCACCGCCACCGGCCGGCCACGACCGCTGGCCGGGGCCCTGATGACCGCCCTGCGGGACACCGTGGCCGGGCTGCCGCTGCCCCCCACCGGGTCGCCCGCTCGCCTACCATCCTGAGCCGTGGGGCTCTTGCATACCTATTTCGTGGCCGAGTCGGACGAACGTGCTGCGGGCGCCGTGGAGCACGGGCCCGAGCAGAGTGGTTTCGACGCCGTCGATCTGCCCGATGTGGATCCGATCATCGTCCTGGCGACGGTGGAGGCGGAGCTGCGCGGCGAGGACGAGGAGTCCGTCGAGGACGGGCCGCGGTTCGCCACGGTGATCGGCGACACCGGACGGTCGTGGGTCTATACCGTCACGGACGAGCTGCAGCGGGCCGTCGCGGCCGCCACGCCGGCCCGGCTGGCCGAGGTGGCGGCGGCGGTCGCCGACGAGGATGACGACGACGATCCCGAGTTCGCCGTCAACGCCCTCGCCGGGCTGCTCGGCGACCTCGGCGAGTTGAGCCGGCGGGCGATCGCCGGCAACCAGCGCGTCTACGCCTGGGTCGGCCTCTGATCCCGTCGCCGACTCACGAGGAGCTCTGCGCGGACGGCTCCGTGCTGGACGGTGTGATGTCCTCGACCCCGGGCGGTATGGGCGCTTTGGGAAGCTCGGGCACCTCGGAGAATTCGGTGCCCGTCGACGAAGGCGGCCGGCTCGGCTCCTCGGAGGCCGTGCCGCCGGTGTCCGTCGACGACGGTGCGGAGGTGATCGGGGCGAAATGCACACCACCGTCCGGGTCGATCGACACCCCCGGGAGCGGGACGCTGCCCGGGGTCACCGGCACCAGGCGGGTGCCGCCGCCGGGTCGCCGCTGCACCAGGCGCAGCGGCCCGCCCGGCTCGGACGACACGAACGTCTCGCACGGGCTGTTGTTCAGCCGGAACGCCAGCGGCGCCGAGTTGCTGGACCGGTAACCGCCGCTGACCGGCACGGAGACCGACTTCATCGGGGCCAGCGGCCCGGTCGACGTCACCGTCACGGTGTTGCCGGTCTGCGTCAGCGGCGTCTTCCCGCCACCGGTGAGCACCTGGTCGCCGGGCAGGATGAACCACAGACTCCACTCGCTGATCGGGGTGTCGCCGCGGTTGGCCACGGTCACCCGCGCGGTGAACCGGCGGGCCTGGTCCGTCCGGACGACATAGACGACCACACACCCCCCGGCGGCCGGCATCGCGCGGGGTGTCGTGGTCGTCGTCGCGGGTCCACCTCGGCCGCTGTCGACCAGGCTCCAGGCGTACGTTCCGGCACCGAGCAGCAGCACCGTCGCCGCCGCGATCAGCACCCGGCGGGGTCGCCGCCGGCGCGACGTCACCGGCTCGCCCGCGGCGGGTGCCGGGTTACCGACGCGGATCACATCCGGATAGGAGCGCTGCGCCGGGAGGATCGTGGTGTCCTCGTCGTTCCGATCGGGCAGGGGCCCGGCCGGCACCTCGGCGGCGATGCCCGCCAGCACCTCGGCCAATTCGGCGCTGGACGGCCGGTCCTGCGGTCGCTTGTCCAGGCAGCGGCCGACCAGTTCGGCGACGGCGGCCGGTAAGCCTTCGACCGGTGGCAGCGGGTCGGGCTCGACATACTGGTGGGCGCGCAGCAGCGCGGTGGTCGTGCCGACGTCCCACGGCAGCCGGCCGATCAGCGTGCGGTAGATCAGCAGACCCACCGCGTAGACGTCGGTGGCCGAGCTGACCTGGCCACCCTCGAGCCGCTCGGGCGCGAGGTAGGCCGGCGTGCCGAGCAGGCTGCCGTCCGGGCCGATGTCGTTCTCGCCGACCAGGGCGGAGATGCCGAAGTCGACGACCTTCGCCCCGCCGGCCGGGAGCATCACGTTCGCCGGTGTCACGTCGCGGTGCACGATCCCGCGGGAGTGTGCGGCGGCCAGCCCGCCCGCGACCTCCGCGCCGATCCGGACCGCCTGTTGCCACGGCAGCGACCTGGTCCGGGCGAGCATCGCGGCCAGCGACTCACCGTCCACCAGCTCCATCACCACGAACGGCACCGGCTCACCGTCGGCGGTGGTGGCCTCGCCGTAGTCGTACACGTTCGCGATGTTCGGATGGCTCAGCCGCGCGACGGCCTGGGCCTCGTCCCGCAGCCGCCGCCGGAACACCGGGTCCGCGCTGGTCGACGGCGCGAGCACCTTCACCGCGACCTGGCGGCCCAGCACCTCGTCGAACCCGCGCCAGACCACCGACATACCGCCGGCGCCGAGCCGTTCCACCAGCCGATACCGATCGGCCAGCCTGGCCGAACCGGGCAGATCCGTCGTGCTCATGTGCCCCCACATGCGCGCTCCGAGAACCGCCGAGCCGCACCGCCATGCCGCTCGACGCCGGCGGGACACGGTCCCCACCGAACTGCGGGACACTAGCCCACCACCAGTCTTGATCACGATCCGTCGATCGGGCGACAGCGGCGCGAAAGGCCCGGATCGATCACCTAACGTAGGGGCATGGCCATCATCGGCACCGCCGCCGGCGTCCCGTTCACCGCCCTGCCGCCCAGCGGCAACGGACCCGCCCCACTCGTCGTGACCTGGCACATGATGGACGCACCGTGCACCGACGCGGCGTTCGCCGCCGCGCTGCCGATGGCCGATGTCGCGGCCTGGCGGGTTCATCTGGGCATGCCGTGGTGCGGCTCCCGGTCCTATCCCGAAGGATACGAACTGTCCCGCCGCGACCCGATGATGCTCTACGTGGACCCGGTGGTGCGCCAGGCGGTCGACGAATTCCCGGCCGCCCTCGCCGACCTGCGGGAACGCTTCCCGATCACGGACGAGCCGATCGGCGTCGTCGGCGCTTCACTGGGCGGCGCGGTGGCCCTCACGGTGACCGCGAGCGGCATCGTGCCGGTGGCCGCGCTGGCCGTCGTCAACGCCGCGATCCGCGCCTCCTCCGTCGTCGAACTCGTCGCGGGACTCTCCGAGCAGCCCTACCCGTGGGACGACGACTCGCGCACCGCAGCCGACCGGCTGGACTTCATCGCCCGCGCCGCGGACCTGCACGGCACACCGGTGCTGGTCGTCAGCGGCGACGAGGACTATCCGGCTTTCCGGGCCGACGCCGCGGCCCTGGCGGCAGCGGTGCCGAAGGCCCGCCTGACCACGGTGCCCGGACTGGCCCACCCGCTGGCCGAACGGCCCGGCGACCAGCCCGCGCCCCAGACACCGCCGGCCAGGACGGTCGACGCCGCGATCACCGACTGGTTCGCCGCCCACCTCGCTACCTGAACCGCCCACCTCGCTACCTGAACCGCCCACCGCTACCTGAACCGCCCACCGCGAAGGCGAGGCGCCTGGGTCAGCGTCGAAGCCGCCGGCATCAGGAAGGACGGCAGGCCCAGCGCCAGCTGCAGGACCGGCACCGCCAGGAAAGCGGCCGGCAGACCGCCGGCGAGCAGGTGCATCACGGTCATCACGACCGCGAGGATCACCAGGTCACGCCACGCCACCAGGTCGGTGGGGTGACGCCACAGGTGGACGCTGCAGCGGGCGCACACCACCGCCAGCAGCAGCATTCCCACCGTGAGGGCCGGAGCGTGCCGGGCATGCTCGCCGGCCATCGCCAGGTGGGCCAGGGAGCCGGCCACTCCCAGCACCGCGGCGGCCCGCCCGGCCAGCCGCCTCATCGGCAGCGGCGGTCGGGGAAGCCGGCGTCGTCCACGGGCCAGTCCTCCCGCCGCGGCAAGTGGGTCAGGCCGGAAGTGTGCCACAGAGGACCGAAACCCTGAACCCTTTTCCGTACGCGGCCCGACCGGTCCCGTGGCACTCGGTCCGGCCGGGCGAAACTCACCCTCCGCGCGCCCGCGCCGGGCGGGCCCGCCGGCCTACGCGAGGCCGGTGAAGAAGGCTCGCACGTCCTCGGCGTACAGCTTGGGTTGCTCGACGGAGAGGAAGTTGCCGCCGGCCGGGAGTTCGGTCCAGTGGGTGACCGGCGCTTCCCGCTCCGCGTAGCGGCGGATCGTGATGTCGGTGACGCCGAGCGCGACGCCCAGCGGGACCGGCGATTTCTCCTTCGGCGCCCAGGCCGCCGGGTCGTGCGCGGCCTCCCAGTAGAGGTTGGCCGACGAGCCGGCGGTGCCGGTGAACCAGTACAGACTGACGTTGGTGAGCAGCAGGTCGCGGTCGACAGACTCCTCGACGGACGGGTCGGTCCACTCGGTGAACTTCTCGGCGATCCAGGCGAGCTGGCCGACCGGCGAGTCGTGCAGGCCGAAGGCGAGGGTCTGCGGGCGGGTGGACTGGATGGCGTTGAAGCCCATCTTGTCGTCGCGGAACTCCTGGAGGCGGCGCAGCCGGTCCTGCTCGGCGTCGGTGAGGCCGTCGAAGTCGCCCGGATCGCCCAACGGGAACGTGATGTGCCCGTTGACGTGCACGCCGATCACCCGCGCCGGCTGCTGCCGGCCCATCTCGACCGCGATCGCGGCGCCACCGCCGGTGCCCTGCACGCCGTAGCGGCCGTAACCGAGCCGGGCCATGATCTCGTTGAGCGCGGCGGCGCTGCGGGCCGTGTTCCACCCGGGTGAGGTGAGCGGGCCGGAGAAGCCGACCCCCGGGTTGCTGACCAGGACCAGGTGGAAGTGCTCGCGCAGCGCCTCGACGACCGGCAGGTAGAGCGCGAACGACCCGGGCCAGTCGTGGCTGATCAGCAGCGGCGTGGCGGTCTCGTCGGCCGAGCGGACGTGCGCGAAGTGCAGCATCTGCCCGTCGACCTCGGTGCGGAACTGCGGCAGCGCGTTGAGCCGGCGCTCGGCGGCCCGCCAGTCGAACTGCTCGGCCCAGTAACGGGCGAGCGGGCGCAGGTAGTCGACCGGGACGCCGCGAATCCACCCCTGACCGGGGATCTCGCTGCCCCATCGGGTGCGGGCCAGCCGGTCGCGGAGATCGTCGACGTCGGCCTGCGGAACGGCGATGCGGAACTCTTCCATGCTGACTCCCCGAATCCTGGAACGGAATGTTTCGTTCCGCTTTAGAGTAGCAGAGCGGAACGATCCGTTCCACTGCTAGATTGGCCGCATGACGACGGCGGGACGGACGCGGCAGGCCGCGCGCAACAACGAGGTGATCCTGGCGGCGGCGCGCGAGGTGTTCCTGGCCGACCAGCGGGCGCCGGTCTCGGCGGTCGCCGAGCGGGCCGGCGTGGGGATCAGCGCGCTCTACCGGCGCTACCCGTCGAAGGAGGACATGCTGCGCACCCTGTGCGGCGACGGGCTGCAGCGGTTCATCGCCGAGGCCGTCCGGGCGATGGAGATCCCCGGCGACTGGGCGGCGTTCGAGTCGTTCGTGCGCGGGGTGGTCGACGCCGACGTGCATTCGCTGACCGTGCACCTGGCCGGCACGTTCCCGCCCGACGAGCAGCTGGCCGCCGACGCGACCCGGGCCAACATCCTGGCCGAGGCGCTGTTCGAGCGGGCCCGGCCGGACATGCGCCCCGAGGCGGTGCCGGCCGACCTCACGATGCTGCTGGAGATGTGCGCGGCGGTGCGGGTCCCGGATGCCGAGCGCACCCGGGAACTACGCGGCCGCTACCTGGCGATGCTGCTGGACGGCCTGCGCCGGGGCGGACCGCTGCCCGGCCCGGCACCGACCGCCGAGGAGCTGAACTGGCGCTGGCACCCGGCCGGCACCGAGACCCGCTGACGCCGGCCGCGAGCCGACGCCGACCCCGAACCGACCGAGACCCCGAGCCGACCGAGACCCCGAGCCGGTGAAGACCCGAACTGACGGAGACCCCGAACTGACGGAGACCCCGAACTGACGGAGACGCCGAACTGGCGCCGACTCCGAGCCGGCGTGCGGCCGGGTCAGCCGACGAAGACGCAGAACAGGTGGCCGTCCGGGTCGGCGTACACCCGGAGGGGTTCTTCCTTGTCGTCGCTGCGGTCGAAGCGCAGCGTCGCGCCCAGCTCGAGCGCCCGCTCGTGCTGGCGGTCCAGTTCGGCCACCGAGTCGACCGCGGTGTCCAGGTGGTACTGCTGCGGCACCTCCGCGTCCGGCCACGTGGTGCGGGCGAACGCCTCGGTCTGCTGGAAGGCCAGCTGCACGCCGGCCGGACTGCGCAGCACCAGCCAGTCCCGGCCGAGCTCGTCGGGCTCCCCCGTCGCCGGCGGTTCGTCGCCGGGGCGATACGAGAGGCCGAACATCTTCCGGTAGAACTCGGCAAGCCCGCGGGCGTCCGTGCTGTCCAGGACGACCTGCCGAATGGTGGGATATGTCGTCATCCGATCAGGAAACCACAACCCGGTTCCGGCCGCCCTCCTTGGCGCCGTAGAGCGCGTGGTCGGCGCGGGCCAGCAACTGGTCGAGGGACGCGTCGGACGGGTCGAGGTGGGCCAGGCCGACGCTGATCGTGACGGTCAGCGCGCCGGCCTGGGTCGGGATCGGCTCGTCGCCGACCGCGCGGCGCATCCGCTCGGCCAGGTCCTCGGCCTCCCCCTCGTGGTCGGGCAGCACCACGGCGAACTCCTCGCCGCCGTAACGGCCGAGCACGTCGGAGTGCCGGATGCTCGCGCGGACCCGGGTGGCCACGGCCCGGATCACCTCGTCGCCGACGCCGTGCCCGTACGTATCGTTGATGTTCTTGAATTTGTCGATGTCCAGCATCGCGGCCGCGAGCACCCGCTCGCCGCGGCCGGCCGCCTCCACGAGGGCGCCGGCGATGGCGTAGAAGTGCCGCCGGTTGTGCTGGCCGGTGAGCTCGTCCATGGTGGCCAGTTCCTGCACCCGGCTGAACAGGCACGCGTTCAGGTAGGCGCTCATCCCCTGGGTGGCCAGCGCGGACGCGACCTGCGCGGTGCCTTCGCCGAACGCGTCGGCGCCGAGCAGGGCGACCCCGGCCCGGCCGTCGCGGTGTTGCAACGGCACGGCCAGCACCGCCGTCGCGCCGCCGAGCAGCGCGGCCAGCGCGGGCGCGTCGATCAGCGCCGGCTCCTCGCCCACCACGACCGGCACCGGCAGCGGGCCGCCGAGAACGGCCGGGTCGGCCTTGCCGGTCGCCTCCATCACCATCGTGCCGTCCGCGCTGAGTAGCAGGCCGGCGGCGGCGTCGAGGTGGTCGGCGAGCATGCCGAACAGGGTGCGCAGCAACTGCGCCGGATTGTGGATGCCGCTGAGTTCGGCGAGGCTGGCCCGCAGCATCTCGGCGAACGCCTGCTGCTGCTGGGCGGAACGCACGGCGAGGTGCAGTTGCGCGGCCCGGGCGGTCTCCAGGGAGACCGCGACGTGGCTGGTCACGCTGGTGAGCACCTCGACGTCGTCCTCGGTGAAGATGCCCCGCGCCAGCCGGCTGTCCAGGTAGACGACGCCCAGCAGGGTCCCCTTGAACCGGACCGGCACCACCATGATGCTGCGCAGACCGTGCTGGACCGCGCTGCGCGAGCCGAGCGCCGCGCCGTGTTCGGTGCCGGTGACCACGACCGCCTCGCCGTCGGCGGCGACCCGCCGCACCAGTGACGAGCCGTAGTCGGCGGTCTCGGCCAGGTCGGCGCCGCCGGCCGTGCGGCCGGCGAACTGCACCGGCTCCCCCGCGTCGTCCAGCAGGAAGAACAGCGCCCGCTCGGCGCCGAGGATGCGCAGCATCTCGTCGAGCGTGACCCGGGCCAACTCCTGCGGGTCGAGGACGGTGGCCGCGGCCGCGCCGATCTGCTGCAGCGCTTCGAGCCGGCGGTCCCGGCCGCCCCGGCGTTCGATGGCGGTGTGCCGGTTGGTGGCGGCACCGTCCTCGGCGCCGAACTCGGCGCGGGCCTGGCGGCGGCGCGACTCCCAGCCGTGGTGGGTGGCCAACGCGATCGCCAGGCGGGCCTGCCGGTCCGACTCGTTGACCATGCCGAGCTGCCGGAACGCCCGGGCGCGGAAGCGGGCCACCTCGAAGTGGATGATCGGCGCGTCGGCCTGCCGGGCCACGTGCTCGGCCTTGTCGCTCCACTCGACGGCCTTCGCCGGCTCCCCGGTCATCTGGGCGATGGCGGCCTCGCCGATCAGGTAGGCGGCCTCCAGGATCGGGGTCGCCTTGCGGACCCGGTTCAGGTCGGCGACGGCGGCGCGGGCGGCCGCGAGCCGGGCCGGGCGCTGCGCCTCGGTGGCCATCCGCAGCTGGGCCATCCGGCCGTGCGACTGCCAGGCGTAGAACAGCTTGTGCTGCGTCATCATCTCGCGGACGCGCAGGCCGAGGCCGCGCCACTCGGCGATCAGCGCCTCGAACGGCTCACCGAACTCGCCCTGCTCGACCAGCGCGCACGCGTTGGCGACCAGCATGTGGGCGAGCTGCACCTTGGGCGTGGTGTCCCAGGGCAGGTTCTCCCGCAGGTCGGCGAGGGCGGCGACGGCGTCACCGTGCCGGCCCTGCATGGCCGGGATCATCACCGGCAGCATGCCGAACGACGTGCCGCGCACCAGCGCCGGGTCGGAGAGCCAGCGCAGGCCACGCTCGTACTCGGCCTGGCTCTGGTCGATGTAGCCGCGCAGCAGCATCCGGATGCCGATGGTCGCGAAGCCGGGGATCAGCTGGGCCGGGCCGTACCACCGGGCGTTGTGGGTGATGGCCTCCTCGAAGGAGGTGCCGCCGTCGTGGCTGCCGAACAGCCAGGCGGCGCCGCGCATCCACTCCACGTAGGCGGTCAGGGCCGGGTCGCCGAGCTGCTCGGCCACCGCGGCGGCCCGGGCGAACAGCCGGTCGGCGGTGCCGCGCAGCTTGATCACGGCGGCGACGTAGCCGACCAGGCAGTAGACCCGGACGTACTCCGGGCAGGGGCCGAGCCGGTTGACGGCGTACATCGCCCGCATCGCGAGAACGCCGGCCTCGCGCACGCGCAGGCCGACCGCGGCGGCATAGCCGCCGGCGTCCAGGACGGCGGCCAGCGCGGCGAGATCGTCGCGCCGCCGGCCCTGAGCTTTTCCGAAACCCCATCCGGTACGGCGGACAAGCCCACCGGCGAGTCCGATGCCCAACGTGGAGGCGACGAGCCCGAACGGGTTGCGCGGCAACGGGCGGCGCAACTCGGCGAGGGCTCCCCCGGCCGCCTCCAGGGCCTTCTGGTCGTCCCAGACGGTGTGGTGCAGCTCGATCCGGGTGGTGAGCAGCCCGGCGCGCACCCGCCGGTCCGGCTCGCCCGCCATCGCCGTGTCCAGGGTGGTGCCGGCCTCGGCGAACCGGGCCGCGCGCAGGTAGGCGAGGGCGAGCGGGTGCAGCACCGCGGAGCTCGGCGACGGGTCCAGGGCGAACGCGTCCTCCAGATAGCCGATCGCCTCGGCCGGAGCCATGTCGTCGAGGGCGCGCAGCCCGGCGGAGAGCGCGCTGCGCCGGCGCCGGTCCGGGGCGATGGCGTCACCGGCCCGCCGGTGGTGCCGGGCGACCGCGTACACGTGGTCGGCGTCGCGCAGGTGCTCGGGCAGGCCCTCGAGGGCGTCGGCGATGGCCGCGTGCAGCCCGCGCAGCCGCTCCTCGCCGACGCCGTCCAGCAGCGCCTCGCGCAGCAGTGGGTGCATGAAGACGAACCAGCCGCCCGGCCGGGCCTCGACGACCCGGCGTTCCACCGCGGCGGCCACCGCGGACACCACCGCGTCGGCTTCGCCACCCGCCGCGACCAGCGTCTCGGTGCGGAACCGCGGACCGACGACGGCCGCGGTGACCAGGAAGTCCCGGTCGCCGTCGGTGAGCGTGGCGAGCCGGGAGGCCAGCAGGGCGCGCACGTCCTCGGCGGCGGGCAGCGCGTCGGCGCCGGCCAGGTCGAAGTGCCAGGTGCCCCAGAGCGGGGTGAGCAGCCCGGCGTCGAGCAGCCGCAGCAGGTAGGTGACCACGGCGAGCGGCGAACCGTCGGTGCGGGCCGCCACGTGCGCGGTCAGATCGGCCGGCACGATCGCACCGGGCAGCCGGGACGCGACGAGGGCCTCGACCTCGGCCGGGTCCAGCGGGGTGCAGTCCAGCTCGAGGTCGGCGTGCGCCTCGGTCGGGATGCCGGAGCCGTCCCGCTCGGTGAGCACCAGCAGCAGCGGCAGCCGGGGCAGCTCGGGCAGGAGCCGGGCCAGGACGGCGCGGCTGCCCTGGTCGAGCCAGTGCGCGTCGTCGCAGATCAGCATCAGGCCGTGGTGGTTGCGGGCCAGCTCGGCCAGGAACGTGGCGACGGCCCCGAACAGGTGGTCGTCGCGGGCCTCGACACCGGCCCGGGCGGCGTCGCCGAGCAACTCCCCGAGCCGGCCGGTCAGCCGGGCGACCAGGACCGGACCGGCGACCGTGGCGGCCTCCCGGATGCGCTGCTCGGCCTCGGCCCGGCGGTCGGCCGGCAGCAGGGCGACGGCCTGCAGGTAGTCCTCGACGGCGGCACGCAGCGGGGCGAGCGGCAGGGCCTCGTCCTCCTGGCAGGCGGCCCGCAGCACCGGCACGTCGGTGGCGAGCGCCGCGGCCTCCTCGGCCAGCCGGGTGCGGCCCGAGCCGCCGGGACCGCGGATGACGGCGACGCCGCCGCGGCCGGTGCGGGCGCTGCGCCACCGGTCGGCGAGCCCCTCCCGCTCGGTCAGCCGGCCGCACATCGGCCAGCGGGTGACGGCCGCCTGGGCGGCGACCTCACCGCCGGGGCACTCCCGCAACGCGGCCAGCAGCGCGGCGGCGTCCGGGTAACGGTCGTCGGGGTCCTTCGCGAGCAGCCGGACGACGACCGCGGCGAGCGCCGGGCTGCCCGCGGTCACCTCCGGTACCGGGGCGGTCAGGTGCAGCCGCAGCAGTTGGCCCACGTCGTCGGCCTCGAACGGCACCCCGCCGGTGAGGCACTCGAACAGCACCACGCCGAGCGAGTAGAGGTCGGAACGGCCGTCGACCGGGCGCTTGAGCATGCCGGACTGCTCCGGCGAGGTGTAGAGGAACGTGCCGACCGCCCGGTCCTGAGCGGTCTCCGGCTCGGCCCCGAGCAGCGCCAGCCCGAAATCGATCAGCTTCGCGGTGCCGTCCGGGGACATCATGATGTTGCCCGGCTTGACGTCGCGGTGCACCAGGCCGACCCGGTGCACGGCGGCCAGGCCACGGGCCAGCTGGGCGGCCAGCTCGACCACCCGCTCGGCCGGCAGCGGCCCGTGCGAGAGCTGGTCGGCCAGGGAGCCGCCGGGGATGTACTCGAGAACCATGGCGGGTGCGCCGCCGAGCCGGCCGGCCGCCAGGATGAGCGGCACGCTCGGGTCGTCGACGCAGGCGAGCAGCGCGGCCTCGCGGTGGAATGCGAGGAGAAGGCCCGGGTCGGCGGCGTTGTCCGGGTTGGGACGTTTGAGGGCGTACGTGGCGTGGTCACGCCGGGCGCGATGCACCGTCGTGAACGCGCCCCGGCCCAGCTCGTCGCCGACGACCAGGCCGGTGAGGTCCGCTGCCTGGATCTCAGTCACTACCATCACTCCGCTGCTCCTGGGGGTTCCTGGCTCCCATCGGCAGCGGCCGCGCGGACCTGACGATTGCTATCCGTTCAGCATTCGACGACCGTCACCGCGAGACCCCCGGTCGACGTCTCCTTGTACTTGGTCGACATGTCCCGGCCGGTCTCCCGCATCGTGACGATCGCGGTGTCCAGGCTGACCCGGTGGGTGCCGTCGCCACGCAGCGCCAGCCGGGCCGCGTTGATCGCCTTCACGCTCGCGATCGCGTTGCGCTCGATGCACGGCACCTGCACCAGCCCGCCGACCGGGTCGCAGGTCAGCCCGAGGCTGTGCTCCAGAGCGATCTCGGCGGCGTTCTCCACCTGCTCCGGCGTACCCCCCAAGATCTCGCACAAGCCGGCGGCCGCCATCGCGGCCGCCGAACCCACCTCCCCCTGGCAGCCCACCTCGGCGCCGGAGATCGACGCGGCGCCCTTGATCAGAATGCCGACGGCGGCCGCCGTGAGCAGGAAACGCACCACGCCGTCGTCGCTCGCGCCCGGCACGAACTGCCGGTAGTAATGCAGCACCGCCGGGATGATCCCGGCCGCGCCGTTGGTCGGGGCGGTGACCACCCGGCCGCCGGCCGCGTTCTCCTCGTTGACCGCGAGGGCGTAGAGGTTGACCCAGTCGATGACGTGCAGCGGGTCGTCCCGGTCCGGCATCGCGGTCAGGTCCCGGAACAGGGCCGGCGCCCGGCGCCGCACCTTGAGCCCGCCGGGCAGCAACTCCTCCGGGGCGCGCAGGCCGCGCTCGACGCAGCCCCGCATGACGGCCCAGATGTCCAGCAGCCCGTCCCGGATCTCGTCGTCGGTCCGCCAGGCCCGCTCGTTGGCCCGCATGACTGCCGAGATCGACAGCCTTTCCCGACCACAGACCGCGAGCAGCCCGTCCCCCGTCGCGAACGGATGCGCGACGCCGGCCACGGAGATCCTTGCGGTCGCCGTACCCTCCTGGGTCTTTGCCGTTTTTGCCTGGTTCTCCTGGCGCAGGTCCTTCTCTGTCACGACGAAGCCGCCGCCGACCGAGTAGTAGGTCCGCTCGAACATTTCGGATTTTTCGTCCCATGCGGTGAAGAGCAGGCCGTTAGGGTGCAGAGGGAGGCTGCGGCGCCGGTGCAGGACCAGCTCGAACGGGACCGGGCGCTTGCCGGCCAGCAGGACCGTGCCGCTCTCCCGGATCGCGGCGACCCGGTCGGCGATGCGGGCGGTGTCGACGGTGGCCGGGTCCTCGCCCTCCAGGCCGAGCAGCACGGCGGAGTCGGAGTGGTGGCCGCGGCCGGTGGCGCCGAGCGAGCCGAACAGCTCGACCTTGATCGCGGTGGCGTGCGGGAACTCGGCGGCGAACAGGCGGGCGGCACGCATCGGTCCCACGGTGTGCGAGGACGACGGGCCGATCCCGATGGAATAGAGGTCGAAGGCGCTTACCGGCACGACAAGGCTCCCCTGCTTAGGGTGGCCTCCCCGCTCTGTCATGGGTACCTGAGAGCTTCGCCGCCCGGTTTCGGGCGGTTTGCACCGTGGGTGCGGGACCACGTCGTCCCGGCTTTCCAGAGGCGCCTGCCATGCGACGGTATCGGGGGCCTGAGAGATTCCCGGGGAGGATTTGCTCCTTCGGCGCCCCGGCCGGAGCCGGGGACTCTCCCGCCGCGGTTCGTGCGGCGCGATCTTCAGTTGTGACTCCCGAGAGTGACAGCCGCTTCCAGGGCCGTCAACTCGCTTAAACCTCCCCGAAGCGACAATCAACCTGCCTTGATGGGCCGAACGGGTATTCCTATCTCGCAGATAGGAATGCTATCTTGACGTCTCCCGGACGAGCCGACCCGAGCGGGGCGCCACGTGACACAGTTGACCGAGCAGGCCGCCGAGCTGCTCATCGCCGACCGAGCGTTCGCGCCCGCGCCGCCCGGCTTCGTCGGGGCCGCGGTCGACGTCCCGGCGCTCACCCCGCCGGAGGCACGCACCCGGCTGCGCCACGGCTACCTCGCGGCCCGCTCGGTGCGAACCGCCGTGGTGAGCGGCCCACCCTCCCCCGGCCTGACGAACTGCCTGGCCCGCATGGCTGAAGACCTCGAACTGGCCCGCCCGATGATCGCGGCTACCGGCACACCGGTCGCCGACGGACCCGGGCGCCCCGACCTCGGCGGATCAGCGACCGACGGACCCGAGATTCTCCACCTGGACGGATCAGCAACTGACGGGTTCGGAATCCTCGGCCCGGGCGGGTCGGCGACTGACAGGTCCGGGATTCCTCGCCTGGGCGGGTCAGTGGCCGGCGGGCTCTCCGGGCCGGAGGTGGCCGGCGGCGGGATCCGGGTCGCGCTCGAGGCGGGCCTGGAGGGTGGCGGCCCGCTCGGCCTCGCCCACCGGTGGCGGCTCGCGCACACCCTCGCTCCGGTGCTGGCCGCGGCCTTCGCCAACACACCCGGCGGCGGCTGGCGCAGCGTGCGGCAGGCGGCCCGGCGTCACCTGCCGGTGGTGCCGCCGGGTGCGCCACGGGAGGCCTGGATCGCGTACGCGATGGACGCCCCCGACCCGCACGGCCGCAGCCTGCGCACTCGGTTCCGGGAGGGTTCGGCGCCGCCGGCGGCGGAGCTGACCCGGCACCTGGAGTCGCTGCGCCCGCCGGTGGCCGCCCGCGGCCACCTGGAGATCGACGTGGCCGACCACCAGCCCGGCGACGGCTGGCCGGTGCCGATCGCCATCGTCGCCACCCTGCTCGACGACCCGCAGGCCGCCCTCGACGCGACGGCCGCTACCGCCCACCTGGCCGCCGAGTCCGAATTGTGGGAACGAGCCGCCCGCGAGGCCCTCACCGACCCGGTACTGGCCGCCGCGGCGCGGGATTGCTTCATCGCCGCCTATGCGGCTCTGGCCCGCCAGGGGGCCCCGCGCCCCCTGCGCGACGCGGTCGCGGATTTCACCGAGCGTTACGTTCTGCGCGGCCGCACCCCCGCCGACGACATCCTGGACCGCACCGCCGCCCAGGCCTGACCCCGCCGACGACATCCGGCACCCACGGCCATCACCTGACCCGGCCGACGACATCCCGGACCGTACCGCCGCCCAGGTTCGAACCCGGCGTGTGCCCGCGGCGCCAGGCCCAACCCGGCGTGCACCCGCGGGATCAGGCCCAACCCCGGCGTGCACCCGCGGGATCAGGCCCGATCCCGGCGTGCGCGGCCGGATCAGATCCGACCCCGGCGTCTGCCCGCGGCGCCAGGCCCAACCCCCGCGTGCGCCTGCGCGGTCTGGCCCAACACCGGCTTGCATCCGCACGGTCAAGCCCAACCCCGGCGTGCGCCGCCGGATCAGATCCGACTTCGGCGTCTGCCCGCGGCGCCAGGCCCAACCCCCGCGTGCGCCTGCGCGGTCTGGCCCAACTCCCGCGTGCGTCCGCAGCGTCAGGGACAAACCCGGCGTGTGCCCGCGGGCGCTTCAGCGCAGGATGGCGTGCAGCGCGGCCAGGAGCGCGTCGATGTCGGCCGGGGTGGTGCCGAGGCCGAAGCTGGCGCGCAGCAGGCCGCCCTCACAGCCGTTGTTGCCGGTGGCCCCGGTCAAGCGGCGGACCAGCGGGTGGGCGCAGAACAGGCCCGCGCGGACGCCGATGCCGAATTCGTCGGCGAGGCGTGTCGCCACGCCGGACGGGTCGCGGCCGGGCAGGGCGATCGATACGATTCCCACACGCGCTCTCCACGGTCCGAAGATGGTCACCTCGGACGCACCCTTCACATACCGCAGGCCATCGCGCAGCTGTGCGAGCAGTTGCTGTTCACGGTCGTGCAGCGCTGTCCGGTCGGTCGCCGCCAGCGCCGCGCAGACCGCCGCCAGCGACACCGCGCCGAGCAGGTTGGGCGTGCCGCCCTCGTGCCTCGCCGGGCCGGTCTGCCAGCGCACGTCGCCGACCTCGTCGCCGACCGCCGCGCTGGCGCCGCCGCCGGCCAGGTAGGGCGGTGCCGCGTCCAGCCAGTCGGCGCGGCCGGCGAGAACCCCGGCTCCGAACGGCGCGTAGAGCTTGTGCCCCGACAACGCCACGTAGTCGGCGTCGATCTCGCGCAGGTCGATCGCCTCGTGCGGGGCGAGCTGCGCGGCGTCGACCACGATGCGCGCACCGTGTGCGTGCGCGACCGCGGCCAGGGCACGCACCGGCCAGACCTCACCGGTCACGTTGCTGGCACCGGTCACGGCCAGCAGCACCGGTCCGCTCTGCCGACCGCCGCTCGGCGAGGCGCTTCGCCGCGCGCCGCCGAAACCGGCACCGCTCGGGTCGGCGCCTCGCCGCGCGCCGCTAAAACCGGCACCACTCGGGTCGGCGCCTCGCCGCGCGCCGCCGAAACCGGCACCGCTCGGGTGAAGGCTGCCTGAGCCGCTGCGCAGGTCGGTCAGGGCTCGGTCCACGGCCGCCACTGCCTCCTCGGGGGTGGCTGGGGCGGGCAGGCGCAGCTGGTTGGGCCAGGGCAGCAGGTTGGCGTGGTGCTCGCCGTCGAAGACCACCGTCGTCGTGCCCGGTGGGAGGGCTCGGGCCAGCAGGTTGAGGGCGTCGGTGGTGTTGCGGGTGAAAACCACCTGGTCGCCGGGGCGGCAGCCGAGGAAGTCGGCGATCACGTCGCGGGCTCGCTCGTACTCCAGGGTGGACGTCTGCGACCGCGGGCCGGTGCCGCGGTGGACGCTGCCGTAGCTGGGGAGCAGGGCGTTGACCGCTTCGGCGGCGGCTCGCACGCAGGGTGCGGTGGCCGCGTAGTCGAGGTGTACGAAACCGGCGCCGATGACGTCGAGGTCGGCGGTCTGGACGGCAAGGGACATGACAAAGCCTCCGCGAGGGTCGGGGACCCAGGGAGGGCCCGCGCTTGCCCGCGTCGATCGACGCAGGCCCGGTCCTCACCCGGGGCACCCCATCGCGAACGCAAGGGTTGCCGGTCAGCAAGCCGGGGCTACGCGCTGACACTCATGACCTGGCAAACACGCTAGCAGGCCCTCGACGCGCGGGCGAAGGGATCCCCGCCGCGACGGCCGGCAACCGCTTCCGCCACGTCCCGGCGGTGGGGTACGGCAAGCCGCGACCGCGGTGCTGCCCTGCGGCCACGAAGAGCCGCCGGGCCGGCCGCTACGAAGGGCCGCAGGGCCGGCCGGCCTCAGACGCGTTCGCCGGTGATGTAGCCGGTCAGGCTGGTGCGTTCGGCTTCCAGCTCGTCGATGCGGTTCTTCACCACGTCGCCGATGCTGACCACGCCGCGCAGCGTGCCGTTCTCCACCACCGGGACGTGGCGGAAGCGGTTGTCGGTCATCAGGCGCTCGACCTCTTCGACCGCGGCCTCGGGGGCCACCGAGTGCACCTGGGTCGTGTGGATGTTGCTCACCGGCTGGGTCAGGATGGCGGCGCCGCGGGCCGCCAGGGCGCGCACCACGTCGCGTTCGCTGACGATGCCCTCGACGCGGGTGCCGTCGGAGGAGACGATCACCGCGCCGATCTTGTGTTCGGCCAGGAGGGTCAGAAGCTCGGTTACGTCTGCGCCGGGTCGTACCGTGACGACCTGGTCGCCCTTGACGCGGAGAATGTCGCTGATTCGCATCGCTGCTCCCCATCTCGTGCCGGTCCGCGGTAGCCGCTGGCGGGCCGTCCGGAGACGGGAGCGCCCCGCCACGTTGCGGGCATATGCCTAGATGCAGTCAATCACGCCCTGATGTCAAGGGTGTCAACTCACGGGGTTACCGAGCGCGGGGCGGCCGGGGGTGCAGAAACGGACAGCTCCGTCGACGGCGGCCGGCCCGTCGACGGTCCAGCCGGTCGGCTGGAGCACCGGCGTGGACCGGGCCCGGCGCTGCCACCAGGCGGCGACCTCGTGCGGAAGGGCCTGCCAGACGGTGGGGTCGTCGCGGAACTTGTCCAGCAGCTGGCGGTAGCCGTCGGTCACCCGGTGGTCGCCGGCGTAGTCGGGGTGGGTGAGGATCAGCGCCATGCCGCCCCGGTCACGCAGGTGGCCGGCCTTGTCGAGCCAGACGGTGGCGTCGTCCTGCTGGAGGATGGTGAACAGGGTGTGGTCCATCGGCAGGGTGATCGGCAGTTCGACCATGTCGCCGGGCCCGCCGGGCGTACCGATGAAGTAGGGCAGGTAACTACAGCTGCCGCCGGGCTTCGGCTCGTAGGGTGCGGTGTCGTGGTAGGAGCTGTCGTAGGCGAAACCCAGCTCCGGCATCAACTCCCAGGTCCGCTGGGTGGCGGGTGAGCGGAATCCTTCGGCGTGCCATCTGTCGGCGTACGCCCGCATGGTGGGAAGCCGGCGCCGGAGCAGCCGGCGCGACCCAAGATCGCGGCCGTCGTGCCGCAGGCCGTGCACGCCGATCTCGCAGCCCTCGGCCCGCAGCGCGGCCGGCACCTCGTCGGGGGTCGGGTAGCGCAGCGGCACGAAGTTCCACGAGGAGCGCAGGCCGGCCGACCGTTCGATCTCGCGGAGGGGGCCGATGCCGGCCAGGCCCGCCGCGGTCTCCACGTCGTGGGTGAGCACGAGCGCCCACGTGTGGCCGCCGGGCCACAGGTCCAGCCACGGCACCGGGCGGCCGGCGAACGACGCGACCAGCTGGAACATCCACTCGTGGAAGTCGTGCAGCGCGGTCTCGATCGGGAAGGCGGGGAACGCCGATTGTTCCTGCACCTTGGTGAAGGCCTGGCGCAGCCGGATCTGCACCGGCCGCGGGATCGCCGGGCGCAGCAGGTAGTAGAGGCGGACGAGGGCGGCGCGCAGGTGGGACCGGTCCAGGTAGTGCTCGCTCCAGTACCGCCACATCACCTCGCCGGGATCGAACGGCAGCGTGTAACGGTCCGGCCGGCCGGGCACCACGTGCGCGAAGATCGGTACCCCGTCCACGACGTGCCGGGCGAGCTTTCCGCCGGCCGCCGGCCAGGTCAGCAACGGCCCGTCGGTGCCGGCCAGTCGCAGGGCGTGCCGGCCGGGCGGGCACGGGAACGGCCCGATCCGGTACGGGACACGGAAGTAGTCGAAGAACGCGAACCGGGCGGTCGACTCGAACATCACAGGCCGCGCTTGACCGCGAGGTACGGCAGCAGGGCGACCTCGTACAGTCCGGGCAGCGGATCCCGCCAGGAGAACACCGCCTCGGTGTCGATGCCGCGCAGGGTGCGCAGATAATCGCCGGCCCGCACCCGCCCGGCCCGCAGATCGACCAGGAAGTTGGGCAGGTCGGTGGCGAGCCGGATCCACGAGACCCCGGCGCGGGCCGGGCCGGGCGCCGGGAGCGGCTGCCCGATCTGGTCGCGGAACAGCAGGTAGGGGAAGTCGATGCCGGCCGCCGCGCCGAGCGTGTGGTAGCCCCAGGTGCGCGCGTTGACGTCGAGCAGCTTGAACTCCCCGTCCCGGGGGTCCAGTTTGTACTCCATCTCGACGAGGCCGTAGTAGCCGATCTCCCGCAGGAAGCACAGCGACCGCTCGGCCAGGGCCGGCACCGGAACGCTCCGCACGAAGGTGCTGGCCCGGCCGAAGTCGGACGGATGCTGCCGGGCCCGCCGCACGGTCATGCTCGCCACGGCGGAACCGTCCTTGACGAACGCGCAGTACGAGAACTGGTCGTCGCCGGGGATCATCTCCTGCACCATGATCTCGTCCTCCGGCACGATCGCCGCGGCCGCCGCGAACCGCTCCCGCAACTCGGCCGGCGAGTCGGCCCGCCACGCCTTGGCCCCGGTGGCGTAGAAGAAGTGCTCCTTGATGGCCGGTTTGACCAGCACCGGCGCGGTGAAGTCGGGTTCGGACGAGGTGCGCGGCGCCGGCACGCCCAGTTTCTGCGCCATCCGGTAGGTCTCCCGCTTGTCCCACGCCACCCGCACGCAGTCCCAGCCGGGCGTCGGGATCCGCCAGGTGCGGGTGAGCAGCGACCGGTGCCGGCTGAGCGCCGCGACCTGCTCGTCGCGGGTCGGGAACACCACCCACCCGGTCAGGTCGCCGCGACGCGCCCGGGCCAGCGACAGCGCGTCGAGAACATCGTCGTCGGTCCGGAGGCTGGGCACCCGGAGCGAGGCAGCCGTCCAGCGCGACGCGCGGGCGATGGACCGCTCGTCGTCCACGACGAGGGTGCGCACGCCGCGCCGGCCGAGGCTGCGCGCGATGCCGAGCCCCTGGTAATCACCGCCGAGGACGACCGCCCCGGGCATCATCGGCGCCGGCCCGCGATCCGCCCGGCCACGGCCCGGCTGGCGAACCAACCGCCCGACACGAACCGCATGATCGGCCCGAAGCTCCAGGCCGCGGGCGCCCCGACGAAGTGCAGGCCGGGCACGCTCGCTTCGAGGCCGGGCCCGAGCAGCGGGTATCCGTTGACCCGCCGCACGGCCCGGACCAGCGGCGCCCCGAGGAACGGGTAGCGGGCGACGTCCACCCGATAGCCGGTCCCGTAGATCAGGTGGTCGCCGACCGCCATCTCCCCGGTGGTGGACAGGACCCGGATCCGCCGGTCGTCCTGGGTGGCCGACCGCACCTGGAAGTCGAGCCGGATCGGCACCTCGCGCAGCCGCTCGATGAGCCACTCGGCGCCGGCCGGCCGGATCGCCCGCGCCGCGGCCGGGGTCTGCACCGACCGGGGCAGCCGGCGGAACAGTCGCGGGGCGGCGACGACCCGGGACAGGCCGAGCGGCCCGACGTCGGTGGGCGCGTAGAACAGTGGTTTGGCCCGGCCGAGCATGCGCTGGTATTTCCCGCCGTGCAGCCAGATCAGCTGGTCGCGCCGGACCAGCACCTCGACGTCGGCCCCGGACTCGTGCAGCAGGGCCGCCGATTCGAGGGCGCTCTGTCCGCCGCCGACCACGAGCACCCGCTCCCCCTTGAAGCGCGACAGATCGCGGTGCTCGCTCGAGTGGGTGGCCCGGGACAGGCCGACGAACGGCGCCGGGTGCCGGGCGAACGGCGCGATGCCGCCCGCGACGACGACCCGCCGGGCCGCCAGCGGAGGCCCGTCGGCGAACGCCAGCCGGAAACCGTCGCCCTCCCGGGCGACCTCGCGGACCATCCGGCGGTCCAGGCCGGGTGCGACCCGGGAGCACACCCATTCGCCGTACGCGATGAAGCTGTCCAGTGGCACCGGCCGGCCCACCTCGGCGCGGGTGTCCGCCACGTACGCGTCGAGGGACACCGGCCCCCGATGGTCCGCGATGGACGTGGCGGTCCAGTTCGACCGGAGGAGCATGCCGTCCGGCATCCCCTTCCAGAACGACATCGGCTCGCCGATCACCCGGTGTTCCACGCCCGCGTCCCGGAGGGCGGCCGCGACGGCCAACCCGTACGGCCCGGCTCCGAGAACAGCCACATCGATCACAGACATCGACGCCCCCCTTGGTCGGCATCTGCCGACGTCGCCGTCCCAGCATTATCGAAGGGTGAGCGCGGCAACACCCACCGTAAGTACGATGTGGACTCAGGGATGGCGGCGTAGGCGGCGCAGCGTCAGGGCGACCTGCAGCCGCAGCCGCCCGGCCGGGGTGGTGATCGGCCAGCCGAGCAGGTGGGCGGCCTGGGTGATGCGGTCCTGGAGGGTGGAGTGGTGCAGGCGCAGCGCGGTGGCGGCGGCCCGGAGGCTGGCCGCGTCGGCGTACGCGTACAGAGTGGACAGTGCCCACGGCGCGGCCGTCGTCGCGTGTTCCAGCCGGTGCAGGTCGGGCACGTCGGCGCCGGCCGGCAGGTCGGCCAGCACGGCCAGGGCGCCCAGCTCGTCGTGCCGCACCACGGTCGGCCCCGGGTCCTCGGGCGTGCCGTCGGCGGCGAAGCGCAACGCCACCCGGGCCGCCGCGTAGGAGGCGGGCAGCTCGGCCGGGACCACGGCCGGTCCGATGCCGGCCCGGGCCCAGGACGGCACCACCCCGGGCGGAAGCAGGGCCGGGCCGGTGGGCAGCGCGACCGCCCGGACCCCGGCGACGGCCAGATTCAGCTGGTGAACGGCCTGGTCGCGTACGTCAGAAGGAGCGGAAGCATCGACGGCCAGCTCGACCAGCGCGGGGTCGGCGGCCGGCGCCCGGCCGCGGGTGCGGTCCAGGACCGCGCGTGCGGCGCCGGCGGCCCGTTCCAGAATCATGGCCTCGACCGGGCCGGGCTCACCGGTCCGCTCCAGCGCGAGGACGGCCGAGCCGTCCGGGACCAGGAGGGTACGCATCCACAAGGCGTCGACCGACTCCGGCGCGGGCGCCGCGTTGCCCTCCGCATCGACCCGCACGTGCACCCGGCGGCCGTGATCGTCGAGCCGGGCGGCACAGCCGGCCAGCACGGCGGCGCCGCGCACGATCGCCTGCAGGCCGGCCCGGGTCTCGGTGAGGCTGTCGAAGTAGGCGATCACCCGCAGTGCGGCGCCGGCGTCCGCATCGAGCGCCGCCAGCCGCACCGCGAGATCCTTCACGCTTACCCCTAGCTGAACAGGCGGTTCAGCCAGCGTACCCGTGCGGCGCGGGCGTCCTGGCTGATCGCGGCGGCCGGGGCCATCATGTCGAAGCCGTGGAAGCCGCCCGGCCAGACGTGCAGTTCGGCGCGGCCGCCGGCCTGCCAGATCCGGGTGGCGTAGGCGACGTCCTCGTCGCGGAACGTCTCGGCCGAGCCGACGTCGATGAACGCGGGCGGCAGGCCGGACAGATCGGCGGCGCGGGCCGGCGCCGCGTAGGGCGAGACCTCCGGACCGCCGCGCCGGTCGCCGAGCAGCGCCGACCAGCCCATCAGGTTGGCCTGCCGGTCCCACACGCCGAGCCCGTCCATCTGCACCGCCGAGGGGGTGTCGCTGCGGTCGTCGAGCATCGGGCACATCAGCATCTGCCCGAGCAGCTCCGGGCCGCCCTCGTCGCGGGCGCGCAGGGCCAGGGCGGCCGCGAGCCCGCCGCCGGCACTCCCGCCGGCGACGATCAGCCGGGCCGGGTCGAAGCCGAGCTCGTCGGCGTGCGCGGCGGTCCAGAGCAGGCCCGCGTAGCAGTCGTCGATCGGCCCGGGGTGCGGCGTCTCGGGCGCCAGCCGGTACTCGACCGAGACGACGACCAGCCCGAACTGCGCCGCCCAGTCGAGCATGCCGTCGACGCCGGTGCGCCGGTCGCCGATCACCATGCCGCCGCCGTGCGTGTGGTAGACGCAGCCGAGCGTGCCCGCGGCCGCGGTCGGTGTGCAGATCAGCAGGGTGATGTCCGGGTCGTCGCCGAGTCCGGGCACGACGCGCTCGGTGACGGTGAACGCGCCGTCCCGGCGCAGCTCGTCGTCGGTGGGCCCGGCCACCGCCCCGCCGCCGCGGGCCTCGGCGAGGCTGTCGAGGGTGAACGGCGGCAGCATCTCGTGGATCACGCCGAGGGCGGCGGCGAGTTCCGGGTCGAACGGCGGGGGCAGGGTCTGTGTCACGGCGGAACCTCCTGGTGGATGGGAATGTGACCGCTGTCACCCAGGATGCGGCGCTCGGCGATGCCCTTCGAGCGCCATCCGGCGGAAACTACCCGCCAGTTGGCGGGTCGAGGTCTCGGAAGATCATCTCGGCGGCCGACTCCCACTGCGCGACGAGGTCGATCTCGTCCGGATCGCGCAGCCAGTGCACCTGGAGCCCGTCCATCATCGCGGCGATCTTGACGGCCAGCCCGTCCGGGTCGGCGGTATGACCCTTGAGCAGCAGCGAGAACCCGTCCAGGGTCTTCTGCTGGCGGGCCGCGAAGTAGTCGTGCGCAGGGTGATCGGGGGCCAGCGACTCGGCCTGCAGGACGGCGAACAGCCGAACGATCTCCGGCTGCCCGGCGTTGCGCCGCACCAGCGCGGCACAGACCTCCCGGGGCGAGGACGCCTGCACCTCCACCGAGATCAGGTCCGCCTCGTCGCGGTGGTCGAGGACCGCGAGCAGCAGGCCGTCCTTCGAACCCACGTGGTGCAGCAGGCCCGGCACGGTGAGCCCGCAGCCGTCCGCCACGTCCTGCATCGACAGGCCCCAGAAGCCGCGCTCGGCGATCAGCCGGGTGGTGACGTCGATGATCTGGCGGCGCCGCTCGGCGGCGGGCAGCCGGGGCCGTTCACGCCGCAGCGTCACGCGCGAAGCTCCTTCACAGCGAACGACCTCTTGTGAGGATCACTCTGGCCAGCATATGTTGCTAAGTAGTTAATACCTAGTAGGTACTCAGTAGGGATGCCGCATGGAACTCAACGATCAGGCCGCCATCACGAGTGGCTCCGCCTTCTGGTCCACCACGGCCGCCGGTGACGTTCCGGCGATCACCCTGACCGACGGCCCGCACGGCGTGCGCCTGCAGGTCGCCGGCGCCGACGACATCCTGGCCGGGCAGCCCGCCACCTGCTTCCCGCCGGCCGTGGCGTCCGGCTCGACCTGGGACCCCGAGCTGCTGCGGCGGATGGGCGAGGCACTGGGCGACGAGTGCCGGGCGATGGGCGTGCACGTGCTGCTCGGGCCGGGCATCAACCTCAAGCGCACCCCGCTCGGCGGCCGCAACTTCGAGTACTTCAGCGAGGATCCCCTGGTCGCCGGGGTGCTCGCGACCGCCTGGGTGCAGGGCCTGCAGAGCCGGGGCGTCGGGGCATCGCTCAAGCACTTCGCGGTCAACAGCCAGGAGACCGACCGGATGCGGGTCAGCGCCGACGTGGACGAGCGCACGCTGCGTGAGCTCTACCTGCGGGCGTTCCAGCGGGTGGTGACCGAGGCGCAGCCGTGGACCGTGATGTGCGCGTACAACAAGGTCAACGGGGTGTATGCGAGTCAGAACCACTTCCTGCTGACCGAGGTGCTCCGGGACGAGTGGGGTTTCCAGGGCCTGGTGATGTCGGACTGGGGTGCCGTGGTCGACCGGGTCGAAGCGGTCCGGGCCGGCCTCGATCTGACCATGCCCGGCCCGGACGACGGCGGTGACCAGGCGCTGATCGAGGCGGTTCGCGCCGGCCGCCTCCCGGCTTCCACGCTTGCCACGTCAGCGTCCCGGGTTCGCGACCTGGCCGCCAAGGCCGTCGCGGCAACTCCGACAAATTACGATATTGATGAGCACCACGCCCTCGCCCGCGAAATCGCCTCCCGCGGCATCGTCCTGCTCAAGAACGAGGGCGCTGTCCTCCCGCTCAACCCCGCCCAGACCGTCGCGGTCATCGGCGAATCCGCCCGCACCCCTCGCTACCAGGGCGGCGGCAGCTCCCAGATCACCCCGACCCGCCTCGACGACGCCCTGTCGGCGCTCGAAGCGGCCGCCCCCGGCCGGATCCGGTTCACTGCCGACGCGGCCGAGGCCGAACAACTCGCCCGGGACGCCGACGTGGCGATCGTCTTCGCCGCCACCGACTTCGAGACGGAGGGTTCCGACCGCGAGTCACTCGACCTGCCCGCCACGGAGATCGGCCTGATCCGGAAGGTAGCGGCCGCGAACCCACGCACCGTGGTCGTGCTGGCCAACGGCGCCGTCGTGCGCACCACACCCTGGGACGCCGACGTCCAGGGCCTCCTCGAGGGCTGGCTGCTCGGCCAGGCCGGCGGCAGTGCCATCGCCGACGTCCTGCTCGGCACGGTCAACCCGTCCGGCCGGCTCGCCGAGACGATCCCGCTGAAGCTCGCCGACCATCCGTCCTACCTGGACTTCCCGGGCGAGGCCGGGCACGTCCGCTACGGCGAGGGCATCCACGTCGGCTACCGCGGTTTCGACGCCCGCGAGCAGGAGGTCGCCTACCCGTTCGGCTTCGGCCTGTCCTACACGACGTTCGCCTACGGCACCGCGACGGCCACCGCGACCGACGCCGGCATCGACCTGAGCGTGGACGTCACCAACACCGGCGACCGCGACGGCCGCGAGGTGGTCCAGGCGTACCTCAGCCTTCCCGGCTCCCGCGTCAGCCGCGCCCCGCGCGAGCTGAAGGCCTTCGCCAACGTCGAGATCCCGGCCGGCCGGACCGTCACCGTCAAGCTCCACATCGACCGCGCCGATCTCGCCTACTGGGAGGTCCGTCTCAACCGCTGGATCGTCGAGCCCGGCACCTACGCGATCGCCGTCGGTTCGTCCTCCCGCCACCTGCACACCGGCGTCACCGTCACCCTCGACGGCGACGGCGCCGGCGCGCGCATCCCGCTCAGCACCGACTCGACCATCGGCGAGTGGCTCGCCGACCCGCGCGGCGCCGAGGTGCTCGGCGAGGTCTTCGCGAAGATGGCCGCCGAGGGCAGCGGCGGCATGGCCGCCGCGATGGCCTCCGACCCCGCGCTGATGCAGATGGCGGTGAGCTTCCCGCTCGACCGCATGGCGATGTTCCCCGGCAGCCCGTTCACCCCGGAAACCCTGCAGGAGCTGGTCAAAACCGCAAACCGCACTTCATGAGTACGAGGTCGGAACAGTCCCTGCCGCTCAGTTCTCCCTGAGTGCCACTCGAGGCCGTCCGCCCGCTGCGGGCGGGCGGCCGGCCCGAACTACATCGAGGTCACGCCGCGAACCCGGTGACCGACCGCGATGGACTCCCCCGAGATCGCCCCCGTCCGCGGCGACAGCAGGAACGCGATGAGGTCGGCGATCTGCTCCGGGCTGGACTCCCCGCCCCGGCCCGGCTCCACCTCACTCACCGGGGTATCGGACACGATCCCCGGGCTGACCGTGTTGATCGTGACCCCCGATCCGGCGGCCGTGTCGGCGAGATTCTTGGCCGCGATGATCAGCGCGGCGTTCCGCACCGACCCGGTCACGTTGCCGGTCAGGAACGCGTTCTGCCCGCTGACGCCCACGATCCGCCCGTAACCGGCCCGGTTCATGGTCGGCAGCGCCGCGTTGGCCAGCCGCAGGAACGACATCGCCTTGGCGTCGATCGCGTCCAGCACCTGCTCGGGATCGGCGTGCCGGGCAGCATCCAGGGTGCGCGCACTGGGCGCCGCCGCGACCACCAGCCCGTCGAGCCGCCCGTGCCGCGCCAGCACGCTGTCCACCCCCGCCGTGACCGAAGCCGGGTCCCGAGCGTCCAGAACCAGGCCGTCGGTGGCACCGCGCGAGGCCGCGATCGCCGTGGCCCCCTCCGCCCGAAGCCGGGCGACCACCGCCCGCCCGATCAGCCCGGTGCCACCGACCACCAGAACAACCGCACCACCAAGCTCAAGATCCATCCAGCGGACGCTACCAGCCACTGTCCGGCGGCCGACAGGAATCGGCCGCCCGATCCGCCAGGGTCGGGGAATGGAACTGAGGACAAGGTTCACCGAGGCGTACGGCTTGAGCACCCCGATAGCCCAGGCCGGCATGGCCTTCGTAGGCATGACCCCAGACCTGGCCGTGGCCGTGGGCAACGCCGGCGCAATGGGTTCGCTGGGCGTGGGCCTGCTGCCACCACCGGCGATGCTGCAGCTGATAGCGGCCGTCCGAGCCGGCACCCCCGCTCCCTTCCACGTCAACTTCATCACCGTCTTCACCGAACAGCCGCAGATCGACGCGGTCTGCGAGGCGCGGGTGCCGGCCGTCTCGTTCCACTGGGGTCACCCCGCCCGGTCCTGGATCGACCAGCTGCACGCCGCCGGCATCCGGGTCTTCGAGCAGGTGGGCGACGTGGACGCGGCCAAGCGAGCGGCGGACGACGGCATCGACGTGATAGTCGCCCAGGGCGCCGAGGCGGGCGGCCACAACTTCGCCACCCTGCCGACGTTCGCCCTGCTCCCCCTGGTGGTGGACGCGGTGGCCCCAGCCCTGGTCCTGGCCGCGGGCGGCATAGCCGACGGCCGGGGGCTGGCCGCCGCCCTGATGCTGGGCGCCGACGGAGCCTGGATCGGCACCCGCCTGGTCGCCACCGACGAGTCCCTGGCCCACGAGGACTACAAGGCGAGGCTGGTAGCGGCGGCCGCCTCCGACACGGTGGTGACATCGCTGTTCGGCCCGGAGACCCTCGACTTCAACCCGATGCGAGTACTCCGCAACCGGGTGATCGACGAGAAGCCTCGCTTCACCGCCGAACGCCCGATAATCGGCCACACCGTCCTGGGCGGCCAACCGGTGGACATCCCCCGCTTCTCCAACCTGGTCCCGATGCGCGACGCCACCACCGGCGACCTGGAGGAGATGCCGTTACTGGCCGGCCAGGGCGTAGGCCTGATCGACGCGATCAAGAGCGCCGGCTCGGTGATAGCCGACATCACCGCCCAGGCCCGGGAAGCCCTGAACCGCTACTGACGACGCCGGCCGACGGCGGCAGCCCGGTATCGCGCCACAGGTCAGGTGTTCGTCGCCGACGGCACGCCGGCCGCGCAGGTCACCGTCATGATCACCTGGCTGTTGCCGTGCTTGAAGGAGACCGTGGGCGCGGACCCGGGCTCATCGTCGCCCTCGACGACCTTGTAGGGCTTGGTGGCCTCCCAGGACAGGATCTGTGCCGTGTCGGGAGCCGGGCAGGTGGCACGGACCGAGCCGGCGACCGACGACAGCGTGCGTTCATCCGGCTCGGCGGCCGGGTCCGTCGTGGTGACGGCCGGGTCCGGAGCAGCCGTGGTCGCCGGCACGGCCGGGTTCGCCGGGGCGGCCGTCGGCTGGACCGTGGCGACGGTGGCCCCACCGGTCCGGGCGGGGCCTCGACTGCCCGGCACGGTGCCGGCCGGCGTCGCGGGCGGGACGGGTGGCGGGTTCCCCGCGGACCGGCTTACCGCGGGCGCGGGGGCCGAGCTCGGAACCGGCAGCGACACCGCCCCGTCCTGGTGCGCCGCGCTCGACACCCACAGGACGGCGATGATGACGCCCAGGAGGGCCCCGGCCGCCGCGTACGGTCGCCAGTTCCGCCGGCCGGCGGCCGGCGGCGGAGAACCGATGGCGGGGTCCGGCGGCTGATCAGGCTCCGGGGCAGGTGGCTCGTCCGTGATCGACTGCACCCCGGCGCCGTGTGCGAGCAGCGCCGCCACCTCGCGGGCACTCGGTCGATCGGCCGGGTCCTTGGCCAGGCAGCGGTTGCACAACTCGGTCACATACTGCGGCACCTGGGGCAGGGACGGCAGCGGTTCCGGCTCGATATAGATGTGCGCGGCGAGCATCTGGGTGGTCGTCTCGGTGGTCCACGGCGAGTGGCCGGTCAGGAGCCGGTAGAGCAGCACGCCGAGCGCGTAAACGTCCGACGCCGGTTCCACGGCGTCGTGCAGCAGCCGCTCGGGGGCCAGGTAGGCCGGGGTGCCGAAGACCTCGAAATCGTCGGAGCCGGATTCCGGCGGCCGGATCGCGGCGGCGATGCCGAAGTCGACCACCTTGGCACCGGTGGGCGCCAGCATGACGTTGGCGGGCTTGATGTCGCGATGCGACAGACCTTCGGCGTGTGCGGCGGCGAGAGCGGCGGCGATCTCCGCGCTCACCCGCATCGCGTAGCGGGGCGAGACCGGGCCCTCGCTCAGCCGCTGGTGCAGGGTGTTGCCACGAACCAGTTCCAGCACGACGTACGGAACGATTTCGCCGTCGATGTCGGCCTCACCGTAGTCGTACACCTGGGCGATGTTCGGGTGGGAGAGGATCGCCGCGGCCTGTGCCTCACTGCGGATCCGGTCCCGCGACAGCGGGTCGCCGGCGTAGGGGGCCGCCAGAATCTTGACCGCCACCGTGCGCGCAAGGACGCTGTCGTGCGCCTGCCAGACGACGGCGGTGCCACCGGCACCCACCTGCGAGATAAGCCGGTAACGCTCGCCGAGCACCAGGTCGGCGCCGGCCGGGCCGGACAATCCATCGCCGTTCATCACCGGCAGTCTGCCCTGACCGACGGATCCTCGCATCCCGCGGGCGGCCCACAGATCATGTCATCCGGTCGATGTGACGGTGACCGTCCGAGTTGCACGGTCGACTATTACACAAAACACTCTAAAACGTACGATAGTGTTGCTCCCATGCAACGCCGCGTCTTTCTGCAGTCCGTCGCCACCGCGGCCGTACTCGGCTCGCTCAGATTCCCCGGCCTCGCGCTCGCGGCCGGCAGCGACCCGGAGGATAAGCTGATCGAGGTGTGGACTGGAGAGCATGGCGGTTACCCGGCCTTCGACCAGGTGAACCCGACCTCGATCAAGGCAGCGCTCGAGAAGGGTATGGAGCTCAGCAGGGCCGAGATCGCCGAGATCGCCGGCACCGCCGAGACCCCGACCTTCGCCAACACCATCGCCGCGCTGGAGGACAGCGGCCGCGCCCTCGACCGCGCCCAACGCTTTTTCGACATCTTCACCTCGACGATGAACGACCAGGCAATGCAGGATCTGCAGACCGAGATGTCGCCCATCCTCTCGGCCTTCGGCGACGACATCATTCAGAACGCCCGGCTCTTCGCCCGGATCAAGGCGGTCCATGACGGCCGGGCCACTGCCGGGCTGTCACCGGAGCAGGTACGCCTCGTCGAGAACTACTACCAGGACTTCACCCGGCAGGGCGCGGCGCTCGACGACGCCGACCAGGCCACGCTGAAGGACCTGAATCAGAAACTCGCCTCGCTCTACACCAGGTTCAGCCAGAACGAGCTGGCCGACGAGGAGAGCTACCGGCTCACCATCGAGACCGAGGCAGATCTCGAGGGTCTTCCCGAATCGCAGCGGGAGGCCGCCGCGGCGGCAGCCGAGGCGCACGGGGCCAAGGGCAAGTGGGTCTTCACCAACACGCGTTCCTCGATGGAGCCGTTCCTGACCTACTCCGCCCGGCGCGACCTGCGGGAGAAGGGCTGGCGCATGTGGATCATGCGCGGCGACAACGGCACGGCCACCGACAACAAGGCCGTGATCAGCGAGATCCTCCAGCTCCGCACCCAGCGGGCCCGGCTGCTCGGCTTCGAGACACACGCCCACTGGACCGTCGAGAACAACATGGCGAAGACGCCGCAGGCCGCCATGGACCTGATGATGAAGCTGTGGGGCCCAGCCCTGCGGCGCGCCCAGAAGGAGATCGCCGACATGCAGGCGATCGCCGACCAGGCCGGCGACGGCATCACCATCGAAGCCTGGGACCACCGGTTCTATTCGGAGAAGGTGCGCAAGGCGACGTACGACCTCGACCAGAACGAGGTGAAGTCCTACCTCCAGCTCGACAAGGTCCGCGAGGGCATGTTCTGGGCCGCCGAAAGGCTCTACGGCCTGCGATTCGCCAAGCTCGACGGTCTGCCCGTCTACCACGAGGACGTCTCGGTCTACGAGGTGACCCGCGACGGCAAGCGGGCGGGCCTTTGGTACTTCGACCCCTACGCCCGGGCCGGCAAGAGCTCCGGTGCGTGGATGAACGAATACCGCACCCAGGAGCGTTTCCAGGCGGACGTCACCCCGATCGTCTCCAACAACGCGAACTTCGTGAAGTCGGGCTCCGGCCCCGTCCTCATCTCGTGGGACGACGCCGTCACCATGTTCCACGAGTTCGGCCACGCCCTGCACGGCCTCAACTCGAACGTCACCTACCCCGGCGTCGCCGGCACCTCGGTCAAGCGCGACTTCGTCGAGTTCCCCAGCCAGATCAACGAGCATTGGTTCCCCACGCCGGAGCTGCTCAACCGGTTCGCCCTGCACGTCGACACCGGCCGGCCGATCCCCGCCGAGCTGCTCGCCAAGGTGCACAAGTCGCTGAAGTTCAACCAGGGCTTCGGTACGGTCGAATTTCTCGCCTCGGCGATCTACGACATGAGAATCCACCTTGCCGCGACGCCGGACGGCACGATCGATCCCGGCGCCTTCGAGAAGAGCTGCATGGCCGAGATCGGCCTGCCGCGGGAGATCGTCATGCGCCACCGCCCGACCCAGTTCGGGCACATCTTCTCGGGCGACGGATATTCGGCCGGCTACTACGTCTATCTCTGGGCCGACGCGCTGACCGCCGACGCGTGGGAGCTGTTCGAGCAGAGGGGTGTCTGGGACCCGGCTACCGCCAAGGCGTTCCACGACGACATCCTTTCGGTCGGCAATGCCGTCGCACCGGACGAGGCCTTCCGCAGGTTCCGCGGCCGCGACGTCGACACCGAGGCCCTGATGCGCCTGCGCGGCTTCGCCTGACGATTCCCCGGTCGGCAGCTACGCCTTGCCTCGAGGTCGCGTTCGCACGCAGGTGCCCATGCGCGGAGTTCTGCGATGGTGTCGTCGGTGAGGCCGTAGGCGGTGAATCCTCGATCGGGAAGTTCGGCGACCGGTTCGGCAGGTGCACCACACCCTCGGCAGGACCGCGCAAATCCCTAATCCTGCGGAATGCACGCTTCACGCCTTCGTAGCGGTCCGGAAGATCAGCGGCGTTTATGCCGAGGTAGTGCTCGACGTCCTGACCGCTCCTCCGGAAGGCGGATCCGCGCGACAAGGCGGGCTCTGCAGCCCGATCGGCCTCCGGATGACCTATAAACCGGCCCTGGAGACGCTGAAGGCCGAGGTTGTCGCCAACCTCTGCCTCGTGCCGGCGTGCGCCGGCTCCGGTACACCGCCGGCCGCTGCATTCCGTCCGGGCTTACCTCGCCCGCATGCCAGCCCGCCCGCCGTCGCAGCTCCGACCTGCCGAGATACGGACCGATGAATTCAGCGAATCATCCAACTCAGCCCGCCAACCCGTGACGGCGGGATAGACCGCGCCAGACCGACGTTCCGAAGCATCAGCCGGGCACGCAGAGCGACCCGAAATGCCGTTGCAGCACTAGTATCGGCATATATCTATTCAGCAAGATCCTCGGAAGGGTCGCCCATGTCGTTCCAGGATGCCATCAGGGTCTGCCTACAACGGAAATATGCGGACTTCAGCGGCCGCGCGCGCCGTTCGGAGTTCTGGTTCTTCGTTCTCTTCAGCGCGATCGTGAGCGCCGTCGGCGGCATTCTCGACGGGATCTTCGGTCTTCGCAGCGGCTCGTACGGCGGCACCGGGCCCATCCAGGGCGTCCTCCAGCTGGCGCTGCTGGTTCCGTCCCTCGCCGTGGGTGCCCGGCGCCTACACGACATCGGCCGCTCCGGCTGGTGGCAGCTGATCGGCCTCGTCCCGGTCGTCGGCTGGATCGTTCTGCTGATCTTCTTCGTGCAGGACAGCCACCCGGCCAACCAGCACGGGCCGAGCCCCAAGAACCCCGGCGAGCGTCACCCGCAGGCCCCTCAGGAGCCGCCATACCCTCAATACTGAGAAGCTTGATCGCACGACGAGATCGGCTCGCCGTGAGCGGATCTGAGGTGAGTTGATCCGTGGGCGGACTGGGTGTCCCAGCGGCTCCCCGTGCCTGCCTCGCGATGAATTCCGTGCGTATCCATCGGGCAGAGCGGACCGATCGGCTAGCGGATGGTTTCGCCCGGCTGCTGGCGGAGCCGCTGGGATCCCTTCGCCGCGGAGATCGTCAGCGGGCCCTCAAGGGCGTGGAGCGTTGGCTGGCACAGCGGCTGTCGCATCGCCTTGGCCCCGGGACCGGGTGCGGACGAGTCTGTACCAATGTCCGATTTCCGTCGGTAGTGGGGCTGTTGGAGCAGGTCGCCATGCCCGGTCCCGGAGATGATTTGTGCGCGGCAGGTCACTCGCGGACGCTGGCGCGCCTGACCCGATCGTCCGCGCGGACGTCCGTCCGCTCGCGCGCGTCTGCGCACAACAACGCGCGGACGGACGACAGGCGGACGAGTGGTTCGAGTTCACGCGATTACGCCGAATCACGAGCGTCGTCGGCAGGTTGGACTTCGTCCGTCGGATTAGGGTGCCGCCCCCGGAGCAACATCTCCAGGATCTTCATCGCTCGCTCACGCCGATCCTCGTGCCGAGAAACAACGCCACGACGACAACCATCGTGATTGTGATGGCGATGACGGGAAGCGACGACACGAGAGCACCGCTCGTCACCTTTACCTCCGGCAAAAGGTCCGTCAGGGCTCTCTTGAGTGCATCGTGCTCAGCAGGTAAGCGATCCCGCAAGACGCCGCCGCAGCGGATGACCGCCGACCAACCGGAGACACTGATGGCCGAGGTTCGCACCCCGGCCGATCTTCGTGTCTTTGATACGTGTCCGGAGCCCAACAGGAGCGATATTCACACGTCGATCGCAGCCCGAGTGCTGACCTTGGCGTCATCGTCCATGGTCAAATATCGGCCGAGCTGTCGAACCCGAACGTGCGTCCGCCCACCTGCGCCGTTTCAGTTTGATTGCGGTCGGTAGCGGCTGCCCTGGAGCGGCAAGGGATGAGATCCTCACCTCCGACGTCCGGGCCGGCAGCAGGCCGACGGTCAGCCGTTCGACGATCTCGGCGGCCGGATCGACCGCGCGTGCCGGCGGTATCGTTCCCCGGGTGGTTCGGTGGGCGCGGCCCGCGACAATGGGTGGCGACCTCCGCCGTACCGGGAAAGGATTTTGATCATGGGTTGGAACACCTCGGTGCTTTTCCGTGAGGCCGTCACGGCGGACGAGGCGGTGGACGACCTCGCCATCACGGAGTTCAGCGGTGAACTGGTCGAAGCCGACCAGGCGACCAGCGCCCTCAAGCCCGACGCGCTCTATGCCGCCGATTCGGGCGGCTGGGCGCAGGTGTGGAACCCGATGATGGACGTGGTCATGGGCTGGGAACCGACCGACCCCGGCAGGGCTCTGGTGGTCTTCTTCAGCAGCGTCTCCAGCACCTACGGCTTCACGCTGTTCACGAACGGCGAACGCACCCGGCACTACGTCTACGCCGATGGTGCGGCCGTCGAGGACGAAGGGACGCCACTGCCGGTCGAGGCCGAGGTTCCCGTGCCGTCCTGGGGTCCGGACGAGGACTTCCTCTGGTCGATCATCACGGCCGTCACCGGTCTTCGGTACGACGAGAAACTGCGGTACCGCGTATACCCGATCTGACCGCGCCTCTTCGACCGAGGTTCCCAAGACGCTCGGTCTCCTCAGGCGTAGGCGTCGAGGGTGGCAATCTTCGCTGGAGCCGCCGGCCGTATTGTTGCGGACTCGGAGCGTGATGCGGAGGATCCACCCTTGAGATGGATGGATGGGCAGCGCGTACTCGTTGCCTCGGCGGCCTTTGCCGGTTTGGCGCTGGCCGCCACGGTCGTCGTCGTTGTTGCTCGCCGGCAGGATGAACCGGTCGCTTCGGCTCCTCCTACGGCGGTGCCCTGGGAGCCGTTCACGCCCAGTCCGGCGGTGACCGTGCTGCCGCCCGATCCGCTGCCTGCGTCGGTCGTCAGCGACAGTCCATCCGCGACGGTCGTGCCGAGCCGGAGGCCGACGGCGACCGCGACGGCGGTCCTGTCGCTGGCCGTCGCCGACGTTCCGGGGACGGTCGATCTGGCCGCTGAGGGCACTCGTGACTGGGTGCACTGGGGGCTCGAATCCGCTGAGGCGCTGGACCGCAAGTCCCGGGGCACCGGGGAGATCCAGGACGACCGGGGAACCTCGGCGAGGGGCCGCTACGACAACAACCCGGAGCTGTTCGGCTGGAGCGGGGGCACCCCTACCGGAGCTGCCGGCCGCACACCGACCGGGGTCTACTCGTGCGGCGCGGGCAGTCGCTTCACGCTCCGGGTTCCGGCCGGTGCCGCCACTCGCACGCTGCGGTTCTACGCGGGCGTCTGGATGGCGGAGGGGCAGATGACCGTCAGTCTCGCCGGGAAGCGGGCCACCGCGAGTCTGGAGAACCGGGAGGCGATCCGGACCGGGCGCTTCACGATTCGCTTCCGTGCGCCGGCGGGCAATGAGCTCGTGGTCACCTGGACGGCCCGCAAAGTCTTTCACCCCACCTGCGGGAACATCGACATGCAGGCGGCCACGCTCAGCTGAGGAAGCGGTCCAGGTCGGCGGCCAGCGCCTGCATCCTGCTCCGGGTGGCGGCTATCTCGGCCTGGCCCAGCGGCGTGTCGGCGCGGTGGGTGGCGTTGTAATCCAGCCATCCGCCCTGCGCGGCGACCCAGGACGCGAAGATCCATGGCTCGGCGGGTATGGGCTCACCGCCATATGCCCGGATCGCCTCCGCGAAGACGGCCGGGTCGCCGTCGGACCAGTCGAGCGCTACCGACGCCGCCTCGTGGACCGCGCCGATCGGGCCGGCCGCGTCCCAGTCCAGGGCCATCAGCACCCCGTCCGCGGTCAGCAGGGTGTTCTTCCGGTCCAGATCACGATGGCTGTCCACGACCAGCATCCGGGTGGGGCCGGCCCGCACCCGCCAGGCCAGGTCGGCCAGGTCGGGCAGCCCGTTGACCGCCGGATCCGCATCCCACCGGTCGGCCGGCCCGCCCGCTGCCGGGTCCGCACTCGCCTGGTCGGACGACCCGTCCAGGTCCGGCGGCCAGTCGAGGATCGGGGTCGGCTCCCAGCGTGGGGCGCCCGCGGCGTGGATGCTCGTCAGGAGTTCGGCGGCCTGCGTGGGAGAACCCGCACCAGGAGTGCCGTCCACCCACCGATGCACGCGGAACAGCGAGCCGGAAACCGCGGCGAGCGCCCGGCCGGCCAAGGTGACCGGCTGCGGCATCGGGACCCCCGCCCGCCAGGCTCGCTGTTCCACCGCGAACGCGGCCTCGACGTTGGTGACGAACTCCGGCCGGTCCGCGTTGACGACCATGCGCTTGACCGCGTAGTCGCCGTTGTCGGTGGTCACCCGCCACAGCTCGTTGGAGAGGCCGCCGGCCACGCGCACCGGTGCGGCGGTGAGCCGGCCCAGCTCGAAGTGGCCGGCGACCTCGTCGATCATCACTATTCCGAGATCGGATCGGTCACCGTCGGCGGAGGGGTCGTCGGGACAGTCGGCCAGCTGCTCGGGTCGCCGGTGGGTGGATCGGGGAAGGGGACCGTGGTCGGCGGGAACGTCGGCCAGCTGCTCGGATCAGAAGTCGGCGGCTCGTCGGTCGGTGGCGTGGTCGGCCTCGTGGTGGGCGGGTTGGTGGTCGGCGGCGCCTTCACGGCCTGGATGTCGACCTGGACGCGGAAACCGCAGCCGCCCTTCGCGCCGGCCGCCAGGGTCAGGGCGGACGGCACCACGACGGTCTCGGTGCGGCCAGGGCCCAGCACGACGCGGCGCTCGTCCAGCAGGGTTACCCCGGTGGGGCTCAGCAGCGGGCCGGACACCGCCGACAGGCAGCCGGCCGGTTTGACGTCGAGCAGCGGCTGGAGGAGGCGCACCCGGTCGGCGATCACGTTCGTGGCGCTGCGGTTGCGGACCTTCAGCACCAGGTCGCTGGCGACGCCGGGGACCAGCAGGGGTTCCAGTTGGGCGTCCAGGACCTGCAGGTCGCCGGTCAGTGGCTGGCTGACCAGCTCACCCCGGCCGTGCAGGGCGGTCACCGCGGCGTACGCGGCGGAACTGCCGGCCAGCAGTGCCACCGGCACCGCCAAACCTATCCATAGTTTCTTCGAAAATCCCATGGCGCCCCCGATCGTGTGAAAGAGAAAGTGTGGAGTAGACGGGAGGGCCGTTACCGGGGTTCCGTCCGATGTCGACATTGACCGAAAAGTTGAGAGGCTTACCGGGTGACCCCACGCGTTCGCATCGTGCATCTGACCGGCCCCGTGTTCCACGCGCTCGCCCGCGGCGACGTCGACGCCGCGAACAGCGCCAGTCCCGTACCCGTCTCGGCCTTTCTCGCCGGGCCGGAGTGCCGCGGAGTGTGGGCGATGCGCGCCCGCCAGTCCGACGCCGACCCGGGGTGTGCCGGGTGGGTCACCGGGATCATCTGGGACGAGGAGAACCGCACGGCGGTCGGGCGGGCCGGCTTTCACGCGCCGCCCGACGGGGCCGGGCTGGTCGAGATCGGGTACGCGGTGGAGCCCGCCCACCGCCGGCAGGGTTATGCCCGTGCGGCGCTCGAGGCGTTGCTGCGGCGGGCCGCCGATGATCCGCGGGTCAAGACGGTGCGGGTGTCGATCGCGCCGGACAACGTCGCGTCCTACTCACTGGCCACCCACTACGGCTTCGTGAAGGTCGGCGAGCAGTGGGATTCCGAGGACGGGCGGGAGATCGTGTACGAGGTGCCGGCCGATCAGTTCAGCCGGTCGAGGAACGCCAGCGACCGCTGAACGACCAGTTCGGTCGCCGTCGCGTCGTAGGACGGCAGCGAGCTGTCGGTGAACAGGTGCCGGTCGCCGGGGTAGACGAACAGTGACGCGCCGGGCACGGTGGAGGCCAGCTCCTGCGCGGCTTCGAGATCGCCCTCGAGGCCGAAGAACGGGTCCTTCTCCATGCCGTGCACCTGCGCCGCCACGCCGGCCGGCCACGGGCCGAACGCCCACTCGCCGCTGATCGGGAAGCACGCCTCGTACAGCAGGGCCGCGCGGGCGCCGGGGCGGGTCTGGGCGAGCCGCTGGGCCGGCTTCACGCCGTACGAGATCCCGGCGAAGACCGACCCGGCAGTGGCCGCGGCGTCGGCGCGGGCCTCGAGTTCCGCCTCGCCGATCCGGCCCGTCAGGGCCAGGCCTTCCTCGATCGACGCGGGCCGGGCGCCGTCGAACAGGTCGGGCGTGTGCACGTCGTGGCCGCCGGTGCGCAGCCGGCCGGCCAGGTCGAGCACGCCCGGTGTCAGGCCCTGGAGGTGGTGAAACAGCACTACCGAAGCCATCTAGACTCTCCCTGATGCCGTTCGAACTGGTCCCACACTAAGTGCTCCACGCATTGTCGGGGTTCGCGCTGATCGGCGCGATCGTGCTGGCCGGCTGGCTGGTGGGCCGGTTCGCGGGCCTGCCGGAGGGCACCGACGACGTACTGGGCCGCCTGGTCTACCTGGTGCTGGCCCCGTGCCTGCTGTTCACCGTGGTGGCCGGGGCCGACCTGCACGTCCTGTTCAGCGAGCCACTTCTGGTGTCGGCCGCGGTGGCGTTGCTGGTCTTCCTCGCGTACGCCCTGATCTTCCGCCGCCGCGACCGGGGCACGAAGATCATCGGCGCGCTGTGCGCGGGTTATGTCAACGCGAACTACATCGGCATCCCGGTCGCCACCTACGTGCTCCGGGACGCCGCCCTGGTCGTGCCGATCGTGATGGTGCAACTGCTGATCGTCACCCCGATCGTGCTGACCCTACTGGCCGCCGGCTCGGTGCGCTCGACCATCATCTCGTCGCTGCGCAACCCGCTGATCATCGCGGTCGCCCTGGGCGCGGTCGCCGCCGCGACCGGCTTCCGGATGCCGGCCCTGATCATCGACCCGCTGACCGTGATCGGTCAGGCCACCGTGCCCCTCGTGCTGATCGCCTTCGGCATGTCGCTGCACGGCCGGCGCATCCTCGCACCCGGCCCGGACCGCACGGCGACGATCGTGGCGGTCGCCTTCAAAACCGCCGGCATGCCGGCGATCGCCTTCCTCATGGCCTATTTCCTGCGCCTTTCCCAACCGGAGACGTACGCCGTGACGGTGCTCGCCGCGCTGCCCACCGCCCAGAACGTCTTCCTCTACGGCCAGCGCTTCCAGACCGGCCTGATCCTGGCCCGCGACGCGATCTTCCTGTCCACCATCGCGTGCGCCCCGGTGCTGCTGCTGATCGCGCTGCTGTTCACGCTCTGACGGTTACGTCCGGCGCAGGACCGAGACGACCTTGCCGAGCACCACGGCCCGGTCGCCGTCGATGTCGTCGTAGGCGGGGTTGCGCGGCTCGAGCACGACGTGCCCGCCGCGCCGCCGGTAGACCTTGACCGTGGCCTCGTCGTCGATCATCGCCGCGACGATCTCGCCGTTGTAGGCCTCGGGCTGCTGCTTGACCACGACGATGTCGCCGTCGCAGATCGCCGCGTCGATCATCGAGTCGCCCCGGACGCGCAGCCCGAACAGGTTGCCCCGGCCGACCAGATCGCGCGGCAGCGCGAGCACCTCGTCGGAGTTCTGCTCGGCGAGGATCGGCGTGCCGGCCGCGATGTCGCCGAGCACCGGCACCCCGATGGTGTTCGGATCGGCCTGCGGCGCCTCGGCCGGCTGCAGGAACATCCGGACGTCGACCGGCCGGGTGGCCCTCCCGCGGCGCAGGAAACCGAGTTCTTCGAGTGCCCGCAGGTGCCGCCCGACCGCCGAGGTGGAGGCGAGCCCGACCGAGTCGGCGATCTCCCGGCTGGACGGCGAGTAGCCGTAGCGCAGCGCCCACTTCTGAATCACGGTGAGGATCTGCCGTTGTCGCTCGGTCAGCACCGACGTGTCGAGGTCCTCATCCAGTTGCACTCCAGGATCCTGCCGGTCGCGGGGGCGCGGACGGCGGAGGCGCGCCGCAGTTCACCCTTTTACCGCGGGGATCGCCAGCTGCGGGTCGACGCCGGCGAACGCGAGCGAGATGACGAACCCGGCGACCTCCTCCAGTTGGCGCGCCCGGTCCAGCCCGCCGAGCACGGCCGGGACACCGCCGACGTCGCGGACGAGCGAGCCGACGATCTCCAGTGCTCGCGGGTCGTCGCCGCACATCGCGACCGTCACCGGCGGCAACCCGCGTGTCGTCCACCGGGTCGACGGGAACAGGTGGAGCGCCTTGACCACGTGGGCGCCGGGGGCGAGTTCGGCGACCTGCTGCGCCATCGCGCGCCCGGCTTCCGTCCGCAGCACGCCGATGCCGTGGTCGACCGCATTGGTCGGATCGATGAGCGGTTTGCCGGCGAGCGACCCGGCCGGTGCGCCGGCCGCCGTGAGGATGTCGGCGACGCCCTGCCAGTGCACGGAGAGCAGGACGGCGTCGGCGTCCTCGACGACCTCGGACAGGGGCCGGGCGCGAGCTCCGGACGCCTTCGCCGCGGCCTCCGCGCGCTGGGCCGAGCGCCCGCCGATGCTGATGTCGTGTCCGGCCCCGGTCCAGCCGGTGGCGAGCGCCGTGGCCAGGGTTCCGGTGCCGAGGATTCCGATTCGCATACCGTCAGACCCTAGAAAGTCCGACGCGAACCACCCGGTGCGCATCGGCCCTGCCACGATGGCGGGATGCCTCGTGATGCGGACGACTGCATGGACTTCGTGGCGGACTGCCGCCTGCGGATGGCGACGGACCTGTTCACGCACGTGTGGGACCCGGTGGTGCTGGCGGCGCTGACGGTCGGCCCGCAACGCCGGCGCGCGCTCCGGGCGACCATCGGCGGCATCAGCGACAAGGCGCTCACCGAGGCGCTGCACCGGCTCACCACCAACGGCCTGGCCGAACGGCAGTGGTACGCCGAGGCACCCCCGCGGGTCGACTACGCGCTGACGCCGCTCGGCCGGACTTTCGCGGACGGGCCGATGCGGGCGCTCGCCACCTGGGTCACGCGGTACGGCGACGATCTTTTCGCGGCGCAGGAGACTTCTTGACATGTACGTCACGTCGGCGTAACTATTCATCAACTTGGATGCGTCGCTGACGCACCGACCACCCCCGAACGTTGGCATCATCTGCTCCCCCAGCTCGATGTTTGCGTAAACATTCGCAACGGTTGGAGTGCTATGAGACGTCGTCTGCTCGGCGCTGTCCTCGCTGTGGCAGTGGCTGTTCCCCTGGTGGCCGTGGCCGGCGAGGCCGCCGCGGCCACCAACAGCTTCCGCGGAGTGAACTGGGCCGACGCCCGCGACAACTACGTCAACGGCTGGGTCATCCCGTCCGGACTGACCGCCTCGGACAGCTACAGCACCGTCTACACCAAGGCCGACGGCGTCATCGGCGGCTTCCAGAGCCTGCTCGGCGCCAACACCGTCCGGCTCCCGATCAACCCGCAGAGCGTCAACTCGGCCTGGTGGGCCAGCTACAAGGCCGCGTTCGACTCCGCCCTCGCGCACGGCATGAAGGTGATCGTGTCGTACTGGGAGGCGGACACCGCCAAGGACGGCTACGTCGACGATCCGGCCGCCTGGAACACCATGTGGGACAAGGTCACCTCGGACTTCGCCGGTAACGGCAACGTCTACTTCGAGCCGATGAACGAGCCGTTCGGCTACAGCCTCAGCGCCTGGGTGTCGCTCTGCTCGGCCTGGCTGTCCCGGCACGCGAACATCCCCCGCGGCCGCGTCCTGATCAGCGGCACCGGCTACAACGACAACGTCACCGGCGTGGGCGCGGCCTCCGCCCTCAGCGGCACCCTGCTCTCCCTGCACTTCTACGGGTTCTGGGCGTCGGACACCACCCGGGCCGCGTGGACCACCAACCTGAGCAACCGGCTCGGCTCGTACTCGTCGCGCACCGTCATCGACGAGGCCGGCTCCCCGATGACCACCGGGCTCAACTACACCGGTGCGGCGAACCAGGACGGCAACGTCTTCACCTCGTACTTCGCCGCCACCACCGACCTCACCCGGGCCCGGCAGATGGGCATCGTCTACTGGCCCGGCCTGCGGTCCGGGGACACCTACTCGATCACCCGGCAGAGCGGTTCCGGGCTGGCCGTCAACAACGCCTCCGGGGTGGCCCAGCTGCGCTGGGGGTGGGGGCTGTGAAGCGCCTTCTCGCCGCCGTACTCGCCGGGCTCCTCTGCGTCCTGGCCGCGCCCCGACCGGCCGCCGCGGCCACCACCCTGGTGTACGCCACCTTCAAGGGCGACGCGGCCGCCGACGAAGAACTGTGGATCTACCAGTCGACCAACGGCGGTACGACCTACAGCGTGCTGTCCGACACCAACTTCCACGGCCCCACCGGGGTGCTGCGCGACCCGAGCATCCTGAAGTACAACGGCATCTATTACATCGCCTACACGGTGCAGTCCTGGACCACCAACTCCACCTACTTCAATATCGCGTCCAGCAGCAACCTCACCAGCTGGACGAACATCGCCAGCATCCCCTCCGGCATCGCCAGCACCAAGTACACGTGGGCGCCCGAGTTCTACGTCGAGGGCAGCACGGTCCGGATCATCACCAGCGTCGCGGCCACCACCTGCTCCAACTGCTTCCGGCCGTACGTATACACCGCCCAGAACACCGCCCTGACCTCGTGGAGCGGGCCGGCCCAGATGTGGGGCCTCGGCACCAACCACATCGACACGTTCGTGGTGAAGTCGGGCAGCACCTGGCACGCCTTCACCAAGGACGAGACCGGCAAGTACATCGAGCACTGGACCACCACCGCCAGCCTCACCACCGGCTGGATCAACCGCGGCACGCTGTTCAGCTCCGGCTACGAGGGCCCGTCCCTGGTCAGGCTGGACAACGGCAGCTGGCGCATCTACGTCGACCGGTACAGCACCGGCGGCGGCATCTACACCGCCACCAGCACCGACCTCAACACCTGGACCGGCCTCAGCACGGTCAGCTGCGCCGGCTGCCGGCACGGCACCGCCATCGCGAAGTAACCCGGACGCGGTCTCGTTTCCGTCGCAGATGTTGACAGCTCTGCGGCGGAGGCGAACCGTTCGGTCCATGGTGGACGATCTCGCGGCTCGCTACGAGTACGACGCGTTCATCTCCTACAACCGCAAGGCCGACGGGCGGCTCGCGGCCGCCCTGCACGACGCGCTGCACCGGTTCGCCAAGCCGTGGTACCGGTTGCGGGCCCGCCGGGTGTTCCGCGACGACGACTCGCTCGGCGCCAACCCGGGGCTGTGGCCGTCGCTGGAACGGGCGCTCGCCGCGTCCCGGTTCCTGGTGCTGCTGGCCGGGCGCGGCTCGGCGAACTCGGCGTGGGTGGCCCGGGAACTCGAATACTGGTGCCGGGAACGGGAACCGGACACGCTGATCGTCGTCGCCACCGACCCCGACCACGGGGACCGCCTGGTCTGGAGCGAGCCGGACGGCGACTTCGACTGGAGCCGCACCACCGCGCTGCCGCCCGCCCTGCGCGGTCTCTTCCCGGCCGAGCCGCGGATCGTCGACCTCGCCTGGGCCCGCGACCGGGACCGGCTGACCCTGGACGATCCGCTGTTCCGGGCGGCGGTCGCCGACATCGCCGCCCCGATCTCCGGCCGGCCCAAGGACGAGCTGATCGGCGAGGACGTCCGCCAGCACCGCCGCACGATGCGCTGGGTGCGGTCGGCGATCGCGGTGCTCGCCGGGCTGCTCGTACTGGCGGTGGCCGCGGCCTGGATCGCGGTGCGGCAGCGCGACGTCGCGCAGGACCGGGCGGCGGTGGCCGAGGCCCGGCAGTACGCCGCCGAGTCGCTCGCGGCCACCGACCCGTACGCGGCTCTGGGCCTGGCGATCGCCGCCGAGCAGCGCACGCCGGAGCCGCTCCCGGAAGCCCGGACGGCGTACGCCACGGCCGTGCAGCGGGCCGCCACCTGGACGACCCGGCCGATCGCCCAGTACGCCTCCCCGGACCTGTCCCTGCGGGAACTCTCCTGGTCGCCGGACGGCAGCCGGCTGCGTGCGGCCGCCGACGACGGGTCGGTGCTGGGCTGGCAACTGAGCACCGGCGCCGCGCTGCCCGCGGTGCCGGCCTTCGACACCGTCCTCCCGCCCGGGTACGACGCGGTCGCCTGGTACGGCCAGTCGACCCTCGCCGTGCAGAACGGCCTTGACGAGGTGGTCCTGCGCGACCTCACCCCGCCCGGGCGCACCCGCGCGACGTTCCGGACGGCCTCGGAGGTCGGCGATCTCGCCTTCGCGCCGGACGGCCGCACCCTCGCGGTCACCATCCCCGGCGGCGTCGAGCTGTGGGACACGGTGCGGGCCCGGCGGTCGGTCACGCTGGGCGGCGGGCCGGCAACTTCCTGGCGTACGGCGTGGTCGCCGGACGGCACGCGACTTCTGGTCGCGGGCGATCAGGGCATGTGGTTCTGGGACGTGCCGCACCGCCGCCTGCTGCTCTCCGCCGCCTCCGCCAGCGGGCTGTGGTCGATCGCGTGGCACCCGTCCGGCTCGACGGTCGCGGTCGGCGCCGACAACGGCGAGGTGACGATCCGCGACGGCCGCAGCGGTGCGGTGCGCGGCACCCTGGCGATCGGCCAACGTTCCCGGGTCGCCGACCTGGCCTGGTCGCGGGATGGCAACCGGCTCGCGGCGGCCGGCGGGGTCGACGGCCTACGGATGTGGACGCTGCGCGACGGCCGGCTCATCCCGTACGGTTCGCCGCTGCGCTCCGGGATCGACCGGGGCCCGCGCCGGCTCGCCTGGTCGCCGGACGGCCGGATGCTCGCCGCCGGTATCGGTTTCGCCGGCAGCCCCGAGCTGGACGACCTGCACGTGTGGGCGGTGGCCCCGCTGCCGCCGGACGCCCCCGCCGGGCTGCCGCGAACCGTCCGCGTCCTCGACTGGGCACCGGACAGCCACCACCTGGCCGCCGGGGACCTGACGGTCGCCGTCGTCGATGCCCGCACTCGTGACCGGTGGACCGTCCGGCCCTCCGCCGACTCACCCAACGCGGTGGCCTGGTCGCCGCGCGGCGACGGCACGCTCGCGCTGGCCGCCGAGGACGGCGTCCGGCTCGCCCAGTTCGCCACCACCACCACGCCCGCAAACCAGCCCGGCGCCGTGGTCGCGGGTGAACCGCTGTGGAATTCCGGGGGCACGCGTGCGCTGGCCTGGTCGCCGGGCGGCGACCGGGTGGCCGCCGGCGACACCCGTGGCCGGATCACGCTGTGGGCGGCGAGCGGCGGAAAACGGCCCACCGCCACCCTTACCGTCCCGGCCGGCAGTGAGCGGCCGACAGCGCCCGCCGACAGCGGCGCGCAACCCACCGCGACCGCCGAACGCGGCGAGCGGCCCACCGCCACGCCGACCGCGGCGATCGGTGAGTACGGGCGACCGGATTGGCTGGCCTGGTCCGCGGACGGCGGGACGGTGCGGGCCGGGCTGACCGACGGCCGGGCGCTCAGCTGGGACACCGCCACCGGCCGCCCGGGCGGCGAGCCGTGGACGGCCGCGCCCGGCGGGGCCCGGGCCATGGCCTGGTCGCCGGACGGTGCCGGGCTGGCCACCGTGTCCCGGGACGGCACCCTGCGGGTCTGGGCGGTCGCCGAGCGGCGGTTGAGGCGGACCCTGAGCGGGATCGGCGGCGACGCGACCGCGCTGTCCTGGTCACCGGACGGCACGAGGCTCGCGGCGGGCGGCTACGACGGCCGGGTCCGCATCTGGCAGGCGGCCGGCGGCACGCTGCTCGCCGAGACCACCACCGGGTCGGCCGTCATCACCGCGCTGGACTGGTCGCCGGACGGCAACCACATCGCGGCCGGCGCCGCGACCGGCGGGATCACCGTCTACACCGCCCACCCGGAGCGGGCGTCCTGCGCCCGGGTGCGGGAGGCGGCCGGGCTGACGCCGATGACCGCGGAGGCCGCCGGGGTGGGCCTGTCCGTCTGCCGCGCCGGAAGGATCCGTGACCTGCCGCCACTGCCGGTGGTGGCCGAGGGAGCGCAGGGATGAGAACGCGGATACTGACCGTCGTCCTGGTCGCGATGGCGGCCGGGTGCGGCGGCGATCCCCCGCCGGCCAGGCCGTCGCCGGCGCCGCCGGCCCGGACCGCCGCGGACCTCACCGACGCCGAATGGGCCGGCCTCATCGACGACCTCGACTGCGCCCCGGTCAACAAGGGCGTCGAGCTCGGCGACCGGCAGGTCGCCGAGCTGCGCGGGCCCGGCACGAAGGACGTCGTCGTGAGCGTCGACTGCGTCCACGACACGTCCCCGTGGCCCTACCAGGTGGCGGTCTACGACGGCTCCTCCCCCGCCGACGCGCCGGTTCGCCTCGGCGTGCTCCTCGACGACGACGAGCGGCTCCTGGTGCGGAAGATGACGATCACCGCCGGCCGGATCGCCATCGACACCATCGGCTGGGCCGAGCGGGACTCGTCCTGCTGCCCGAGCGTCCCGGCGACGCGCAGCTTCACCTGGTCCGGCTCGGCCTTCGTCCGGGCCTGACAAGGCCCGGCCCGCACCTGGCCGAGGTCGACGATCCGCCGCGTGACCGGGGCCGCCGGGTGCCGCCAGGCCCGCCGAGGGCCGCCGGGGGCCGGGGGGCCGGGAGCCGAGGGCCGAGGGCCGGGAGCCGAGGGCCGAGGGCCGGGAGCCGAGGGCCGAGGGGGCTGTAGGACCGACCCGGGGGCCGCAGGACCGACCGGGCGGCCGCAGGACCGACCCGGGCGGCCGCAGGACCGACCCGGCGGCCACAGGACCGACCCCGGCGGCCACAGGACCGACCGGGAGCGCGGCCGCGGTCATTCCGCCGAGCAGGGCCGACACCGCGATCGGCTCTTACCGGCAGCTGACCACGATTTCGCCGCTCGTGCAGATATCGGCGCCGGGACCGCCGTCGAGCCGGTCGAAGCCGGGGCCGCCGGTCAGAGTGTCGTTGCCGAGTCCGCCGTAGATGGTGTCGTGGCCGGTACCGGCCTGGACGATGTCGTTGCCGGAGCCGCCGTGGACGATGTCGTTGCCGGCGGAGGCGTTGACGGTGTCGTCGCCGCCGAGCGGGCAGATCACGTCCCGGCCCGGACCGCCGATCAGGACGTTGTTCCCGGCGGTCCCGACGATCGTGCAGCCGAGCCGGTTGTCGACCGTCGTGTTCCGCACGGCCGTGTTGTTCGCCGTGACCGGATCGGCGGGCGCCGTTGCCGTAGCCGGATCGGCGGGCGCCGTTGCCGTAGCCGGAACGGCGGGCATCATTGCCGTAGCCGGAACGGCGGGCATCGTTGCTGTGGCCGGAACGGCGGATACCGTCGCGGTGGTGGTGATCGCACCGAGCGCCTGCGGCTCGACGGTGACGGTGATCGTCGCGCGAGCGTTCCGGGTCAGGTTGCCTACCTCGCATCGCACGGTGGAGCCGGTCGCCGCGCAGGTGCCCCGGCTGCTGGTCACGCCGAGGATCAGGCTCGGGGCGCCGGTCAGGGCCACGGTGGCGGTGACCGCAGCGGCGGCACTCGGGCCGCGGTTGGACACCGTGCCGGTGACGGCGAACGTCCCGGCCAGAGCCACCGCGCGGGTGCCGGCGACGGTCACCGCGAGGTCGGCCGACGATGGCGGCGCGGGCGCGGCCGCGATGACGGTGTCCGCCTTGGCGGTGTTGTTGCCCGGCACCGCGTCGCCCGTCGCGACGCCGGCCTCCGCCGTGGCGGTGATCGACCCCGTGGCCCGCGGCAGGACCGTCACGGTGACCGTGGTCGAGGCGCCCTCGGCGAGGGCACCGATCTCGCAGTTGACCCTCGGTGCGCTGATCGAGCATGCCCCGGTGCCCACCGCGGCCGCTTGGATGGTGCGGTCCGCACCGGTCAGGGTGACGACAGCCTTGACCCCGGTCGCGGCGTCCGGGCCGTTGTTGGTCACGACGGCCTGGTATTGGTAGCCGGCGCCGACCTGGACCGAGCCCGCGGGGCCGGTCGTGGTCACGGCCAGATCCGTGGACGACGGGCGGGCGTTGACGACGGTGGTCTCGGTGGCGGCGTTGTTGGACGGGGTGCTGTCGGTCTGCTCGCCGGTGGCGGCGGTGACTCGCGCGGAGATCGTTCCGGCTGCCTGCGGGGTGACCATGATCTGGACCTTGGCCGTGGCGCCGGCGAGGATCGAGCTGATCGTGCAGGTGGCCACCGAGGCGTCCAGGAAGCAGGGGCCGGTGCCGCCCGAGGCGCTGCGGACGACATGGTCGGCGCCGGACACGGCGACCGTGACCTCGACGCCGGTGGCGAACACCGGGCCGTTGTTCTTGACCACGGCGCTGTAGGTGACGGTGCTGCCGACCTCGGCCGGGTCGGCCGAGTCGGCGGCGGTCACGGCCAGGTCGACGGAGTCGGCGGCGGGCATGGCCACGTCGACAGAGTCGGCGGTCACGGCCAGGTCGACGGAGTCGGCGGCGGTCGCGGCCGGGTCGGCCGTGGGTGCGGCTACCGGGGTGAGCGCCGCGGCCGGGCTTGCCGGTAGCAGGACCGCCAGCAGCGCCAATGCGGCCACTCGTGATCGAGATGAAGTTCTGTAGGACATATGTCCGGGGATACACCACTTAAGGGATGGATGTCTGGTTCGATAGGGAAGGCCACCCGTCCGGGCCGCCGCGGGCGGACGGCCCGGTGTTGCAGCCAGGGAGAACTGCTCGGCGGGGCCGGCGTGGAGCGTACTCAGAAAGGGTTTACCGCTGTTGATGCTCTGGGGATCAAGCGGCCGGGGAGCGCGTGGCGGCCGTGCGCGGGCTCGCCGTTTATCGCGGTCAGCAGGAGTTCGGCGGCGGTGCGGCCGATTCCCTCCAGGTCCATGTCGATGCTGGTCAGGGCGGGGCGGCTGCCGTCGACCATGACGTCCCAGTTGTCGAAGCCGACCAGCGCCACGTCGCGCGGCACGGCCCGGCCGGCCTCCTGCAGCGCCTCGGCCAGGCCGCGGGCGATCTGGTCGCTGCCGCAGAAGACCGCGTCGACCTCGGCGCCGGTGGAGAGCAGGATGCCGGCGGCCTGCCGGCCCCACGCCTCGCTCCACTCGCCGAAGAGGACGTTCGCGGCCGGTTCCAAGCCGGCGGCGGCCAGCGTGCGCAGGGCGGCGGCGGCCCGGACGGTGGCCGAGTGGTGGTGTTCGGGGCCGGTCACGTGGGCTATCCGGCGGCGGCCGACGGCCAGCAGGTGTTCGATCGCGCGGCGGGCGCCGTCGGCCTCATCGGGGACCACCGAGCAGTCGGCGGGATCGGTCGAGCTGATGAAGGCGTAGACGACCGGGACCGGCAGGCCGACGCCGATCGGCGGGCGGGCCTGGGTGCGGCGGCCGGTGACGATGATGCCGTCGACCTGGCGGCCCAGCAGGGTGCGCAGGTAGTACTGCTCGCGGATCGGGTCGTCGCGGGCGTCGCACAGGAAGACGCTCACCTGGCCGGCGCCGAGCGCGTCCTCGGCGCCGATCAGCAGCGGGATGCTGAACCGGCCGATGCTGTCGGTGGTGATCATGCCGACCGTGTAGGTGCGGCCGGCCTGCAGGCTGCGGGCGGCGGCGTTGGCCACGAAGCCGAGCTGCTCGGCGGCCTCCTGCACGCGGCGGCGGGTCTCGGGGCGCAGCGCGCCCCGACCGTTGAGCGCTTTCGACGCCGTCCCGGGGGAAACTCCGGCCAGGGCCGCGACCTCGCTGATGGTGGCGGCCCGATCGATGGCACCCAGTGTTTCCTCCCCGTTTCCCGGCTCCGGCAACCAGACCGTAACTTCCCCTTGACATGGCCGCAAGAGCCTCCTTAGCGTCAGGGCAATCGTTTTCCTTCCGTTGCCTTCAGTCCTCTCCTCGGAAGCCAAGGGGTACCGAATATGACCCTCCCCCGCCGAGGGCTGCGCGCCATCGCAGCCCTCTCGATCGCGGTCTGCCTGACGGCCGCATGCTCCAACTCGTCGTCCACCGAAAGCGCGAGCACCGGCGGCGGCACCTACAACATCTGGGATCCCTACCCGCAGTTCGACGACTCGTCGGACTGGGTGAAGCTGCTGACCAAGTGCGGCACCGACGCCGGTGTCACGGTCAAGCGCACCGGTTACGACACCACCGACCTGACCAACAAGGCCCTGCTCGCCGCCCAGCAGGGCAACTCGCCCGACGTGCTGATCGTCGACAACCCGGTCGTGTCCACGCTGGCCGAGGCGGGCGTGCTGAACACTACGGAGAACACCGCGGGCATCGAGCCCAACCTGCTCGCCGCCGGACAGCTGGACGGCAAGTCCTACGGCATCCCGATCGGCGCCAACACCCTCGCGCTCTACTACAACAAGAAGGTCCTGGACGCGGCCAAGGTCGACCCGGCCACGGTCAAGGACTGGGCGTCGCTGACCGCCGCGCTGGAGAAGGTCAAGGCGGCCGGCAAGAAGGGCATCACGTTCTCGGCGATCGGCACCGAGGAGGGATCGTTCCAGTTCCTGCCGTGGTTCTGGGGCTCCGGCGCCCAGCTGACCCAGCTCGACTCGGCCCAGGGCGTGGCCGCGCTGACGCTGTGGACGGACTGGCTGAAGAAGGGCTACGCGCCCAACTCGGTGCTCAACAACACCCAGACCACCAGCTGGCAGGAGTTCGCCACCGGCGACTACGCGTTCAGCGAGAACGGCACGTGGCAGCTGGCCAACGCCAAGAAGGCCGGCTTCGAGTACGGGATCATCCCGATCCCGTCGCAGGCGGGCGGCACCGCCCCGGCCCCCACCGGCGGTGAGTTCGTGACCGCGCCGGTGCAGACCGACACCAAGCGGTACGCGACCACCGACAAGCTGATCGCCTGCCTGTCCAGCAGCGACAACGCGCTCACCACGGACACCACGCTGTCGTATGTCGCGGCCACCGCGGCGGTGCAGGACAAGCAGGTCGCGGCCAACCCGGATCTGAAGGTGTGGGTCGAGGCGGTCAAGGCCGCCAAGGGGCGTACGTCGGACAACCTCGGCACCAAGTACCCGAAGATCTCCGAGCCGCTGTGGAACGCGTTCCAGTCCGCCCTCTCGGGTGGCAAGACTCCCGCCGATGCCCTGAAGGCCGCCCAGACGACGGCTGCCTCGGCGACCAAGTGACCTCCGGCCTCATGACTCGCGCCGGGGCGGCTTCGGCTGCCCCGGCGCGGGCCCCGCGCCGGCGATCCCCGCAGTGGGCGGCGTGGGCGTTCCTCGCCCCCGTGGTGATCTACCTGATCGCGTTCTACGCGTACCCGCTGTACCGCAACCTCGATCTGAGCCTGCGGCACTACACGGTGCGGTCGTTCGTGCAGGGTGATGCGCCGTTCAGCGGGCTGGACAACTACCGGACGATCCTGGACAACGCCACGTTCTGGCCGGCGTTCCTGCACACGGTCGTGTTCACCGGGGTATCACTGCTCTTCCAGTTCACGATCGGGATGGCCCTCGCGGTCTTCTTCGCGCAGAACTTCAAGCTGTCGGCGACGCTGCGGGCGCTGTTCCTGGTGCCGTGGCTGCTGCCGCTGATCGTGAGCGCGTCGACCTGGTCGTGGATGCTCAACAGCGACTCCGGGGTGGTCAACTTCGCGCTCCGGTCGGTCGGGATCGATCCGGTCAACTGGCTCACCTCGCCTTCGTGGGCGCTGACCTCAGTAGTCATCGCGAACATCTGGATCGGGATCCCGTTCAACCTGGTGGTGCTCTACAGCGGACTGCAGGCCATCCCGTCCGAGATCTACGAGGCCGCTGCCCTGGACGGAGCCAGCGGCTGGCAGCGGTTCTGGCGGGTCACGTTCCCGCTGCTGCGGCCGGTCTCGGCGATCACCCTGCTGCTCGGCCTGGTCTACACGCTCAAGGTCTTCGACATCATCTGGATCATGACCAAGGGCGGGCCGACCGACTCGTCGACCACGTTCGCGACCTGGTCCTACAAGTTGGGGTTCGGCACGCTCGTGCCGCAGTTCGGGCCGGGCGCGGCGGTCGGCAACCTGCTGATCATCATGGCGCTGATCTTCGGCCTGCTCTACATCCGGATGCAGCGCAGGCAGGTGTCATGAACAGTCGGGTAAAGACCGGCATCGGCGTGGTCCTCACCGCGATCATGCTGTTCCCGGTCTACTGGATGGTCAACGTGTCCTTCACCAAGGACACCGACATGCGCCACGACCCGCCCCTGTTGTTCCCTCTCCACGGAACGCTCGAGGGCTATCGGGCGGTAATAGACCAACAAATGCCCTATCTGGGTACGAGTCTGCTGGTCGGCCTGGGCACGGTGATCCTGACCGTCGCGTTGTCCGCCCCGGCCGGATACTCGCTTGCGAAACTGCGGCCCCGCGGCGGCGGAGCGCTGAGCTTCGTGCTGCTCATGGCCCAGATGATCCCCGGCATCATCATGGCGATGGGCTTCTACGCCATCTACCTCAAGCTCGGCGTCCTGAACAGCGCGGCCGGCCTGGTCCTCGCCGACTCGACGATCGCCGTACCCTTCGGGGTTCTGATCTTCACGGCTTTCATGTCCGGCATTCCGTCCGAGCTGATCAATGCCGCGAAGATCGACGGCGCCGGGACGTTCCGGACCTTCCGCTCGGTGGTGCTGCCGGTGAGCCGCAACGCCGTCGTCACCGTGTCGCTGTTCGCCTTCCTCTGGGCCTGGTCCGACTTCGTCTTCGCCACCACGCTCGACGGCGGCGGCCCGCGGCAGCCCATCACCCTCGGCATCTACCACTACATCGGCAACAACAACCAGCAATGGAACGCGATCATGGCCACCGCCGTCATCGCGTCCATCCCCGCCACGCTGCTGCTCATCCTGGCTCAGCGCTACGTGGCCGCCGGCGTCACCGCCGGCGCCGTGAAAGATTGAGGAACGCCCATGACCGAGCGCAGCGAGGGAATCAGCAAGCTCAGTCCGGAATTGGCTCATGGCAGCTCGGAGCGAAGCGAGGAGCTGGCATGACCGGCCCCGCCGCGCCGACCCCGTCGGCGCTCGCCGCCCTGCACCCGCTCGCCCTGGACGCGGTCCGGTTCGACCCGGACGGTCTGCTCGGCGGCTGGCAGCGACGTAATGCGGACGCCACGCTACCGCACGTCATCGAGCAGCTGACCACCTACGGCAACCTCGACAACCTGCGCCGGGTCACCGGTGACGCGGACGCCGAGTTCACCGGCATGTGGTTCGCCGACACCGACGTCTACAAGACCCTCGAGGCGCTGGCCTGGTCGGGCACCTTCCCGGAGTTCCTCGCCGACATCTCCGCGCTGCTCGAGAAGGCCCAGGAACCGGACGGCTACCTGGACTCGTACTACCAGGTCGAGCGGCGCGACCAGCAGTGGACCGATCTGGGCTTCAGCCACGAGATGTACATCGCCGGCCATCTCATCCAGGCGGCCGTCGCCGCGGCGCGCGGCGCCGGGTCGCCGCAGTTGGTCACGGTGGCGCGCCGGTTCGCCGATCTGCTCGTACGCCGTTTCGGTGCCGACGGCGACGACGTGATCGACGGGCATCCCGAGGTGGAGACCGCGCTCGTCGAGCTGTACCGGCTGACCGGCCACGGCGCCTACCTGGACCTGGCGCGGCGTTTCCTCGACCTGCGCGGGCACGGGCGGCTGGGCGACGGCCGGTTCGGGCCGCGGTACTGGCAGGACCACGAACCGCTGCTGACCGCCGACGAGGCCACCGGGCACGCCGTCCGCCAGGTCTATCTGCTGGCCGGCGCGGTGGACGTGGCCGTCGAGACGCAGGACACCGCGCTGCTGGCCGCCGCCGAACGCCTGTGGGACTCGGCCCTGGCCAGCAAGACCTACCTGACCGGCGGCCAGGGCTCGCGGCACAAGGACGAGGGCTTCGGCGACCCGTACGAACTGCCGCCGGACCGGGCCTACGCCGAGACGTGCGCGGCGATCGGCAGCTTCCAGCTCGCCTGGCGGCTGCTGCTGGCCACCGGCCGCTCGTCCTACGCCGACGAGATGGAACGGCTGCTCTACAACGGGATCGCGGCGAGCACCGCGCTGGACGGGCGGGCGTTCTTCTACTCCAACCCGCTGCAGTTGCGCACCGGGCACGACGGATCCCACGAGGACACCCCGTCGCAGCGGCTCACCTGGTACTCCTGCGCCTGCTGCCCGCCCAACCTGGCCCGGCTGATGGCCTCGCTGCACGCCTACGCCGCGACTTCGACCTCCGCCGGGGTGCAGATTCATCTGTACGGGGCGGGCACCGTGACCGCCGAGTCCTTCGTGCTGGACGTGCGGACCTCCTACCCGTGGGAGGAGACGATCACGATCTCCGTGGCGGCGGCTCCGGATCAGCCACGGACCCTGTCGCTGCGGGTGCCCGCCTGGTGCCGGGACGCGCGGCTGACCGTCAACGGCTCGCTGATCCGGGCCGGGGCCCAGTCCGGATATCTGCCGATCACCCGGACCTGGAAGGCCGGCGACGTCGTCACCCTCACCCTGGCCATGCCGCCGCGGCTCATCGCCGCCCACCCCCGGGTCGACGCGGTGCGCGGCAGCGTCGCGCTCACCCGCGGCCCGATCGTCTACTGCCTCGAACACGCCGACGTGCCGCCGTCGTTGTCCGGCGTCCCGTTCGAGGACCTCAGCATCGACGCCGGTTCCCCGATCGCCCTCGGCACCGGCATCGCCCCCGTGACGCTGCTGCCCACCCTGCGAGTCCGTACGGCTGAATCGGATCTTCTTTATCGGCCGCTCTCCCCGGACGGCCCCGACCGGCCCGGCGCCACCGTGCCGGCCATCCCCTACTTCCTGTGGGCCAACCGGGAAGCCGGGCCGATGCGGGTCTGGATCCCGCTCGCCGCAACGGGTTCGAGCACAGCCGGCTGACCTGATGAGCCCGGGCCGGGGCCGCCGGTGCGATCCCGGCCCGGGCACACGGTAGTTTGCTGACATGACCCGGCCGCGCACCGCCACCATCCGCGACGTGGCCGCACTCGCCGGCGTCTCGGTCGGCACCGCATCCAAGGCGCTCAACGGCCGCGGCTCGCTGCGCGCCGACACGGTGGCCCGGGTCCGCCAGGCCGCCGACCAGCTCGACTTCCACCCCAACCCGGCGGCCCGCAGCCTGCACGCCGGCCGCAGCTTCACGGTCGGCATGATCACCACCGACACGATCGGCCGTTTCTCCATCCCGCTGCTCATCGGGGCCGAGGACACCCTCGGCGCCGGCGAGATGTCGGTGCTGCTGTGCGACGCCCGCGACGACCCGATACGCGAACAGCATCACCTGCGCATCCTGCTCAGCCGCCGGGTCGACGGCATCATCGTCACCGGCCGCCGGGCCGGCACCCGCACCCCCGTGGCCGTCGCCCCCGGCGTGCCGGTCGTCTACGCCTTCCTGGCCTCCTCGGCCGCCACCGACTGCTCGGTGGTCCCCGACGAGGAGGGCGGTGCCCGCCTCGCGGTCGACCACCTGCGCACCGTGGGCCGTCGCCGGATCGCCGTGATCACCGGCCCCGAGCACCACCACTCGGCCCGGGTGCGCGCCCGCGCCGCCGTCGCCCACCTCGGCGAGTCGCTGGCCGCGCCACCCCTGCACGGCGAGTGGAGCGAGGCCTGGGGCCGTCAGGCCGCCGGCCTGCTCCTGGCCCAGCGCACCGAGTTCGACGCCGTGGTGTGCGGCAGCGACCAGATAGCCCGCGGCGCGGCCGACGCCCTGCGCGAGGCCGGCCGGGTGGTCCCGCGCGACGTGGCGCTGGTCGGCTTCGACAACTGGGACGTGATCGCCCTGGCCAGCCGTCCCCCGCTGACCAGCATCGACATGGACCTGGAGGGCCTGGGACGGGCCGCCGCGTCGCTGCTGCTCAAGGCGATCGGCGGCAGCCCCTCCCCCGGCCTGCACCGCCACCCGGCCAAGCTGGTGATCCGCGACTCCACCGTCCGCGCCTGAGGGCCTTTTGACGGGTTCCGACCGGCGACCGGCCCCCCGCCGGCACCTACGCTCCGGTCATGCCCACCGAACGCCTTCTCGCGACCTGCTGGACCACCGCCGGCGACGCGAGCCCGCTGCCCGGTGATCAGCGCAGCCCGGTTCCGATCCGCGAGCGGGTCGAGGCCGCGGCCGCCGCCGGTTTCCGGGGGCTCGGGCTTCTGCACGACGACCTCATGCCCGCGCTCGACGGGTACGGATCCGGTGGCCTGCGCGCGCTGCTCGACGATCACGGGATCGTCGACCTCGAACTCGAACTGATCACCGGCTGGTGGAACGCCGAGCCGGACTCCGACCGGGTGCGCCGCGACCTGCTCGAGGCGGCCGCCGCCCTCGGCGCCCGGCACATCAAGGTGGCGCCCGACGTCACCGACGGGCCGTGGGAGCACGACCGGTGGGCCGCCGCGTTCGCCGCGCTGGCCGCCGACGCGGCCGAGGCCGGCACCCGGGTCGGACTCGAGTTCCTGCCCTGGTCCAACATCAAGACCGTGCACGAGGGCCTCGGCCTGGTGCGGGCGGCCGGTCATCCGGCCGGCGGCCTCATCATCGACGTCTGGCACACCGAGCGCGCCCACACCCCGCCGGCCGACCTGGCCGGGGTGCCGCTGGAGTACATCGTCGGCGTCGAGCTGAACGACGCGGACGCCGAGCCGCTCGGGACGCTGTTCGAGGACGCCGTCCACCGGCGCCGGCTGTGCGGCACGGGAACCTTCGACCTCGCCGGCGTCATCGCCGCCCTGCGCACCGCCGGGTGGCACGGCCCGTGGGGCGTCGAGATCCTCTCCGACGAGCACCGGCGGACCCCACTGCGGCAGGCGGTCGCCGCCGCCTTCCGGACGGCCGACGCGCAGCTGTCATCTCGGACCGGGTGAGTCCTTCGGGTTGTCGTCCATGACCGGCTTGACCAGGGGCTCGCGGCTCGGCTTCTCGTTCGTCAGGAAGACGAAACCGAAGACCAGAGCCGCGACGGCGAGCGGGATGCCGGCGAAGAGGAGAGCTCCCTCTAGATCAGTCACCCGAATCACCGTACGCCGGTAGGCGCAGGGTGAACGTCGCGCCCTCGCCCGGCGGGCTGGTCACCGCGACCGTGCCGCCATGAGCCTCGGCCAGCTTGCGGGTGATGGCCAGGCCCAGGCCGCTGCCGCCGGTCTGGCGGCTGCGGGACTTCTCGGCGCGCCAGAAGCGCTCGAACACCAGCGGCAGGTCGTCGGCGGCGATTCCGGGGCCCTGGTCGGCCACCGAGATCGTCACCGTGTCCTGGGTGCGGCGGGCCAGCAGCCGCACCGTGCCGCCGGGCGGCGAATGGCGTACGGCATTGCTGGTCAGATTGCCGATCGCCTGGCGCAGGCGAATCGGATCGGCCGGCGCCGTCAGGCCGGCCGGGGCGTCGACCAGCACGGACACCGCGGCGGTGCGGAACGTGGCGGCGATCTGCGCCAGCAGTTCGGCCAGGTCGACCTCGGCGCGGTGCAGGCGCAGCTCGCCCGCGTCGGCGGCGGAGAGGTCCTGCAGGTCGTTGATCACGTGCTGGAGCATGATCGCCTCCTCCAGCAGCGAGTTGACCAGATCCTCGTCGAGCACGGCCACGCCGTCCTCGGCCGCTTCCAGCCAGCCCCGGATGTTCGTGACCGGGGTGCGCATCTCGTGGGCGATGTCGCCGACCATGTCGCGGCGCAGCTGCTCGGCCTCCTGCCGGCGGGCCGCCATGTCGTTGAACGCCGCGCCCAGGCGGGCGATCTCGTCGTTGCCCCGCACCGTGACCCGGGCCGTGCCGTCGCCGTCCCGCATGCGTGCGGCGGCCGTCGTCAGCGCCCGCAGCGGCCGGACCAGGCGGCGGCCCAGCAACGCCCCGGCCAGCACCGTCACCAGCAGAACCAGGGCGCTCACCCCGGCGATCCGAGCCTGGTTGGCCGGCGACAGATCGAAGCCGGTCGCCGGGGAGACACCCGGTGTCGTCAGATACAGCAGGGCGGCCGGGGCGGTGTACGCGGCGAGCTGGGTGCGGCGGGACTGGGCCACGCACCGGTCCACCGCGGTGTCCAGGCCGAGGCCGGCGCGGACGGCGCCCGGGTCCGCCCAGCGCCAGGTGAAGTCGGGTGACATGTGGACCTCGGGGGCGTCGCGCGGCCGCAGGCAGTCGTTGACCAGCTTCTCCAGCTGGGCCAGGGCCTTGCGTTCGGTGGCCGTCGGCTCGGCCAGGGCGCCGCGCGGGCGCAGGCACGCCTCGTCGAGGGAGAGGTCGGCCCCGGGCGCCTCGACGCGGGGACGGCCGCTCGGGTCGACCACGACGCGGGCATCGCGCACGACCCGGTCGCCCGGCTCGGAGTCGCCGGCCGAGGTGGTGCGCAGGCAGTCCACGACCGACGCGGCCAGAACGCCCAGCGCGGTGCGTTCGGCGGCCGGCAGCAGGAACGGGCCGACCGCGCGGCTGTCGATCCGCGAGGAGAGGTCCTGCAGCGGGTCCACCGTGGCCGACGGCCGGGCCGGCAGGGCACCGCTGCCCGAGTCGGCGATCGGCGTGCCGTCCTGGCGGGTCAGCGTCACCCGGTGGCCGGTCGACGCGGCCAGCGAGAACACCACCGGGCCGGCCGACTCCCACGAGCGGTGGGTGGCGGCGTAGCCGAGGAGGGTGTCGTAGGCCCGGGCGTCGTCGGTCAGGGCCTGCGCCTGCTCCTGGCGGATCGCCTTCGTGGTGGTGCGCACCACCAGCCAGGCGGTGGCGGCCACCGAGCAGATCGAGACCACGGCCAGGGCGGCCAGCAGCCGGATCAGGAGGGAGCGCATAGCTTGTAGCCCACGCCGTACACCGTCATCAGCAGTTCCGGGTTGCGCGGGTCGGCCTCGATCTTCTTGCGCAGATTCATGACGTGTACGTCCACCGTGCGGACCGTCACGTACCGGTCGAAGCCGTGCAGGCGGCGCAGCAGCTGAGCCCTCGTGAAGACCCGGCCGGGCTCGCTCGCCAGGGCCGAGAGCAGCTCGAACTCGCCGGGAGTGCAGTCGATCTCGCGATCGGCGACCCGCACCTCGTGGCGTACCGGATCGATGAGCAACGAACCCACCCGCAGCGACCGGTCCGGCGGCGCGGACCGCGCGGCGCCGGTGCGCCGCAGCAGCGAGCGCACCCGGGCGACCAGCTCGCGCGGACTGTACGGCTTGGTCAGGTAGTCGTCGGCGCCCAGGTCCAGGCCCAGGAGCAGGTCGTTCTCGCCGGCCCGCGCGGTGAGCATCAGCACCGGCAGGTTCGACTCGGAGCGCAGCACCCGGCAGACGTCGAGACCGTCCATCCGCGGCATCAGCACGTCGAGCACCAGCAGATCGGGGTCGCGGCGCCGCCATTCGTCGAGCGCGGCGCGGCCGTCGCCGACCACCGTCACGGTGTGGCCGTCGTGCTCGAGGTAGCGGCGCACCAGCTCGGCCTGCTTCGCGTCGTCCTCGGCGACCAGCACATGTGCGCACATGGCGGCGAGTGTAGGCGGGATCATCGACGGCTCACGAAATCCTGACAGGTTCACTAAAAGTGCCCGGCAGGGTCTCCGGCATGCGAAAAATCGTTCTCGCCCTGACCGGTGCGGTGGCCCTCGGCGGGTGCTCCGCCACCACCCCCGTGGCGGCACCCGAGGTTGCCACCATCAGCAGTCCGCCGCCCGCCTCCTCGGCACCCGCCGACACGCGGCCGCAGCTGCGGCTCGACACCAGCGACGAGGAACGGGACCGGCTCTACACCGCCTACGACGACTGCCTGGTCGGGCACGGCGTGAAGGTGCTGGTGACCGTGCCCGGGCCGCAGGGCGCGCGGCGGCTCGACGACAGCGGCGACCCGAAATCGGCCTACCTCGCCTGCGCCTCCAAGCTGCCGCTGCAGCCCCGGGAGCTGGACGAGGCCAGCAATCCGAACTTCGCCGCGCAGTGGAACGATCACGTGCGCTGCCTGCGCAAACACGGCATCAAGGTGCACGTGACCAAGCCCGGCGAGTGGACCTGGGACAGCGACACCAATGTGCATCCGCCCAACGAGGACCAGATCGAGCAGGACTGCATCCGGGAGGCGTTCGGTGCGGGCAGTTAAGGTCGCGCTCGCCCTGGTCGTGCTGGCCGCCGGCGGTTTCGGGGCGGCCCGCGCGTTCCCCGGACGGGCGGCCCCGGCGCCGGTGGCCAAACCGTCCCTCACGGTCGCCACCGTCACCCGGGCCGACCTCGCGGACAGCCGGATCATGCCCGGCACCCTCGGCTACGGAGCCGGGGTGACCGTGCGTGGCAGCGGGACCGGCATCGTCACCCAACTGCCCAAGGCCGGCACGACGGTGCGTCGCGGGAAGCCGCTGTACCGGGTGGACGATCAACCGGTCGTCGTCCTGTTCGGCCGCACTCCCCTGTTCCGCAGCCTCGACAAACCCGGCCTGACCGGCCGGGACGTGGCCGAGCTGCGGGAGAATCTGACGCTCCTGGGGTACGCGTCCCATCGCGTACGGGACAACGACGTGCTCGATTCCGGACTGCTCGACGCCGTACACAAGTGGCTTGAAGATCTTGATCTGGCTGTTCTCTCCCCTGCCCGCGCGGTCGTCCTCGATGGTCCCGGGCGGGTCTCCGCCCTCACCGCCCGCCTCGGCGACCCGGCCGCCGGTGATCTGTTCACGGTCACCGGCACCGGGAAGGTCGTTACCGTGCCGATGTCCGCGACGGATGCCGCCGGCGTCCGGGTCGGCACCGCGGTGAGCGTCGAGCTGCCCTCCGGCGGGACGATCCCCGGCGTCGTGGCCTCGATCGCGACGGCCACCGAGGCCGGCGCCGACCCTGCCCAGGCGGCCGTGACCATCAAGGTGTCCGCGACGAAACAGGACGCGGCGGCGGTGCAGGTGCGCTTCACCGGGCAGGTGCGCAAGCAGGTGCTGACCGTCCCGGTGGGTGCGCTGGTCGCACTGCGCGAGGGCGGGTACGCCGTGCAGAAACGCGACGGCTCCCTGGTGCCGGTGAAGACCGGCATGTTCGCCGACGGCCTCGTCGAGGTCGATCTCCTGCCCGAAGGCCTGGAAGTGGTGACCACACCGTGAGCGTCCTGGCCCTGACCGACGTCACCAAGTCGTACCCCGGCGGCGTCACCGCCCTGGACGACGTCTCGCTGACCGTCACCGCCGGCGACCTGCTCGGCATCGTCGGCCCGTCCGGCTCCGGCAAGTCCACCCTGCTCAACATCATGGGCACCCTCGACGCACCGAGCACCGGCACGGTCGAGGTCGACGGCGTCGACGCCGGCACCCTGCGCGACCACCATCTGGCCACGCTGCGCGGCACCCGCATCGGGTTCGTCTTCCAGCAGTTCCACCTGCTCGACGCCCTGACAGCGGTCGACAACGTGGCCACCGCCCTGCTCTACACCGGCGTGCCCCGCCGGCGCCGCTCCTCCCTCGCGGCCGCCGCCCTCGACCGGGTCGGCCTCGGCCACCGCGCCGACCACCGCCCCCAGCAGCTGTCCGGCGGCGAGAAACAGCGGGTCGCGATCGCCCGAGCCCTGGTACACCGCCCCGCCCTGGTGCTGGCCGACGAGCCCACCGGCGCCCTCGACACCGCGAACGGCGAGGCCGTCCTGGACCTGCTCATCGACCTGAACCGGGCCGACGGCACCACCATCGCGGTCATCACCCACGACCGCGACATCGCCGCCCGGCTCCCCCGCCGCATCACCCTGCGCGACGGGCGGATCGTCCGGTGAGCCCCGGCGACATCCTCCGGCTGGGCCTGCTCGGGGTCCGCGGCCGCCGCGCCCGGGCCGCCCTGTCCGCCCTGGGCATAGCGATCGGCGTGGCCACCATGGTCGTGGTCACCGCGATCCCGGCAGCCGGCCGCCAGTCCCTGGCCGACCGCCTGGCCGCCCTGGGCACCAACCTGCTGCGCGTCCAGCCCGTCGACGCCGGCGACGAGCCGACGATTCTGCCCACCGAGTCGATCGGCATGGTTGCCCGGATCGGCCCGGTCACCGAGGTCAGCGCCGTCGCCAACACCCACGCGGTGGTGCGCCGCAACGACCTGATCGACCCCAACGACGGCTCCGGCCTGACCGTGCTCGCCGCCCGGCCCGACCTGCTGCCGGCCGCCGGGGCGACCATGCAGACCGGTGCGTTCCTCACCGCGGTCACCGCGCGCTTCCCGGTGGCGATTCTCGGGTACGAGGCGGCGGCCCGCCTCGGGATCTCGTCGGTGCCGCCGTCCGCGCGCGTATCGATCGGCAATCACTGGTTCAGCGTCGGCGGGATCATGGCGCCCGCTCCCCTGGCCCCGGAACTCGACCAGGCGGTCCTGGTCGGCTGGGATTCGGCCAAGTCGTTGCTGGCCTTCGACGGCCATCCGACGGTCCTCTATGTGCGGTCCCGCGAGGACGCCATCGACGCGGTGCGGTCCGTGCTGCCGGCCACGGTCAACCCGTCGTTGCCCGGGCTCGTGCAGGTGAGCCGGCCGTCCGACGCGCTGGCCGCCAAGCGCGAGGGTGACCGTACCTTCGGGGCACTGTTTCTCGGGCTGGCCGCGGTGTCGCTGCTGGTGGGGGCGGTCGGGGTGGCCAACACGATGGTCATCTCGGTGCTGGAACGGCGGCGGGAGATCGGGCTGCGGCGAGCTCTGGGTGCGCACCGCAGCCACATCCGGGCCCAGTTCCTCACCGAGTCGGTGCTGCTGTCGGCGCTGGGCGGGGCGGCCGGGGCGGCGACCGGGATCGTGGCCACCGCCGCCTATGTGACCTGGCAGCAGTGGCCGCTGGTCATTCCGGCGGGGCCGCTGGCCGGCGGGGTGGCCGGGGCGCTTGCTGCGGGGGTGCTGGCCGGCCTGTATCCGGCGATCCGAGCCGCCCGGCTGACCCCGACCGAGGCCCTGGCCACCGTCTGACCCCACCCCGCCCTTCCTGCCGGCGGTGGGTGCGGCCGACTGGTTCGAGTCCCGTCCGGCCCACCATATTTGCCTGGGGGCGACCCCCAGACCCCACCTTACGGTGGGCGCGGTCGGTGGTCCGGTCACGCCTTCATCGGGGGTGCGTCCTTCGGCCGATCCACTCACCGGGCTATCTAGTGGCTTCTTGCGGCGAGCCAGGTCAAAGCTTGCTGGGCGGCCTTGTGGTTGGGCCGAGGGTCTGTTCCTCGAGACCTCGACGGATCCGGCCGCGGCTGCGGTGGCGGGTTACCTCCTGCTGCGGTTGAGTGCGCTGGACCGGCTGTGGAACTGGCCGGGCAACCTGCCCGATCAGATGCTATGGATGCCGGATGTGGCCGTCATTCACGCCTGGCGCCTCTGATCCGGCAGGAGCAGGAGTCACCGAGTCCGTCACTGGTTCGTCAGGAGCAGGCCCGCGAGCGACTGCTGCACGCGGTCGAGCGGGGAATACCCGTCTACCACGACCTTCCTGGGCTCCAGCCCGGCCGGACCGTCCGAGGTGCCGGCGTACGACCCTGCCCGCCTCCCGAAGAGGGCTCGCCATCGTCTACGACGTGCGGGTCACCGATCTCGTGACATTGGGCCTGATCGAACCTGATGTGGCCCTCTCGATCGGCGGATTCTCCCTTCAGTTTCCGGCCGAGGCCCACCTGACCGCAGAGGGACGAGTCCGACTACCTGACGGCCGTGAGTTCACCGACCTGGTGGCGGCGGCTGCGGCAGCCACCGGTCTGGACATCTGGCACTTCTGGCAATCGGAGCACTCCGGCCCTCTGTCATCCGCCAGAGAGCGGGCACGGCGTGGCCAACTCGCCTGAGCACTCGTAACCACCCGTGCATGACGCGCCTGGCTCATCGGACCCGCCAGGGCACAGTGACGGTCCAGGTGAGTGCCCCGGGAGTTGCATTAAAGAAGCTTTAAGGAACGCTTGCTCAGCGTCATGAACTGCCGCCACATCGTTGCTCGTATATCTCGGCACAAGCAGTACCGAGACGAAGAGGAGCCGTGCATGTATCGACGCGGAGTCAGCAGCCGGACGCGCAAGCTGGTGATTGGAGGTGCCGCCGCAGCGCTGCTCGGCTCGGCGCTCGCGGTCGGCACGGGGATGGGCCAGGCCGCCGAGTCCGGAGCCAGCTCCGGTAACGT
>NZ_BOQN01000129.1 GCF_018332695.1 Paractinoplanes toevensis
ACGGCCGTCAACTCATCAGCGGGGCAAAACGCGGGAGTCCCGTGCGAATGGCAGCCCTTTGAGAAACATGAACGTTGGTCGGTGGTTGCTCTTCGCTTCGTTGCTCTTAGAGCAGGGCGCCCTCGTCGTGTAGCCAGTCCACGAAAGATGTGGCTACTGCGGCTCCGCAGTCGAGCATTTCTACTACCAGGGCGTCGTGGGCGCCGGCTGCCAGCGGGACCTGTAGCTCGGCGTAGATCGGGAGCTGGCCTCGCTCGGTCGGGTCGCCCACGTAGGCCTTGCAGAAGCGCCGGGTGTGGTTCCACTCGTTGACCACGCGGTAGGCCCGGTCGGCCCAGTCGGGCGGAACCGTTGCGTGCGGCCGGGCCCGCATCACGAGGATCTCGTCGTCCGGTCCCTCCAGGGTGAACAGCACGGCGTGCCGCTCCCACATCGCCAGCAGGCTTCCGCCGCCGTCGGCGAGGAACCGGATGTCGAGCATGTCGAGCGCCTTGCCGATGCGCGCCAGCGTCACCGGAGCGATCTGCTCGGACTCCTCGGACTTGGCCGGGTCGGCCGGAACAGCCACTCGACTCGGCTCGCGCTGAGCCGGGACCCCGACGCGAACGGTGCTCCGCACCGCTGTATCACTACCAGAATCCGGGGCGTTGCCCGCCGCCGAACCCGGACGCCATGACCACCACGGCATCGTTGCGCACCTCACTCCCCAGCAGAGCCCCATCGCCGGACGTAGCGAAGTGGATCCGAGGGCCGACGGTACCCGTACAGGTCGCGGAGGTCATCCCCCCAACGGGAGGGCGCGACCGGACGTACGATCCTGCATCACCCTTTCGGGTGACTCCCTATGGGCATAACAGTCAATTTGCTGACCGCCTGTAGCCAGGCAACTCCATATGGTGCGGAAAGACCCACCCAGCGCCCGGCCACCCGCACTCGAGTATCCGGCACGTCGGCGCCCTCCGGGCCCAGGAAACCCATTCGGGATATCGCCTGAACGAGTCGCTGGGAGACCTCCACCGGCCGTCCGCCGGGCGAAGTGACCACCAGGGCCACGTGGTCGAGCAACGCGTCGCGTACGGCCCGCTGGCCGACCGCGCGCCCGGCCAGACCGCCCGTCGAGACCTCCCGCAGGGTGCCGGCCGCCGCGGCGGCCAGGCGGGTCAGCTCGGCCGCCGACACCGACTCCACCGTCTCGCCGGCCGGCGGCGGCAGCGGCCAGCGCCACTGTGCATCCCGCCGCTCGGGCAGCTGGTCGCCGCCCTTGGCCAGCACCGACAACAGCTCCGACGCGGACACCGTGGCATCGTCCGGGCCTCGGCCGGCCACCTCGCGGGTGACCAGGACGTCCCAGGGCAGGCGGGCCCACAACGCGGTGCGGCCGGTCGAACCGCGCAACCGCACCGGCGCGCCCGGGTCGAGCCTCGTCAACCGGGCCAGGAAGGCGCCTGCGTCGGGAACCCCGACGAGGCCGTGCTCGCTCATGACTCGCGGTAGGGCTCGAGGAACGCGAGCTCGGCTTCGCTGAGCCGGCGAGGGTGGCCGTTGGCCAGGTTGTACGGCACGCAGACCGATTTCGCCCGGCTGGCCAGCACACCGTCGTCGAACAGTTCGTAGGCGACGGTGAACGAGGCGGCCCGGGTCTCGGAGATCCACATCTCGATGCGCACCGGATCGCCGTAGTCCACCGGGCGCAGATAGTCGATCTCGTGCCGGGCGATGACGATGCCCTCCTCGAAGGAGCCCAGGCCGTGCTTGCGGGCTCCCACGAAGAACATCTCGACGCGCGCCTCCTCGTACAGGGTGAGGAAGCGCGCGTTGTTGACGTGCCCGTACGCGTCCATGTCGGACCAGCGCACGGGCACGTCGGTGACGAATCTAGTCACGGGTCAGCTTGCGGTAGGTGACCCGATGCGGGCGGGCCGCGTCGGCACCGAGCCGGTCGATCTTGTTCTTCTCGTACGCGTCGAAGTTGCCCTCGAACCAGAACCACTTGTCCGGGTCCTCGTCGGTGCCCTCCCAGGCCAGCATGTGGGTGGCGACCCGGTCGAGGAACATCCGGTCGTGGGAGATGACCACGGCGCAGCCGGGGAATTCGAGCAGGGCGTTCTCCAGGCTGGACAGCGTCTCGACGTCGAGGTCGTTGGTCGGCTCGTCGAGCAGGATCACGTTGCCGCCGATCTTCAGCGTCATCGCGAGGTTGAGCCGGTTGCGCTCGCCACCGGAGAGCACCTTGACCGGCTTCTGCTGGTCGGGGCCCTTGAAGCCGAAGGCCGCGACGTAGGCCCGGGAGGGCATCTCGACCTTGCCGACCATCAGGTGATCGAGACCGTCGGAGACGACCTCCCACACCGTCTTGGTGCCGTCGAGGCCGGAGCGGTTCTGGTCGACGTACGACAACTTCACCGTCTCGCCGACCCGCACGCTGCCCTCGTCCGGCTGCTCGAGCCCGACGATCGTCTTGAACAGCGTGGTCTTGCCGACGCCGTTCGGGCCGATGATGCCGACGATGCCGTTACGCGGCAGCGAGAACGACAGGTGGTCGATCAGGGTGCGCCCGTCGAAGCCCTTGGTGAGGTCCTTCGACTCGATGACCGTGCTGCCCAGGCGCGGGCCCGGCGGGATCTGGATCTCCTCGAAGTCCAGCTTGCGGGTCTTCTCCGCCTCGGTGGCCATCTCCTCGTACCGGTCGAGGCGGGCCTTGCTCTTGGTCTGCCGCGCCTTCGCGTTGGACCGCACCCACTCGAGTTCGTCGGTGAGGCGCTTCTTCATCTTCGCGTCCTTGCGGCCCTCGACCGCCAGACGCTGCGCCTTCTTGTCCAGGTAGGTCGAGTAGTTGCCCTCGTACGGGAACGTCCGGCCGCGGTCCAGCTCGAGGATCCAGTTGGCCACGTTGTCCAGGAAGTACCGGTCGTGGGTGATGGCGATGACGGTGCCGGCGTACTTCGCGAGGTGCTGCTCCAGCCAGCTCACGCTCTCGGCGTCGAGGTGGTTGGTGGGCTCGTCCAGCAGCAGCAGGTCGGGCGCTTCGAGCAGCAGCTTGCACAGCGCGACCCGGCGGCGCTCACCACCGGAGAGCTGGGTGACGTCGGCGTCCGGCGGCGGGCAGCGCAGGGCGTCCATCGCCAGTTCGAGCTGCGAGTCGAGGTCCCAGGCGTTGACGTTGTCGAGCTGCTCCTGGAGCTTGCCCATCTCGTCCATCAGCTCGTCGGTGTAGTCGGTCGCCATCTCTTCGGCGATCTTGTTGAACCGGTCGAGCTTGGCCTTGGTCTCCGCGACCGCCTCCTCGATGTTGCCGAGGACGGTCTTGGTCTCGTTGAGCGGCGGCTCCTGGGCGAGCATGCCGACGGTGTAGCCGGGCATCAGCCGGGCCTCGCCGTTACTCAGGGTCTCCAGGCCGGCCATGACCTTGAGCAGCGTGGATTTACCCGCGCCGTTGGGGCCGACCACGCCGATCTTGGCGCCGGGCAGGAAGTTCAGCGTCACGTTGTCGAGCACGACCTTGTCGCCGTGCGCCTTGCGCGCCTTTTCCAGGACGTAAATGAACTGGGCCACGGTGCGCCCTACCTCCGTGATCATGATTTCTGCGACCGGCGAGTGCCGAATACCGAGGGCAATCTTTCCAGGTCGCCTTACGGCCACCTCAGACAACCCCGTCAGACGCGTACGGATTCCCTCACTCGACCCGGTCCACGTCGCTCACCTGGGTCTTGCGGCCGTCGGCGAAATGGACCTCGAGCTGTTGCCGGTTGACCACGAACTGGGTCCCGTTGTCGGCGGTGGCCAGGTATTCGTCGTCGCCCTCGCGGTTGACCTGGGACAGGAACAGCCCGTTCTTGTTCTGCACCAGTGGCCCCTGGTCGCTCTTGGTCTGCGACTGGTAATACAGCGAACCGGCGCCGTCCTGACAGATCCAGACGATGGTGCGGTTATCCGTGACGATCTTGAAGATCTGCCGCAGGTCGTCGGGGAAGCCGAGACCGCGCGCCGTCTGGATCGTCTCCTCCGGGCAGAGCGGGCCGGAGGGCTCGGACGAAATGTCCGTATTTGGGGTTTCACTGCCGGTCTGCACCGACGCCCGCACGCGGTCATTGTGCCGCTCGCCGAGCAGGAACCCGATGGTCATGCCGATGATGGTGAGAAAGACGGTGGCAATGACCACAGGGAAGAAGATCGGCCGGCGCGGCGGGGAAAGATCGTCGGACGGTGTCACCGGCCCAGGATGGCACCAGGCAGCTACCGCGGTCCATCTCAGCGGCCGCAGAGCTGGATGAGACTGGCCGCGCCCCGAGGTGCTACGCACAGTAGGCTCGGGGTCGGGAACAGAAACGACCCGGAGGTGCACTCAGCGTGGCCGAACGAAGTTCCTTCGTCGTTGTCGCCAACCGTCTGCCCGTCGATGAGGTCACCGGCCCCGACGGCGAGAAGCAATGGCGCACCAGCCCCGGCGGGCTGGTCACCGCGCTGCATCCGGTGCTGACCGAGCACGGCGGCACCTGGATCGGCTGGGCGGGTGGCACCGGCGAAGCGCCCGAGCCGTTCGAGCTGGAGGGCATCAACATCCACCCGGTGCCGCTCAGCGCCGAGGAGCTGGAGCGCTACTACGAGGGCCAGTCGAACGCGACGATCTGGCCGCTCTACCACGACGCCGTCGAGACCCCGGTGTACAAGCGCCGCTGGCGTGAGGCCTACCGCCTGGTCAACCAGCGGTTCGCCGAGGCCGCGGCCGAGGTCGCCGAGGACGGCGCCACCGTCTGGGTGCAGGACTACCAGCTTCAGCTGGTGCCGGCCATGCTCCGGGAGCTGCGCCCCGACCTGAAGATCGGGTTCTTCCTGCACATCCCGTTCCCGCCGATCGAGCTGTTCATGCAGATGCCGTTCCGGGCCGAGGTGCTGCGCGGCCTGCTCGGTGCCGATCTGGTCGGCTTCCAGCAGCGGCTCGCGGCGCAGAACTTCGTGCGGCTCGCCCGGCACCTGCTCGGTCTGCGCTACGAGGGGCAGTCGATCCAGGTCGACGGCCGCAAGGTGAAGGCCGGCGCGTTCCCGATCAGCATCGACACCCGCGAGATGGAGCGGATGGCGGCCGACCCGACGGTGCAGGCCCGGGCCAAGCAGATCCGCGCCGAGCTGGGCGACCCGGAAACGGTGATCCTCGGCGTCGACCGGCTCGACTACACCAAGGGCATCGAGCTGCGCCTCAAGGCGTTCCGCGAGCTGCTCGCCGACGGCAAGCTCAAGGTCGGCGACGCCGTCATGGTGCAGGTGGCCACGCCCAGCCGGGAGCGGGTCGAGCACTACCAGACGCTGCGCGTCAAGGTGGAGCGCGAGGTCGGCCGGATCAACGGCGAGTTCGCCCGGGTCGGCGTGCCCGCCGTCCACTACCTCCACCAGTCCTACTCGCGGCAGGAACTGGCCGCGATGTACGTGGCGGCCGACGTCATGATGGTGACCCCGCTGCGCGACGGCATGAACCTGGTCGCGAAGGAGTACGTCGCGTGCCGCGGTGACACCGGCGGTGCCCTCGTGCTGAGCGAGTTCGCCGGGGCCGCCGCCGAACTGCGGCAGGCGTTCCTGTGCAACCCGCACGACCCCGACGGCGTCAAGGACGCCCTGCTGCGGGCGGTCGCCGCCGAGCCGGCCGAGCTCAAGCGGCGGATGCGGGTCATGCAGCGGCACCTGCGGCAGCACGACGTGGCCGAGTGGGCGCGCACCTTCCTCGACGAGCTGGCCGCCGCGGCCGATCTGGACGTCCAGGCGGCGGCCCTCGAGGAGAAGGCCGCCGCGCCGGAGGAGAAAGCCCCCGGGGAGAAAGCCTCAGTCGAGAGCTGAGACCACCGCACCGATGACCACCGTGGCCGGCGGGCGCAGACCCGCCGCCGCAGCATCATCGGCCACCGCGCCCAGGGTGCTGCGCAGCGAGCGCTGATCGGGCGTCGAGCCCTCCTGCACCACGGCCACCAGGGTGTCGGCCGGGCGGCCCTCGGCGATCAGCCGGGCCGCGATCTTCGGCAGGTTCTTCAGCCCCATCATCACCACGACGGTGCCGCGCAGCCGGCCCAGCGCCGGCCAGTCGACCAGCGACTGCGGGCTGTCCGGCGGCACGTGCCCGGAGACCACCGTGAACTCGTGCGCGATGCCGCGGTGGGTCACCGGGATGCCGGCCAGTGCCGGCGCCGCGATCGAGCTGGTCACCCCCGGCACCACCAGCACCGGGACACCGGCGGCGGCGCAGGCGATGGCTTCCTCGCCACCACGGCCGAAGACGTACGGGTCGCCGCCCTTCAGCCGCACCACGAACTTTCCCTCGAGCGCGCGCTCGACCAGGATGCGGTTGATCTCCTCCTGGGCCGCGGCCGGACCGTAGGGGATCTTCGCGGCGTCGACGAGCTCGACGTCCGGGCGCAGCTCGCCCAGCAGCAGGCCGGGAATCAGCCGGTCGGCCACCACCACGTCGGCCGCGGCGAGCAGCCGGCGGCCCTTCACGGTGATCAACTCCGGGTCGCCGGGACCGGCCCCGACCAGGGCAACCCCCTTGTGCTCCGGCGCCGCCGGAGGGTCACTCTCCAGAGCAAGAGCAACCAGATCCCGTACGGCCATCGCGCGCCGCCGATCGCCCCCGTCGGTGACGGCCACGGTGACCTGCCCGTGCCGGGTGACGGCCGGGGTCCAGGCGGTAGCCGCGTCGCGGTCGTCCGCCCGTACGCAAAAGATCCGATTCTCCTCCGCGGCCGCGCTGACCTCGGCCGCCGCCGTGGGGTCGTCGATCGCCACGTGCACCAGCCAGGCGCCCTCGACGTCGGCCGGCTCGAACCGCCGCTCATGCCACACGACCCGCCCGGCGTCCGCGTGCCCGCGCAGGAACGGGGTCAGCTCGGGCGCCACGATCTCCACCCGGGCTCCCGCCGCGAGCAGCGCCGGCACCCGCCGGGTGGCCACCGCGCCGCCGCCGACGACGAGAACCCGCCGATCGGTCAGCCGCAGCGCCAACGGGTAGAGACTCATTTCTCCGACACTCCCGCCGAGTCGAACGTGGCGACCTCGTGCAGCACCCGCACCGCGGCCTCGACCACCGGCAGCGCGAGCACGGCACCGCTCCCCTCGCCCAGCCGCATGCCCAGGTCGAGCAGCGGCTCGAGGCCGAGGTGGGCCAGCGCGACGGCGGCGCCCGGCTCGACCGAAAGGTGGCCGGCCACCATGGCGGCGACCGCGTCCGGCGCGAACGCGGCGGCGGCCAGCGCACCCGAGGCCGCGATGACGCCGTCGATGATCACCGGGATCCGGTGTGCGGCCGCGGCCAGGATGAAACCGGCGATGGCCGCATGCTCGAGGCCGCCGACCGTGGCCAGCACGCCGAGCGGGTCGGCCGGGTCGGGGGCGTGCCGGTCGAGAGCCGCCCGCACCACCGTGATCTTGTGGGCGTGCATGGCGTCGTCGATGCCGGTGCCGCGCCCGGTGGCCTCCTCGGCCGTGCATCCGGTGAACACGGCGATCAGGGCCGCCGCCGGGGTCGTGTTGGCGATGCCCATGTCTCCGGCGACCAGGCAGGCCGCGCCCGCGGCGATCAGCCCCTCGGCGACTCGGATGCCGGTCTCGACGGCCGCGCGCGCTTCGTCGGCGGTCAGAGCCGGCTCGACGGTCATGTCCCGGGTGCCACGCCGGACGTTCGCCTCGACCAGCGCGGGCCGGGCGTCCCCGCCGCCCACCAGCGCGGCCGAGGCCTCACCGCCGCCCATCGGCGCGGCCGAGGCGTCGTCGTCGGCCGGGCCCTGCAGCAGCGGCGTCGCGACGCCCACGTCGACCACTGTCACCGCCGCGCCGGCCTGGCGGGCGAACGCGTTCACCACGGCGCCGCCGGCCAGGAAGTTGGCCACCATCTGCGCGGTGACCTCCTGCGGCCAGGGAGAGACGGCCTGGGCGTGCACGCCGTGGTCGCCGGCGAAGACCGCGACGGCGGCCGGAATGGGCAGCGGCGGCGGGCAGGTGCCGGCGACGCCGGCCAGGCGCACCGACAGCTCCTCCAGGGCGCCGAGCGAGCCGGCCGGCTTGGTCAGCCGGCCCTGCAGCTCACGGGCGGCGGCCATGGCCGGCTGGTCGGCGGGCCGGACGGCCGCCACGGTCGCCTCCAGAGTCACGTGGGTCACGGTCGCTCCTCGATCACATCGGTCAGGGTCGCCACGAAAGCATCGGTGATCGCAGTCTCGCGCACCGCGATCCGCAACCAGTCGGGGCCCAGCCCCGGAAAAGTGTCGCCACGGCGTACCGCGTAGCCGCGTTCTCGCAGCTCAAGTCGTATTTTGTCGGCACCCGGCAGGCGTACGGAAACGAACGACGCCGCCGGGGAACCGGCGACCGTGAGGTTCGGCACGTGCGCGAGGCGGCGCAGCAGATGATTTCGCTCGGCCGCGACGCGCGCCGCGATCTCGCGCTCCGCGGCGATCGCGATGGGTGACGCGCAGGCGGTCGCCGCGGCCAGCGCGGGGGTGGAGACGGCCCAGAGCGGCTGCGCTGCGGTCAGCCGCGGCAGCAGCTCGGCCGGGCCCAGAAGATAACCGATCCGCAGGCCGGCGAGGCCCCAGGTCTTGGTGAGGCTGCGCAGCACGACCAGGCCGGGCAGGTCCCGGCGGTCGGCGAGGCTCTCCGGCTCGCCCGCGGCGCCGTCACGGAAGGTGATGTCGGCGAACGCCTCGTCGACCACCAGCACGCGGCCGGGACGAGCGATTTTCGCGATCTCCGCGGCGGGATGAAGCACCGATGTCGGGTTTGTCGGGTTCCCCAGAAAAACCAGGTCGGCGTCGTCCGGGACCAGACCCGCGTCCAGCCGGAAGCCGTCCTCCTCGCGCAGCAGAACCCGGTCGACCTCGTGGCCGGCGTTGCGGAGCGCCGCCTCCGGCTCGGTGAACTGCGGATGGACGACGACCGGACGCCGCGCGCCCCGCAAGGCCTGGGCCAGCAGGACGAAGGCCTGGGCGGCCCCGGCGGTCAGCAGGACCTCCGACGGGTCGCGGTGGTGCCGGGCGGCCACGGCCGCCGTCGCTTCCGCATCGTCCGGGTACGCCCGCAGCTCGGTCAACGCGTCCGCGATCGGGCGGGACAGCCAGGCCGGCATGGGTTCGTGCCGCACGTTCACGGCCAGGTCGATCAGCCCGCCGCCCACCTCGCGATCGCCGTGGTGCCCGAGCTCGTAGGTCATGGCTCCCAGGATGCCGCACGGTATTCCCGGTCTCACTTCGGCCGTTTCGTGAGTACATGAACGCTTTTGTCATACCTTCGGAGGGTGGCTGCCGGAAAGATTGCTCCCCTGGTCCGGGCCGGCCTGATCGCGGGTCTCGTGATCGCCGGTCTCGCCTACCCCCTCGCCGCCCTCGCCGGAATCGGTGTCAAGGCCGGCACCGAGGCCCTCAAGGGCATGCCCGACGAGCTCATCGAGGTTCCGACGGCCCAGACCACCTATGTGTACGCCAAGGACGGCAAGACGCTCCTCACCATGTTCTACGAGGAACACCGGCGGCCGACCAAGCTAGCGGACATGTCGCCGTACGTCACCCAGGCGATCGTCGCGTCCGAGGACAGCCGCTTCTACGAGCACCACGGCGTCGACGCCAAGGGCGTGGCCCGCGCTTTCGTCGCCAACCGGCAGGCCGGCGGCGTCGCGCAGGGCGCCTCCACGCTGACCATGCAGTACGTGCGGATGGCTCTGCGGGACGGCGCGCAAACGCCCAAGGAGGCCCTCGAGGCCACCGAGCAGACCACCACCCGCAAGCTGCGCGAGATGCGGCTCGCGGTCGAGCTCGAGAACCGGATCTCCAAGCAGGAGATCCTGGAGCGGTACCTGAACTCGGCGTACTTCGGGCACCGGGCGTACGGGATCTTCGCGGCCTCGCAGGTGTTCTTCTCGAAGGCGCCGAAGTACCTCGACCTCAACGAGGCGGCCCTGCTCGCCGGCCTGGTGAAGGCGCCGTCCGCATACGACCCGGCGGTCGGGGACCAGAAGTCGGCCATCGACCGGCGCAACTACGTGATCGACCAGATGCGCAAGATGCACACGATCAGCGCGGCGCAGGCGAGCGACGCCAAGGCCGCGCGGATCAACCTCAAGCTGAGCTCGCCGCCGAACGACTGTCTGTCGATCATCCCCCGGCACAACAACTGGGGCTTCTTCTGCGACTACTTCAAGGCGTGGTGGAAGGAGCAGCCCGCGTTCGGCACCAATCCCGAGGAACGCGAGGAGAACCTGCGCCGCGGCGGCTACCGGGTGATCACCTCGATCGACCCGGACATCCAGGCGTCGGCCATGGAGCACGTGCTGGACAAGGAGAAACGGAACAGCCGGTACGCGCACGGCCAGGTGATCATCGAGCCGAACAGCGGCCGGATCGTCAGCATGGCGGTTAACCGGACCTACTCGCTGGCCCCGAACCGGAAGCGGAACACGAACTACCCGAACACCGTGAATCCGCTGCTCGGCGGTGGCCGGATGGCCGGTTACCAGGCCGGATCCACCTTCAAGATCTTCACGATGCTGGCCGCCCTCGACGCCGGGATGCCGCTGAGCACCGACTACTACGCCCCCGAGCGGTACGTCACGAAGTACATCACCGCGCCCGGCCCGGCGACCTGCGGGCACTACTACTGCCCGAAGAACTCCAGCAAGACGATGACCGGCCGGCAGACCATGTGGAGCGGCTTCGGAAAGTCGGTGAACACGTACTTCGTGCAGCTGGAGGAGAAGGTCGGCGCGGACAAGGCGGTCGAGATGGCCGAGCGGCTCGGCCTGCGGTGGCGCACCGACGTGGACCGGATGCTGGCCACGCCGGAACACGCCGCCGGGTGGGGCGCCTTCACGCTCGGCGTCAGCGACGTGACCCCGGTCGAGATGGCGAACGTCTTCGCCACCCTGGCCGCCGAGGGCAACTACTGCCAGCCGCTGCCGGTCCGGACGATCCGCAACCGGGACGGCACCGACACCAAGTTCCAGGGCAAGCTGGTGGCGGCGCCGCGCTGCCACCGGGTGGTGAGCGCGGACGTCGCCCGGGCGGCGACGGACGCCGCCCGCTGCCCCACCGGGTACGGCTCGGCGAAAGGCTCCTGCAACGGGTCGGGAACCTCCCCGATGGTGTACGCGACGATGAAGCGCCCGGTCGCCGGCAAGAGCGGCACCACGGACAGCAACAAGACGGCGTGGTTCTGCGGCTTCACCCCGCAACTGGCCGGTGCGACCTTCGTGGCCGACCCGGACGATCCGAACGACTACGTCGGCACGAGCCGCTCCACGATCTCCAAATACACCTTCGCCCAGACCCTCAAGGACGCGCTGAAGGGCCAGCCCAAGCTCAAGTTCACCCCGCCCTCCCGCAAGATCACGTGGGGCGGCGACCGCTCGTCGTCCTCCTCGGACGACTCGGATGATTCAGACGACTCGGACCGCTCGAACCGGCGCTCAGACCGGGACTCGGACGACTCCGCCGACTCGGACCGGCGCTCAGCCGACTCGGA
>NZ_BOQN01000130.1 GCF_018332695.1 Paractinoplanes toevensis
GCAAACCGGGGGAAGCTCACTCCCTTTGAGAACTCGGTGGCGGGATTGTGGCGAATGATTGCGTCGTCCAATGACGACCTCGAATGCCTGACGGCCCTGCCCGCACGCTGGCAACTCGGCCTCCCGATCGATGCCATATGCACGGCTCCATGAAGTAACCTCCTCATCACCTTGGGTCCCGGGAGGTGCCATGCGTGAGAGGCCGCCACTGTCCCGTGTCACGATGACTGCTGCCCTGGCCACCGTGGCCCTAGCAACTATCTCTCAGGCCGGCAGGCCGAGAGGCATGCTGGCGATGTGCGGGACTGCTGGCTGTGGCTGGACCCGCTTTCTCCGTCACGCCACGGACGCCAGACATTGCACCGCGCACCCCACGGCCGAGAGAATCTTGCCGGACCTCGGTGACACCATCACACCCGGATGCGTGAGGTGCGGTCGGCTGTTACCCACCATTATTTACAGCTGGACCAGCACCGTCGCCCAGTTCCACTGCTTCGACCACGGCGGAGCATGACATGCCCGGAGAAAGCCTCGCGGCCATAGACTTCCCACTCCGGTTCAAGGTGGTCAATGCGGTCCCAGTCGCGGCAGTCACGTTGCTTGTCGGGACGATCATCCTGGCCGGTGCGCCGGGGCACGCGCCGCGGTGGGACAGCCTTCTCACCCACTCCCGTGACTTCGGTTGGACCGGCGCGGCCGCGGCGCTGGCCGTCACGGTTGCCGTCGCGCTACTAGCAGAACCGCTCGAGCTGGCCACGATACGGCTCCTGGAGGGCTACTGGCCGACAACCGGACCGCTGCGGAAGGCCAGCGCAGTCGGCGCCTGGCTGCAACGCCGGCAGCATGCTCGCCTTACCTTCCTGGAGGGGTCATCCGACTTAGCCGTAAGCGACGAGGCGGCCGAGGCCAAAGCCGTGCGCTTCCCGCCAGACCCTGATCGGCTGCTGCCGACAGCCTTGGGCAATCGGCTACGCGCCTTCGAGGACAAGGCCGGCGCCGGGTACGAGCTCGATGCCATCACGTGGTGGCCGCGTTTGTACCACGCGTTGTCCGACCAGACGCGAGCTACCGTCGACCAGTACAGAAACCAGCTCGATGTCGCCGCTCGGCTGACCATCGCCTTCGCTGGCGGGGCAGTAGCGTTGGCGGTGCTCCTAGCCCCGTACCCGCTCTGGTGGTTTGTGCCAGCGCTGACCGGTGCATTTTCCTGGTTCGCTTACCGGAGCGCGCTGGGCGCGGCCGAAATCTATGGCATCGCGGTGATTGCGGCCATCGATGTCTACCGGCTCCATTTGCTCCAGGAGATGCGCGTGGAGGTGCCGCGGGACACTGTCGCGGAACGCAAGCTCAACGCTCAGCTCTTCAAGCTTTGGAGCGGGGTGACCACGGCCAACGTGCGATATCAGACGACGGACAGCGACCACAACATCCACGTCACCTGAACGATGTCACGCCGTGCGGACGAGTACCTTGCCGAATAGGCTGAGCGACTGTATCTGCAGGTCGGCGCTGGCCGCGTCCGCGGCGGCCGGCACGCCAAGCAGCCGCTCGTTGCCGCGGCTGTCGTCGACGAACACGGCCCAGCCCGCCGGCACCACCACCTCCACGTCGGACAGGAGCGCGGTGATCTCTATCCGACCAGCGCGGGCGGTTGACCCGGCCGGGATCGTGATGATCGAACCGCTCGCCAAAGCGCGCACATCCAGGATCGACGGTGCCCGCACCGGCCAGTCGATCCGCCGCCCCAGTCCGACCAGTAGTACCCGTTCTAGCGGTCGCGGTGTTGGTGCGGACGCCCGCACCGCCCGACCAATGAGGATCGCCATTCCAAGGGCGCACACAACCAACGGCGGCAGGGCCGGTCGCCAGCTCGCCGGCGTGGGATTGTGAATGACGGCCAGAACCGCCAACCCCAGCAGCGCGAAGAGCAGCGGCCCCTTTGCCGTACCGAGTGGCGCCCGCAAATGGGCGGCGCCGCCGAGCCCGACTGCCACCATGACCAGCGGCCACCAGGACCAGGCCAGCGCCGATAGGTCGAGCGTGGGCGCGAGCCGGTTGAGCAACCAGAACAGCCCGGCGACCACGAGCAGCGCCGCTAGCCACACTGATCCGTACCGTTTCACTGTGACCTCCGGACATCCACGGAGGACTCTATCGACTCGCTTAGCCTACGCAGAACCAGTTGCCCTCGGATCATGCATCACGATGTGATCGTCCGGCCTGCTGTCCTGCAGGTTGCCGAAACCCGACCCGCGCCCCGGCGGCCGATAGCTCCAGTCGATGCAACCCCGAGGGCCCGCGCCCTCTCCTCCCGCTATAAAGGCTTGTGCTGAACAATCCTTACATTGCTTCTGCGGCTTTGGCGTTGTCGGGTGTCGGCCAGGCAGTTGCCTCGTGGTGTGGTCGCCGGATCGAAGGAATGGTTTTTCAATGGCGAATGAGCCTATTCCTTATGGTGGGTATCGTTTGCGCTGTCGTCACAGTTGGTCTTCGAAGTATTGATGCCGGCGAAGATGTGCCTGCCGGCGAAGCGCTCGATCGAGCTCAGATTGGCGTCTTTACGGACGTTGACTCCCGTGTGGTATTCGGTATGACGCCGACCGCAGAAGGTGCCATGCTCGGTGTGCAGCGACAACCATATCGGTTCTTTATTGACATCAAGCCAGGCCCGCAGGCATACGGTCGGATTGGGCTCGTTCTCTTGGACGGAGGGCCAAAGCTGTGGAAGCTGTCGATCGATCGACCACTCATGCTCTTCTTCGAGCTGCCCGAGAAGGCTGAGCTAGCAGAATGGCAGAATCGAGGTGTGGTGGTTGATCCGCCAATGGCGCATCCCTGCGCCTCGTGGTGGGACGGAAGGGATCGAGGCGAGGCGCCGGCAGAACTACAACGAAGCATCCTAGGTATAACACAGGTGATCTGCCGGATCCCAAAGATAGGCGACGTGTCGGATCTGCATGTCGACCTGCAGTTCACGTGGCAAGACGAATTGCGTCGCTCCGCTGGATTCGATCGCGTGTCGAGTTCTATCCGACTAGCCGATCGCATAAGAAGTCCTTCTGACGTAGAGCAGCCCCCAGATCTCACAATCGTCGACCAAGTTGAACTTGGGCTCTTCCTGGAATCGGACGAACGTCTGAGTGAATCCTTTCCGGAGCCTACTGGTGGAAGCCATAATGAGCGATCATGGCAATATGACAAAGGCGGGGACCTTGACTACACCGTAGAGCGCCCTCGCGCTCGCACATGGGTGCAGCCAACCATAGATGGCTTCTTGCTCTTGGCTGGCGCGATGTTCGGCATAGCACCGACCGCCTGGCGCAGACGCTACAACTACGTCCACTAACTAGGCCTGGCGCAGTAGAGTGACTTCCTCGATGGGGACGTTACCTGTTCGCCCTCGGCGGCGTGGCCCCGCCACACGGTCGGCACGTCGCCGGCGCCCGCGATCAGGTAGCGGCCGATGTTCTCGCAGGCCGCGCGGATGTACTGCCAGGCGACGGCGCACTGCACGTAGGCGTCCCAGTCGCCGCTGAACTGCTTGGCCCACGCCTCGAACGGGTCGTAGCTGAACAGCCAGATACTCACCTGCCGCAGCCACGCGGACGGGCTGATCAGGTCGGCGAGCGGGTTGATCGACCACATCACCACCTCGGTCGCGTACTCCCGGGCTGCGCGACGCGGTGGTGGGTTCGGAGACATCGGCGAAGGCCGCCCGGCACATCTGCGGCCACAGATCGGTCCCGCCGTGCGAGAACAGGCCGGGATCGGTGGCGCCGGGATGCCGGCGTCCAACCGGGCCGCGGCGGAGGCATCGGTGCGGGCGTAGTCGCGCTGGGCGAGGTTGATCTGGGTGCCGGTGCCCTGCGCGAGTTCCTCGAGCTTGCGGATCGCCTTGACCATGTTCGCGTACGCCGTGGCGTGCCCGAGCATGATCATCAGGTAGCCCTCAGCGGTGATCGAGAGCGCACAGTGCTGCTTGGCGTAGTCAATGGTGTCGGACCCGTCCTGCGACGCGCGCCAGCTGGTTGTACGCCCTTTCAAACCCTGGGCGTCTACATAGAACTCGGCCATGTGATTCCCCGAACCGCCCGGCCAGGGCCCCATGCTATGCGCATGTGCGTAGTGCAGGTAAATTCTGGCAGCAGCGCCGCGCCTGCTGCCGAGGACCTGGCATCTCGAGAGACTCTCCTCGGCTCGGTTGACTCTCCTGCCCCGTGAGGATGTTGGTCCCTCGGCCGGGAAGATGTTTGGGACTGCCGTCGAGTCGAGGCACAATCGCTGCACTCTCAGAGCGTTCGTACCACGCCGGAAGGACATCCATGTACAACCTAATTGTGGGCTTCCAGGATGGGGAGGCGTTTCCCAGCCGCGTGGGTGAGCACACGGACGAGGTTGTTTGGGCGTACGTTGCCCCGGCAGGTCGCTTGGACACCTCGCGACTGCTTAACCTCCCAGCCCTCGTGATGCCCGAGACCGGCTTGGGCGATGAGCAGATTGCTCGAGTCGGAAGCATCGAGAGCCTCGCACTGTCCGGGAGGAACTATCGGTTCAAGTTTGTTCCAAATGCGTTGGTGCCCCCGATTCCGTCTGAGCGGATCGAGGCTGCGGCTGGGCGCCTTGGAATCACGGACTGGGAGTTTCAGCGGACACACTGGGCGGTAAAGGATGTCGACCTTTACAGGGTTGTTCACGAGGATATTGTCGATTCCAGGCCTGCGCCAAAGGTATTCCGACTACCAACCATGAGCACTCGTGAACGGGACCTGGTGGCTGTGATGATGCCCTTCGACTCCAGATTCGGCCCAGTGCAGGAGACTCTTCGCCAAGCCGCCGCAGACGTCGGTCTGCGATGCCTTAGAGCCGACGATATCTGGGATCACCACGTCGTAATGGATGACGTGGCAAGTCTTTTATGGCGGGCCCAGGTTGTCATTGCCGATTTCACCGGTCGAAATCCAAATGTCTTCTACGAGACGGGGATAGCACATACCTTCGGACGTGATGTTATTCCCATCGCGCAATCGAAGGATGACGTTCCCTTCGATCTTGGAGCCCTTCGCTACATTCATTATCGAGATAACGGTGAGGGCTTGGAAGAGCTGCGGAGTCACGTCGCGCGCCGACTAGCAACCCTCGTCGCCCGTGCTGTCATCTGACAGTTAGCATCGGGCATAGCTGCGTTTTCTAACGAGCACGCAGGGTCGTCGGGTTAGCCCGGCGATGTGGAAGGAACCGGAACCGGAACCGCGTAGGTGCGGAAGTTCATGTTGCCGGTACGTCCCGTCAGCCATCCGAGCGTGCTCACTTCCGCTTGACTTTGCGTAGCGAGGACACGGACACCGCAGCGGCATCTCCGCGACGCCGCCGTTGTGTCCGTGTTCCTCCTGAACCGCTGACAGTCCCTCGCCCGCTACTGAAGGACTACGTCTACTGGGCGAGCGGGTGGGGCTCTCCGGTGAGTGCCGCTACAGCGGCTGCTAGTTCTTGGAGGGTGGCGCGGACGTAAGTGGCTGTGGCCCCAGGTTCGGTGGCGCTGTCTGCGTGGCCGGCGAAGGCGCGGGCTATGGCGTAGCCGTAGGTGCGTTCGACCCAGGTCAGCGTGGTGTGTCTGATCCAATGGGCGCTGATCTGCTGGATCGCGACCCAGGGTAGTTCCTTGCCGATCCGGGTCCAGATGTAGTCGTAGCGCCGCCGGGTGATGGGCTTCCCGCTCCGATACCGGAACACGGGATCCGTCGGCGCTGCGGGTCTCTGGTCGATGTGCCGGAGCAGGGCCCGCATCAGGGTGGGGGAGACCGGCTGCCAGCGTTCGGTCTCGCCTTTCTCCTTCAGGCGGACGAGGCACTGGTCCGGGTCGAGGTCTGCCGGTAGCAGCGTCAGTGCTCCACCACGGCGGCAGGCGGTCTCGGTGTGGAATCGAATGAGCAGGCAGTCCAGCTCCGGGTCGTCTCCGGTGGCGGCGGCGACCTCGTTGATCTCCTGCAGTCTGGCGTCGCCGATCGCCCGGCGGTTGCTGGCTTGCCGTCGCGGTTTTTCCACCTTCAACGCTGGGTTCTCGCCTTCGGCGAGGATGCCGTCAGCGATGGCATGCCGGTAGACGCAGCGCAGGGCCGAGATGAAGTGCTCGACGGTGCTCTTCCCACCACGACCGTTGCGGCGAATGGTTCGGTTGGCCTTCAGATACTCGGCGAACTGCTTGATCTCACTCGGCGTCGGCTCGTCGAGCCTGCGCGAGCCCCACCGCTCATCGATCCGCTTCCAGTAAGAGCCGTACATCCGCAGAGTGCCGGCCCCGACCGCTCCACGGACTACCTGGATGTACTCGGTGAAGGTCGGTACCTGCGGTCTCGGGGGCGCGGTGTTGAGCAGGTCGCTAGGGGAGACCCCGAGCCGTTCCAGCAGCATCCTTGCCGCCTCGACGTCCGCAGCAGCCGGTGGATTGGTCGACGGACTCATGTGGCATCACCGCCGAGCTTTTCCTGGTGGAATCCGCGCAGCATGGCCCCGAGCGCGGCCGGCGGGTGGATGACGAGACGTTCGGACTCAGGCTCCGCGACCAGCAGGACGCGGCAGCCGGTGGTCAGGCCGCACCAATGGCGGATGGTGGCCGGCAGGCGGAGTTCGCCGCGGCGCCGGACGACGTGTTCGGCGTCCTCGGCGGCCGTCAGCAATATCAGTCCGGCGCTGACCCGAACGTCGAATCGGAGTCCGGGTAGCCATTCGAGGGACTCCAGGAGGGCCGAGTCGAGGATCCGGCCGTTGCAGTCGACGGAAGCGACGCTGCAGACGGGAGCGGAGCCGGCGGCGGGAGCGAGCGCGGCGAGTGGCAGCTTCGTCCTACGGTTCGGGATCTGCTGAACCCGGCTGGGCGATGAGGGGATCACGGGGGTGATCGGGCCGATGCTCATGCTTGCCCCCAAGCCCCAGCAATGGGGTGCTCGGAGAGCGCGGCAGATGCAAAAAGCGAGTGGTCAGATGCCTCTGACCACTCGCCACCTGGATGCAGCGTGTGCGCTGGATTTTTGTGTCCGGAGGGGGACTTGGACACGCATTTGTCACACTCGCGCTGTTCGCAAGTGTTCATGCGATTATGCTAGCAGCTTTTCCCAATATCTGCCACCTACTCTAGCTCGGATTTCTCGGTGACCGGTTCCAATCACCCGATCGCTGCTTAACGAAAAGGAAACGTACGGAGAAAGGTGGTGTAGGGAGCAAGCGCCCGGGTTCTCAAACCATTTTCGGAAGTCGCCTCTTCTCGGCGACAGCGCTACTCCTAACGGCGGCGCCTGGTGACGATTGCGGTCCCGTCTGCGGAGAGAGACGACTTGGTTTCTGTTGGAGGCTTTCCGTGATCATCTGCGCCATAGTCGGTTGGAGCGCGGATGTAGGGTCCGACTTGACAAACGCCACGTCAGAGCGCGACGCGCGGCAGAAGCGGATGCGTAAGACAAAGCCCGGATCATTGTCCCGCAGAAGGCGATGTCCCCGATGGCCTCGATCTACTGGTGTCCGGCACCTCGTTCTACGCGGCAACTGCAGTCCTGGCACTGGGTATGGCCTTTACGATCAAGCCAGCTGCCGAGGAAGGGGCCGAGATTGTGTCGAGGCTGAGCTGGATCAACGTCTGGCCCTCGACGGGTCAGCCGGATCAACCGTGGCTCGACGAGCCCGACGAAGACGCGTTCACGTGCAGTAGCCGCAGCGTGTGCGAGTTGTACACCGAAGCAGTCCGGGACGCCGGCCTTCCAGGACAGCATGCGGAGCTACGGCTGTTCTGCAGTCACGAGGACGACCGTGACGACATGTTTTTGGAAATGCACACCGACGCCATGTGATCTGGGTCGGTTATGACATCAATTACTGAGCCTTTTCCAACCTGATCTTGCAGGTCAGTGCGGGGCGGCGGGGGCGGTGCTCGATGAGGGCGAGGCTCCAGGTAGGACAGCAAATCGACCAAAACCCGATGCCCCGACAGGGAGCCTCGCCATGCTGTCCTACCCGTCCACGATCTCGTTGTCCAACCGGACCCTGAACCACCTCGCCGAGCGCATCCGCGTCCACCGCCAGCAGCGCAAATCCCGATGGCGGCGGCTGGCTCCGGGCCGTCGGGCCCTGCTTGCCCTGGCCCACCTGCGTAACGGCGACACCTACACGCGCCTCGCCGCCGGCTTCGAAATCGGCGTGAGCACCGCCTGGCGCTACGTCCAAGAAGCAATCGCCCTGCTCAGCACGGCCGCCGACGACCTGGACACCGCCATGCAGCGCATCCGGCAACTGGCGTACGCGATCCTCGACGGCACGCTGGTCCCGATCGACCGGGTCGCCGATCAGAAGCCGTACTACTCCGGAAACACAAGCGTCACGGCGTCAACGTGCAGGTCATCGCCGACGCGGTCGGGCGTCTCGTGTGGGCCTCGGGCGCGCTGCCCGGCGCGACGCACGACCTGACCGCCGCCCGCACTCACGGCATCATCGACGCGCTGACCAGTGCCGAAGTGATGACCTTTGCCGATAAGGGGTATCAAGGAGCCCGCGGTAGCGTACGCACCCCGTTCAAGCGGCGCCGGTTTCGGCCGAAGCTGTCACGCCGGCAGAAGGCGGTCAACCGGGTCCACGCGAAGATCCGCGCCCGCGGTGAACGGGCGATCGCCACGCTCAAGACCTGGAAGGTCCTGGTCAAGCTGCGTTGCTGCCCGCGCCGCGCGACCGCGATCGTGCAGGCCATCCTCGTTCTGCACCACGTCGAAGCCAACCGCTACGCAGGATGAAAAACGCTCATTGTTGTCAGCATGATCGTGTGGCCTTTGTTGGCTAGCGTCGATTCATCCAAGCCCGATCCGCTCTGCAGCGAGGCTGGCCTGCACCTTTACAAGGCCTGAGTTCGTTCGCGATGCGCTCCATGTGCGGCCTATCGTTCGCCGGTGGACGTCGAGTCGAGTGAAACATCGGACGCGTTGCTGCCCGAGTACGTGGTGGTGTTGCGGGCCGGCGCCGCTGCACACTTCCTGCCGGAGGAGGGCTGTCAAGCGTTTCTCTCCGATCCCGAGTTGATCCCACACGGGGTCCGAGTGCGCGCGTTCACTCGATGGGTGGATGAAGGCGGCAAGGATGTACCGCGCGAGTTGGTCGTGGAGGTCCTCGGCAGGGCGTCCGGGCTTGACGAGGCGATCGAGATGTTCGCGGCGGTCGCCCGGCCGGTAGCGACGCTGATCGGGTTCGTCGGCAACGTCCTGGTCGGCCCCTTGGAGGTTCATCTCGCCTTTGAGGTCGCTGCGCGGCAGGGCATCCGGGGGTTTCTGGAGGTCTTCATCCCAGACGAGCGCGGTCCGGTCCAGGGCGGCCGCATCGTGCGGCGGCATCTTGTGGACGCGTTGTGGTCGGCGATGTTCTCGGCGACGAGGGACAGCGCCCGGATCAGCCGGGCCTTCCGCCATTACGAGCTTGCCCTGCGTAACTGGTACATCGGCGGGGAATGGTTGGCGCTCAACCACCTGTGGATCGCCGCCGAGAACCTCACCAAGGCTGTGGTCCGCAAGACCGTAGCCGAACGGGGCGTGACCGAGGAGGAACTGGCGCGCAGCTTCGGTCTGGTCACCGACGACCCGGCGCGGCCACGTTGGAAAGACCTGCTTGGCGCCGCCGTGCGCCGGGACATCATCTTCGCTGGCGACAACGGCACCTACCAGACGGCTAAGTCAGCCAGCGACGGCCTGGAACACGGCATGTGGGAACTCAACCGCATCGCCGAGAACGCGCTCAAGTGCACGGACATAACCTTCGGCTACCTGCGCAGATCTATCGCCGACCTTCTCGGCCTTCCCGAGCCCATCATGGCCGAGCTGATGTCGATCGAGCCGCGTGACGTTCAATCCACCCGTACGATGATCCGCGGCCGCCTGGTCGGAGACGTCCACGATCCCGCCCCCGACGGGTCTCTGTATCCGACCCTTGAGTGGCACTCCGGCATCCAGTCGATCGACCGTGACGGCACCACGTTCACGATGAAACGCAAGGACCGCTTCACCCCGCGCCTCCGCGACGGTGTCGTGTTCCAGGCCGGGCGCCTCGAGGTGCGCGGTCGGCTCGAAAAAGGCCAGCCCGTCGAGGAACCTGCCGGGCAGGACATCGACATCGAACACGAGACGGTTTCGCCCGCGCAGCGTGTCCTAGCCGCAGTGATGCCGCTGGTCGACAGCGCCGCCGCAACTGGGAAGGACACCCCGCACGCCCACACGTCGACGATCGTCTTCAACCTGTTCGGTCAGGCCGTCGCGTTCTTCCAAAGCATCACGATCTTGGTCGGCGCCCGCCAGCCCGTCGAAGCGCTACCCGCGCTGCGTGCCCTGGTGATTCTGGCGGCCCGCTTTGAGCAGATGGCCGACCCCCACGGCCCGGGCTTCGGCGTCGCGGTGCGGCTCCTTCTTGACGAGATCGAATCCGCCACCACCGGTTCTCCCACCGACACGGGCGACATGCCGGCCTACGCTGTCGAACTGACGGTTCGCGCGCACCAGGAGGATGTCACTGTCCCGGAAGTCATCGCCGAACCCGAGACGACAACGGTGTACGCCAGCCTCGGCAGCGAGATGCTGCTGGCCCGTGAAGTTGCGAACGCCGGCTACGCGGCTGCGACCTGGCACATGCAACGAGTCGACGGCGAGCATCAGAACTTCAACGTAGCCGTGGAACCCGGCCCGCTTACCGACCTGGTCTCCAGCGCCGCCACGATCGCCATGCTGGAACTACTCACGCGCGCCGCCACCGTCTTGGCCTGGACCGCGCAAAACCTCCAGATCGAACGACTGCTCACCGAAGCACGCTCCATCAACGAAACGGCCGCCTCGTTGATGGACCCTCAGTGACCCCTTGGTTCGGCGCTGAAGGTGCCGAAAAATCGACCGCGGCTTTGACCTGGCACTACGCGTCAAGTCCTGATCGGTACCTGCAATCTACCTGAACACGTTCAGAAAACGAGCAGCGGAACTTGAACGCGTTCATCCGCAGCGGTTCCCATCGAGAAGCAATGCGCAGGTCAGGAGCTCGGATAAGTTTTCGGCACCCACACCGCCGACGCCGGCGACAGCTCGACCGCCGCCCGCTTGGCCAGGCTGCTGGCCAAGCACGGCCGTACCGACGAACTGCGGCAGCGAGCCGACGCCGGCGACAGGTCCGCCGCCGACCGGTTGTTCGAACTGCTGGCCGAGCAAGACCGTACCGACGAGCTGCGGGAGCGCGCCGATGCTGGCGACGGATACGCCGCCGCCCGCTTGGTCGAGCTGCTGGCCGAGCGGGGCCGCATCGACGAGCTCGTGCAGGAGGTCATAGCGGGCACGCGGGGGGTGCTGCGACTCGTCTGGTAGCCCTACGACGAGCATCCGAACCTGGCTGAGACTCGAATTCCCGCGACCCTGCAGCGGCGCACGTCCCCGGTCAAACAACCATCTTAACCGGTGCAGGTGCAGTATTCGGATGCTGCGGTATTCCCTGATCTTGGGCCGGAACCGAGTGAGGTTCCGGCCCATTGGGTTGGGGTTATTTGCCGGGTCGTTGAGACCGGATCGCGATCAGGGTGATGACGGCGGCGGCCAGGTTGAGCAGGTCGCCGATGGCTTCGAGGATGGTCGTCCAGTTGTGCATGGTGTTGTGCTCCCGCTGGTGTTGCGGGGTGGCCGGCCGGGCCCCTTTGGGCGATGCGTTGACGGTCGCAGGCGGCCGGTGTGTCCGGCAGCAGGAGCGGACGAATCCGGAGGCCCAGCTCCCGGGCGTCGGGTGCCTGGTCGGGTGTGCTGGGTGGTAGCCGCGGAGGGGGCGGGTTCGTAAGCTGTCCGGTGTGTCCGGCGCAGCCGGCACCGGACAGGTAAGGGGGCGTGTGGTGCCGGTCGACCCTTCCACGGTGCGGACCCCGGCTGAGCTGGCTGTGGCGTTGTCCGAGGTGAAGGCCGCGTGCGGGCTGTCGCTCAACGACATCCGGCGCCGAGCCGACGATTTCGTTCAGCGTTCGGTGCCGCACGCGGTGCCGCTGCCGCGGTCCACTGTCGGTGACATCTGTTCCGGTGAATCCCTTCCTTCGCCGGAGACGCTTCGGATGTTCTTGATCGTGTGTGGTGTCGCGGAGGACACCATCGACGGCTGGATGGCTGCCCGCGTGCAGGCACTCAGCAAGATCGGCCCGGTGTCCGGTTCGGAGCGGGTGCGCACCGCGGACCCTCGCAACCTCGGAGTACATAGGTCGATCCAGGTGGACCTGGGCGCCGAGGGCCTGCCGGTGTATGTGCCCCGCGATATAGACGCTGAGCTGCGCACCGCGGTCACGGCCGCGCAGGGTCGGGGCGGGTTCGTACTGGTCAAGGGCAGTTCATCGGTTGGCAAGACCCGCGCGCTGTTCGAAGCGGTCAAGGCGGTGTGCCCGGACTGGTGGCTGCTGCACCCGGCCGACGTGGCCGCGGTCCGGGGGTTCGCGGATACGCCGGTACCCCGAACGGTGGTGTGGCTGGACAAGCTGGATCCCTACCTCACCCAGCTCGGAAGGGCGGGTGTACCCGCCGGCGCGATGCGGGCGTTGCTAGCCGCGAAGCTACTGGTGGTCGCCACGTTATGGCCCGACGAATACATCCCCCGAATCGCACTGCCAACACCCGGCCAGGACGATATGTACGCCGAGGACCGGGAACTGCTTGGTCTGGCTCGGATCATCGAGGTCGAGCACACGTTCAGCGACGACGAGCGGCGTCGCGCCGAAAGTCTTGCCGCCGACGATCCCCGTCTGCGCATCGCGTTGGACACCAGCGGCGCCGACGTCGGCGTGACCCAGGTGTTGGCCGCCGGGCCGGATCTGATCCGTTGGTGGGAGAACGCCGATGTCACCGACGCACGACAGTGCTGTGGCAAGGCGGTGATCACCGCCGCGTTGGATGCCCGCCGGCTCGGCGCCACCGCCCCGCTCACCCGCGACTTCCTGATCGCGGCCGCACCGGCCTACCTGTCCAACACCCAGCAAGCCACCGCCCCGCCTAACTGGGCCGACCAAGCGATCGGGTACGCCACCACCAAGCTGCACGGCGCCACCTCGTGCCTTACTCCGGTCGCCGCTGGGATGGGGCAGATCGTCGGATACCTCACCGCCGACTACCTGCACCAGCACGCCCGGCAGCTACGCAGCACCGAATGGCTGCCCGACCTGGTGTGGCAAGCACTTGTAGACCACCACGACGACGGCGAGGACGCTCTACGGGTGGCTGACAGCGCTGAATGGCAAGCTGCTCCCCGCTACGCCGAACTCCTCTACCAGAGACACGCCGACGTCCCCTACGCCGTTTGGCGGCTGAAAAATCTGCTAGCCGGCCAAGGCCGCATCGACGAGGCAATCGACACGCTCCAACAGGCCGAGGACGCCGGCCACGGATCCGCCGCTAGGTGGCTGAGTTACTTGCTATTCCAGGAAGGCCGCTTCGACAAGCTCCGACAGCGCGCCGACGCCGGCGACAAATACGCCGCCCGGCGGCTGACTAGCCCATTACCTAGCCAAGGCCCCCTCGACGACCTCTTCGACATGCCTCGACAGCACGCCCGTTCCGAAACCATCGCTGCCGCCCAGCGTCTGATTGCTTCGCTAACCGACCTAGACCACACCGAGGATGGGCTTCCTAACGGTCAGTGAGGGGTGCTCCGCCCCCCGAGCTAGCGCCCGACTGCTGTCGGCTGGTTAGTCAGCTGCGGTTGCGCGGCGTCCGGCTATGTAGGCGTGCCAGTCGCGCTTGGCGTTGTGGGTGCCGAAAAATCGACCACGGGCTTTGACCTGGCACTACGCGTCGGGTCCTGATCGGTACCTGCAATCTACCTGAACACGTTCAGAAAACGAGCCGCGGAACTTGAACGCGTTCATCCGCAGGCGGTTCCCGTCGAGGAGCCCTGAAGCAATGCGCAGGTCAGGAGCTTGGATGAGTTTTCGGCACCCACAGGGGCCTATGGACATGATCCCACAGGCTTCAGCGCGATCGCACTCGTGTGAACGCCCGGACGAGGCGGACCGTGCCGAGCCGTTGCACGGACGTGATGCCTTCAACCGCCCGCGCGCCTTGACGGCAGCAGATCAGAGCACGAAATTCAACACGGTCTGGTCACATTAACGTTCTCGTCTGCCATCTAGTCTAGCTCACGCCGCCAGTCAGAAGTATGAGAACATACCCGCACTCTCGTACAGGTCACGACTATTGGCGGCCAGTCAGTCGCTGGCACGGAAGATGCGTGGGAGGTGCACAATGACAGCGGTGGAAATGATCTTGGCGGCGTTGACTGCTGGCGCCGCCGCCGGTGCCACGAACACGGCCAGCATGGCGGTGCAAGATACCTATACCAGCCTGAAGGACGCGCTGCGCAACCGCTTGGCCAGCACTGGACAGGCGCAGCAAATGCTCGAAGGTGTCGAGTCTGAGCCCGAGGTATGGCAGGCCGAGTTGAGCCAGAGACTGGAAGAGTCCGGCGCTGCGTACGATTCTGAGATCGTGGCCTCGGCACGGCGGCTGCTGGCGTTGATCGATTCGGCCGGCGCTCCTGCGCACACATATCAGGTCGATCTTCGCGAGGCTAAGGCCGTTCAGGTAGGAGACCACAACACCCAGCAAAACCACTTCGCCTGACTCGTACCGCTGGGAGCTGCCTGTGGCCAAGCCCAAGAAGCATGCCATGCAAAGGCCGTTGGTAGATGGCCGACGGGCGAAAGGTGTGCAAGTCGGCAGCGGCAACAAGCAGTACAACTTTTTCGCTGGGCGAGAGGTGGTGTCCTGGCCGCACCAGATCGGCGTTGTGCCTGTCCTCGCCGATGGGTTCCAGACTCGCCAACCGAGTTGCGATCTCAGCCGGGTCGGCACGTCGAGGCAGAGCGCGGTGCTGACCGGGCCTGCCGGGGTCGGCAAGACCCAACTTGCCGCAGCATATGCCCATCAGTTGCGGAACGACGGGGCGGTAGATCTGCTGATGTGGGTCGCTGCCAGCAATCGGCAAGCGATTCTGACCAGCTATTCGCAGGCCGCTGCCGATATCCTCGCTGTTGACGATCATGACGCCGAGCATGCCGCAGGCCAGTTCCTCGCCTGGCTCGCCTCTACCCGCAAGAGCTGGCTGGTCGTCCTCGACGATCTAACCGACCTTGCTGACCTGCATCGACTGTGGCCACCCGCCGTAATGCATGGAAATGCTGTGATCACTACCCGTCGCCGAGATGCCGCTATCTCCGGCCTGCAGCGGCGAACGATCAACGTAGGGTTGTTCAGCGCGCAGGAATCTGAGTCGTTCCTCGCTGCCCGTTTGGTGAATCGCCCTGACCTGGCCGATACCCCTGCCGACCTAGGCGGTGCTTTGGGCCATCTGCCGCTAGCGCTGGGCCAGGCCACCGCCTACATCCTCGATCAGGAAATAACATGCTCCACATACTGCCGTTTGCTCGCCGACCAGGAGCGCCGGTTGGCCGACCTGCGGCCAACCGTTCTGCCTGATGATCAACACAACGGCCTCGCTGCGGCTTGGTCATTGTCGACCGATCTGGCGAATCGGATGCCACCGCAAGGCATCGCGCTGCCGCTCCTGCAACTGGCAAGCGTTCTCGACGCCAACGGCGTCCCAGATGCTGTGTTCAGCACCCAAGCCGTCATTGTTTGGCTGACCGCCGCCCGCCTCAGCGACGCCGGTGTTCCGGGGAATGTACGGAAGCTCCAACATGCGCTACGGCGATTCTGGGGCGCGGATGCTGCACAGATGCACGGCATTCGCAAGATCTTCTGGACTGTCCAACGCCGTTCTCTGAACTGGCTCATCAAAAAACTTGTAGGTGACAATCCGGTGTCTGCGGCTACTAGTCGCGACGCCAGCCGGCGTCTGCATCTATTGAGCTTGGTCACCCATGATCCAAGGAACAACTCGCGCTCGCTGCGGGTCCACGCGCTTGTCCAACGTGCTACTCGGGAAGAGATGCCGCACCATCGTCTTGCCCAGATAATTCGGGTCGCCGCTGATGCTCTCGTCGAGGCTTGGCCGCCCACGGAAGGGGATCCGGAACTCAGTCAGGCCTTTCGCGCGAACGCCCTAGCCGTAGCCACCCTTCTGCCGGATTCTCTGTGGACGCCGGTTGGCGCTCACCCGGTGCTCGCTCGCGCCGGATTGAGCCTTGGAGACGCCGGGCAAGCCGCTGCGGCAGCCGTTTACTTCCAGCAACTGCATGCCAGTGCCCACGAACGCCTCGGTCCCGACCATCCTGAGACTCTCAACGCTCGCCACGCCGCCGCCGGGTGGCGTGGCGATGCTGGAGACCCTGCTGGCGCTGTGGCGGCGTTCGAGGAGGTTCTCAATGACCAGCTACGCGTGCTTGGCCCCGACCATCCCGACACCTTGAAAACCCGCGTGAACCTCGCCGGATCACGCGGCAAAGCTGGCGACAAGGCGGCTGCTGCTGCCGATCTGCAGGTTTTACTCGTGGATACCCTTCAGGTGCTCGGACCCGATCATCCCAACACCCTAAGCATCCGCCACAATCTCGCTTCCTGGCGGGGCGAGGCCGGCGACCCCGCAGGAGCCGTGGCCGCCCTCCAAGAGCTGGTCATCGCACGTACACGGGTACTTGGGCGTGCCCACTTCGACACCCTGAGCACCCGCCATCAACTCGGCTACTGGCACGGCGAGGCCGGCGACCCGGCAGCCGCCGTGACCATCCTCCAGGAGCTGCTCACCGATCTGATCCAGGTACTTCCACCCAACCACCCAACCACCCTGACCACTCGGCTCAATCTCGCCTGTTGGCGGGGCGAGGCCGGCGACCCCGCAGCCGCCGTGACCGCACTCGAGGGGCTGCTCGCCGATCAAATCCAAGTACTCGGGCCTGATGATCCCGACACGCTGCAAACCAGGAGTTCGATCGCATATTGGAGAAACCAAACTTCGAAGATCTCGCGCCGCAGTTGATCATGCACTGGCAATGACAACTTCGTATTTGTGGTGCCGAACGTGCCAAACGCCTCCTCCCGAGCACGATCGGATTTTGCGGTAGGTACAGATAAATCGTCTGCCCCGCCGTGTAACACAGCCGCTTGTCGTACAGCTGGGAAGAGCAGCAGGACCGGAGCGATCCGACCCGGCCCTCATTGTGACACTGGCCCTGACTTCTGGCGTCGGGACGAAAGCGGTAGGCGAGTCCGAGCGGTCGACATGCCTCTCGGCGCGGCTTCGTGAGAGGCGGATCCGCACACTACGTTGGGCAGATCCGGATATCGTCCCGATCCCCTGCCGTCACCTTCCATGGTCACTGAACAGCGGAACAATGCGGGCGGAAGAGTTCGCGGCCTGTCGTCGTAGTGCAGCGTTCTCGGTGGTCAGGGCGGTGATCACGGTAGCGGCTGCGTCGAGCTGGTCTTGTAGCTGGCGGCCTTCGAGCCGGGCGGTTCGCAGGCTGCCGCGCAGGTTCTCGATCTCGTCGTCGCGTTGCCGGGCGGCGGCGCCGGCGGGGCTGTCGCCGATACGGGCGTCCCATTCGGCGAGGATGTCGGTGGCGCGGTTCATGGTGGCGCGGCTGAGGCGTGCTTCGCGCCAGAGGTTGTTTTTGGTCAGCTTGCCGTCGGTGTGCTGTGGTTCGGCGTTGAAGAGTCGTTCCATTGCTTCGCGTAGCCGCTGGTGGGTGGCGGGCGATACGGGCCTGGTCATTGCGGGTTCCGGTTCAGGACGCGGTCGACTTCCTTGAGTTCGGACTCGATGCTGCGCCGGTGGTTCGGGGCGAGGGTGTCGGAGTCGAGCAGCCGGTGAAGTGAGGACTGTTCTGCGGTCCAGACCGGGAGGTGTTCGGGGGTGATGATGCTGTTTGGGGCAGCGGGCGGGTTGGCAGCGGTCCAGCAGGGGGCCGCGGTGTCCGTCCGGGATGATCGCGTCTTCCAGGCATTTGGCGCCGGCTGGGTCGTTGTCGTTCATGGTGCAGTGGTTGAGCTTGCCGAAGCGGATGGAGGTTCGGGTGCGGCGTAGCAGGTCGTGTTCGACGCGGATGTCGCCGCGCCTGGCCTCCCCGGTGGTGCGTAGTCGCTGCGCGTTGGCGCGGACCGCGGTGAACGCTTCTCGCATGCGGTCGGCTCCGGGACCGAATCCGATGTGGTGGCCGTTGGTGTCGGCGTCGAAGAGCTCGGTGAGGCGCTCGAAGCGGCGGTCGGCGATCGCGCTGTCCGGTTGGCGGGCCCAGGAGGGATCGTTGTCCATGTAGCTGCTGGTGACCCGGTTCGCCAGGGCTCGGGTGGTGACGTGTTTGAGTTGCATGCCGACGGCGATCTCGGAGCCGGGGAAGTCGCGGGTCAGCATGGCCATGGTGCGGCGGAACCTGTGCGGTGTGACGATGCCGTCGGGGATGGATTCCAGGCCGCTGACGTGTCGCCGCCGGTTGATGTGGTTGAGGAAGTCCACGATCGCGGCGATGCTCATGAATCCTTCGCCGGGCCGTGTGGTGGTGACGGCGGCGAACGTCAGGCTCTCGTGCTGCGACAGCCGTCCGGCCAGTTCGAGCGCGGGCGACCGGTGGAGTGATCCACCAGTGCTTGACCGGGAGATCAGGGTCCAGCTTCTGCCGGGTGGATTTCACCGCGGGCTGCCGTAGTGCTCGACGACGGCGTCCTTGGTGATCAGGCGCAATACTGGTGCAGCGCCGTTATTCCGACCCTGCACAATTCCCCGGATCGTGTGCCGGCATAAACGGTTGCTGCGCTCGTGCCAGCTGATCGAGTATCGGCCGATGGAGACGATTGCAGCGATCAGCGGGTACTACGTCCGGGGCGGAGAGGTCGATCGGTTGAGTGTCGGCCGGAGCCGACTGGAGTTTCTGCGGACCCAGGACGTTCTGCGACGGCTGTTACCGGCGCGTCCGGCGCGGGTGCTCGATGTCGGCGGCGCCGGTGTGCATGCGCGCTGGCTTGCCGCCGACGGGTATCGGGTACGCCTCGTCGATCCGATGCCGCTGCACGTGCAGCATGCCGCTGCAATCGGCGGAGTGGACGCCGTCCTCGGCGAGGCTCGCCGGCTCGACGAACCGGACTCCGCCTATCAGGCGACGCTGTTGCTCGGGCCGCTGTATCACCTGCCCGAGCGCCGGGACCGGGTGACGGCCCTGCGGGAGGCGGCGCGCGTCACGGCGCCCGGCGGCTTCGTCGCCGCGGCGACGATCAGCCGGTACGCCGGGCTGTACGACACCCTCGTCCGGGACCGATACCTCGAACCGGACGTACGCCGGATCACTGACGCCACGGTCATGACCGGCGTGCACGACCCGTTCGACCAGGACCTATTCACGCTCGCGTACTTCCACCATCCCGACGAGATTGTCGACGAGTTCACCGATGCCGGCCTGACCGGGGCGGCGAGGTACGCGCTGGAAGGCGGAGCATGGCTGTTCGCCGACCGCGACGGCTGGTTGGAAGGCGACGACCGCACCGTCGCCTTGCTCGACGCGTTGCGCTCGGTCGAGCAGGAGCCGAGCCTATTCGGAATCACCTCGCACCTGTTGACGGTGGCCGTCGTGAAGTAGCGGCGGCGTCGCACGCTCGCGGCGAAGCAGTACGGGATGTTGACCAGCGAATAGATCCGTCACCGAGAGCGATGCCTCGCCGCTGGCCAGCGCGAACTATCGGCGGCATGTGAGTGCGCCCGCCCCAATACTACGAATGGCTGACTGCCATTGCACTAACAGGCGATTCCGAGGTAAGACGCAAGTCGTATAACGGGCTTCTGCGCTCCATGCAAAGCATGGATTCCGCTTATCGTCCGGCCATGACCCGTTCGGCGCCGCTATTGCTCAGATGTCTTGAGAGGGATTTTCATGCGGGAACACATTATCCGAAGGAATCGGCGATCGGGATATCAACAATATTGTGCGACGTTCTGCAGCTTCCGGCTCCTTCGGCGACGCTTGACCTTGGAATTGCGTTAATTCGAATTCGAGCGGAGTTGGATCGCCGTCGGACGGGACACCCAACGATGTCCAGTCTCTCGAATCTCGAGGAACCCGAAGATTAGGGTCATTTGACTCACGACATGGTACACGCACATCGGCTACTAATTTAATTTGATCATCATCCGCCTGGTGGCCAGCGCGTGCTCGACTGAAGTAGCCGCCCAGTCGCTTCTCTCTCGCCAGCATCGAAGCTGAGCGGCGACGCGATACCCCGAACTAAGCGTCAGCTAGCCTTCAAAGCGGCGCGCACTATCGCCTTGGCGTCTCGGATCTTCTGATCCAAGCCGAGCCTGTCGTAGGTCTGCTCTGCCTGGCGGCCGAGCGTGCAGGCAACGTCGTAGTTGCCCTGGGCAATCTCGATCTTCGCGAGTCCAAGTTCACACCTTCCAATCGCGCCGATGCGCTGTACACGCTTCGCTAACGTGAGCCCGCGCTCGAAGAACTGGCGGGCGGCGGCGTAGTCTTCCGTGGCCAAAGCGACCTCCCCTAAATGACTTAAGGTAACAGCTTCGCCCTCTATTGTCTCGAGTTGCTGGTCCAGTCTTAGCGCTTCCTCGTATCTTTGCCACGCAACCTGAGGTCTGTTCCTGCCTTCCGCAACTTGACCGAGTTCTAATAACGTCGCAGCACGGCCGTTATCGTCGACTGTTATTGGCGAGACGTCGAGAATATCGGTCAGTAAGTCCTCCGCTTCTTCGTACCTTCCTTCAGCACTCGCAATTTGGGCTCTTAGCCTTTTCGGGAAGGCCAGGTCCTCATTCCGGGTGTCTACCGGCAAGGCCGACTCACTCGCCGCTAAGTAGTCAATTGCTTTCTCGAAGTTCCCGAGCCACAAGTACACCCTGCCCATCTGGGCATAATGTCTAGCGATTGCCGCACTGTCCGCGAGGTGCTGGGCCGCCTCTATCGCTCGTTGACTCACCTCTAACTGATCATTCCATCTGCCGCGACCCCAGAGATAAGGCGACATCGCGTCTGCGAACCGTAGTACACGGCGCCAGTTCCTCGTCGAGCCACTGTGTTGTGCTAGCTCCCATGAGCGTGCAGCGAACGATAGGACCGTAGCTTGCTCCGCCTCCATCCGATTTAGGTTTGCTACATCGGCATAGGTGTTGCTATACCTTGTGGCAAAGACCAAGTAGTAGTCGATAAGGCGCTCTTCAATATCCCCTTCTACGTCCGGAACCGTAGACAGCTCGCGGCGGGCAAATGCCCTCGTGAGACTATGCAACTGGAATTTTGGATCGTCAGCGTGCTCATTGCCACTAACATCGACCAACGACAAGTCAATGAGTCTGCCAATCGCCGTCCGCAGCAGCCTGCCATGAACACGTGCTCCTGCCCGCAATGCATCTCTTGAAGCTGCGGCCGGCAACAAGGACATCGTCATTAGAACACGGCGACATGGTTCATCTCCTTTCAGCAATTCCCTCCAGTCCCGGTCGAATACTGCTGTAAACAGCCCGTCATCCTGGGCTTCAATCAAATCTTGAACCACCTCTTCCACTGGTACACCCAGTTTGACTTGTCCAGCCGCAAATCGTATCGCCAGGGGGTTACCGCCGGCAGCATCGTACAGGGCACTTCGAGAGGACTGGGCGCTACCCAAGAGTGACGTCACACCTAGTCGTTCTCCCTCCTTCGCCATCAGAGCAAGCCCCTCGTCTGCGCTGAGTGGACCTACACTGACTGACCACGAATCGCGCAGCTGTTTCTCACGCGTCGTGACAACAGCTCTGCTGGGTGGCTCAGGCAAATTGACGAGAAAATCCCAGATCCCACGATCTGCCACGGTCTCAAGATTGTCGACGACAAATAGCGTCGGCGCCCTTTGCGCACATCGGTAAACGGCTCGTCGTTTTTGTTCGATAGGCAGCTGAAGTATGTATGGGAAGCCTAACACCTCAGCTGCGAGATCGAGCAGTCTATTGATGTCCAGGTTGCCGGTAACGTCCTCTGCCCAGACAATTGCTTCAAAGCGAGCGGCCGACGTATTGGAGCTTTCGGTGTTGCCGGTCGCGCAGAGCCACGCTACCTCTCTCGCGAGCGCTGTTTTGCCAATACCACCCAGGCCCTCGATAGATACGATTGGGTACCGCGATTCGAATCCGCGCAAGGCGCGATTTATCTCACTTCTGCGGCCGACGAACTCCTGTCGGGGCGGGAGGTTATGCTTAACTTCCCGCCTTTCGCGGGGTGATTTGTCTTCAGGTTCTGGCCCTACGATTTGCCTAATGGTCCCGGGTGTACGGCGCAGTTGAAGATAAGCGATTCCGACGCCCGCCCCCGCGAGAATCGTTCCTCCAAGCGTCACGAGGACTTCAAGCGACACTTCACACCCCTATAGGCCGACTTATCCAATTTTCCCATAGCCTGTCAAGAGTGAACGGTCCTGTTACCTGACTTGGCTCACGATTTCGCCGTACAGGCACTGAGCACGCCGGCCTCAGGTCTTGTGGCATGTCTGCGAGATACCTGCGCGCTAAATCTGGGTCGTGGGGTGGATGGTCTGGTACGTGCGCACGGCGAAGACGGCGTCGGGTGCGCGGACGGTCCAGATCGTGTACTCGTCGCAGCGCGGGTCGCGCGATATCGAGCACAGCGGGTCGGCGCACGACAATGCCGAGTCGGAGGTGCTAAAGGCAGCCGCGCGTCGGCCGCTGGCGGCCGGGCAGGGCGAGCTCGATCTGGCCTGGACGATGCCTGCCAGACGGCTCCGGGTGCTCCGTTGCTGATCACATCGTCGCGGATGGGCCGCCTGTGCGATGCATTGTGACATGCCTACGAGGTGCTCGGGTTCGGCAGGCCCACTGCAGTTGATGAGGTGTTCCGGCAGCTCGTGCTGGCCCGGATCATCGAGCCGGCCAACCTGCAGGAGAGGTTCAACCCTGCCCATAACTACAAGCCTGGCTAGAGACGTTCTAGTGGATCTATGATTGCGCAAGGTCATTCTCCTGACCAACAACTGGCGCAAGATCGAGCAGTTACAAAAGCATGACCTCGAAGGCGCAAGTAAGCCACTCGTGGCCAAGATTACGGAGGTCAACCGGTCCTACTTGGAGGCCAACTGGGAGAAGCCCGGTCACACGCTTCAGTTGAACCGTCGCGCACCGCGCAGGTAGCGTGTACCAAACAGGACTGGTGTCCTGCGAGCGGAGCGTGCAAACTTCGGGGCGGGTGGTTCGGTGTTTTCGAGTCGTCTGGCAGGGCACAAGTTGCTGCACGCCGTCCTTGGCGAAGTCTCCGTTGCCATCTACGAGTTCGATGGCGCCCGTGCGCTGATAATGCAGTACGGCGCGGTCCCACGTGGAGTCCGAGCACTAGTGAGAATCCAAGCTGCTTGCGTATACGGTGACACTTTATTGGCAGCGGACTGCGACTGCCGAGATCAGCTGGACGACACGTTCAGACTTTTCCTTGATTACGGTTCTGGGATGCTCATTTACTTGCTGGAAGAAGACTCGCCGAACCTTGTTGCAAAGGCGCGAGCTTACGAGCTCCAAGAGCGAGAAGGAATCGACGGGGTTGAGGCCCTGCAGCGGCTTGGTCTCGAAATGAGCACTAGCGGATTCGTCATTGCAATCGACGTCCTGAAAGGTCTTGGCGTCAGTCGGATATCCCTCCTGACAAATAACGGCGGGAAAACATCTGCGCTATTGGATGGCGGCCTCGACGTAGTCCGCCAGCCATTGCCGGCAAGGATCACAGAAAACAATCTGCGGCATCTTCGTGCAAAACAAACGAATTTGGGCCATGAACTCGGGCTCCCGGTCCCCCGTGAGGGTGGACCGACAGCTCATCGTTGCTTCGTTGTCGGTGCTGCTGTAATGGATCACGTCTTCGAGATGAAGGCGAATCCCCAGCTAGGAAGATCTAGGCAGGCTACCGAGTATCAGCGTCGACCGGGCGGGAAGGGACTGAATCAAGCAATTGCGTTGTCTCGGCTCGGCGCCGAGGTTTCTTTACTGACGATCCGTGGTCACGACGACGATGGTGATAAGATCGCCACAATACTCGCGGCAGAGAACGTTAGGGGATGCTTCGCTCGCGCGAACGGAGACGAACAGACGCCGCAGACGGCGATATTGCAACCGCTTTCGACCGGCTTGGCGAGCTACATCGGATGGCTTGGTCCCCAGAATCGAGGGCTGCATCAACAGTCAATCGATGAACGCGCAAAGGACATTCGCGCTTGCCACGCGTTACTTATTACGTTTGAAGCCTCAGAAGACACGATAACGAGGAGCATTAAACATGCCAAGGGTGATGCGCTAGTAGTCCTGAGCGCTTCCCCTGCCGCGGAGCGGCCCTACCACTTCAAGACCGAAACGCTTCAGATGGCTGACGTCCTTATTGGATCTCCGGATGAGATGCACGCTTTGCTGCCTGGCAAGGATGCAGCGACTCTTAAGGTCGCAGACTTCGAGGCGGTGGCGCGTCGCATCGCTGAGCTATGTGGTGTCACGGTGATAATCACGGACTTCAGCCCAGTAGCGAACGGCCGCTCAGCAGGCCGCGTTTTTGCGATAGGGCCATTCATCCAGGCCGTAAGAGTGAGGGCACCCCAGGTCCGCGGAACGGAGTCTCTTGCCGCAACTGTTGGGATGGCGGACGTTTTCTGCGCCGCTTTCACGCTATCGGCGCTTGAACTAGGCGAGGTCCAACAAGTCCCGCATGAGCCCGGCATGTGGCGGGCGGAGACATCGCCGCTAGCCAATCGGACGAACCTGCTCGACGTCTTGATATCTGCTGTTGGACCGTCGGCATGGGTTGCGCGGTCCAGCGGTGGATACGACAGTTTTCCTCGGACTGGCCCTAGTCTCGAGGAGTGGTGCAGAAAGCATCCTTCAGTTCCCGAACGTGGAAATTGGGGCGCCACTCAAAGGACACGCCGGCCCCGTATTTCTCAACACGAACGCCCCTCGGGCGAATAGTTGCCGTTTCACTTATTTTTGTGCGCGAGTGGGCGACCCTCCCATTCGACCAATAGTGGCGCACAAGAAAATCTTCGATATAGCTGCACCGATTCTCTGCTGTCGCATAAGTGGCCTACGTTTCGGGCAATTCTAAACGCACTCATCTCGGCTACTTGTTTTATTGATCTACGACCGCAGCCGGGCCAGGCTTGGTCGAGGTGATCGACGGGGTCGCTCTCATCGCGGCTGCCCACCGTGGTTTGGTGTGGCTCTCATTTGGCATGCGTCCTGTCGATCACCGCGGCGTGGAGTGGCTCAAGAGGGTACTGCCCAGCTCAAAGTAGCGCTGCCCTCCCGCCGACACATCGTCGGATTCGGGAGGGAGTCACTGGTGGCTCGCGTCATCATCGGGGTGGATCCGCACAAGCGGTCCGCGACCATCGAGGTCATCAACGAGCGTGAACAGACGATCGGGCAGGGCCGCTTCGGCACCGACACCGACGGCTACAAGGCCGTGCTGGCCGCCGGCCGCCGTCACAAAGACCGCGAGTGGGCGGTCGAGGGCTGCAACGGTATCGGCCGACACGTCGCGCAGCGCCTGGTCGCCGACGGCGAGATCGTCGTGGACGTGCCCGTTGCAGCCGTATCCCCAGTCGACGAGGACGGCTCGGCCGTCGGCGGAACTGATGATGATGTTGTCGCAGCGAACATCGTGATGGCTTAGGCGCTGGCCGCTGGTCCACCGTCGCCATCCGCTGGTCGCGGCCACCAGGTCCTCGATGTGGCGGCTTTCCCAGGCGTTCAGACGGTGAGGCTCGGTGGCCAGCTTCGTCCAGCCGTCGAGGTCGGGTAGGCGGTCAACGACCTTCGGCAGGCCGGCCGGAGCGGTGATGGCGGCGAGGTCCGAGCAGGCGTTGGCGGCTGCTTGGACGGACGCAGTGGTCCAGGGCGGGCCGGCGACCGTTCCTGGCACCCAGTCCACGATGAGCGCGATCCAGTCGTCAACCTCGACAACGCCACGGAGCCGGGCGGCGGGAGCCTTGGCTGGTATCAACCTCAGAACGTCGGCTTCTTGCTGGTACAGCCGGTACGAACCGGGACCAGCCGATTTGCTCATCGCCTTCACGAAGACTCGTACACCGTGGTGCAGCGTCAGGACGGCAGCAGGACCGGGTGACATGCCACCCACGACGTCCTGAACATCAACAACGACCGCACCGACGCGGCTCTCTACCGCGCGTTGCAACCTGGCCGGTGCGTCCCGCCACGGCGGCCGAGACGTGAATGGCGCAGCCACCGCAGGACCAACCCCTTTCGGATCTACTGCTTGAGGCGTCATTCCGCTGGAGCACCTGCAGCGAACGAGTTCACCCTGGCGGTCGGCGATACGCACATGATGAGCGCCACGTCCGCGTGAGGCTGGTGGTGGCTTCCGCGGGTGTCTAGTCGGGCAGGTCGGCGAGGGTGAGCGCCCATCGGCGGAATCCGGACTCCGTGGCGGTGGCGGCGTAGCGGCGGAACTGGTCGCGGACCTCGGCGCGGCGGATCCTGGCGATGATGGTCGGCGGGGTGTACCAGGGCAGGTCGGGGCTGTGTGGCCAGGTGCGGGCTAGGGAGTGTTTGGTAAGTC
>NZ_BOQN01000131.1 GCF_018332695.1 Paractinoplanes toevensis
TGGCCCGGGCGCGGCGTGCATCAGCCGGGCTGAGCGTGCGGTCGAGCGCTCAAGAGGCGGGAACCGGCTGCTGGGCCGGAGCGGGGGTGTCGGCCGTCGGTGGCTCGGCGGCGGAGGCCACGGGCGGGCGCTCGCGGATCGACCAGACGACCGCCAGGGTGCTGGTCCAGACCAGGCCGGCGCCGAGCATGTGGGCGGCCACCAGAGCCACCGGCAGGTGGGTGAAGTACTGGACGAAGCCGATCAGGCCCTGGGCCATCTCGACCGCGAACAGGATCAGCGCGGCCCGGGCCGGGCCGGGGGCGCCGACGGCGCGGAAGGCGAACCAGAGGGCGATGGTCAGGCCCACCAGCAGGAAGACCACGTCGGCGTGGGCCTGGGCGATGGCGGCCGGGTCCAGGCCGTTGCGCTTGGCGCCGTTGTCGCCGGAGTGCGGGCCGCTTCCGGTGACGATCACGCCCAGGACCACCACGGCCGCGCTGGCCAGGAACGTGAGCCAGGTGAGGTGGCGGAGCGGGGTGGCCACCCGGAAGACGGGAGCGCCGTCGCCCTCGTCCGTGCTGCGCCACAGGGCGTAGGCCGCGACGATCAGCGCCATCGACAGCAGGAAGTGCAGGCCGACTACCCACGGGTTGAGGTTGGTCAGGACCGTGATGCCGCCGACCACGCCCTGGCCGGGGATGCCCAGCAGCACGCCCAGGCTCAGCCAGACCTGCCGCCGGCGGCGCGGGCGTTCCAGCAGCGCCAGGATGAAGCAGGCCAGCGCGATCGCGGCCAGGACGAAGGTGAGCAGCCGGTTGCCGAACTCGATGACGCCGTGCACGCCCATGGCCTGCGTGGTCGTGTAGGACCCGTCGGTGCACTTCGGCCAGGTGGGGCAGCCCAGACCGGAATCGGTCAGCCGGACCGCCGCACCGGTGACGATCAGCCCGACATTGGCGATCAGGGACGCGAGGGCCATCGGGCGCAGCGCGGGAAGCTTCACCTTTGGCATCGTACGCAGGGCTTCCGACGTCGTATCGGGCGCTCCCGAAGGGCGGTGGCCCGGATCACCGGGGAGTCAGTTTGCAGCTGCCTCCGGAAATACGTAACGTTGCCGTAGTGAAATACGAGGTGTTGATCCGGAGCGGGGCGGTGGCATCGGCCAGCGCGTCGGACGGTCGCACCCGTGACCGGGTCGCTCAGTTGCTGTTCGAGCGGGGTGCCGCCACCGCGGCGGAGCTCGGCAGCGAGCTGGGGTTGAGCCCGGCCGCTATCCGCAAGCACCTGGACGCCATGCTCGGTGAGCATCTCGTGGAGACGCGCGAGGTCCGCCACCGGGGTCCCCGTGGGCGTGGCCGACCGGCCAAGGCGTTCGTGCTCACCCCGGTCGCCCGCGAGGCCTTCCCGCACTTCTACGACGGCATCGCGATGGCCGCGTTGCGCTGGATCGCGCAGCGGCACGGACCGGACGCGGTGAGCGAGTTCGCGGCCTCCCAGGTCGCCGCGCTCGAGGAGCGCTGCCGGGCCGCGATGTGCGAGGCCGGCGACGATCCGATCGCCCGGGCGGAGGCACTCGCCGAGGTGCTCACCGCCGAGGGTTACGCTGCCAACGCTTCCACGATCGCGTCCGGCGGGCAGCTGTGCCAGCACCACTGTCCGGTGGCCCACGTGGCTGCCGAGTTTCCCCAGCTGTGCGACGCCGAGACCGCGGTCATTTCGCGGCTCATCGGCACCCACGTGCAGCGTCTCGCCACCATCGCGCACGGCGACGAGGTGTGCACCACGCACATCCCCGGGCCGGCCCGCGGAAATGCAACCACGGTTAGGACAGATACATGACCGACCAGATCACTACTCAGGAAGAGCACCTCGCCGCCCTGGGCAAGTACGAGTACGGCTGGGCCGACGCCGACGCAGCGGGCTCGATCGCTCAGCGTGGTCTGTCCGAGGCAGTGGTGCGCAACATCTCCGCGTTGAAGAACGAGCCTCAGTGGATGCTCGACCTGCGACTGAAGGGCCTGCGGCTGTTCGGCCGCAAGCCGATGCCGTCGTGGGGCGCCGACCTCACCGGGATCGACTTCCAGAACATCAAGTACTTCGTGCGCTCGACCGAGAAGCAGGCGGCCACCTGGGACGACCTGCCCGCCGACATCAAGAACACCTACGACAAGCTGGGCATCCCCGAGGCCGAGAAGCAGCGGCTGGTGTCCGGTGTCGCGGCTCAGTACGAGTCCGAGGTCGTCTACCACAAGATCCGTGAGGACCTCGAGGAGCAGGGCGTCATCTTCCTCGACACCGACACGGCGCTCAAGGAGCACCCGGAGATCTTCCAGGAGTACTTCGGCACCGTGATCCCGGTCGGCGACAACAAGTTCGCCGCGCTGAACACGTCGGTCTGGTCCGGTGGCTCCTTCATCTACGTGCCGAAGAACGTCAAGGTGGACATCCCGCTGCAGGCGTACTTCCGGATCAACACGGAGAACATGGGTCAGTTCGAGCGGACTCTGATCATCGTGGACGAGGGTGCCTACGTGCACTACGTCGAGGGCTGCACCGCGCCGATCTACTCGTCCGACTCGCTGCACTCGGCGGTCGTCGAGATCGTCGTGAAGAAGAACGCCCGCTGCCGTTACACGACCATCCAGAACTGGTCGAACAACGTCTACAACCTGGTCACCAAGCGCGCCACCTGCGAAGAGGGCGCGACCATGGAGTGGATCGACGGCAACATCGGTTCCAAGGTCACGATGAAGTACCCGGCGGTCTACATGACCGGCCCGCACGCCAAGGGTGAGGTGCTCAGCGTCGCGATGGCCGGCGAGGGCCAGCACCAGGACGCCGGCGCCAAGATGGTGCACGCCGCGCCGTACACGTCGTCGACGATCGTCTCGAAGTCGATCGCCCGGGGCGGCGGCCGCACCTCGTACCGCGGTCTGGTCCAGGTCCTGGAGGGCTCTTCGCACTCGAAGAGCACGGTCAAGTGCGACGCACTCCTTGTCGACACCATCTCGCGGTCCGACACCTACCCTTATGTCGACATTCGGGAAGACGACGTGTCGATGGGTCACGAGGCCACCGTCTCCAAGATCTCCGAGGACCAGCTCTTCTACCTGATGAGCCGCGGCCTCACCGAGGACGAGGCGATGGCGATGATCGTGCGGGGCTTCATCGAGCCGATCGCCAAGGAACTCCCGATGGAGTACGCCCTGGAGCTGAACCGCCTCATCGAGCTGCAGATGGAAGGGGCCGTGGGTTAACAGCCCCGGGCCCACACCGAAGACGCGCGGACTACTAAAGGAAGAAATGACTACCGAGGCCATCGCACCGCCGCCCAGCACCAAGTCGCAGGTGCTGCGCTCCTTCGACGTCACCGACTTCCCGGCCCTCAACGGCCTGGAGGAGGAGTGGCGCTTCACCCCGCTCAAGCGGCTCGGCGACCTGGTCACCGCGTCTTCACTCGGCGGCATCGCGCCGGCGGTGGAGCACGGTGACCTGCCCGCGGGTGTGACGGTGTCCCACGTGGACTCCGCGGAGGCGGTGCTCACCCCGTTCGACCGGATCAGCGCCCTCGCCTACGGCTCGGCCGACGGCGTCACGCTGATCGAGGTCGCGCCGGAGACCGAGCTCGCCGAGGCCGTCGTCCTGCGCCGGGTGGGTAAGGGCGGCGATGCCGCCGCGGCCCGCACGCTGATCAAGGTGGGTGCGTTCGCCAAGGTCACGATCGTCCTGGAGCAGACGGGTACGGCGGTCCTCGCCGACAACATCGAGGTCGTCACCGCCGACAGCGCGCAGCTGACCTTCGTGACCGTGGCCGAGTGGGACGCCGGTGCGGTGCAGGCCCAGCACGTCAAGCTCCTGGTCGGCAAGGACGCCCGGGTGCAGCACGTGCAGGTGGCCCTCGGTGGCGACCTGGTCCGCCAGTTCACCAGCGTGGAGTACACCGGCCGCGGTGGCGACGCCGAGCTGTGGGGCCTCTACTTCGCCGACGCCGGCCAGCACTTCGAGCACCGCCAGCTGGTCGACCACTCGGTGCCCGACTGCCGCAGCTACGTCGGTTACCGGGGTGCTCTGCAGGGCGCGTCGGCCAAGACCGTGTGGGTCGGCGACGTGCTGATCCGGGCCACCGCGACCGGCACCGACACGTACGAGATCAACCGCAACCTGATCCTGACCGACGGCGCGATCGCTCACTCCGTACCCAATCTGGAAATCGAAACCGGCGAGGTCGCCGGCGCCGGGCACGCGAGCGCGACCGGCCGCTTCGATGATGAGCAGTTGTTCTATCTGATGGCTCGTGGCATCCCCGAAGGGGAGGCCCGGAAGCTGGTGGTTCGCGGCTTCTTCGCCGAACTGCTCAACAAGATCCCGGTCGAGGAACTGCGCGAGCGTCTGGGCGACGCGGTCGAGGCTCGTTTGGCGGAGTACTCGTCGTGAGTTTCGAGCTCGTCGGGCCGGCGGCCGGCATCGCGAAGGGGTCGGCGATCCAGGTGGAGATCGCCGACATCGAGATCGCGATCGTGCACGCCGACGACGACAACTTCTATGCCGTACGCGATGAGTGCAGTCACGCCGCGGTGGCCCTGTCCGAGGGCGAAGTGGACGGCTGCACGCTCGAATGCTGGCTGCACGGGTCCCGTTTCGACCTGCGCACCGGCGAGCCGACCGGCCTTCCCGCCACCGAGCCGGTGGCGGTCTTCCCCGTCGAGATCCGCGACGGCGACATCTACGTTTCGACCACACCGAGTAATGGAGTTAATCCGTGAGCACCCTGGAGATCCGTGACCTGCAGGTGTCGGTGAAGCTGCCCGAGGGCGAGCTCAAGCCGATCCTGGCCGGTGTCGACCTGACGGTCAAGGCGGGCGAGACCCACGCGATCATGGGTCCGAACGGCTCGGGCAAGTCGACCCTGGCGTATTCCATCGCCGGTCACCCGAAATACCAGATCACCGGCGGTTCGGTGACCCTGGACGGCCAGGACGTCCTGGCCATGACCGTGGACGAGCGGGCGCGCGCCGGCCTGTTCCTGGCCATGCAGTACCCGGTCGAGGTGCCGGGGGTGTCGGTGGCGAACTTCCTGCGCACCGCGAAGACCGCGATCGACGGCGAGGCGCCCAAGCTGCGCACCTGGGCCGGCGAGCTGCGCGGTGCCATGGAGAAACTGCAGATGGACCCGGCGTTCGCCCAGCGCAACGTCAACGAGGGTTTCTCCGGCGGTGAGAAGAAGCGGCACGAGATCATGCAGCTCGAGCTGCTCAAGCCGAAGGTCGCGATCCTCGACGAGACCGACTCCGGCCTCGACATCGACGCGCTGCGGATCGTCAGCGAGGGCGTCAACCGCGTGCGCGAGACCGGCGAGACCGGCCTGCTCCTGATCACCCACTACACCCGCATCCTGCGCTACATCAAGCCGGACTTCGTGCACGTCTTCGTCGCCGGCAAGATCGTCGAGCAGGGCGGGCCGGAGCTTTCCGAGCAGCTGGAAGCCGAGGGCTACGAGCGTTACGTGGCCACGCGTGCCTGAGGAAGGCTGGGGACAATGACGTTCGACGTGGCCCGGATCCGAGCCGACTTCCCGATCCTCCAGCGGGAGATCAACGGTCACCCGCTGGTCTATCTGGACAGCGCCAACACCTCGCAGAAGCCTCGCCAGGTTCTCGAGGCCATGCGCCTGCACAACGAGCGGCACAACGGCAACGTGTCCCGCTCGGTGCACACGCTCGGCACCGAGGCCACGACGGCGTACGAGGAAGCCCGCGCCAAGGTCGCGGCCTTCATCAACGCCGGCACCCCGGACGAGATCGTCTTCACCAAGAACTCGACCGAGGCGCTCAACCTGGTCGCACACTCGGCCGGGCAATATCTGGCGCTCAAGCCGGGCGACGAGATCGTGATCTCCGAGATGGAGCATCACTCCAACATCGTGCCCTGGCAGCTGCTGTGCGAGCGGACCGGCGCCACGCTGCGCTGGTTCGGCATCACCGACGACGGCCGGCTGGACGAGTCCTCGCTGGCCGAGTTGATCAACGAGCGCACCCGTCTGGTGTCGCTCGTGCACATGTCCAACACCCTGGGCACGATCAACGACCTGTCCCGGATCGTCGCCCGCTCGCGTGAGGTCGGCGCGCTGGTCACGCTGGACTGCTCGCAGTCGGTGCCGCACCTGCCGGTCGACGTGCGCGGGCTCGGTGTCGACTTCATCGCGTTCACCGGGCACAAGATGCTCGGCCCGACCGGCATCGGGGTGCTCTGGGGCCGGTTCGAGCTGCTCGCGAAGATGCCGCCGTTCCTCGGTGGCGGTTCGATGATCGAGACGGTCACGATGGCCGGCACCACCTATGCGGCCCCGCCGGCCCGCTTCGAGGCCGGCACGCCGCCGATCGCCGAGGCGATCGGACTGGGCGCCGCCGTGGACTATCTCAACGAGCTGGGCATGGCCGAGGTCCATCAGCACGAGCAGGACATCACGGCGTACGCGCTGAAAGCCCTCGCCGATGTGCCCGGCGTTCGCATCTTCGGGCCGGCGACGCCCGAGGGCCGCGGTGGCACGGTGTCGTTCGCGGTCGACGGGGTACACCCCCATGACGTGGGACAGGTCCTGGACGCCCTGGGTGTCGAGGTGCGGGTCGGGCATCATTGCGCGAAGCCGACCTGCGTGCGTTTCGGTGTCCCGGCGATGACCCGGGCCTCGTTCTACCTCTACACGACCACGGACGAGATCGATGCGCTGGCGCGGGGGCTCGACCAGGTGCGGAAGGTGTTCGGCTGATGATGCTCGACGCGCTCTACCAGGAGATCATCCTCGATCACTACAAGCATCCGCATGGGCGGGGCTTGCGTGATCCGTACGATGGCGAGGCGCACCACGTGAACCCGACGTGCGGCGACGAGATCACCGTACGGGTTCCATCCGACTTTTCCGATATTTCGTACGATGGTCTGGGTTGTTCGATCAGCCAGGCGTCCGCCTCGGTGATGCACGAACTGCTCATCGGCAAGTCGGCCGGCGAGATCGCGGGAATTCACGAGGCTTTCGTCGAGCTGATGCAGGGGCGCGGGCAGGTCGAGCCGGACGAGGACGTCCTCGGCGACGCGATCGCTTTCGCCGGCGTTTCGAAGTTTCCGGCGCGGGTCAAGTGCGCGCTACTGCCGTGGATGGCATTCAAGGACGCCGCGGCCCGTGCGGGTGTGGACGTGGGCGCAAGCCCGGAGGTGAAGGCATGACTGACAAAATCGACGAGGTTCCCGCCTGGCTAGCAGCCGAGCGGGCCGAGGCCGGCACGTCCGCCGACGAGGTCCCAGCCGTGGAGGTCAACGCGGCCGCCGAGCCCGAGGCCGAGCCGGCCGAGCCGGTTGCGGCCGCTGAGCCGGTTGCGGCCGTTGAGCCGACTACCGCCGCTGAGCCGGTTGCGGCCGCTGAGACCGCGGCCGCCGCGGCCGGGGTGGCCGTCAAGAAGGCGACGATCGACGAAATCGAAGAGGCGATGAAGGACGTCGTCGACCCCGAACTCGGGATCAACGTGGTCGACCTCGGCCTGGTCTACGGTTCGTTCGTCGACGACGACAACGTGGTCACCCTGGACATGACGCTGACCTCGGCGGCCTGCCCGCTGACCGACGTGATCGAGGAACAGACCCGCGCGGCCCTGACCACCGGCCCCGGCGGCGGCCTGGTCCAGGACTTCCGCATCAACTGGGTGTGGCTCCCGCCGTGGGGCCCCGACAAGATCACCGACGACGGCCGCGAGCAGCTACGAGCCCTCGGCTTCAACGTCTGATCATCGGGCGATCGGCCACGATCGCCAGCGTTCCGCCGACGGAGGTGCCTCCGCGATCACCTCGCGCAGCATTTGCGCGACCTCGCGGAGGAACTCCAGCGAGCTGGCATCCGACGGGTCGTCGAGGACCCAGTTGGCATCCCAGGCGACCAGGTGATTGAGGACATTAGACCCCGTCGGCGGATCCGCGATGACCGCATCAAGGGCGTAGAGATCCTCCTGGTGCGATCGGATGTTGCTCTGCGCCAGCCGCCGAAGATGGGCGCGAACCTCCTCGAAGCTGTCGGCGTCGTTGAAGTACGCACCCAAGAAGCTGCGCACCGTTTCCAGCGGTGGCCGCTCGAGGCGTTCCTCGATGTTCCGACGAGCCCATTCGGGCAGGCTGGAGAGGTCCATTCGATCACCCTAGTCCGGTCGGGAAAGCGGTCACGATGAACGGCTGCGGGGGATCGGTTCCGGGCGCGAGTTCGATGAGAATGCGCACGGTGCTCGTGACCGAGTACTGCGATTGCCGCGGGCCGGCACCGTACATTCCTGGGTTGACGTAGCCTTCTCCGACAGCGTGACCGGCGTCGAAGACGTCTCGATGTTGACCGTTGATCGCCAGGTTGGTGCGGATCCGTTCCCAGTTCTTCTCGACATAGTCGTTGATGGTTCGGTTCATGGTCGACGGGTCAATCCACCTGAATGAGCCGTTTTGGCTGTTGGGCCATCCGGTGTCGTTGTAGATGCGGCCCTCGATGGTCTTCTTGCTGAGGTCTCGTTCCAGCGGTATCTGCGGACCGTGGCGGTCGATGGTGTGTGCAGAATCCGCTTCGTGTGCGGCGTCGTTGGCGGCGATGTTGAATTTCGTGGGCTCGTCGCCGAGATTGTCGTAACCGTTCTCCCATCGGCTTAGTTCGATGTCATCGCCGCTTCGCGGAGGTGCCGGCGCCGTGGTCTCGGGGTTGCCGCGGCCGGCGCTCTCTCCGATGCGGCCCCGTTGGGCAGCGGCGAAGGTCCATGCCTGCGCCCTCGCGACGCTACCGGCGTCGCCACCGGCTGCGGGATGTGGACGTGGTGGGCCGGCGCCGTCGTCCGGCGGGTCGTCGCCGCTTTCGTGGGGCCGGGAGCGTGGCATTGCCTCATCCGTTCAATGGCACCGTCGAGTGACCACTGTAGATACACACGGCAACTTGTCGTACCCCGGTGGTAGAACGGGGCATGACTGAAACCGCGCCGTTTGCGCAGCTCCTAGGGCAGATCGAGGACAGATCCACGGCACTGCGGGCCGCCGCCGGGGCCGCGCCCGACCTCGGCGCCCGGGTGCCGGGCTGTCCCGACTGGACGCTCGGCGACCTGGTTGCCCACATCGGCGGCGTGCAGCGTTTCTGGGCCGTCGCCACCTCCCTGGCCGATCCGTCCGGGCCGCCCGATGAAGAGCAGCGCGGCGAGCTCGGCCCGCAGGGTGACCTGCTGACCTGGTTCGGCGAGTCGACCCGGCTGCTGCTCGACGCGCTGGCCTCGGCCGGGCCGGACAGCCCGGCCTGGACGTGGTGGGGTTCCTCCGGTGCGCCGATGACGGCCGGTGCGATCGCCCGGCATCAGGTGCAGGAGGCGGCCGTGCACGGTTACGACGCGCAGGAGTCGGCCGGCAAACCCGAGCCGCTGCCGGCTGCGATCGCCGTCGACGGGGTCGCCGAGTTCATCCAGGTCGGCCTGGGTGCCTCCGGGCCGTGGCCCAACCGGCCGGCCCGCATCGTGTTCACCGCCACCGAGGGGCCGTCCTGGGTTCTCGAGCTGTCGCCCTCGGGTGCCCGGCTCGACCCGCCGACCAGCGGCGACCCGGTCGCCACCGTGCACGGCTCGGCCAGCGACCTGGTGCTGGCGCTCTACGGGAGGGTCCCGTTCGACGACCTGCGGGTCGACGGGGACCGCTCGGTGCTGGCCGAGCTGATCGCCTGGCAGCCGTCGGAATAACGGCGTCCACCCGGGTCGGAGCGGCCAGTTCGAGCCGATCGCCGGAGAGCGGTCAGGGTCGGAGTCGGGAGCGGTCAGAGCGAGGGGAGGTGGTCCACGTCGTTGTAGCGGACCAGTTCGAGCCGGCCGTCGCGGTTCAGGAACTGGGAGATCGACGCGTTGCGGACGCTGCCCTCGGCTCTCTCCAAGGCGATGACCTCGTCCCAGGTGAGTCCTTGGATGACCGCGCGCATCATCAGCACTACGGCGTCGTGCGCCACCACGACGACTCGCCGGCCGGCCTGGTCGCGGTTGAGGTCGGTGACGAAGGAGGCTAGGCGTGCCTCCACGTCGGCGAAGGATTCGCCGCTCGGTGGGGCGTACCGATATTCGCCGGCCTCCGAGCGGCGGCCGGCCTCGTCCGGGAAACGCTGGGCGATCGCGGCTCGGGTGAGCATCTCCAGGTCGCCCAGCAGCCGGTCGACGAGCCGGCCGTCGGTGGTCGGTTCCGGCAGGTCGAGGCCGGAGGCGTCGGCTGCGATCCGCCAGGTCTCCCGCGCCCGCCGGTAGGGCGAGGTGATCACGACCTGGGGGATCTGTTCGGCCGGAAGCTCGGCCAGCCACGCTCCGACCGCCGCGGCCTGTTGCTCACCCACCTCGGTGAGCGGCACCTCGGCGTCGCGTCCGGTCACCTCGGCCTCGAGCAGCCCGTGCTCGTCTGCCGCCGGAAATGCCACATTCGCCAGGCTCTGTCCGTGTCGGACCAGGATCAGCTCACCCACCACGCTCATGATTCGGACCATATCCAGGCCGGACCGATCCACGCAGCGGTGTGCCACACAGACTCGGCCGGGACTGGGGGCTGACGCGAGTGGCCTTCGGTCGGAACAATCAGTGGCGTGGCGAAGACGATCAGTTATGCCGATGCCGTGCGGATCCTCGGTGGCGGCCCGGAGTCTGCGGTCTTCCAGCGGCTCAACACCATCACCGGGGGTGTGCTGGCCGGGGCTGCCATCGCCGTTCCGCAGCTGCTCGCGATGCTCGACCTCCGGGCCGAGCTGGCGCGCGTCTCGGCCGATCTGGTCGGCAAGGCCGGGCGGGCGATGGCCGGGTCGGGGCGGCGGGACCGCACCGAGCGGCTCGCCGCCGCGCACACCGTCGTGGTCGTCGCCGCCTACTTCGACGCGATCTCCGACGTCGACCTCGACTGGGCCCGGCTGACCCGCGAGGAGCAGCTGCGGCTGGCCGGCAACGGCGCCGACGGCGCTCGCGACCTCACCTCCACCGCCCTGCGGGCCGGGCTCGCGACACCCGAGCCGCACGTGCCGCACGAGCAGTACCTGGCCGACCTCGACGGGTTCTACGCGGGACTTTCCGAGTCGCTGTTCCGGTTCCTCGGCGGGCTCGCGCCGTTCGACGACCTCAGCGAGGGGGAGCGCAACGTCCTGCGCGGGGAGATCGTCACCGGTGGTCGGCGGGCCCGCCAGCGGTACGAGGAGATGCTGCTCAACCTGACGGCCGACTGCCCGGACATGGCACTGTGGATCGATCGCCGCCACCAGGTGGCCGTGGAGCAGCGGCTGGACACGTTCGTACCCTCGTTGCGGGAGCTGGAACGACTCCTGCGTGAGGTCGCCGCGGCCGGAAGCACCGACGGGGTGGTCGCCGCGTTGCGGCGGGCGCATGCGGCCCCGCTGGAGCACGGCATCGTCGAGACGGTCGACCTGCCCGACGGGCTCGACGTGCCCACCCTGGAGCGCGCCTACATCCCGCCCGCGTTCCAGGTGGCCGAGCGTCCGGCCGGCCGGACGGCGGCCGACGAGGCCACCTGGCACGACGTCGAGGTGCGGCACGACATCGACCGGTTCCTGGCCGGCTATCTGGGTTCGCCGCGGGCGTTGCGGGCGCCGCTGCTCGTCCTCGGGCAGCCGGGTGCCGGCAAGTCGGTGCTCACCCGGATCCTGGCCGCCCGGCTGTCCGAGACCCGTTTCCTGCCGATCCGGGTGCCGCTGCGCGACGTGGACAGCTCGGTGCTGCTCCAGCAGCAGATCGAGCAGGCGATCCTGGCCGCCACCACCGAGGAGACCAGTTGGTCGCAGCTGGCCCGCAGCACTGAGGCGCTGCCGGTGATCATCTTTGACGGTTTCGACGAGTTGCTGCAGGCCACCGGCGTCAGCCAGACCGACTTCCTGCTGAAGATCGCCGAGTTCCAGCAGCGGGAACGCGAGCAGGACCGGGCCGCCGCGGTCATCGTGACCAGCCGGACCAGCGTGGCCGATCGGGCCGCGGTGCCGCCGGAGACGCTGCTGCTGCGGCTCCAGCCGTTCGACGAACCGCGCATCCGCAACTGGGTTCGCATCTGGAACGAGGTGAACGCGGCCGGCCTGGCCGCGCGCGGGTGCGGGCCGCTCGACCCGGACGCCGTCCTCGCCCACCCCGATCTGGCCGGGCAGCCACTGCTGCTGCTCATGCTGGCGCTTTACGACAGTGACGCCAACGCGCTGCGCGGCCGCGGCCGGCTGACCACCGGCGAACTCTACGAGCAACTGCTGCTCGGTTTCGCCCGGCGGGAGGTGACCAAGGCGTACCCCAATCTGTCGCAGGCCGCCGTCGAACCGCACGCCGAGCGGGAGCTGAGCCGGTTGGCCATCGTGGCGTTCGCGATGCTCAACCGCTCGGCCCAGTGGGTCACCGAGGAGGCCGTCGCCGACGACCTCAAGGCCACCCTCGGCGAGCCGGCCGCCGGCCGGAACGCCGACGCGCTCAGCGCGTCCGAGCTGATCTTCGGACGGTTCTTCTTCATCCATCGGGCGCAGGCCATCCGGGGCGGTCAACCCCGCCGGACGTACGAGTTTTTGCACGCCACCTTCGCGGAGTACCTGGTGGCCCGGTTCACCTGGCGGTTGCTGCAGGAGGCGGTGGCGCGGGACGCGGTGACCTTCGCGGTACGCCCGATGACCGGTAACGATCTGATGGCCGACCTGCTGTCCCAGGTGTCGCTGACCGGCCGCGCACCGATCGTGACGTTCCTGGCCGAGATGGCCGCCCGGCTCGCCCCGGCCGAGCGGGACCGCTGGACCGACGTACTCGTGAGGGTCTTCCGGCAGGCCGAGCGTGAGGGAGCGTGGCCGGCGTCGGCCTACCGCCCGGTCCCCGGGCGCAACGTCGCGGCCCGGTTCGCCGCCTATACCGTCAACCTCACCCTGCTCGCCGTCGTGACCTCGGGAGGACTGCTCTTCAGCGAGTTGGTCGAGCCGGCCGGGGTCGAGCCGCGCCGGCAGTGGCACGACCACGCGATGCTCTGGCACGCCCAGCTCGACGACGAGGGCTTCGGCACCCTCGCCGGCACGTTCGCGGTCGAGCGGGTGCACGGCCCGAGCGGCCGGGACGTGGACATCCGCCTCGACGACGGCACGTTCCAGGTCCCCTCACCCGACCCGCTCTGGCTGACCGGGGTGCCGGACACCACCGGCCCGGGTTTCGTCGGCGGGCTCGACTGGCACACGCACAGCCGGCGCCTGCACTTCGAGGGCGGTGTGAACAACGAGCTGATGCGGCACAACCTCGAACCGCTGGCCGATTCCCGGCTGGGCTTCACCACCCAGCTCTTCAGCGCGGACGACGCCGGAGCGGTCGGCTCGGCCGCGCGGGCGCTGCTGGCGGTCTGGATTCTCCCGGTCACCGGAGCCACTCCCGCGCAGGCCGCGGAGACGTACCGCCGATGCCTGGAGATCGCCGTCAGATTCGCCACGGCCTGGGGATCGGAGGTCCGGACGGCGTACGCGGATCAGCTGCTCGCCGGCCTGATGGCCTTCCCCGAGGCGCCACCGGAGTCGGCCCACGATGTTCTCCTGCAGTTCGCGAGGAGAGGGCTGGGCTCGACGGAGATGTGGCTGCGCACGGCAGCCACGGTGCTCAACCGCACCGACCGCGACGATCCGCACACCGCCCCGATCGCCGACCTCGTCCTGCGGTTCGTCCAGGCCGCTCCCGTCACCTCCGATCCGCCGGGCCTGCTGGCCGCGGTCGTGCGAGCCGTAGCCCTGCTCCAGCGCCCCCGCCGCGGCCCCGACGTGGTCGGCAAGCTCAACCGCCCGCGCGGCCAGGTTTCCCCCGACGAGATCCGCGGTGAGCTCGAATCCTTCCGGGTCCTGCTCTCCGGCATGCGCACCGGCACCGACCGCTGGCGGGCCGACCTGCACACCGCGTTCGACGAGTTCAGCTGGCTCGCCGCCGGTTCGGAACACCTGCGCTCCGCCCTGGTCGCGCTGGCCGCCATGCCGGACGCCATCTCCGACGTCGAGGCCGCCCTGACCCACGTGGACGACCGGATCAGCACCTGGCTCTCCGACAACCCGTAATTCGCTGGCGCCGGTCTCCGCGAAAATCCATGATGGCGGCGTGACCATGCTGCTGAAGCCCAAGCCAGTCTCTGTCGCCGCGGCCGATCGGGCCGCCCGACAGCAGACCCGGCTCACCGAGGGGACCGTCGACCAGCAGCTGTCGTGAGCGCGCCGTTCCTGGCCGGCGTCATCGCCGGCTACGGCGTCGCCGTGCCGGTGGGCGCCATCGGCGTCCTCATCGCCGGGCTTTCCGCCCGCACCAGCCTCCGGGTGGGCGCGGCGGCGGGCCTGGGTGCGGCCACCGCCGACGGCATCTACGCGCTCATCGCGGTCCTGGGTGGCGCGGCAGCGGCGAGCCTGATCGCCCCGATCGCGACCCCGCTGCGCTGGCTGGCCGCGGCGATCCTGCTGATCCTGGCCGTGCTGACGGCCCGCGCCGCCTTCCGCAAGCCCGGCGCGGCCCGCCCGGAGAAGCCGACGACGGCGACCCGCGCCTACACCGGCATCCTGGCGCTGACCCTGCTCAACCCGGCCACCGTCGTCTACTTCGCCGCGCTGGTCCTGGGCGGCTCGGGCGAGGGCGGCGGCGTCTGGTTCGTCGCCGGCGCCTTCCTGGCCTCGGCCAGCTGGCAACTCCTGCTGGCCGGCGGCGGCTCCCTGATCGGCCGCCTGCTCACCGGCGACCGAGGCCGCATGATCACCGCCCTGGTCTCCAGCACGGTGATCGCCATCCTGGCGATCACCCTGCTGACCGGCGCCTAGCTCCGCGTTTCGCAGGGTCCGAAACACGGAAACGGCCCGCTCGGCGACGAACTTGCGGTTTTTTCAAGTACGGGCATGGGGTCCACAACCGCCGCTACGGGCGGGCCGCCGCCCGGCGCGGCCGGTGCGCGGGACGGCGCGTGCCGCGCCTTTCGCGTGCGGTGCGGGGTTTCTACGCCGCAGGCGACGATGGCGACCTCCCGCATGGTGAGCCATCAGGCTCGGATCCCAAGCCGACGTCCCCCATCGCGGCGCCCGGTCCTGCCGTACGGACGGTGCTTCAACATCGTGAACAGCACCCCGACCATGGAAACATGACATGCCGTATATGTCGGCCACCGGCGATGCCGACCGGCTCGATGTTGTCGACTTCCGGCAAGCGTGTGGCAGCAGTTCTACAAGATCTGTGAAGGTTGGCGGCCGAGCGACGGGAGCGACGCGCTGCCCAGCCCGCAGCGCGGAAGGCGCAAAATCGCGCAGCCCCCGGCCCCGGCCCCGGCCCGAGTCCCGGCCCGAGTCCCGGCCCGAGCCCCGGCCCCGGCCCCGGCCTCGGCCCGAGCCCCAGCCGGCCGGCCCGGCCCGGAGCGTTTCACCGTGGCCGGGACCGGACGCACTTGACCGGGGTGGAGTCGGTGACCCACACGTCGTCGAACCACAGTGGGTGTCCGCAGCGACCAGCCCAACAGACACGCGTACAGCCGATTGAGCTCACCTGAACATGATCAGGACCTACTCATTGTCGCCGCACCGGACGGGTGGCGACCCGCGCGGTCGTGAGGGCTGTCCCGGCTGTCGGGGTCGCTACAGGTGCTTTGTTGCCTCTCGGATCGACAGTGGAGACAAGCGGTCGCGGTGGGTGTCGACGAAGGCGCGGACCGCGGCCGGGTCGGTTCGGGCGTAGTGGCGCAGCGCCCAGCCGATGGCCTTGCGGACGAAGAAGTCGGGGTGGGTGGCCTGCCGCTCGCAATAGCCGAACAACCGCTCGGTGTCGGTCTCGGTGCCGTAGTGCAGCTGGTGCAGGATCGCGGTGCGGACCAGCCACATGTTGTCGTCGGCCGACCAGGCGTCCATCACTCCGGCGAGCAGGGGGTGCAGCCGCACCAGGTCGCCGACGAAGCGGGTGGCCAGCGGGTCGACCGTGTCCCACCAGGATTTGGTGACCAGCAGCTCGCGGGCCACCGGCAGGAATTCCGGGCCGGCCGCGGCCACGTGTTTTCGCAGGTAGTCGCAGGCAGCGTACTGAAACTCGCGCTCCGGGCGGGCCCAGCACGCCAGGCCGAACTCCCGGAGGTCTTCCCCCGACGGGCGGGGGAGGCCGCGGAAAGCCGACCGCTCGATGGCGCGCAGTGCCGGCGCGGGCAGGCCGGCGAAGGAGAACTGGTCGCGCATGTAGGCCGCCATCGCCGCCGCGCGCACCGGGTCGCGCTCGGCCGCGAAGTCGTTGTCGAGTCGCCCGAGCAGGGCGGAGGCCAGGTCCGTCACACCGGGGATCCTGCCACCGTAGTCTGACAAGAATGGGCGAGCGGACGGCGGCGGGCGGCGGGAAGTGGGTGGATGTCGCCCCGGAGCGGCTGCCGCGCTGGCTCGAGAACTTCGCGAGCCGGCACGGGCCGTACCGGGAAGACGGGTTGACCCTGATCGCGGCGGACGGCGCGTCGGCCGCCTGGCAGACGCCGCCGGGAGCCGGCCCGGCCGCCACGATGGCCGATCTGATCCGGCTGGCTCAGGCGCCGCGTCGCCTCGGTCTGCTGCTGGCCCGCAAGGGCGCGGTGGCGGCCGGTGTCGCGGTCGGCACCGAGCTGATCGTGTCCAAGGTGGACACCCACTACGTGCAAGGGCGCACGGCGGCGGGTGGCTGGTCGCAGCAGCGCTTCGCGCGCCGCCGGGACAATCAGGCCAAAGCGGCGGCGGCCGACGGCGCCGGCATCGCGGGGCGCATTCTGCTTCCGGAGGTACGCGGGATGGCCGCGCTCGTCACCGGCGGTGACCGTTCCGCCGTCGACGCCGTCCTCGCGCCGCCCGCGCTGAAGCCCCTGCTGGATCTGCGGGCCGAGCGTTTCCTCGATGTGCCCGAGCCCCGGCACGCGGTGCTGGTGTCCGCGATCGCCGGGGCCCGGGCCGTATCGGTGCTGGTGCGCGAGCCCTGAGCCGCATCACCCCGGTTACCGGGAAGGACGGCCAGGCCGAGGCTGGGCGTCTCCGCCGACACCGCCCGGCGGGGGCGCGCGGAGGGTGAGTCCCGCTCAGCTGGAACTGAGTGCCACGGGAGCGGTCGCCGGGCGTACGGAAAAGGAAGCGTAAGAAAACAGCCCCGCCGCAAGCGACGAGGCTGTTTCGGAACGCTGAGAACTAGTCGCCCTCTACTACCGCGCCGTCGGCGAAGGTGTCGCAGGACTTTGCCGGGTCGCCCGAGTCGAAGCCGGCCTTGAACCACTTCTGACGGTCGGCGGACGTGCCGTGGGTGAACTCGGCCGGGTTCACCGTGCCGCCGCTCTGCTTCTGGAGGGTGTCGTCGCCGATCTGCTTGGCGGTGTCCAGGCCCTCCTGGATGTCGGCGTCGGTGAGGCTCTTGAAGATCGGCTGGCCGCTCTTCGATTTTGTCTCGGTGGCGTGGTGGGCCCAGACGCCGGCGTAGCAGTCGGCCTGCAGTTCCAGCTTCACCGACTGGAGGTTCTGCTCGGCCTCCGAACCGCCCTGCTGGGCCTGGCGCATCTTGGCCTCGGTGCCCAGCAGGTCCTGGATGTGGTGGCCGTACTCGTGGGCCAGCACGTAGGGCTGGGCGAACTCGCCGGGGGCGCCGAGCTGCTTGGCCAGCACCTGGTAGAAGGTGAGGTCGATATACACCCGGTCGTCGGCGGGGCAGTAGAACGGGCCGACGCCCGAGTCGGCGGCGCCGCAGCCGGTGGTGACCCGGTTGGAGAAGAGCACCGTTTTCGCCGACTGGTACTGCTTGCCGAAGTATTCGGGTTCCGCCTCGGTCCAGAACGCCTGGATCGAGTTGACGTAGAGGACGTTGCGGCAGTCGAGCTTGGTGCGCGCGGTGGTCTTGTCGGCGCACTCCTGCTGGATGTTGGTGTTGTCGCCGGTGCTGCTGCCGCTGTCGCCGCCGAGCTGGTTGACGCCGAAGTAGCCGCCGACCAGGGCCAGTACGACCGTGATGATGATGCCCACGAGGCCGCCGCCGCCGCCCGGAATGGGCAGGCCGCCGAAGCCGCCGCCGCCTCCGCCCGAACCGCGCTGGTCCTCGACCTGACTGGTGTCGATGTCGGCGTTCTCGTTGAGTTCCATTCCATCCTCACTGACCGATACGGCACTCGTGTCCGGCGATTACCCGATGATCTTGATAACTAATCGGGTGGGGGCTCGCGGCGGACGCCCGGTAGTATGGCGGAGTGCTGCTCTGCGAAGGCTGACCTGCCCCGCGCCGACCACTCAAGATGGCCGGCGCTTTCGTGTGTCCGGAGTCAGCCCTTCTATTTCCCCCGAGAGCGAGCCACTGATGATCACCGCCACCGGACTCGAACTGCGTGCCGGCGCCCGGATCCTGCTGTCCCCGGTGACCCTGCGGGTGCAGCCCGGCGACCGGATCGGCCTGGTCGGCCGTAACGGTGCAGGCAAGACGACCACGCTCAAGGTGCTGGCCGGCGAGGGCGTCCCGCACGCGGGCACCGTCGAGCGCACCAGCGAGGTCGGCTACCTCCCGCAGGACCCGCGCACCGGCGACCTCAACGTGACCGGCCGCGACCGGGTGCTGTCCGCCCGGGGCCTCGACTCGATCCTCGCCGAGATGCAGAAACTCGAGGTCGAGCTGGAGGAGAGCGCCGACGAGAAGCTGATCCGGCGGTACGGCCAGCTCGAGGACCGGTTCTCCGCCCTGGGTGGCTACGGTGCCGAGGCCGAGGCGGCGCGCATCTGCGCCAACCTGGGCCTGCCCGACCGGGCCCTGGCCCAGACCATCGGCACCCTCTCCGGTGGCCAGCGCCGCCGCATCGAGCTGGCCCGCATCCTGTTCGCCAACTCCGGGCAGAACGGCAAGGGCATCCTGCTGCTCGACGAACCGACCAACCACCTCGACCAGGACTCCATCGCCTGGCTGCGCGGCTACATGGCGCAACACAAGGGCGGCCTCATCGTGATCAGCCACGACGTCGAGCTGCTCGACGCCGCGGTCAACAAGGTGTGGTATTTGGATGCCAACCGCTCGGTCGTCGACATGTACAACATGGGCTGGAAGACATACCTGGAGGCCCGCGAGACCGACGAGCGGCGCCGCCGCCGGGAGCGGGCCAACGCCGAGAAGAAGGCCGGTGCCCTGATGGCGCAGGCCGACAAGATGCGGGCCAAGGCCACCAAGACGGTCGCCGCGCAGAACATGGCCCGCCGAGCCGAGAAGCTGCTCGGTGGGCTGGAGGAGGTCCGCACCTCGGACAAGGTGGCGAAGGTCCGCTTCCCCACGCCGGCCCCGTGCGGCAAGACGCCGCTCACCGCGAGCGGGCTGTCGAAGTCGTACGGCTCCCTGGAGATCTTCACCGACGTCAGCGTGGCGGTGGACCGGGGCTCCCGGGTCGCCATCCTCGGTCTGAACGGCGCCGGCAAGACCACCCTGCTGCGGATGCTCGGCGGCCTGCTCGAGCCGGACACCGGTGAGGTGCGGGCCGGGCATGGTCTGCGGCTGGGCTATTACGCCCAGGAGCACGAGACGCTGGACGTCGACCGGACGATCCTCGAACACATGCGCAGCGCCGGTTCCGAGCAGACCGACACCGAGCTGCGGAAGATCCTGGGCGCTTTCCTGTTCTCCGGCGACGACGTCGAGAAGCCGGCCGGCGTGTTGTCCGGCGGCGAGAAGACCCGGCTGGCCCTGGCCACCCTGGTCTGTTCGGGCGCCAACGTGCTGCTGCTGGACGAGCCCACCAACAACCTCGACCCGATCAGCCGGGAGCAGGTGCTGGACGCGATCGCCAACTATCCGGGCGCGATCGTGCTGGTCACGCACGATGCGGGCGCCGTGCAGGCGCTCAAGCCGGACCGCGCGATCCTGCTGCCGGACGGCGACGAGGACGCCTGGAGTGACGATCTGCTGGAGCTCGTCGAGCTGGCCTGACGCTGGGCGGACCAATCGTCAGTTGTCAACTGGTGCCCACACAGACAGTGCGACGTTCGGGCGTTTGCGGTCAGGCCGGGCATCACGTCGGGCAGGGCAAAGTTGGCACAACCGAGCCGACGGCGGTACGTGTTCGCCGCATCGACGGTGCGTCATGTCCGGCGGCCGGTCGCCCTCGATCCAGAGTTTTCGCAGGTGATCGATGGTCTTGGTGCCGGGGGTCCGGCTACCTACCGAGCGGTCGGAATTGCACTCTGCCTAACGTCAGTTAACTGTCTGACATTGATGCCGATGGTCAGGGTCAAGTTCCTGACAGTGCTAAATGGGCACGTTGGCTAAGCCAGGATGCCTAGCGCATGATCGTTGGAGGCGGTCTAATAGGTGGGACCGTATCGAACCGCACTGTCTGGGACGTGAGGATTCAACATGGCAGCCACGGGCACAGCCACCAGCACTGAGAAGGGTCGCCGAATCGTCGGCAGCGAGCGCCAGTCACTAGCGAAGGATCTGGTCAAGCGTTACACCTCCGGCGAGAGCATTCGTGCGCTCGCGGCTTCGACCGGCCGTTCCTACGGATTCGTACATCGCGTGCTGACCGAGTCGGGCGTGCAGCTCCGCCAGCGTGGCGGCGCCCGCCGTCGCAAGAAGGCGTGACGTCCGACAACGTCGAGTCCGGCACCGCAGTTCCCGCCGACGAGGTGGGTGTTCGCTACGACCTGGACGGGCCGGTCGCAACGGTGACGTTGTGCCGGCCCGAGGTTCTCAATGCGCAGACGCCAGCGATGTGGGCCGAACTGGCGAACATTTCACGGAAATTACCGGGCGACGTGCGAGTCGTCATTGTCCGGGGAGAGGGACGCGCGTTTTCCGCGGGCCTGGATCTGTCCGCCGCGCGCGGCGACGGCGATTCTTCTCTGTCCCGACTCGCGCACTTGTCACCGCAGGAGTGCGCGGATCGCATTGCCGGCTTCCAGACCGCGTTCACGTGGTTGCGTAACCCGTCGATCGTGACGATCGCGGCAGTACACGGACATGCCATCGGCGCCGGTTTCCAGCTCGCACTGAACTGCGACATGCGAATCCTGGCGGAGGACGCAAAGTTCTCGATGGCCGAGGTGACCTTGGGTCTCGTACCCGATCTCGGCGGAACGAAACGCCTCGCCGAGTTGGTCGGACCGTCCCGCGCCCTCGAAATCTGCCTGACCGGTCGGCGCATCCCCGCCGACGAGGCCGACCGCATCGGGCTGGCCACCGCGGTGGTCCCCGGCGCCGAGCTGTCCGACGCGGTCGCCGACCTGGCCGCGGCGGTCGTCGCGGCCGACGCGGGTGCGGTCGCCGAGATCAAAGCCCTGATCGCGGGCGCTCCCCTGCGGTCGTACCAGGATCAGGACCGAGCCGAGCGGGAGGCACAGACCCGCCGTCTGCGCGATCTGCTCGGTGCGGGCGAGTAAGGACCGAACCGGAATACGTTCCTCACCTCCCGGGTTGTCGTACCCACGGTGCAGACTCACCCCCGGGAGGTGACGAATGAGCATGTCCAGCTGGAACATGCTGCGTTCGATCCAGAATTCGGACCGAGTCGCGCAGCACCAGCTCACCCGTGGCACCACACGACGCATTCTGCGCTTCGCCCGGCCCTACCGCCGGGACATCACAGTCTTCCTGATCACCGTGGTCTTCGACGCCGGCATCGGCGTCGCCACACCGCTGCTCGCCGGTCACGTGGTCAACGCGATCACCGCCGGTGGCGACGGTGCCGCCGCGCTGATCGTCAAGATCGCCCTGACGATCGCCGGGCTGGCCGTCGTCGACGCGTTCCTGTCGCTGGCCCAGCGGTGGTATTCGGCGCGGATCGGCGAGGGCATCATCCTCGACCTGCGCACCCGGGTCTACGACCACGTCCAGCGCATGCCGCTGCAGTTCTTCACCCGCACCCAGACCGGTGCCCTGGTCAGCCGGCTCAACAACGACGTGATGGGCGCGCAGCGGGCCTTCACCTCGACGCTCTCCGGTGTGGTCAGCAACGTCATCCAGCTGGTGCTCACCGCGGCCGTCATGTTCAGCCTGTCCTGGCAGATCACCGCGCTGTCGCTGGCCCTGCTGCCGGTGTTCATCATCCCGGCCCGCCGGGTCGGCCGGAAACTCGCCGAGATCACCCGCGAGTCCTACAACCTCGACGCCAAGATGAACGCGACGATGACCGAGCGGTTCAACGTCTCCGGCGCGCTGCTGGTCAAGCTGTTCGGCCGGCCCGACGCCGAGGCCGCCCGGTTCGGCGAGCGCGCCGAACGGGTCCGCGAGATCGGCGTGCAGCAGGCGATGTATTCGCGCACCTTCTTCGTCGCGATGCTGCTGGTCGCGTCGCTGGCCCAGGCCCTCACCTACGGCCTGGGCGGCTGGCTCGCGGTCACCGGTGGCGTCACCGCCGGCACCGTCGTCACCCTGGCCCTGCTGCTCACCCGCCTCTACGGCCCGCTCACCGCGCTCAGCAACGTGCGGGTCGACGTGATGAGCGCGCTGGTGTCGTTCGACCGGGTCTTCGAGGTGCTCGACCTCGCGCCCGGCATCGAGGAGAAACCCGGCGCGGTCGACGTGCCGGCCGGGTCGGGCCGGGTCGAGTTCCGTGAGGTGCACTTCCGCTACCCCAGCGCCGCCGAGGTGTCCCTGGCGACCCTGGAAGACGTGGTGACCCTTGACCGCACCGAGACCGCGCCGGTGCTCAAGGGTGTCGACTTCACCGTCGAGCCCGGGCAGATGGTGGCCCTGGTCGGCCCGTCCGGCGCCGGCAAGTCGACCACCTCGATGCTGGTGTCCCGGGTCTACGACGTCACCGAGGGCGCGGTGCTGGTCGGCGGGGTCGACGTGCGCGACGCCACCCTCGGCTCGCTGCGCGACACGATCGGCGTGGTCACCCAGGACTCGCACCTGTTCCACGAGACCATCGGCGAGAACCTGCGCTATGCGAAACCGGACGCGACCGACGACGAGATGTGGGCGGCGCTGCGCGGTGCCCAGGTCGCCGAGCTGGTGGCGGCCCTGCCCGAGGGCCTCGACACGGTGGTGGGGGAGCGCGGCTACCGCTTCTCCGGCGGCGAGAAACAGCGCATCGCGATCGCCCGGCTGCTGCTCAAGCATCCGTCGATCGTCATTCTCGACGAGGCGACCGCGCACCTCGACAGCGAGTCCGAGGCGGCCGTGCAGCGGGCGCTGGCCGTCGCGTTGGAGGGCCGCACCGCGCTGGTCATCGCGCACCGGCTCTCCACGGTCCGCGACGCCGATCTGATCCTGGTGCTCGACGACGGCCGCATCGTCGAGCGCGGCCGCCACGACGACCTGGTCGCGGCGGGCGGGCTCTATGCCGAGCTCTACCGCACCCAGTTCGCCACCACGTCCGCACCGCACGTGCCCACCGAGGAGGTCGAGGTCGTCACGGTCCCGCCGACTCACCCGGTCGAGCCGTGAGCGGGCCGCTCACCCGGCCGGGTCGCTGGTTGGCGTGAGCGGGCTGCTCACCCGGCCGGGTCGCTGGCTGGCGTGAGCGGGCCGTTCACCGGGCCGGGTCGCTGGCCGGCGTGAGCGGGCCGTTCACCCGGCCGGGCCGGTGGCCGCCGTGCGCAGGGCGGCGAACTCGCGGGCCAGGTCGTCAATCTGGAAGTGGGCGTTCAGGCCGCTCGGGTTGGGCAGCACCCACACCGGCACGCCGCCGATCGTCTCCTCCTGCGGGCCGATCGAGGCGGCTCGGCGGGCGAAAGCGGTGCGGTAGGCGGTCACGCCGAGAACGGCCAAGTAGTGGGGTTTCCACCGGGCTACCAGCGCGGTCAGGGTGCGGCCGCCCGCGATCAGTTCGGCGGGGGACAGCTCGTCGGCTCGCGCGGTCGCCCGGGCCACCACGTTGGTGATGCCCAGGCCGAGCGCGGGCAATTCGGCCTGTTCGGACGGGTGTAGCAGGCGCGGGGTGAAGCCGGAGCGGTGCAGAGACGGCCAGAAGCGGTTGCCGGGCCGGGCGAAGTGGTGGCCGGTGGCGGCCGAGTACAGGCTCGGGTTGATGCCGGAGAACAACACCCGCAGATCGGGGCCGACCAGGTCGGGGATCGTCTGCCCGGCGGCGGCCGCCACCTCGTCCGGCGTCGGCCGGCGAAAGCCCGGGGCCGGGCCGCCGGAAGCCGGGGTTGGGCCGTCGAGGGCCGGGGCCGGGCCGTCGGAAGCTGAGGCCGGGCCGCCGAAAGCTGGCGCCGGGCCGTCGGACGCTGGGGTTGGGTGGGGGAAAGCGTCAGAGGGCACGCAGGGCGCCGCCGTCCACCGGGATCGCGATGCCGGACAGGTAGCCGGCGGCGGGGGAGAGCACGAACGCCGCCACCCGGCCGAACTCGGCCGGGTCGCCGAGCCGGGCCAGCGGGATCGACGCGATCGCCGTTGCCTCGGCCGCCGCGGCGTCGCCGGTGGCGGCGAACAGCTCCCGGTTGCGGTCGGTGAGGATGCGGCCGGGCAGCAGGCTGACCACCCGGATGCCGCGCGGCCCGAACTCGTCGGCCATCTCCTTGGCCGCCATGGCCAGGCCCGGCCGCAGGCCGTTCGACAGGCCGAGACCGGCCACCGGCGACTTCGCCGAGGTGGACAGCACGAGCCCGATCGCACCGCCGGCCGGCATCGCCGCCGCGAACGTGCGCACCGCCCGCACCGAGCCGAGGAACACCGTCTCGAACGCGGCCCGCCACTGGTCGTCGGTCACCGCGGCGGCCGTGCCGTGCGACGGGCCACCGACCGACACGAGCGCGCCGTCGAGCCGGCCCCAGCGGGCCCGGGCCAGCTCGACCAGTGCCTGCGGGGTGCCGGGTTCGGTGAGGTCGGCGACGACACCCTCGGCGATATCCACTCCGCCGAGCCTCTCCGCCGCCTGGCCGATGCCCTCCACCGAGCGGGAGGAGATCACCACCTTGGCGCCGTCGGCGACGAGAGCCTCGGCGGTGGCGAAGCCGAGCCCGCGGGAGGCTCCGGTGAGGATGAAGACCTTGCCGTCGAGTCCGAGATCCATGGGGTCGATCCTTTCACCTCAGCGGCCGTGCAGCCGGGCCGCGGTGGACTCGTCGGCCGGCAGGAACGACTCGATCGCCAGTTCGGACAGGGTCACGTCCAACGGCGTACCCAGAACTGAGGTCACGCTGAAGAAGGACAGATCGTCGATGCGCAGGGGAACGACCAGGCCGGTGGGCCGGCCGGCGCTCGCGCCGCCCGGATAGCCGGCCAGCTCGGCGTGCAGTTCGCGCAGCGCCGGGTCGGCCAGGTGGGTGGCCTGCTGGTCGAGGCGGTGCAGCACGTGCGTGCGCCATTCCGGCAGGTTGCGGATGCGCGGCGCCATGCCCTCCGGATGCAGCGACAGGCGCAGCACGTTGACCGGCGGTTCGAGAAGCCGGCCGGCGCAGCCCTCGATCAGCGGGGTGACCGCGGCGTTCGCGTCGATCATCGTCCAGTGCCGGTCGACCAGCAGCGCCGGATAGGGCTGATGCCCGGTGAGCACGTCGCGCAGCGACCCGAGGACCGCCGCGAGCGGCGGCCCGTCCAGCTTCGACTCGGGATGGGCGGGCGCGTAACCACCGGCCAGGAGCAACTCGTTCTGCTGCCGCAGCGGTACGCCGAGGCGCTCGGACAACCGCAGGATCATCTCCCGGGTCGGTCGCGACCGCCCGGTCTCCACGAACGACAGATGCCGTGCCGACACCCCGGCCTCGGTGGACAGTTCGAGCTGGCTGAGTCGCCGGGTCGTCCGCCACTCCCGCAGAAGCTCTCCCACATCGGCCATTCCAGAAGCGTAGCCATCGAGGGTTATTCAGGACCTACCTCGAGTTGCAGAGGGGCCGCAGGTCAGCGGCTCGGTCTCCACCGTCCTGAATAACCCTCGATTACCTCCGAGGTAATCGACGCCATTACCTCGAGTCGACGATGGTGGTCCACGTCAGCAACCGACGGAAGGACCAGACCATGAGCGACTTCGACACCGTGGTGGACCGTTACCTGGCCACCTGGAACGAGACCGACCCGGCCGCGCGCCGGGCGGCGATCGACGACCTGTTCGCCGCCGACGTCCGCTACGTCGACCCGATGGCGGCGGTGGCCGGGCGGGACGCGCTCGACGGGCTGATCGGCGCGGTTCAGCAGCAGTTCCCGGGTCTGGTCTTCAGCCCGGGCGGGCCGGTCGACGCACACCACGAGCAGGCCCGGTTCACCTGGAATCTGGGTGCGCCCGGGGCGGAACCGCTGGTCGTCGGCTTCGACGTGGCCGAGCTCGACACCGACGGGCGGATCGGGCGGGTGCTCGGCTTCCTCGACAAGGTGCCGGGCTAAGAGGCGCGCCTGATCACCCGTACGCGGCCGGCGAATTGCACCACGACGGCGCCGGCGGCCGATCGCACGGCCGGAGTGCGGCGGGGTTGCGGCGCTCCGGCGCCGTCGTAGCGCATCGCCGCCTCGCGCTCGGCCAGTTCCTCGGCCGCGGCGCCGTTCAGAGAACCGCGTTTGTGCAGTTCACGGGCCATGTCCCAGCCGTCGCGCAGGGATCCCTGGGTCGGCCGGGCGGCCGCCCACTCGCCGAACTCGCGCTTCCAACGCTCGCCGAACGACGCGGCGAGCATCGGCCACTGCCGGGAGACCTCGCCGGCTCGCTTGCGCAGCAGCGCCACTCGCGCGGCTTCGACCCGGAAACCATCGAATCCGTCCGGTACGGGTTTTCCCGCGGTCAGCGCCTCGACGAGTGCGGCCTGTCGAGCCGCGAGGTCGCTCATGTGATCGCGGGGTAGCCGGACGCCGCGGCGATGGCGTCGAGCTCGGTGCGCAGCTCCGCGGCGGGCGGATAGTCGCCGTCGCGTTCCAGCATCAGGGCCGGCGGACGGTGCCGCCGGCACAGCTCGGCGACCAGGTCGAGCACCGGCTGCGGCGTCGCGTGGGTGTGCGTGTCGTGGTAGAGCCCGTCGTGCTCGTCACCGCCGGCCACGTGCACGTAGGCGACCCGGTCGAGCGGCAGCTTGTCGAGCAGCTCGAGCGGGTCGTCGCCGCGGTTGCGGGCGTTCGCGTAGACGTTGGCGATGTCGAGCAGCAGCCCGGCGCCGGTGCGGTCGAGGATCTCGGTGAGGAAATCGGCCTCGGAGAGTTCGTCGTCGGGCCAGTCGAACAGGGCGGCGATCGGCTCCAGCGCGATCGGCACCGGCAGCTCGGCCTGGGTGCGCTTGACGTTGGCGACCACCGCGTCGACCGCATCCCGGGAGCGGGGGAGCGGCAGCAGGTGACCGGCCTCGATGCCGGCCGCCCGGACGAACGCGATGTGCTCGCTGACCAGGGGAGCGTTCAGCCGGCCCGCGACCGCCGCGAGGTGCCGCACCCGCTCCGGATCGACCGGCTCGGCGCCGCCGAGCGACAGCCGCACGCCGTGCGGGACGACCGTGACGCCGCGGTCGATCAGCCGGGACAGACCGGCCGGCAGGTCGCCCTGTGCGTGCACCGACTCGGCCACCACCTCGGCGAAGCGCAGGCCGGGCAGCTCGGCGACGAATCCGTCGATCTCCGGCCGCCAGCCGATGCCGACGCCGTAGGTGTCAGCCACCGCAACCGCCGCCGCCACCGCAGGAACTGCCGCCGCCACAGGAGCTGCTGGAACTGCTGCACGAGTAGCTGGTGGAGTCGCCGCCACTGCTGCCGCCGGCCGCGGCGGCCCGGTGGATCTCGGCCTCGGCCGCGAACGCCGGGTCCATCGAGTACAGCGAGGCGGTGCCGAAGAGGGCCACGCCCATGGCCGCCCCGGTGGCACCGTAGGTGGCGTAGGCCGGCGACTGCCCCGGCGACAGGTGACCGTGCCGGGTGCGTAGTTCGCGCATGCCCTGCTGGGCGGCGACCGTGGCGGTCCGCGAGGTCTTCGAGATGACCACGAGCACCACCAGCGTGAAGAACATCGCCAGCGCGAGGAAGCCGATCGGCTTGTTGTTCTGCGAGCCGGCGATGGCCCGCAGGACGCCGATGACCAGCAGCGTGCCGACCGCGAGCGACCAGAGGCGCAGGGCCCGCAGGTCGGACCGGCTGACCGCCAGGCCGCGCCGTTCGAGACCCTCGCGGAGCTGGTCGAGCGCCGAGCGCACCCACTGGTCGCTGCCGACGTCGCGGGAGCGGACCTGACGGCCGGCGGCATTGTGGATGGCGGCGTCGAGCGGGGTGACACCGGCCGCGAGCGGGCCGGTCTGCACCAGGGTGTGCTGCGGGCCGGTGCCGATCAGGCCGGCCGCGCGCAGGCCGCCGAGCGCGGCGTAGACGGCCAGCCGGTCGCCGCCGTTGAGGTAGGCGACCTGCTGCGGGCCGAGATTGCCGATCTGCGGGTCGGGCGTACCCCGGAACCGGATCTTGCGGTGGATGAAGTAACCCACCGCGACGACGACCAGGGCTACGACGTAGAGGCGGATGAAGACCGGGCCGGGAACCCCCCAGGTGTCCTGCATGGCCTCATTGTGCAGGTCGATGCAACGGTCGGGCCTAAGCCCGGCGGACAGCCTCTTCCACCACGTCGAGGACGCGGCTCAGCTCTCCGGGTGGGCGGCCGGTGGCCAGGTGGAGGACAAGGCCGTCGTAGGCGAGCTCGAGGAACTGGGTGAGCACCTCGACCGGCACGTCGTCGCGGAGCACGCCGGCGTCGCGCTGGCGCTGCAGACGGCCGCGGGTGGCGTCGGCGATGGCGGCGGCCCGCTCGGCCCAGCGCTTGGCGAACTGCGGGTCGGTGCGCAGCCGGCGGGACACCTCGAGCTGGGTGCCGAGCCAGCCGGCCGTGTCGCCGTCGCTGTTGCCGGCCCGCGCGAGCAGGTCACGCATCACCTGGACCAGGCCGTTGCGGGCCACGGTCTCGACCATGGCGGCGGCGTCGTCCTCGGCCACGGCCAGGAACAGCGACTCCTTGTCGCGAAAATGGTGGAAAATCGCGCCGCGGGACAGGCCGGTGGCGTCCTCCAGACGGCGGACCGTGGCGCCCTCGTAACCGAACCGCGCGAAGCAGTCGCGGGCCGCCGCGAGGATCTCGTGGCGTCTCGCCTCCAGCTGGTCCTGGCTTACTCTGGGCACGCTCTGGATCGTGTCACGCAGGCGCTTTCCAATGCAATCCGTACGTACGTCTTGCCAGCCGGGCGGACGACCCCGACCGGATGATGCGAAATCAACCATCCGGACCGGAAGTTGTTAACAGTCCTGGACTGTTCGCTTTAGTCCTCGCTCACGTAAAGTGCGCGGGTGCCTCTCGTCCTGATGGCTCTCGACGACACCCTGCTCGACCGCAGCGGTGCGTTCAGGCTGTGGGCGAAGGGATTCCTGGACGAGATCGGGGCGCCACAGGACGATCTCGATTGGTTACTCTCCGTTGATGCCGATGGTCTGACGGCCCGGTGGGACCTGGCCGACCTGATCCGGGACCGCTACCGGCTCAACATTCCCTCGATCGATCTCCTGGAAGAACTGCACGAGGGGCCGCTCGCGTTCGAGCGTCTCGACCCGATGGTGGGCTGCGCGCTGCAGATCGCCGCCGACGCCGGCCTCGTCCCGGTGGTGGTCACCAACGGGCAGACCGACCGGCAGGACAGCCGGATCCGGCGCACCGGCCTGGATCGGTACGTCGCCGATTGGGTGATCTCCGAGCAGGCCGGGGTGAGCAAGCCCAACCCGCGGATCTTCGCGCTCGCCGCGCAGAAGGTGCGGATGCGGCTCGGCGGTGCCTGGGTGGTGGGCGATAGCCCGGAGGCCGACATCGGCGGCGCGGCCGCGATGGGTCTGCCCAGCGTGTGGCTGCATCGCGGGCGGGAGTGGGTGGACAACCGGTTCGCGCCGACCCGCGCGGTGGGCAACGTGATCCAGGGCCTCTCCGCGATCATGGCGGCACAGTAATTAATTGAGTTGCGCGGCTTGCTACGTTTTTCACGTACGTCTGAAGCACTGGAGAAGAAGGGGGTGCAGACCGTGGCTGTCTTTGTGATGCCTGCTGCCCAGCGTCAGACCCTTTCTTTCTTCTCCGAGGAGACCCTCCAGTGCGAGAGCACGAAACCATGCGCCGTGGCCGGCGCAAGTTCGACGACGACGATTCTGACTTCCTGAAGCGGGGCCGGCTCGAGCCGCGGCTCGCCGAAGACCCTGATCTGCCCGAGACCGGCGACAAATGGTCGACCTGGGACGGTGCCCTGCACGGTCCCGAGCCCCGCCCCGAGTGGGTCCGCACCGAGCACGCCGCGGTCGACGACGAGCTGGGCATGCTCAAGACCGGCAAAGAAGCCGACGTCTTCCTGGTCCGGCGGCACGTGCCGGGCACCGACAAGGTCAGCATGCTGGCCGCCAAGCGCTACCGCGACGGCGACCACCGGATGTTCCACCGCGACGCCGGCTATCTCGAAGGCCGCCGGGTCCGGCGGTCCCGGGAGATGCGGGCCATGACCAACCGCAGTTCGTTCGGCAAGGAGATGATCGCCGGGCAGTGGGCGGTCGCCGAGTTCGGCGCGCTCAGCCACCTGTGGGCGATCGGGCAGGCCAGCGGGCTGGTCCGGGTGCCCTACCCGGTGCAGCTCATCGGTACCGAGCTGATGCTCGAGTTCATCGGTGACTGGGCGACCGGCGAGGCGGCACCCCGGCTCGCCCAGGTGCGGGCCGAGCCCGACCAGCTGGCCGACCTGTGGCAGCAGATGACCGACGCGCTGTCGGTGCTGGCCCGCGCGCAGGTGGCGCACGGCGACCTGTCGCCGTACAACACGCTGGTGCACGGGGACCGGCTGGTGCTCATCGACCTGCCGCAGATCGTCGACGTGGTCGCCAATCCGCAGGGTGCCGACTTCATCGCCCGCGACGTACGCAACGTGGCCGGCTGGTTCACCCAGCGCGGGCTCCGGGTGGACGCCGACGAGCTGCTCGAACGCCTTCTCTACGAGGCGGGCCTTCGCTAGCGGCCCGCCTCGCAGACCTCAGGTCACTGGATGTAGCCCTCGACCTCGCCGATGCTGTGGGCCTGCTCGGCGTTCGGGTCGTTGCCCACCTCACGGGCGGCCCGGCGCCGGCGCAGCAGGTCCCAGCACTGGTCCAGCGCTTCCTCGAGCTCCTTGAGCCGGGCGTGCTCCTCGTCCGAGCTGATCTCGCCGCGGCCGAGCTGCCCACGCAGCTTGTGTTCCTCATCGACCAAGCCGTGGATCCGGCTCAGCACCGTGTTGTCATCCATTCCCGAAGCCTATTCACCCGCCCTCGTCCGACTCTCATCCGGGCGCGTTCTGATGACCCACGTCCCCTGATCAGCGCCGGGCTGCGCTCGGCGGAATGCCGAACGCCCCGCCCTCCGGTGGGGAGGACGGGGCGTTCCGGGCTGGTCGATCAGCTGTTGATCATCTTGCGGAGGACGTACTGGAGGATGCCGCCGTTGCGGTAGTAGTCCGCCTCGCCGGGGGTGTCGATGCGGACGTCGGCGTCGAACTCGACACCGGTGTCCGTGCGGACCTTGACCGTGCCGGGGATCTCGCCGTCGTTCAGCGCCGTGACGCCGGTGATGGTGAAGGTCTCCGTGCCGGTCAGGCCCAGCGACTCGGCGTTGGTCTTCGGCGGGAACTGCAGCGGCAGCACGCCCATGCCGATCAGGTTGGAGCGGTGGATGCGCTCGTAGCTCTCGGCGATGACCGCGCGCACGCCCAGCAGCATCGTGCCCTTGGCCGCCCAGTCGCGCGACGAGCCCGAGCCGTACTCCTTGCCGGCCAGGATGACCAGCGGGATGCCCGCCTCCTGGTAGGCCACCGACGCGTCATAGATCGTGCTCTGGTCGCCGGTCAGGTGGTTGATCGTGAAGCCGCCCTCGACGCCCGGCACCAGCTGGTTGCGCAGCCGGATGTTGGCGAACGTGCCGCGGATCATGACCTCGTGGTTGCCGCGGCGGGAGCCGTAGCTGTTGAACTCGTGCCGCGGGACGCCGTGCTCGGCCAGGTATTTACCGGCCGGGGAGTCGGCCTTGATCGAGCTGGCCGGTGAGATGTGGTCGGTGGTCACCGAGTCACCCAGCTTGGCCAGCACCCGGGCACCGCTGATGTCCTGGACCGGGGACGGCGACGCCTGCATGCCCTCGAAGTACGGGGGCTTCCGGACGTACGTCGAGTCGTCGGCCCAGTCGAAGGTCTTGCCCTCGGGGGTGGGCAGCGACTGCCACTGCTCGTCGCCGGCGAAGACGTCCTGGTAGGCGGTGGCGAAGCCGGTCGCGCCGATCGCCGTGGCGATGGTGTCGTCGATCTCCTTGGCGCTGGGCCAGATGTCGGAGAGGAAGACGGGCTGGCCGTCCGAGCCGGTGCCGAGCGGCTCGGTGGTGATGTCCAGGTCCATCGTGCCGGCCAGCGCGTACGCGACCACCAGCGGCGGCGAGGCCAGGTAGTTCATCTTGATGTCGGGGTTGATCCGGCCCTCGAAGTTGCGGTTGCCGGAGAGCACGCTGACCGCGGTGAGGTCGGCCTCGTTGACCGCGGCCGAGATCTCCTCGGGCAGCGGGCCGGAGTTGCCGATGCAGGTGGTGCAGCCGTAACCGACCAGGTTGAACCCGAGCTTGTCGAGGTATGGCGTGAGGCCGGCCCGCTCGTAGTAGTCCATGACCACCTTGGAACCCGGCGCCAGGGTCGTCTTGACCCACGGCTTGCGGGTCAGGCCCCGCTCGACGGCGTTTCGGGCGAGCAGCGCCGCACCGATCATGACCTGCGGGTTCGACGTGTTCGTGCAGGACGTGATGGCGGCGATGCCGACGAAGCCGTGGTCCAGTTCGAACTCGGTGCCGTCCTCAGCCACCACCCGGGTGGGCTTGGAGGGGCGGCCCTCGGAGTTGTCGGCGGCGCTGAACATGTGCGGCTTGTCGGTGGCGTCGTCGACGTCGTTGGCCGGCGGGTCGCTGGCCGGGAACGACTCCTCGCTCGCCTCGTCGGCGTGGCCGTTGGGCTGCACGTAGTTGCCGAGCGCGTCGCGGAACATGCTCTTGGCCCGGTCGAGCGGGACGCGGTCCTGCGGGCGCTTCGGGCCGGCCAGCGACGGGACGATCGTCGACAGGTCGAGTTCGAGCTTCTCCGAGAAGTCGGGCTCGGCGTTCGGGTCGAGCCAGAGGCCCTGCCGCTTCGCGTACGCCTCGACCAGGGCGACCTGCTGCTCGCTGCGGCCGGTCAGCTTGAGGTACTTGATGGTCTCGTCGTCGATCGGGAAGATCGCGGCGGTCGAGCCGTACTCCGGCGACATGTTGCCGATGGTGGCCCGGTTCGCCAGCGGCACGGCGGTGACGCCGGGGCCGTAGAATTCGACGAACTTGCTGACCACGCCGTGCTCGCGGAGCATCTCGGTGATCGTGAGCACCAGGTCGGTGGCGGTGGTGCCGGCCGGCATCTCGCCGGACAGCTTGAAGCCGACGACCCGCGGGATCAGCATGCTGACCGGCTGGCCCAGCATGGCGGCCTCGGCCTCGATGCCGCCGACGCCCCAGCCCAGCACGCCCAGGCCGTTGACCATGGTGGTGTGCGAGTCGGTGCCGACGACCGTGTCGGGGTAGGCCTGGCCATTCCGTTCCATGATCGTGCGGGCCAGATACTCGATGTTGACCTGGTGCACGATGCCGGTGCCCGGCGGGACCACCTTGAACTCGTTGAACGCGGTCTGGCCCCAGCGCAGGAACTGGTAGCGCTCGCGGTTGCGCTGGTACTCCAGCTCGACGTTGCGGGCGAAGGCGTCCTCGCGGCCGAACAGGTCGGCGATGACCGAGTGGTCGATGACCAGCTCGGCCGGGGCCAGCGGGTTGACCTTGGTGGGGTCACCGCCCAGTTCCTTCACGGCCTCACGCATGGTGGCCAGGTCGACCACGCAGGGAACGCCGGTGAAGTCCTGCATCAGCACCCGCGCCGGGGTGAACTGGATCTCGACGCTGGGGTCGGCGGTCTGGTCCCAGCCGCCGAGGGCGCGGATGTGGTCGGCGGTGATGTTCGCGCCGTCCTCGGTCCGCAACAGGTTCTCCAGCAGGATCTTCAAGGAGTAGGGCAGGCGGGCGTGCCCCTCGACCTTGTCGATCGTGAAAATTTCGTAGCTCGCGTCTCCGACGCGTAGCTCGCTCTTCGCACCAAAGGTGTCGAGGCTGGCCACGTCATCTCCTTCACCCAGCGACTGTGCGGTCAAGTCTTTCGCACCGGTACCGGCGCCCCGGGAGTTAGGCAAACCTAACTCTCGGTTCACGTTTCCCGTAAACCGTACGTCCGTCTTGTAAGCCCGCGCAAGGCGGGGTCAGGCGGTCACCCGGATCGTGAAATCGTTACTTTCCGTGTAGCCCGGTTGGAGTTTTGCGCCACGCACGGTGGTGGCCGGCAGGACGAAAGCGGTCCGCTTGTCGACGATGTCGTCCCGGAATCTTCCCAGGGTCACGGGCTCCGCGGTGGCGGCATGGCGCAGCCGCAGGGTCCAGATGCCGATGGGCAGCGAGGCGATCGAGGCCCGGAAATCGAGACCGTCGGTCGTCACCGTGAGCTTTCGGATGTCCTTCCCGTCCTGTGCCTCGAGACGGGGGTCGTCAAACATCGCGCCGTGGAGACGGCCGGTCAGATGAATGCCGTCCGTGTCGGTGCTGATGTCGCCGACCTCGGCGTACACCGGCTGGTCCCAGATGCGGACGGCCATCCAGCCGTCCTGGGTGCGGTAGGGGAGCTGGATCCGCTGGCCGACCGGGCCGTCGAGGAGGTGCCGGGTGTCCCGCAGGCCGGCGATCACCGGCACGCCGTCCTTCTCGAGCCGGCCCGACTTGCTCACCGTGACGCCGTCGGGCAACGGAGCGAGGCCGTCCCAGTCGAGCGTGGGCTGGGTATCGGTGGGCGCGGGGCCGAGCGCTTCCACTGGCGGACGGCGGCGCCAGGGCTTCCGCTTCTTGGCGGAGATCTCGGTGAACAGGCGTTCGTACTGCTCGGCGATCGGGGCCGGATCGTAGCGGGCGGAGTTGACCAGCGCCGCCGCCGACATCGACCGGCGCAACTCGTCGTCGTTGATCAGCCGGAGCAGGGCGTCGCCCATCGCGTCCGGGTCGCCGACCGGTGTGAGCAGGCCGTCCTCGCCGTGCCGCAGGATCTCGCCGGGCCCGTGCGGCGCGTCCGTGCTCACCACCGGCACCCCGCACCGCATGGCCTCGACCAGCGTCATGCCGAACGGTTCCCGGTCGGCCGAGACCGCGGCGATCGAACCTTTCGCCCACTCCGGCTCGATCGGCGAATATTGCCCCATCATCCGCACGTGGTTGTGCAGGCCGAGCTCGAGCACGAGGGCCCGCAACGCCGGCGTCTCCTTGCCGTCGCCGTAGATCCGCAGTTGCCAGTCCGGCCGCTCGGCCGCGACCTTGGCGAACGCGCGGATCAGCACGTCGTACCGCTTGCTCGCGATCAGGCGGCCGGCCGCCACGACGAGCTTCGCTCGCCCGTGCGAGGGCGGCACGGTGGGTGCGGGCACGCCGTTCGGGATGAACAGCAGACGGGTACGGCGTAAGCGCAGGTGAGCGCGGTAGTCGTCGGCGTCGTGCTGGGACACCGTGACGAAGGCGTCCAGTTTTCGCAGATAGCGCGGCATGAGCTCGCGGAGCGCCTTGCGGTGTTGGCCACGGACCAGGTGTTCCTGCCCGATCCGCACGATGTGCCGGGGTGCGAAGGCGGCCGTGTACGCGATCAGGCCGGGCCTGGTCGCGATGATCACGTCGGCGTCCGAGCCGCGCAGGTAGGCGCGGTAGCGCTGCTCGACGTGCCGGTCGTAGTCGCGAGCACGGAAGTCCGACATCGGGTAGACCCGGGGTTCCACGCCGCGGCCGGGTGCGTCCGCCTCGTAGTCGGGGTGGCCCGTGCGGCTCTCCACCAGCGACATCAGGCGGATCGCCGGGTCGACCGGGAGTTTCGGCACGTCGCGGTGGCGTACGGTGCTCAGGACCTCGACCTCGTGCCCGCGCGCCGCAAGCGCGGCGCCCAGATTGAACGTCGTCTTGATGGTTCCGCCGATGCCGAAGGCATCATTGATGAGGAAAAGCACCTTCATGCCGATTCGCGGGCCTTTCCGTGGCCGGTCAGGTTCGACACGTTAGCCGCTCCGCGCACTTCGTGTTTACCCCCGTGTCGGATCGGGCACACGGCGACCCGTGAAGACCCCGATCGATCTTGCCGAGTTGACGGACTTCTTCGATCACTACGGTGCCGCGCTGACCACCGGCGATGTCGCGGCGGTGGCCGGCTGCTACGCGCTGCCCGGGATGGTAGTCGCCGACTCGTACAGTTTCACGTTCACCTCTCCGGCCGCGGTCGCCCTGTCCTTCCTGGGCGCCGCACCCACCTACCGTGAGCAGCAGGTCGTGGCCGCCCATGCACAGCTGCTCGATGTGCAGCAGCTGTCGTCGGCGCTGATGCTGGTCGCCGTCGAATGGGAATATCTGGACAGCTCCGGCAACGGGCTCTCGGGCGGACAATTCCACTATCTGATGCGAATGGACGCAACCGGACCTCGTATTACCACTGTGATCTCGACGCACTGAAATCGTCGTACCCCGGTGCGAGGATGGCCCGGTGACGACGATCGAGATCGCACCCACCGCGCCCACTGCCACCCGCGGCCGCTCGCAGTGGCTGGTCGTGCACTACACCCGCCCCGACGGGGAGTACGGCGCGTGGTGGCTGCACGCGTGGGGCGATCTCGCGCCCGGGCAGGACACGAGTTACCCCGGCGGTGCGCCGTTCGCCGGTGAGGACGCCTACGGCCGGTTCGCCTGGGTGCGGCTGGCCGAGGGTGCCCGCGACGTCGGCTTCGTGCTGGTCGACCACGCCGGCGTCAAGGACGTCGACGAGGACCGCCACATCGACCCCTCGATCACGCCGGAGATCTGGCTGCGACCCGGCGACCCGGGCGTCTACCTCGAGCCGCCGACGCCGATGCCGGCGGCCGAGCACGACGACGTGGTGATCCACTACCGCCGGCCGGGTGGCGACTACGCCGGGTGGGGTCTGCACGCCTGGGAGGGCACCCCGAAGAGACCGGTCTGGGATCAGCCGATCCACCCGGCCACCTACGACGCGTTCGGGGCCGTGTTCCGCGTCCCGGTCCGGCCCGACGCGGCCGGCCTGCGCTTCGTGCTGCACCGCGGCGACACCAAGGACGTCGCCGACGACCAGCGGCTCGATCTCACCATCGCGCGCGAGGTGTGGCTGCTCGCCGGCACCGTCGCACCGGTCCGGCCCGACCTCGGCACGCTCGGCCCCGAGCTCGACCCGGCCCGCCAGTTGGCCGTCTTCCTCGACCGCACCACGATCGCGCTGCCCGAGAGCTTCGCCGAGCGGGCCGGCACGTTCACCCTGGTCGCCTCGGTCAACGGCACGGTCCGGCGGGCCGGTGACGAGCTGATCGGCGAGTTCACCACGCTGCCGCTCACCCCACGGCCCGGCGGGCTGTTCCAGGCGCAGAGCCGGCGCTTCCCGCACCTGCGGGCCTATCGCGCGTTCTCGGTGCGCGAGCTCGGCGACGCCGCCCTGGGCTATCTGCTGCGTGGCCAGGTGCTGGTCGCCGGGCGGGACGCGGAGGGCCGGGTCAGCGCGGTCACCGGCGTACAGCTGCCGGGTGTTCTTGATGATCTTTACGCCGATGCCGCCGACGCCGAACTCGGCACGGTGATGGCCGACGACCGGCCGCAGCTGTCGGTGTGGGCGCCCACCGCGCGCACGGTCGAGCTGGAGTTGTTCCGGGCCCCCGGCGAGGAGCCCAAGGTGTTGCCGATGGACCGGGACGCGGTCACCGGCGTCTGGACGATCGCCGGCAAGCGCAAGTGGCTCGGCCGCTACTACCGCTACCGGGTCGAGGTGTGGCACCCGGCCGCCCAGCGCATCGTCACCACCAGCGTCACCGACCCCTACTCGCTCGGCCTGGCCGCCGACTCCACCCACAGCCTGCTCGTCGACCTGGCCGACCCCGAGCTGGCCCCGCCCGGCTGGGACACCCTGGCCAAGCCGCCGCTGGTCGCGCCCGCCCGGATGCAGATCGCCGAGGTCTCCATCCGCGAGTTCTCGATCTTCGACCACTCGCTGCCGGCCCTCGAGCGCGGCACCTACGCCGCGTTCACCCGCTCCGACGCGGCCTGCATGCGGCACCTGCGCTCGCTCGCCGACGCCGGCCTCACCCACCTGCATCTGCTGCCCGCGTTCGACTTCGCCACCGTGCCCGACCGCCGTGCCGACCAGCAGCTGCCCGCCTGCGACCTGGCGTCGTTCCCGCCCGACTCGGAGGAGCAGCAGCGGGCCGTGATGGCCGTCGCCGAGCGGGACGGCTTCAACTGGGGTTACGACCCGTGGCACTACACCGCACCCGAGGGCAGCTTCAGCACCGACCCGTCCGGCCCGGCCCGCATCATCGAGTTCCGCAAGATGGTGGCCGCGCTCAACGACGCCGGGCTGCGCGTGATCATGGACGTGGTCTACAACCACACCATGGAGGACGGGCTGCACCGGCTCAGCGTCCTCGACCGGGTCGTGCCCGGCTACTACTACCGGCAGCTGTCCGACGGCAGCACGGCCGAATCCACCTGCTGCCCCAACACCGCGACCGAGCACATGATGATGGGTCGGCTCGTGGTCGACTCGATCGTCACCTGGGCCCGGGAGTACAAGATCGACGGCTTCCGCTTCGACCTGATGGGCCACCATCCGCGGGCCAACATCCTCGAGGTGCGGGTCGCCCTCGACCACCTGCCCGAGGGCAAGGACATCTATCTGTACGGCGAGGGCTGGAACTTCGGCGAGGTCGCCTACGACGCCCGGTTCGCCCAGGCCACCCAGGTCAACATGGCCGGCACCGGGATCGGGACGTTCAACGACCGGCTGCGCGACGCGGTCCGCGGCGGCGGCTCCTTCGGCGACCCCACCGAGCAGGGCTTCGCCAGCGGCCTCGGCTCGAACACCCCGCTCTGGCTGCACGACAAGATCAAGGTCGGCCTGGCCGGCGCCCTGTCCACCTACCGTTTCGTCACCCACTCCGGGGCCGAGCAGAGCGGCGCCCAGATCGACTACAACGGCTCACCCAGCGGCTACGCCCTCACGCCGGCCGAGACGATCAACTACGTCGACGCGCACGACAACGAGATCCTCTACGACGCCCTGGCCTTCAAGCTGCCCCGCGACACCGCCCCGATCGACCGCGCCCGCCTGCAGATCCTCGCCCTGTCGATCGTGGTCCTCGGCCAGGGCATCGGCTTCATGGCACTGGGCAGCGAGCGGTTGCGGTCCAAATCGCTCGACCGCAACTCGTTCGACTCGGGCGACTGGTTCAACCAGATCCGCTGGAACCCGAAACAGGGCAACGGTTTCGGCCTGGGCCTCCCGCCGGCCCGCGACAACGAGGACAAGTGGCACTTCGCCCGCCCGCTGCTGGCCGACGAGTCGCTGGTCCCGCCGCCCGAGCTGATCGCGATGACCGCCGAGCGCTACCGCGAGCTGCTCCGCATCCGCCGCTCCTCACCGGTCTTCGGCCTGCCCACCGCCGAGGAGGTGCAACGCCGCCTGACGTTCCCACTGAGCGGCCCCGACGAGACCCCCGGCGTGATCGTGATGTGCCTCGACGGCACCGGCCTGGACCCGCGCTGGCGGCAGCTGGTAACGGTCTTCAACGCCACCGAGCACCCCACCACCCAGCACGTCCCGGCCCTGTCCCGCTTCGACCTGAAACCCCACCCCGACCAGGCAGCCTCCGCCGACCCGGCGCTACGAACCGCCGCAGCCGCCGCCGGCGTCCTGACCGTCCCCGCCCGCTCGGTAGCGGTCTTCGTCGCCGACCTCTAGAGATTTCGCCTGCGCTCCCTTTTCGGTACGCCGTAGAACGAGTTCCGTGGCACTCGGTCTCGCAGCGCGGGACTAACCCTCCGTCCACCCCAGCCGGGCGGGCCCGCCCGGCTCATGCGCGGCCGTTCGGCGCCGCGCGGCGGTGGGCGGGGCAGCACCGCCGTGGTGTTGGCGGCCACGCGATAGCGGTGGCGGGTGGCGGCAGCGGTAGCAGGTGGCGGCAGCGGTAGCAGGTGGCGCGTGATGGTCGGGGGCAGCGCCGCCGCGGTGATGACGGCTGCGCGGTGGCAATGGCAGGCCGTGCGGTCGCGTTGGCGATGGAGGCCACGCGTCGGCGGTCGCCCTGGTTGCCGCTGTGCCGAGCGGTGCGAGGGGATAAGCGGCGGCTACGGCGAGAGGCCGGTGGAATGGGCGCCAGCACGAGAGCCCGTCCCTGCGCCTCTCGCACTGAGTCGTGGATCTTGTGGATCTCCAGCTCGGTGGCTACAGAAAATCAACAAGTTCGCGACGAAACGCCTAGAGCGGGTGGACTCCGGGCCGGCCGTCGAGGATGGCGAAAGAACCGACGGTGCGGACGGCGGCGCCTGGGTGGCTGACCGCGTCGATGCCGCGGAAGTCGGCCCTGAGCTGGGTCGGCGTGATGGTGGTGCGAACGTAGCCGCGGCGGTCCGAGTAGAAGCGCAGGTGGGGGTTCGCCGCCTTGATGGGGATCGTGGTGGCTGGGGAGCCGTCGCCGCGTGAGGTGATCGACGTGCAGACCAGTTCGGTGCCGATCGTCGGGGCGGCGGGGTTGGCGTAGTCCGACTTCAGGTCGTTGGCCCACGCGGTGTGGATGTCGCCGGTCAGGACCACCGGGTTTCGCACCGACCGGTCCTGCCAGCCCTGTTGGAGGCGATCGCGGGATGTTCGGTAGCCGTCCCAGGCGTCCATGTTGGCGGTGCCCCGGGCGGTCAACTGGCGGGCGAAGAACACCTGCTGGCCGATCAGGTCCCAGGTGCCGTGATGCTGTGCCAGGCCGTCGAGGAGCCAACGCTCCTGGGCGGCGCCCAGCAGGCTGCGGTCGGGGCGGTTCGCTTCGGCGCACGTCTTCCAGCCGCCGCCGCAGGCCTGGGCGGCTCGGAACTGGCGGGTGTCCAGCAGGTGGAAGGTGGCCAGCCGGCCCCAGTGGAGCCGGCGATAGAGCCGCATGCCGTTGCCGGTCGGGGCGGCGCTCGGGCGTAGCGGCAGGTGCTCGTAGTAGGCACGGTAGGCGGCGGTCCACCTGGCCCGCCAACCGGTGGCGGACAGGGCCGGGATGTTGTCCAGGCGGGTCCGGCCGGCGAAGTCGTCCTCGACGTCGTGGTCGTCCGGCACGACCAGCCAGGGTGCGCTCGCGTGCGCGGCCTGCAGGTCGGGGTCGGTCTTGTACTGCCCGTACCGGCGCCGGTAGCCGGCCAGGGTGACGATCTCGGGGCCCAGGTGCTTGCGGGTGTGGTCGGGCTTGCCGGCGCCCTCGTAGATGTAGTCGCCCAGGTGCAGGATCAGGTCGGGTCGTTCCTCGGCCATCCGCCGGTACGCCGTGAAGTAGCCGGCCTCGAAGTTCGCGCACGAGGCGAAGAGCATCACCAGGTCGCGGCCGGCGGTGTGCGGTGGGGGTGTGGTGCGGGTCCGGCCCGCGAGGGAGAGGTGTCCCTGGGCGCGGAAGCGGTAGTGGTACTCGGTGTCGGGGGCCAGGCCGCCGGCTACCACGTGGACGGTGTGCGCGTCGCGGTGCCGGGCGGTTGCCGTGCCGGAGGCCACGAGCTTGCCGAACGACGCGGTGGTGGACACCTGCCACTCGACGGCCACATCGGCGGCCGGCATGCCGCCGTGCCCGTCGGCGGCCAGCGGGGAGGGGGCCAGGCGGGTCCAGAGGACCACGCTGTCCGGCGCCGGGTCGCCGGAGGCGATGCCGAGAGAGAAGGGGTACGGCGTGGCGCCGCGCCCGGTGATCGCGCCGAGGCCGCCGAGGACGAAGGTCCGTCGGCTGCATGTGTTCACGCCCGCACCATACCTGGCTAAAGGGATTATTCGGGCGACCAGCCTGGGAGGTTGCGGCGCGGCTGCGCTACATTGCGCCGCACGCGGAACTTTTTCGCGTTGGCGTGCGGTGGAGGCAGTGGTGCGGCTCGGTTTGGCCCTGGGCGGCGGGATCGCCCTGGTGGCGGTGCTCGGTGGGTGCACCTCGCATACGGCGAGCCCGACCTGGAGCAGCGCTTCCGCCTCGGCCCCGGCGGCGGTGGTGGCCGAGTCGGCGCCGCCGTTCACCGAGCCGGTGGCCTACGGCTTCACGATGACCCGCGGCTGCGACGACGCGTCCCCGCTCGGCCGGTACCGGGTGAGCGTCCGGTCCGGGGCGGTGGAGTCGGCGGCCCGGATCGGCGCCACGGTGCAGGCCTCCCCGAGCGCCGACGTGGATCTCGGCCCGGCGGCCGGGCAGGACGGCGAGGAGATCGACGTGCCCACGCTGGCCGAGTTGCGCGCGATGGCGCAGACCGCGGCCGACGACGGCGCCCAGGTGACCACCAGCTACGCGGCGGACGGCCGCCCGGTCAAGGTCATCATCAACGTCGAGGACGACCCGTCGGCCGCCGAGTGCTTCTCCGTCTCGGACTACGCGCCGGCGCCCTGAGCCCGTCCCGCACGCGGAGGGGCGCGCCGCTTCCTCCGGAAGGCCCGCCACCTCAGTGGAGGGCGTCCCCTCTCGGAAGGCGTCGCCTCTCGGGGGTGCCGCTTCAAGGGCGGCGTCGCCTTTCGCGAAGCCCGTCGCCCTGGCGAAGTTCGTCGCCTTGAGCGGAGCGTGCCGCCCTGCGCGAAAGGCGCGCTGCGGCCCGGATGGTCGCCTTCGTCGCGCTGGTGTCTTCGGGTCGGGGTGGTGCGGTTGGGGGGCTGTGGTGCGTACGGCTGGATGGGTTTGATCTTGGGGGGTCTGCGTCCTGTCGGGGGCAGGCGGTAACGTCGTGGGCGGACCGAGGAGCGGGAGGCACGATGGCCGAGAAGAGCGCGGCAGCGCCCAAGACCGAATCGCATGACCCGGATTTTCCGGAGGCGTTTCTGCAGTTCATGCGCAGTGGGTGGCGGGATGAGGAGCTGAGCGTCTCGCCTCGGGCCGAGGCGCCCAACTATGAGAAGCGGCGGGCCGCGCTGTCGTCGGCGTTCCCGGGGGAGACGCTGATCATCCCCAGCGGCAATGAGAAGGTTCGCGCCAATGACACGGATTACCCCTTTCGTCCCGGTAGTGACTTCTTCTACCTGACCGGCGATCGTGATCCGGACAGCGTTCTGGTGTTGCTGCCGACCGGGTCGGGGCATGACGCGGTGCTCTTCACGCATCAGCGCAACTCCAAGGAGACCGACGCGTTCTTCCGCAGCCGCAACGGCGAGCTGTGGATCGGGCGCACCCACACGCTCGCCGAGAAATCGACCGAGCTGGGACTGGGCACCGCGCCGCTCGGGCAGCTCGGGTCGATGCTGGCCGGCACGGCGCCGGGGCGCACCCGGGTGCTGCGCGGGTTCGACGCCAATGTCGACCGGGCCGTGCTGGCCTATGAGCCCGACAAGGACAAACCGCGCGACCGCGAGCTCGCCTGGACGCTGTCCGAGCTGAAGCTGGTCAAGGACGAGTGGGAGATCGCCCAGCTGCAGGCCGCCATCGACGCGACCGTGCGCGGTTTCGAAGATGTCGCCCGGGTCCTGCCGGCCGACCGCAGCGTCTCCGAGCGGCTGCTCGAGGGGGTGTTCGGGCTGCGTGCCCGGCACGACGGCAACGACGTGGGCTACGGCTCGATCGTCGGCGCCGGCGCGCACGCGACGATCCTGCACTGGGTGCGCAACACCGGTGTCACCACGCCGGGCGAGCTGCTGCTCATGGACATGGGCGTCGAGGGCAACAACTTCTACACCGCCGACGTCACCCGCACGGTGCCGGTGAGTGGCACCTTCACGCCGCTGCAGCGTCAGGTCTACGACATCGTGCACGCGTCCCAGCAGGCTGGGATGGACGCGATCCGGCCCGGCGTGCAGTTCAAGGACGTGCACCGGACCTGCATGCGGGTGCTCGCCGAGGGCCTGCACGACCTCGATCTGCTCCCGGTGAGCGTGGACGAGGCGATGGACGAGAAGAGCACGATCTACCGCCGGTGGACCCTGCACGGTTTCGGCCACATGCTCGGCATCGACGTGCACGACTGCTCGAACGCCCGCAACCAGAACTACCGGGACGGCGCCCTGGCCGAGGGCTTCGTGCTCACCGTCGAGCCGGGGCTGTACTTCCAGCCCGAGGACGAGTTGGTGCCGGCCGAGCTGCGCGGCGTGGGCGTCCGGATCGAGGACGACGTCGTGGTGACCGCGGACGGCTGCCGCAACCTGTCGGCCGGGCTGCCCCGGTCGTCGGGCGAGGTCGAGCAGTGGATGGCGTCGCAGCGGGAGGCCGGGCCGCGCCTGCCGGAGTGACTACAGCGTGAGGCAGGCGAGCCGGGCTCCGGCCTTGCCTGCCTCGCCCGGCGCGGTGTGGGTGTGCTCGGCGTGCAGGACCAGGGAGCGCGGCGGTGCGGCCGGGCGGAAATTCCAGCCGTGGGTCGCCGCCGACGTCGCGGTGCCGGTCGCGTCGGCCGTGAAGTCGAGCCAGATCTCGTTGCGCGGGTTGGCGTACACCGGGTTGGTCGACGGGGTGACCGGGTCGGGGTGGTTCTGGTAGTGCGGGCCGGCCTCCTCGGGCACCGCCGTGCACGGGTTGGTGTGCAGGTGGGCGCCGTACGGGTGGCCGGCGAGCAGGCCGGTGACGGCGAGGCGGACCTCCGTGCCGTACCCGGTCTCGGTGATGGTGACCTTGGCGGTCGCGCCCGCCGGAACCACCGCGGTGTCGTAGGTGATCGCGGTCGCGCCCGGGCGGAAGGGCTGGAAGGTCCCGGCCGACGGCGGCACCGGGGACATGATCGTGACGGGAAGAATGAGGGCCAGCGCGTGGGTCAGCATGGTGAAATTCTGCCAAAAGTGGACCTAACGGGCGGGGGTTAGGCTGAGATTCGGCACGGCGAAAGGGATCGGCATGGGGTACGCGGTGGTGCTGGGCGAGGCGCTGGTCGATCTGCTGGAGGCCGACCACGAGGGTGAGCTGATCTACCGGCAGGCCATCGGCGGCGCGCCGCTCAACGTGTCGGTGGGGGCCACCCGGCTCGGCGGCGACGTGCGCTATGTCGGGTCGCTCAGCAACGACGTTCTCGGCGATCGGCTGGCCGCCTTCCTGCGCACGGCCGGGGTGCACATCGGCGGTGTGAAGCGGGTTCAGGCGCCCACGACCCTCGCCGTGACGACGTTCGAGGGTGCCGAGCCGACCTTCACGTTCTACGGCGAGCCGCCGTCCTACACCCTGCTCGAACCGGCCGACCTGGACACTGCCGAGATCGCCGCGGCCGACGTCGTCTACGCCGGCTCGATCTGCCTGCTGCGCGAGCCGTTCGTCTCCGCCGCCCGCGCCGCGTGGGCCGTCCCCGGCCCGCTGCGCGTGTTCGACCCGAACATCCGGCCCACCCTGCTGCCCGACGCGGCCGCCGTCGAGACCACGAAGAACCTCGTCGAGGAGTTCTTCGCGACCGCCGACCTGGTGAAGCTGAGCTCCGCCGACGCGGCCGTGCTCTACGACGGCGCCGAGCCGGCCGCCGCAGCCGAGCACATCCGCAAGCTGGGCGCCAAGGCCGTCGTGGTCACCTGGGGCTCCAAAGGCGCCTTGGTGGCCGCCGAGGACGGCACCGCGATGCTCACAGCGCCGAAGGTGGACGCCGTGGACGCGACCGGGGCCGGCGACTCGGTGATGGGCGCCCTGATCCGCCGGCTGCTGGCCGACGGTTTCCCGGCCGGGCTGGAGGGCTGGCAGCGCAATGTTCGGTTCGCGCTCGCGGTGGCCGGCCTGGTCTGCGAGCGGCAGGGCGGCGCGACCGCGATGCCCACCAACGACGAGCTAATCGCCCGATGGGGAGCCCTGGTCTAGGGCTTTCTCGATGAAGCGCTGCCGGTCGAGGATCACCCGCTCCACCCGCACCTCGGCGACCAGCGTCTCGCCGTCGCGCACCACCACCTCGAAGAGGAGCTTGCGCCCGTCCACTTTGGCGAGCGTGGCCAGGGCGGTGACCGTGCGGCCGACCAGGGTGGGCGCGCTGTGCACGACCTCGGCCCGGGTGCCGACCGTGGTGATGCCGCCGGGCATCTGCCGGGCGGTGGCGGCGACCGTGGCGGCCTCGGCGAGCGCGAGGACCCGGGGCGTGCCCAGCACCGGCACGTCGCCCGAGCCGAGCGACTGGGCCGTGTCGGCGTCGGTGACGGTCAACTCCACCCGGGCGTTGGTACCGGGCGCGAACTCCGGAAGCTCCATGGCCATGAGCTTAGGCGCGGGCGAGCCGGGCCCGGACCGCGAGTTGCTCGGCGAGCGCCCACGCCTCGGCCAGGTCCCGGTCGCGGGCCTGCCCGGCCCGGCCGCCCGCGGTGTCCGCGTACACCGTGGCCAGTCCCAGCCGGCGCTGCAGCGGGCCCTGCACGACCCGCACGCTCTGCAGGCGGGCGTAGGGCACCAGGCTCAGCTCGCGGGTGAGCAACCCCCACCGGGACACGAAGACCTCGGGGGTGAGGCCGGCGCCCAGGTAGCGCAGTGCGAACGGGTGCAGCCAGCGGGCCCGGGCCGGCGGCGGTGAGGTGGCCAGCGTCGCCAGGTCCACGCCGGGCAGCACGTCCCACACCAGGGCCCGGGCGGTGGCGAAATCGCCGACCGGCAGCAGCCGATCGGACCGCTTGTTGTCGCCGCCGGGCTCACCCGCGTACCCGGCGATGTCCAGCCGCAGGTGCAGCCACTTGTGCCCGCGCCACAGCAGCGGCCAGGTGGCCCCGATCGACTGGACCCGGTTGAGCGGCACGACCTGGCTGCGCGTCTCCAGCAGCCCGTAGCGCACCACGAGCCGGCCGCCGGGGTCGCGGGCGAGCCGGAAATCCCAGTCCTGCAGCACCCGCCGGACCGGTTGCAGCAACACACCGGCCATCGCGGTCACCGTGCTGGCGATGCCGATGAACGTCCACTGCGCCTCGAGCACGAACTGCATGACCACGAACGCGATGCCGAGGGGCAGGAAGATCGCCTGCGGGGTGAGCAGCTGGCTGATCACCAGGTCACGGTTCTCCACCCGGAGCAGCGGATGTTCGAGGGTGGGCGCGCCGGTTGCCGCGGCCTGCGCTCCGGCGCCGGCCTGCGCTTCCCCCGCTTGGGTACGCCCGGCGAGCGCGAGAAGCCGTTCCCGCAGAGCGGCCGCGTCCCGGACCGTCAGGTAGGCCAGGGGCGCCTCGGTCTTGCCGCCGCCGACCACCTCGAGGCGCAGCTCGGCGAGGCCGGTGAGCTGGGCGAGCAGCGGGCGGCGGAGTTCGACGGCCTGGAGGCGTTCGAGCGGGATGGCCCGGTTGCGCCGCCAGATGAGACCGTCGGAGATGCGCAGCTCCCGGCCCACCACGTGGTAGCCGGTGGTCAGCCAGCCGACCAGCGAGAAGATCACGACGCCGAGGGCGAGCACCAGGACGACTATCGCGAACCGCTCCAGACCGACCTGGGAGAGGGTTTGCCACGACAGGGCGGCCACCACCACCGCGATGCTCTTCGCGCCGTGCAGGATCGGGCTGAGCGGGTGGAGTCGCCGCCGTGGCTCTGCTTCGGCGGTCACCGGCTCCTGAGGAGTGGTGGTCACAGTCCCTCGGCCCGGTCCTCGCCGAGGGCGGTGAGCCGGTCGCGCAGCCGGGACGCCTCGGCCGGCGGCAGACCGGGCACCTTGGCGTCGCTGGCCGCGGACGCGGTGTGCAGCTGGACGGTGGCCAGGCCGAACGCGCGTTCGAGCGGGCCGGCCGTGACGTCCACGAACTGCATGCGGGCGTACGGGACGATGGACAGCCGCCGGATCAGCAGGCCGTGCCGGACGAGCAAGTCCTGGTCGCGCTCGGCATAGCCCCAGGCGCGGACGGCCCGGACGGTGACGATGGACCGCCAGATCGCGTAGCCGACGACCGCCGCCATGCCGGCGCCCCACGTCCAGTGCGGGGCGAAGAACCAGCCGACGCCGAGGCCGGTGAGCAGCACGACGACCCAGATGGCGCGGGCGATCAACTCCACTGTGATCAGCTTGGGGGACACCGGACGCCACTGGACGGTGTCGGGCCATGGGGTGAGTGCGTCGGGCGCAAGCGGCTCGGTCACACCTGAAGCCTAGGAGATCGCACCGAAGGCCGTCACTTCGCGCAGGAATCCGCGGAGGTCGAGGAAGGTGCTGAGGGAATCACGGTGGTCATCACAGGCGAGCCAGACCTTGCGGTAATCCGGCGTGTGCAACTTCGGATTGTTCCAGCGCAAAGCCCACACCGCCCCAGCTCGGCACCCCTTGGCGGAGCACTGAGGGGCGAGATCGTCGTCGGCCACGCTGAAAGCGTAGGCCCTTCGCAACGTGAGGCGTCCGGGGCTCGGCCTCGGAGCAGAAATGCGAAAGGCCTCCGGTCCGCGGTTTTGCGGACAAGAGACCTCTAGGCTTTTGCGCCGCCGGGCGACCACGGGGGAAGTCGCCCGGCGACGGATCGAATGTTACACGGTTCCGGGAGAAGCGCATCCTCCCGGCTCCGGTGCCCGTTCCGGCTAATCGCGAGAAAGATCGACACGACTGGGCCATGGCGGGTGACCGGCCACAGCGCGTAATACGCCTACACCGAGCGCACTTTCAGCCAGGTCGTGTAAGTCTTGTTCGTCGGCTTGGCGCCGGCAGGGTTAGATAGCAGCTTCAAGCCGCGACTGCTGTGGAGGACCGGTGGCCCAGCCACTCATGCCCGAGACCGAGACGAGCTCCAATGGCGTGCCCGTGCCCCCGGCACAGGACGCGACCCAACTGGAACGCGCCATGTTCGAGGTCAAGCGGGTGATCGTCGGCCAGGACAGAATGGTCGAGCGCATGTTCGTGGCGCTGCTGGCGCGCGGGCACTGCCTGCTCGAGGGCGTTCCTGGCGTGGCGAAGACCCTGGCCGTCGAGACCCTTGCCAAGGTCGTCGGCGGCACGTTCTCCCGGGTGCAGTTCACCCCCGACCTGGTTCCGGCCGACATCGTCGGCACCCGGATCTACCGGCAGAGCAGTGAGAAATTCGACGTCGAGCTCGGCCCGGTGTTCGTCAACTTCCTGCTCGCCGACGAGATCAACCGCGCCCCGGCCAAGGTGCAGTCGGCGCTGCTCGAGGTGATGGCCGAGCACCAGGTGTCGATCGGCGGGCAGACCCACCGGGTGCCCGACCCGTTCCTGGTGATGGCCACCCAGAACCCGATCGAGCAGGAGGGTGTCTACCCGCTGCCCGAGGCCCAGCGCGACCGCTTCCTGATGAAGATCCTGGTCGGCTACCCGACCGACGCCGAGGAACGCGAGATCGTCTACCGCATGGGGGTCAGCCCGCCCGAGCCCAAGGCGATCTTCACGCCGGAGGACCTCCTCGGCCTGCAGCGCCGCGCCGACCAGGTGTTCGTGCACAACGCGCTGGTCGACTACACGGTCCGGCTGGTCCTGGCCACCCGCGCCCCGGCCCAGCACGGCATGCCCGACGTGGCCTCGCTCATCCAGTACGGCGCGAGCCCTCGCGCGTCGCTCGGCATCGTCCGGGCCACCCGGGCCCTGGCCCTGCTGCGCGGCCGCGACTACGCCCTGCCGCAGGACCTGCAGGACATCGCGCCCGACATCCTGCGCCACCGGCTCGTGCTCAGCTACGACGCCCTGGCCGACGACATCCCGGCCGACCACATCGTGGCCCGGATCATGCAGAGCGTCCCGATGCCGTCGGTGGCGTCCCGGCAGGGCACCTCGCCCAACGGTGGCCCGCCCGCGGCGGCCCCGGTGAGCGCCGGTCCCCAGGCAGGTGGCGGATGGCCGGCTCAGCATTAGGGCCGGGCATCGACGCACCCGCGCTGGAGGGGGCGGCCCGGGCCGAGGCGGTGCTGGGCCGCTTGCAGCTGCTCGTCACCCGCAAGCTGGACGGCCTGCTCCAGGGCGATTACGCCGGTCTGCTCCCCGGCCCGGGCAGCGAGGCCGGCGAGAGCCGGGAATACCTTCCGGGCGACGACGTGCGCCGGATGGACTGGCCGGTGACGGCCCGCACCACCCAGCCGCACGTGCGCCGTACGGTCGCCGACCGCGAGTTGGAGACGTGGCTGGCGGTCGACCTGTCGGCCAGCCTCGACTTCGGCACCGCGCAGTGGCTCAAGCGTGACCTGGTGGTCGCGGCGGCCACCGCGATGGCCCACCTGACCGTCCGGGGCGGCAACCGCATCGGCGCGGTCGTCGGCACCGGCTCCGGTTCGCTCGGCAAGGGCCGGAAGAAGAACACCGAGCCGGCCGCCGCGCCGATGGTGCGGCTCCCGGCCCGGCCCGGCCGCAAGGAGGCGCAGGGCCTGCTGCGGTCGATCGCCCGCACCCAGATCCGGCCCGGCCGCACCGACCTGGGCGAGCTGGTCGACATGCTGAACCGGCCACCACGCCGGCGCGGGGTCGCCGTGGTCATCTCCGACTTCATGGCGCCGGTCGACGGCTGGGCGCGCCCGGTGCGCATGCTCGCCGTGCGGCACGACGTGCTGGCCATCGAGGTGGTCGACCCGCGCGAGCTGGAGCTGCCCGACGTGGGCGTGCTCGCCCTCGCCGACCCGGAGACCGGCGAGATGCACGAGGTGCAGACCTCCGACGCCAAACTGCGACGCCGTTACGCCGAGGCGGCGGCCGAGCAGCGCGGTGCCATCGCCCGTGCCCTGCGCGCGGCCGGCGCCGCCCACCTGCGCTTGCGCACCGACACCGACTGGCTGCTGGACATGGTCCGTTTCGTGGCCGCCCAGCGACACGCACGCACCCGGGGGACCACCCGATGATCCGTTTCCTGGAACCGTGGTGGCTGCTGGTGCTGCTGCCCGTTCTCGCCCTGGCCGGCGCGTACGTGTGGCGGCAGTTCCGGCGCCGCACCTACGCCATGCGCTTCACCAACGTCGACCTGCTGCGCACCCTCGCCCCGAAGGGCCTGGGCTGGCGGCGGCACGTGTCGGCGACGGCGTTCCTGCTGAGCCTGTTCATCCTCGGTTCCGCCCTGGCGCGGCCGTCGATCGACAAGCAGGAACCGCTCGAGCGGGCCACCGTCATGCTGGCGATCGACGTGTCGCTGTCGATGGAGGCCGACGACGTGGCGCCGAACCGGATCGAGGCGGCGCAGGAGGCGGCCAAGGCGTTCGTGAACGAGCTGCCGGCGACCTACAACCTGGGTCTCGTGTCGTTCGCGAAGGCGGCGAACGTGCTGGTCTCGCCGACCAAGGACCGGTCCGCGGTGATCTCGGGCATCGACGGGCTGGCGCTGGCCGAGGCGACCGCGACCGGTGAGGCCGTGTTCACCTCGCTCGACGCGATCCGCACCGTGCCGGCCGACGGTGCGGACGGAGCCCCGCCGGCCCGGATCGTGCTGCTGTCCGACGGTTACCGCACGTCGGGCCGCTCGATCGAGGACGCGGCCACGGCGGCGTCGCAGGCCAACGTGCCGGTGTCGACGATCGCCTTCGGCACCGACACCGGTGTCGTCGACATCCGCGGCAACCTGCAGCGGGTGCCGGTCGACCGGCAGTCGCTGCAGCAGCTGGCCGACCAGACCAAGGGCTACTTCTACGAGGCCGCCTCGGTGAGCGAGCTCAAGAAGGTGTACGAGGACATGGGCAGCTCGATCGGCCACAAGGTCGAGGCACGCGAGGTGACCCAGTGGTACGCGGGTGCGGCGTTGCTCTTCGGGCTGGTGGCGGCCGCGATGAGTCTGGTGTGGACCTCGCGGCTGCCGTAAGGCCGAGGGCCTAGGGGTTGTTGTGCACGAGCATGAACAGCACGACGACCCAGGCGGCGGCGAGGGTGAAGCTGAGGGGTGCGATGAAGTTCTTCATGGCAGACGTCTCCCGCTCGGTGACTGGCGATGGAAGCGCGCAGGTCACGTCGCGGCCGGCACCCACGCATCCCAGCGTCGCGGCGCACACGACAGGGACGGTCGCACCGCTCTTGACAGCGGTGTGAACCGGGAATGCGGGGCGGGATCGATGTCAGCAGACGGGCTGACGACCGGCCCGGCCACGACTAGGAGGATCGCTATCTCGCACAGCGATCACCTCCTGTGAAGTCGTCGGGCATCGGGGCCGTCGGAGACAATACCCCTTAAGCGCAACTTAAGAAACGTGACCCGGCTCCTCGTGGCGAGGACCACCCGACAGGACTACGTCGGTGACCGCGCGCAGGGTGGCACTGCCCTCGACGAGGTAGTAGTCGTGGCCGTCGACACCGTCCGTGGGCAGGGACGATGCACCGAAGCCGGCCGACGAGGGGCGCTTGCCGAGTCCGAGCCCGAAGAGTCGGATCTGCGGAATCCGGCGGATCCAGTCATGTGGGGCGAGCGCCGACCAGACGTGCGCCCCGCCGAGATCGGCGGCCCGGCCGGCGCCCATGCCGGGGGAGCCGAGCGCGATCAGATCGCTCACCTCGGGCAGGTCCGGCGCGGCCAGCCCGACTACGAGCGCGCCGTAGCTGTGCCCGATGAGCGTGACGGTCGCCGTGGGGCGCTGCCGCCGGAGATTTCGGACGAAAGCCGTGAGGGCGGAAGCGCCGGTGCGGGCCCGGCCGTACGTGGCGGCGGCCACGCCGATGCCCTCGGGCGGGTCGTAGCCGAGCCAGCTGATCACCGCGACGTCCCGATCACGCTTGCTGAGCTGCTGGTAGAGGGTGCGGCCCTGGACGCCGGGTGCGCGCCGGGCCACGCCGCCGAGGCCGCGGTCGAAGTCGGCCAGGGTGGTGTCGACGCCGGGCACCAGGATCGCGATCCGCGACGCGGTGGCCAGGTCGCCGAACACCTCGGCGGTCTTTCCGTCGCCCGCCGGGTCGAAGAACAGAAAGTGTCGGCCCGCCGCGGCCCAGGTCGCGTAGGGGCAGCCGGTGGCCAGCATCTGAGTGGCCGCCTCGCGGTAGGCCTCGGCGAAGGTGGCCCGGGTGGTCGCCGGCGCCTGCGAACGCGGGGCGGGCCGGACAGCCGGGGCGGCGGCGGTGGCCGGGGTGACCGCCAGCGGGAGCAGGAGAAGGGCCAGGGCGAGGGCGCTCGGGAGGATTCGCATAGGCCGCAGATTCCGGCCGGGAAACCCCCGCGGTCGTCACCCCGCGGTCCACATTCGAGCGTGCTACCCAGGTACTACGAGGCCGGTCTCGTAGGCGAAGACCACCGCCTGGGCGCGGTCGCGCAGGTGGAGTTTGGCCAGGATCCGTCCGATGTGAGACTTCACCGTCTGCTCGGCCACCACCAGGTCGTCGGCGATCTCGGAATTGGACCGGCCGCGCGCGATCAGCCGCAGCACGTCGGTCTCCCGCGGAGTGAGTGCGTTCAGGGCGGTCGGCCGGGGCCGGTTCTGCTGCGGTCGGGTCGCGAACTCGGCGATCAGCCGCCGGGTCACCGACGGCGCGAGCAGGGCCTCGCCCGCCGCCACCACCCGCACCGCGTTGATCAGATCGGCGGCCGGGGCGTCCTTGAGCAGGAACCCGCTGGCCCCGGCGCGCAGCGCCTCATAGACGTAGTCGTCCAGGTCGAACGTGGTCAGGATGAGCACCTTGGGCCCGTCGCCGATCCGCCGGGTCGCCTCGAGCCCGTCCATCACCGGCATCCGGATGTCCATCAGCACGACGTCGGGCGCGAGGTCGCGGGCCTGGCTGACGGCCGCCGCGCCGTCGGCCGCGTCGCCGACGACGACGATGTCCGGCTGGGCGCCGAGCAGGGCACCGAACCCCTGCCGGACCATCGCCTGGTCGTCCGCGATCAGCACCTTGATCATGCGTGCTCCTGGGCGAGGGGGGAGAGGGGAAGGGCGGCGTGCACCACGAACTCGGAGCCGACCGGCTCGGCGGTCAGCGTCCCGTCGAGCAGCGTCGCACGCTCGCGCATCCCCAGGATGCCGTGGCCACCGCCGGCGGGCGGCAGAGCGGCGAGCGGCAGGTCGGCGGACGACCGGCGGTCGCCCGGGCGGCGGAGGGAGTTGCGGACGGTCAACTCCAGCCGGTCGGGAAGGCCGCGGATCTCGACCGTCGCCGGCTCGCCGGGCGCGTGCCGCGCGGCGTTGGCCAGCGCTTCCTGCACGATCCGGTAAGCAGCCAGCCCGACCGCTCCGCCGATCCCAACCGACATTTCCGAAATGTCAGCCGGGGAGGAGGGCGTAGGTGCGGAGGTCCGCAGGGCCACCTCCACGCCGGCGGCGCGGGCCGTGGTCACCAACTTCGCGATGTCGGCCAGGGTGGGCTGGGGTTCCTTCGATGGCTCGGCCTGCTCGGCGCGCAGCACGCCCAGCAGGCGGCGCATGTCGGTCAGCGCCTCGCGGGCGGCCACCGCGATGCCCACCAGTTCCTGTTTGGCGTCGTCCGGCAGGTCGGGCAGGCGGTAGGGGGCGGTCTCGGCGCGGACCGCGATCATCGACATGTGGTGGGCGACCACGTCGTGCATCTCCCGGGCGATCCGGGTGCGCTCCTCCAGCACCGCCCGCTTCGCCCGCTCCAGCTCGGTGAGCTCCTCCTTCTCGGCGAGCAGCTGCGTGGTGCGGCGCCGCCGGTAGAGGATGTCGCCCAGCGCGGCGATCGCCACCAGCAGGACGGCGGCACCCCAGGCGTTGGCGTCCTTCGCGAACAGGAACACCGGGACCAGGCTCAGGGCGGTCGCCCAGGCGGTCAGCGCGGAACTCTGGGTGACCGCGAGGCGGCCCAGGACGAGCAGGAAGCCGAGGATCTGCACGACGTTCCACGGCCAGGATTCCTTCGGATCGGCGTTGATCACGCCGAGGAACATCATCGGGTACGCGAGCCGCCAGGCCCAGATCGGCAGGCGCACGGTGACCACCACCGGGAGCACCGAGCCGACCGCCATGATGCCGATCACCACGCCGGGCAGTTCCCGGTTGTCCTCCAGGTACTCCGCGGCGGCGAAACCCAGGCCGATCAGCGCCAGAAGTCCGAGCGGAAGCGCGTACGCCCAAAAACGACGCCGGGGCGTCGGTCGCGGCACCTCCTGAAGCCAGACCAGCCGGCGCAGCGGCCCCGTGGCATTGCGTCGGCCCACCGGGCCGATAGTCTCCATCCCGGCAGGTTACGGCGCTGTTGCGGCGCCGTCGTGACCCTGTGGTGCCAACCGGCACCCCCTACCTGGGTATGAGGAGCGTTCGTCGTGGCTCGCACGGTATTGGTGACTGGCGGCAACCGGGGCATCGGCCTCGCCATCGCACAGGCATTCGCGAAGCAGGGCGACCGGGTCGCCGTGACGCACCGGGGCAGCGGCGCTCCCGAGGGGCTGTTCGGCGTGCAGTGCGACATCACCGACTCGGCCGCGGTCGACGCCGCGTTCGCCGAGGTGGAGAAGGAGCTCGGCCCGGTCGAGGTGCTCGTGGCCAACGCCGGCATCACCGACGACACGCTGCTGCTGCGGATGAGCGACGACCAGTTCGAGCGGGTGGTCAACACCAACCTGGCCGGTGCGTTCCGGGTCGCCAAGCGGGCCAGCTCCAAGATGCTCCGCGCCAAGTGGGGCCGGATGATCTTCATCTCGTCGGTGGTCGGCCTGTACGGCGGCCCCGGTCAGGTGAACTACGCGGCGAGCAAGGCCGGACTGGTCGGCATGGCCCGCAGCATTACCCGTGAGCTGGGCAGCCGCAACATCACCGCGAACGTGGTGGCGCCCGGGTTCATCGAGACCGACATGACGGCCGCTTTGCCCGAGGCGCGCCAGGCCGAGATCATCAAGGCCGTTCCGGCGGGCCGCCTGGCCAGTACGGACGAGGTCGCGGCCGCGGTCACCTTCCTGGCGTCGGACAACGCCGCCTACATCAACGGCGCCGTGATCCCGGTCGACGGCGGCCTCGGTATGGGTCACTGACCTTTCTTCAAAAACAGGAGCGAATTTCCGTGTCTGGATTGCTGGCCGGCAAGCGGCTGCTCGTCACCGGTGTGATCACCGACGCCTCGATCGCCTTCTCGGTGGCCAAGATCGCCCAGGAGCAGGGCGCGACCGTCGTGCTGACCGGCTTCGGCCGGATGTCCCTGGTCGAGCGGATCGCGAAGCGCCTGCCCTCGCCGCCGCCGGTCATCGAGCTCGACGTGACCGACCCGGAGCACCTCGCCGCGCTGCCCGACAAGGTGCGCGAGCACGTCGACGGCCTGGACGGGGTGGTCCACTCGATCGCGTTCGGCCCGCAGAGCGTGCTGGGCGGCGAGTTCCTCAACGCCCAGTGGGACGATGTCGCCAAGGCGCTGCAGGTCTCGACGTACTCGTACCAGTCGCTGGCGGTCGCCTGCCTGCCGCTGCTCACCCCCGGCTCGGGGATCGTCGGCCTGACCTTCGACGCCACCAAGGCGTGGCCGGTCTACGACTGGATGGGTGTCGCCAAGGCCGGCCTCGAGTCCGCCTCCCGCTACCTCGCGATGCACCTCGGCAAGCAGGGCATCCGCAGCAACCTGGTGTCGGCCGGCCCGCTGCGCACGATGGCGGCCAAGTCGATCCCGGGCTTCGAGCAGTTCGAGGACGCCTGGGCCAACCGGGCCCCGCTCGGTTGGGACCTGCACGACACGTCGGCGGCCGGCAAGGCCGTGTGCGCGCTGCTGTCCGACTGGTTCCCGGCCACCACGGGTGAGGTTGTGCACGTCGATGGGGGTTACCACGCGCTCGGTGCCTGACCGGGGTGGAAGATGGACGCGTGGTTTATGACGCGTTCGTCCTGCTGTCCTTCGGCGGTCCCGAGAAGCCTGACGATGTGATGCCGTTCCTGCGCAACGTGGTGCGCGGGCGCGGTGTCCCCGAGGAGCGGCTCGCCGCCGTCGCCGAGCACTACATGCACTTCGGCGGCGTGTCGCCCATCAACCAGCAGTGCCGCGACCTGCTGACCGCGGTGAAGGCTGATTTTTCGGAGAACGGCATCGACCTGCCGGCCTATTGGGGCAACCGGAACTGGGACCCGATGCTGGAGGACACCGTCGCCCAGATGCGCGACGACGGGGTCACCCACGCGCTCGGCTTCGCCACCAGCGCCTACGGCGGCTATTCGTCCTGCCACCAGTACTGGGAGGACATCGACCGGGCGCGGGCGAAGGTCGGCCCCGGCGCCCCGCAGATCTCCAAGCTGCGGCAGTTCTGGGATCACCCCGGATTCGTCGAGCCGCACGTCGACGCCGTCCGTCAGGCGTGGGAGAAGCTGGACCGCCGGGCCGGCACCCGCCTGGTCTTCACCGCCCACAGCATCCCCGTGTCGATGGCGCAGACCGCCGGCCCGACCGGCGGCCGGTACACCGCCCAACTGGAGGAGACCGCCCGGCTCGTCGCCGCCGCGGCCGCCCCGGACCTGGCCTACGACCTGGTCTGGCAGAGCCGCTCCGGGCCGCCGCAGGTGCCGTGGCTGGAGCCGGACATCAACGACCACCTGGCCGCGCTCGCCGAGAAGGGCGTCACCGACGTGGTGGTCAGCCCGATCGGGTTCGTCTCCGACCACCTGGAAGTGCTCTGGGACCTCGACAACGAGGCCCTGGAGACGGCGAAGAAGCTCGGCCTCGGCTACGCCCGCGCCGCGACGCCCAACGTCGACCCGCGCTTCGTCACGATGGTCCGGCACCTGGTCGAGGAGCGGACCGCGGGCCGTGCCCGGGAACGACTCGGTACGCTCCCGGTCTGGGACGACTGCCCCGGCGGCTGTTGCCCCGCCCCCTTGAGACGAGGAAGCAAATGACCGAGCGCAAGGCCATCGAGAGCTGGCTCACCGACATGGACGGGGTCCTTGTCCACGAGGGCGAGCCGGTCCCCGGCGCGCCCGAGTTCGTCAACCGGATGAAGACCTCCGGCAAGCCTTTCCTCATCCTCACCAACAACTCGATCTACACGCCGCGCGACCTGCAGGCCCGCCTCAACCGGATGGGCTTCGACGTCCCCGAGCAGTCGATCTGGACGGCCGCCCTGGCCACCGCGCAGTTCCTGTCCGACCAGCGACCGGGCGGCACGGCCTACGTGATCGGCGAGGCCGGCCTCACCACCGCCATGCACGCCGCCGGTTACATCCTGACCGAGTTCGCCCCCGACTACGTGGTCCTCGGCGAGACCAGGACCTACAGCTTCGAGGCCATCACCAAGGCCATCCGCCTGATCGACGGCGGCGCCCGCTTCATCTGCACCAACCCCGACGCGACCGGCCCGTCCAACGAGGGCGCCCTGCCGGCGGCCGGCTCGGTCGCCGCGATGATCTCCAAGGCGACCGGCGTCGACCCCTACTTCGTCGGAAAACCCAACCCGATGATGATGCGGTCCGCGCTCAACACCATCGACGCGCATTCGGAGAGTACGGCGATGATCGGCGACCGGATGGACACCGACGTGCTGTGCGGCCTCGAGGCAGGCCTGGAGACCATCCTGGTCCTGACCGGCATCAGTTCCCGGGCCGACGCCGAGCGCTTCCCGTTCCGCCCGTCCCGGATCGTCAACTCTGTCGCAGATCTGATCGCGGAGATCTGACCGAACCTGCATCATCCCCTCGGTGAAGCGTCCGAAGGGTCTCGAGGCAGATTTCGCAGCGGTACGAGCGCTGGTCGACGACACACCCAAACTCGTCGACCTGGTCGACCGGGTGTTCTCGGCCGCCCTGATCCTGTCCCCGGTGGTGCTGGGCCCGGCGGCGGTGCCGCTGCTGGCCCTGTTCGACATGAAATCCGACCTGATCCGGCACGCCGGTGACCTGGTCCGCAAGATCACCGGCCGCCGGGACGACTTCCTCGATCGGGGGAGGTCGCTCGCGGCGGCCCATTTCTTCATCACCTACACCGCGTTCTTCACCGCCATGGAGTCCGAACTCGGCGAGTTCCTGAGCTCGGTGCGGCTCACCGACGAGCAGCGGGCCGACGTCATCCAGCGCGGCCGCGCCCTCGGCACCGAGCTGATCAGCGGAGCCCAGCCGGCCCTGAACTACGCCAGCCTGCCGCCGGTGTCACTGCCCCACCCGTCCGCGTCGTTCCAGGACGAGGCCGACCAGCGGCAGAAGATGTACCAGGGGATGGCCGACGCCCTGCTGGGCCTCCTCGTGAAGCTCGGCGTGCAGGTGCCGGAGCACGCGCTCGACGGGCTCGCCGACGCCGCGGTGCGCTACTACTTCGCCCAGTACCTCGACCTGATCCTCGACTTCGGCGACTTCTTCCGCTGGGCCATGCTCTACGAGGCGAGCAAGACCCAGGAGATGGTGGGGCAGGTTGCCGCGGAGGCCGCGCTCGCCCATGCCGCCCTCGCCGACTTGGACCTGGGATTGACCGCCCTGCGGGTGGCGGTCGACCGGCTGGCCCCGGCCCCCGGGAACACCGACGCCGAGGCGGTCGCGGCCGACCTGGCCACGGTGTATCGCGACGCCGTAGACGAGAAGGTCATCCGGGACTCGTACGCGCAGGACGACGGCCGGCCGACGCTGACCTACCCGTCGAAGATCGAGGCCTTCGTGCCGCAGGCCTACAAGGTGATCCGGTACGCCGGGCGCGAGGTCAACCTGGAGAACGAGGACGTGTGGGCGGCCCAGCCGTCCCGCGACGACCTCGGCGGCTATCTGGTCAGCCACTTCGCGTCGCCGTACAGCGCCGAGTCGGTGCTGCTCGTCCTCGGCCACCCGGGATCGGGCAAGTCGCTGCTGACCGAGTTGATCGCGGCCCGGTTGGCGGCGCCGGTCTTCAACACCGTCCGCCTGGAACTGCGGGACATCGACCCGGACGCCGACATCCAGGGCCAGATCGAGGAACAGATCCGGATCGACACCGGCAACGACGTGAACTGGGTGGAGTACGCAAAGGCGCTGGCCGGCAACCCGCCGCTGATCATCCTCGACGGCTACGACGAGCTCCTGCAGGCTACCGGCAAGGTGTTCGCCGCCTACCTCGACAAGGTTCACCGCTTCCAGGCCCGGGAAGCGCTGCTCAAGCGGCCGGTCCGGATCATGGTGACCAGCCGGGTCACCCTGATCGACAAGGCGACGATCCCGCCCGGCACTACGGTGCTCCGACTGCTTGAGTTCGACCAGCCCCGCCGCTGGCGGTGGGTCCAGGTGTGGAACCGGACCAACGCCGGCTACTTCGAGCAGTCCGGAATTCGGCGCTTCGCGATCCCGCCGGAGGAGCGGTTGCTGGAACTGGCTCAGCAACCGCTATTGCTCCTGATGCTGGCGATCTATGACGCCGAGGCCAACGAGCTGCGCCGGTCGGAGCTGGACCAGACCCTGCTCTACGACAGCCTTCTTCGGCGTTTCATCCGGCGGGAGCGCGCGAAGGGCGAGGCGGGCAAGGTCTTCGAGGCGCTTCCGGTCGCCCGGCAGGAGGCGATGCTCGATCAGGATCTCGGGCGCCTCGGTGTCGCGGCGATCGGCATGTTCAACCGGCTGAGCTTGCACATTCTGCAGGCCCAGCTCGACCAGGACATCGAATACTTCAAGATGCGGCGAGAGATCGACGTCTCCAACGGCGAGGCGCTGAGCCAGGCCGACCTGCTGCTCGGCAGCTTCTTCTTCATCCATGAGTCGCGCAGCCGGACGAGTCGGCCCGGCGGTGCGGCCGCCTTCGAGTTCCTGCACAACACGTTCGGCGAGTTCCTCACCGCCGACTTCATCGTGCGTCAACTGCTGGAGCAGGCCGGGATCGTGTCGGCGTTGCGCACGCACGAGGTATTGCGTTCGAAGCTCGACGAGAGTCTCGCCGCACCGCACGACTACTGGTTCGCAAGCCTGTCCTTCACCGCCCTGCACACCCGCCCGATCGTGCCCAGCATGATCCGGCAGTGGTTGCCGCATCGCGCCGAGGCCCTCGGCCTCGACCGCGATGAGGTGGTGTCGGCCCTGCAACTGGTGATCACACGGCAGCTGCGGGACGTGCTGAGCCAGGCGCCGCCGGCCTGGTTCATGACCGGGTTGGCGGCCACCCACTTCTCCCGGTTCTCCTACCTCGGTCATCTGGCGAACTACACACTCAACCTGGTCCTGCTGGGCGCAATGATCTCCCCGGACGGATTCGAGTTCGAGATCGGGCCGGAGGTCCGGGGGGAGTACTCCGACTCGCCCTGGCTGCGGCTGGTCCACCTGTGGCGCTCCTGGTTCGTGCCGGAAGCCCTGGTCGGGGTGGCAGCGATGATCCAGTGCAAGGTGGCCGGCGCGAAGGTCACAGTGGATGCGCTCGACGACGTCAGTTTCACCACCAACCGTTCGCGCGTCGAGATGTTGGCGATGCAGAGCAGAGCTCTCGGCGACGACTTCACGCATGTGCTGGCAACGCTGGTGCTCGCCGAGGATCAAGGACTGCCGGCCGAAGCCTTGGCCGAGCTGAAACCGGCCGCTGAGCGGGCCCGACTCGGCTTGCAGGATCTCATCGCCGGGCGGTTGGCCAAGCTGGATTCGTTCGAGGCGTTCGAGATCGATACCTGGCTCGAGCAGGTGGTGCGGACCCGTAGCCGCCATCTCGACCCGCCGCTCCCTCAGCGCGTGCTGGCTGCCTATGAGCTCGCCAACGCGGAGGAACGCTCGGAGGCGGCCGCCGACATTTCCCTCGGCATAGGGCCGGATTCGCGCGACTGGTTTGGCACTCTTTCTCGTTACGAGGCCTCGCAGATTGTGCGTCTGAAGGCCGCGCTCGAGCCACGCTGGCTCGACGACATGTTCCGAGGTGTCTCCGTGGAGCCCGATATCTACGGGGCATCGGTAGCGAATTGGCTGGCCCCCCTTTTCTCCGCGGCGCGGCGGGCAAGTGTTTCCCGTCCCGATCTAGCTGACCTCAAGGGCCTGCTCTCGGAGAAGGCGATAGGTCGGTCGGCCGTTGCTGGTCTCGTTGAGCTGCGGTTGTTCATTCGCTCGCGAGCTATGGGCGCGGAGGCGGAGAACTGGATGGACGGTGTTCTGATCGACGCCGTTCGATCCTGGGGCGACCTCCGGCATGTCCCCGAGGCCAGCATCGTCTCCTTCATCCATCTCGTCGGAGGCAAGCAAACCCAGAACCCTTTGCGGCGGCATCTGAGCCGACTGGTCGAGCGAGCGGCGCGGAGGGCTGAAGACCTTCATTTCGGACTTTTCCTGGCGACGTTTACGCTGCTGCCACGCGCGGAGGTGGAAGTGGTGTTGGGCAACCCGGCGCTGAGCCTGCGGCGCCATACCGATTTTCGGCCTTCGTGCGTTCTTGCGCTTATGCGGTCGGCACGTTTGCGCGACGACCCGGATCTTGTTGGCAATTTTCTCGATAATTCGCCGAAGAAACTGGACCGGCTCTTCCGCAGCGCGGGCCTCGGCGATCCGGATGTTGCCCGCTCGGAGCTGTCCGCCGAGCAGTTGGACGACCTGAGGTGGTTCGTGGGTCAGCGGTTCGGGGCAGACGCCGTCCGGACGTTCCCGGGCCTGTCGGCTGGCTGACCCGATCCGGTGAATTTGTCGGAAATCATGACATAATCCGCGTCGGTTGCCTAGGTTGGTCAGATGCGTCGCGGCCCCAGCCGAGCTCGCACCCACCGGAATGTCTCCGTGCCGGCGCTGGTGCTGGCCTTCTGTGCCCTCGGCGGCGCCGCCGCGGTGACCGAGCCCGGCCCGGTCGACCCGGTCGCCGAGCCGCCGACGACGGCCACGGCGCCGACGACGAGCCCGGCGCCGAAGGCCGGCCCGAGCCCGAGCCCGACCGTCGACCGGGTCCTGCCGGCCACCAAGCCGCCCGAAGACCTCCCGGTGATCAGCTACGTGCACGTGCCGAAGGGCTTCCCCGCCGATCCCAGCCCGGCCTCCCTGGCCCACCTGCCCGAAGGGCTGCATCCGAAGCACAAGCTGGCCGTCTACGACGCCCCCGGCGGCAAGCCGCGCGCCTACCTGCCGTCCACGATTCGGGGGGTGACGGTCATCGTCCCGGTGGTGGCCAAGAAGCCGGGCTGGTCGGCCGTCCTGCTGCCGTCGGTCAACCGGCGCATCGGCTGGCTGCCCGATCATGGCTGGCGCGCCGAGACGCTGCGTGACCAGGTGGTCGTGCGGCTGGGGGAGCGCACGCTGACCTGGTGGCGGGACGGCGTACAGCAGAAGACCTGGACCGTGGCGATCGGCTCCGAACGCACGCCGACGCCGCTCGGCCGCACCTTCGTGCTCGGCCGCACCGGCACCCACGGCGAGGTCTACGCCGGGCTCGACGCGCTCGTGCTGGGTGCGGTCCCGGACGATCGGGGGGCGGTGGCGCCGGGGCTGAAGGACGCGCACACCGGCATCCACGCCTGGTACCGGAAGTCGGTGTTCGGGCGCAACGTCTCCAACGGCTGCGTGCGGATGCCGAAGGACGCGCAGGAGACGCTGCTGGCGAACCTGGCTGCGGGCACTCCGATCACCGTGGTCGCCTAGGCTTACCGCCGTGGTGTTGGCGACGGCTTGGGTGTGCGTACGGGATCGGCGGGTTCTGGTGGTGCGGCCGCACTACACCGATGCGTTCTACCTGCCGGGTGGCAAACCCGAGGCGGGCGAGACGTACGCCGAGGCGGCCGCCCGTGAGGTGCGCGAGGAGGTCGGGCTGAAGCTCGATCCGGCCGACCTGACGCTGTTCACCGAGATCGTGGCGGAGGCGCACAACCGGCCGCCCGGCACCCGGGTGCGGCTGATCTGCTTCACCGGCGGTGAGAACCACGAAACGCCGGTGGCGGCCGCCGAGATCGGCGAGCTCGCGTGGTTCACCTCGGACGACATGGACCGCTGCGCGCCCGCCATCCGGGTGCTGCTGGGCGAGCTGATCACGGCCGATCTGATCGACTGAGGTCGGCGCGGACCGCCGCGGCGACGTGCGTGATCAGCCGGAACAGGTCGGTGCAGTAGACCGACGGGTTGCGGAAGCCGCGCACCGGATCGAAGCGGTGCACGTAGTTCCCGCCGCCGCAGACGTCGCGCACAGCGCAGGAGAGGCACGCCGGGGCCAGTGCCGCGGCTCCGATCTGCCGGGCCGTCACGCCGGGCTCGCGGAGGGCGGCATCCAGCGAGCCGGCCGCCAGCAGCGGAGCCCCGGGATAGGCCGTCTTCAGCGCGTCCACCTGCTCCAGCGTGCCGTCCGTCTCGAAGACCGCCACCCGCACCGGCGCCAGCCCCACCGTCTCCGAGGCGACCCGCCCACCGAGGATCAGCGTGAGAATGTCGTCGAACAGCCGCACCCGGGTCTCCCGCGCGGGCGCCGCGTACCACCGGTCGAAGATCGTGATCAGCCAGTCCGCGTAGGAGCCGGCGCGAGGCGGCGGCGTCTCCCAGTTGGCGTGCGGCAGCAGGAAATCGACGGCGGGCGGCCGGAACGACAACAGATCGGCATAGACGGCGAGCGGGTCGTTGGCGGTGTCGATCGTGCACAACAGACCGGCAAAGGCATCACCCAGAAGAGCAATCCCATCCCGTACGGCCGGGAAGCTGGATCCGCCGCCCACCCGTACCCGATGTCTGTCGTTCGCGGCCGGACCACCGTCGAGGCTGACCGCTACCCGGATGCCCTGATCCCGGCAGATCGCGGCGAAGCCCGCGGTGACCAGCGTCCCGTTGGTCTGCATGCGCAGCCGGACGTCGCCGATGATCTCCCGGGCCGTGGCCGCGAAGCGGGCGATGGCCGCCTCCCCGGCCAGCAGCGGCTCACCGCCGTGAAAGACCAGGTCGACCGGCCCGTCCGCGTGCTCGGCGATCCGGGTGCACACGTCCGCGAAGACGGCGGGGGTCATCACCCGCGGCTGCGACCGCCACGACTGGTCGGCCGATTCGTAGACGTAGCAGTAGTCGCAGGCCAGGTTGCAGCGGCTGGCCACCTTGACCACGAACTCCCGGAACGTGGCGGGCCGCCAGCCGGCGGGCGGTTCGAGGCCCTCGTGCGGCCATGGCATGCGGGGCAGCTTAGTGGTACCGGGCGGCCAGTTCGGCGGCGTAGGTGTGCAGGAGGTCGTGGCACAGGTAGCGGCCGGGAACGAACTCGATGAGCAGGCCGGCCCGGGCCAGCTCGGCGAGTATCACCGCGGCCTGGCCGACGGTGAGGCCGGCCAGCCCGGCCACCGTGGTTGCGGTGAGGTCGTGTGCCGGGTGGCGGCCGAGCAGGCGGAAGATGCCGGCCGCGGGCGGGGTGAGCGCCCGGTGGGTCCACGCGAACACGCCGCGCGCGCCGGCGTGCGGGTCGCCGCCGCGGCCCGGTGGCTCCGGTTCGCCGGTGCGGGCGGCGACCAGGCTCAGGGCCAGTGGCAGGCCGCCGCACTGTTCGATGACCGGGCGGTAACCGCCCAGGAACTGGGCGGCCTCGGCGATGGTCAGCGGCGGCACCGGAATCGGCCGGGCCGCCTCCCGCACGATCAGGCCGGTCAGCTGGTTGCGGCTGGTCACCACGGTCACACAGTTGCGGGCGGCGGGCAGCAGCGGGCGCACCTGGGTGGCCACGGTGGCGTTGTCCAGCACGACGACGGCCCGCCGGTCGGCCATCTCGGTGCGGTAGAGGGCGGCCCGCTCGTCCAGGCCGGCCGGGATGCGGCGGGCCGGTACGCCCAGGGCGGCCAGAAAGCTCCGGAGGGCGTCGGCCGGCTCGACCGGCTGGGCCACGTGGTCGAAGCCGCGCAGGTTGACGAACAGCTGCCCGTCGGGGAATTCGCCGGCCGCCCGGCGGGCCCAGTGCACGGCGAGTGACGTCTTCCCGATGCCGGCCGGGCCGGTGAGCATGGCGACCTCGCCGCCGTCGAGCGCGCACAGCCGCGCCAGCAGCGCGGTGCGCCCGGTGAAGCGTCGAGCGCCGGTCGGGAGCTGGGCGGGCGCAGCGGGTTTGAGCAGCAAGGACTCGGTCATCAGCGCCTCCGGCCGGGGCAGCCGTGGCCGCCGGACACATCGACTGAGAACAATTCCATACAGGGCCGGTCGACCACAATGCGCGATGGGCTGATTACGCTGCCGCCATGCGACTCGAATTCGACGCCGAACTGTGGATCTGGGAAGCCCGGCCGGACGACGCCTGGACGTTCGTGAGCCTGCCGGTGGACGCCTCCGACGAGATCCGCGATCTGACCGGCGGGCAGCGCCGCGGTTTCGGGGCGGTGCGGGTGGAGGTGCGGATCGGCACCTCGATCTGGCGCACCTCGATCTTCCCGGACGCCAAGCGGGGCGCCTACGTGCTGCCGGTCAAGAAGGCGGTGCGCAAGGCGCAGAAGCTCGGCGCCGGCGACACCGCGCGGGTGGCGGTCGAGGTGCTTATCGGGTGAAGTACCGGTTGGCTACCGCGGTGTGCAGGCTGAAGCCCAGCTCGGTCGGGCCGTAGAGGATCTCCCAGCCGAGGGTTTCGTCGTTCGGGGCGGGCGGCGGGATCGAGCCGGCGTCCGGCAACGGCGGCAGCAGCCCGAAGACGAGCAGGGTGCCGTCGGGGGCGCTGAGCGTGTCGAACAGGCGTACGGAATCGGCCTCTGCCCGCAGACCGACCTCCTCGAACAGCTCGCGCACCGCGGCGGCCTGCCAGGCCTCGCCGTAGTCGACGAAGCCGCCCGGCAGGGCGAGCCGGTCGCGGGCCGGCGGGATGCCGCGCCGCACCACCAGCAGCCCGGACCCGACCGGCTGCACGGCCACCGCGACCGGCGTCGGGTTGCGGTAGCTGGTCTCTCCGCAGGCTCCGCAGCGCCGGGGCCACGCCTGGCCGGGGGTGAACCGGGCACCGCAGAACGTGCAGTGCGCGAAGCGGTCAGGCATGCAGCGGCGAGTTGCAGGCGGCGACGAGTGCCTGGCGGCAGGCCGACATCAGCGGCCGCAGGGCCGCGTCGCGCTGCTGGGCCTCGTAGCCGTTGATGGCGCCGCCCGGAGCGTTGGTCTCGGCCAGGGCGAGCACCTGGTCGAGCACGCTGGCCCGGGCGAACAACCGCCGGGCCCGCGGGTCGAAACCGGGTGGCAGCGTCGCCGTGCTCTCCGGGCGCCGCAACGCCTGCAGCGCGCCGGCCAGCTCGGGTTTCCACTGGGCCACGTCGAGCTTGGTCAGCTGCGCGGTGGCCTCACCGAGCGCGTAGGTCAGCTCGGCCTCGGCCTCGGCCGCACCGAGCTGGAACACCGGCCGGTGCTCGCCGACCGGAAAGAACCGCCACAGCACGGTCTCGAACTCGACCCCGGACCCGGACGTGTGCTGCCGCACCTGCGGCACGACGCCGAAGCTCGGGGTCACGATGGCCTCGCCGGCCAGCATCGCCGCGCCGGTCAGCTCGCCCGGGCCGGGCAGGCCGCGCGGGTCGCCGGGGGCGGGCAGCACCAGCCGGATCTCGTCGGGGTGGAGCTTGGCGAACAGCGGCAGCCCCTGCGGCAGCGGGACATCGGTCCACGTGCCGGGGGCATCCGCGACGAGGTGTTCCTCATCGCCGGCGATCTCGTCGGCCAGCTCGTCGAACGGCACCAGACCGGCGCGCCAGGCGCGCACCCAGGCCACGAGCCGGGTGGAGCGCCGCGCGGTGCGGGTGGCCGCATCAGCTGCGGGGGACATGCGAGCAAGGGTACGTGCCCATCGGGAAGCTTGTCTCGGTCGGAGCGTCAGAAACGCCGTGTCCCAACGCACGGGTTACCGTGCCTTGCATGTATGGGGAGGACGTGCTCAAGGCGCAGTGGCGCCGCAAAAGGGTGGTGCCCGAGGTGGACGCCGAACCCGATCTGGTGGTCGAGGACGCCGACTCCGGCTTCTGCGGCGCCGTGGTCGGTTTCGAGCTGGGCGCGGTCGTGCTGGAGGACCGGTTCGGTAAGCGGCGCAACTTCCCGCTGACGCCGGCCGCGTTCCTGCTGGACGGCAAGGCGGTCACGCTGCGCCGACCGGTGGCGCCGCAGCAGGCGCAGCGGCGCATCACGGCCTCCGGGTCGGTCGCCGTCGCGGGCGTCAAGGCGCAGGTGGCGAAGGCCAGCCGGATCTGGGTCGAGGGCATCCACGATGCCGCCCTCGTCGAACGCATCTGGGGCGACGACCTGCGCATCGAGGGCATCGTGGTGGAACCGCTGAACGGCATCGACGACCTCCAGACCGAGGTGCAGGCGTTCCGGCCGGGCCGGGACCGCCGCTTGGGCGTGCTCGTCGATCACCTGGTGCCCGGCTCCAAGGAGAGCCGCATCGTGGCCGCCGTCACCGACCCGGACGTGCTGGTCACCGGCCATCCGTACATCGACATCTGGCAGGCGGTGAAGCCCGAGCGGATCGGCTTCAAGAAGTGGCCGATCATCCCGCCCGGCCGCCCGTGGAAGGAGGGCGTCTGCGAGGCGTTCGGCGTCCGCGAACCGGCCGACATGTGGCGGCGCATCCTGCGCGAGGTGAGCAGCTACAAGGACGTGGAGACGCCACTGATCAACTCAATGGAGCGGCTGATCGACTTCGTCACGGAGAGCCCCGCCTAGCCGCTTCGCGGCTTCGGCCAGCCGGTCCGGGGAATGCGCGGCATAGCCGATGATCAGGCCGGGCGGGCCGGGTCGCAGGCGGTGCCAGGACAGCGGATGCACGAGTACGCCGTGGGCGGCGGCCTGCTTCGCGAGATCGGTGTCGGACGCCTCCGACGGCAGCATGGTGAGCAGGTGCAGCCCGGCTGCCACCCCCGTCACCCGGGCCTCGGGCAGATGCTGCCCGAGGGCGGCCAGTAGGGCGTCGCGGCGGCGCCGTTGCCGCTGCCGGACCAGCCGCAGGTGCTTCTCGTAGTCGCCGGCGGCCAGCAGCCGGGCCAGCACCAGCTGCGGGATGGCCGGGTTACCGAGGTCGGAGTCGTGCTTGGCCTCGAGCAGGGCCGCCTGCATCCGGCGGGGCGCGATCAGCCAGCCGAGCCGCATGCCGGGGGCGAGCGACTTGGAGACGCTCCCGGCGTAGGCGACCTGGTCGGGGGCCGAGCCCTGCAGGGCCGCGACCGGGGCACGGTCGTAGCGGTGCTCGGCGTCGTAGTCGTCCTCGATGACCAGCCCGCCCCAGGCCAGCAGGGCTCGCCGCCGGGCGGGGCTGAGCACCACGCCGGTCGGGAACTGGTGTGCCGGGGTCAGCACGGCCACCTCCTGGGTGATCCGGTCGACCAGGAGGCCCTCGTCGTCCACGGGCACGGCTTCCGCCCGTACGCCCCAATGGGTCATCTGGTCCCGGGCCCCGCGCGATCCCGGGTCCTCGACCGCCGCGGCGGTCACGCCGCGGGCGGCCAGCGTCTGCGCCAGTAGCGCCAGTGCCTGCGCCACCCCGCTCACCACGATGATGTCGTCCGCCTCGGCGCGGACGCCGCGGGTGCGGCGCAACCAGCCCGCCAGTTCGGCGCGCAGCCGCGGGGTGCCGCCCGGATCGCCGTAACCCAGGTCGGCCGCGGTGATCTCGTCGAGGACGGCCCGCTCGGCCCGCAGCCACTGCGCCCGCGGGAACGCCGACAGGTCGGGCACGCCGGGCGACAGGTCGATGTCGATGTTCTCGGCCGGCGGCAGCGGCAGGCGCAGGTCGTCGAGGGCGCGGCGGCGGTCCGACGGCGGCTCGGCGCCCCGGCCATGACCGAGCACCGTGGTGCCCGCGCCGGTGCGACCGGTGGCCAGCCCTTCGTCGATGAGCCGCTGGTAGGCCTCGACGACGACACCGCGGGAGATCCGCAACTCGGCGGCCAGCACCCGGGTGGCCGGGAGGCGGGCGCCGGGAGCGAGGCGGCCGCCGTCGATGGCGTCTCGCAGCCCGGCCGTGAGCCAGGCGGTCAGGCCCTTGACCGGGGCCTGGTCGGCGCGTAACTGGAGGAAGTCGGAGCCGGAAATTGGTCCTCCTTTTGCCTACCTGCATTGGCCCTTCTACTGGACCATACCCGGTTTCAGGATGAATCCTGTGAACCGCTTACCGACCCTGGCCGGCGCTGCCGGCATGACCTTCGTGGGCGGCAGCGTGGCCGTCTCCGGTGCCCTCGCCGACGCGCCCGTGCTGACCGTCCAAGCCCTCCGTTACGCCGTCGCCTGCCTGCTGCTGCTCGGTTTCGCCCGGCTGACCGGGCGCCGGGTGGTGCGCCCGCGCGGCGCCGAATGGCTGTGGCTCGCCGGGGTTGTCCTAACCGGAATGTTCGGCTTCAACCTTGCTCTCGTTCTCGGCGCGCGGCACGCCGAACCGGCTGTGCTCGGGGTGGCAGTTGCCTGTGTGCCGGTGCTGCTGGCGGTGGCCGGCCCGGTCCGCGAAGGACGGGTGGTGCTGGCGGCGCTGGTCGTGACCGGGGGAGCGGCCCTGGTGCAAGGCTTCGGCCGAGCCGACGGGGTCGGTCTGTTGTGGGCGCTGGTGACCTTCGCCTGCGAGGCCGGGTTCACACTCCTGGCCGTTCCGGTGCTCGGCCGGCATGGGCCGCTGGGCGTCTCGGTGCACGCGACCTGGATGGCCGCTGCGCTTTTCGGATTTGTCGGATTCATACATGATCGCCCGGTAGTTATATCTGCTGATGATCTTCTGGCCGGCGCCTACCTGGCGGTCGGGGTCACGGCCGTCGCGTTCGTCCTCTGGTACACGTGCGTCTCCCGGATCGGGTCGGCCCGGGCCGGACTGCTCACCGGGATCGCCCCGATCGCGGCGGCGGCCACCGGGGTCGCGCTCGGCGGCCCGATGCCGTCGCCGCTCGTCTGGATCGGGGTGAGCGTCGTCGCCGGTGGCCTGGCGCTCGGCCTACGCCAGGTGAGCCGGGTCGCGGCTGAAGACGAACGTGGCGATGTCGATCTTCGGGACGCTGCCGTCGATCTCGCGCAGGACGGTCAGCACCTCGCCCTCGTTGTCCCCGTCCACGCCACGCCACCGGTCCGGCGCCTCCCGGACGAAACGTGAGCGGTGGTGCGGGCCGGTCATCTCCAACGCCTCGCCGTCGGCGCGTACCTCGTACTCCCGGCCCATCCACCACCAGCGGCCGACCAGCGCGACCGTCTCGCCGGTCGGCGGGGCCGGCGGCACCCAGGCGGCCGGCGTCGCCGGCTCGCCCTCCACCGCCGCGGTCAGCGCTTCGAGGGTCACGTCGCGGATGTGCGTTCCGGTCAGGCCGTACGAGTTCGCGAACGCGATCACGCCCAGCCGGCTCCGCCGGTGCACCGCCAGGTGGGCCACGTAGCCGGGCATCGAGCCACCGTGCCCCACGAACACCCGCTCGCCCACCCGGAACAGCTGCAGGCCGAGGCCGTAGCCGCCGGTCCAGGACTCCAGGTCGCTGATCACCACCGGGGCGCACATCTCGTCCACCGTCTCCCGGGGCAGCACCTGCGGCGCCGGGTCGGTGAGGAACGCGGCCCACTTGGCCATGTCGGTCACCGTCGACCACAGCTGACCGGCCGGCGCCATCGCACCCGAGTCGAGCCGCGGTTCCTCGTGCAGGCTGCCGTCCAGCTGGTGCACCACGTAACCGCGGGCGAACGGTTCCATCGGCGCGTAGGTCGTCCGCTTCATCCCGAGCGGGTCGAGCACCCGCTTCGACACCAGCGACGACCAGGACTCGCCGGTCACCCGCTCCAGCACCGCCCCGAGCAGCCCGTACGCGAGGTTCGAGTAGCGATAGCGGCGGAACGGCGGGCCGGACAGCTTGTCGTACCCCAGGTCGGCCAGCAGCTTGTCGGCGTCCCCGCCGGTGCTGCGCTCCCACCACGGGCCGTCCGGCTCCCGCTGCAGGCCGGACACGTGCCCGAGCAGCTGGCGCAGCGTCACCCCGCCGATCGGGGTGCCCGGCAGATGCCGGTAGAGCAGGTCGTCCAGGGCGAAGAACCCCTCGTCCCGCATCTGCATGACCATCGTCGCGGTCAGCGTCTTGGTGATCGAACCGAGCCGGTACTGCGTCTTCGCGTCCGGCACCGGATGTTCACCGACGCCCGCGAAGTGCAGGACCGCCCGGTCCCGGACGACGGCGAGCGCGAACGACGGGGTACGCCCGGCGGACTGCGCCCGGCAGGCGATCTCGTCGACCCGGCGGGCCGTTTCCGGCAACAGCGACACGTTTGGACCCTCTCGACAAATGACTGTTCTGGTTAACTGCGAACCGCCGATATGGCTACGCCTGCATGCGGCATCGCCGATAGTGCGCGGGCGTGACACGATCGAGGGGTGGAAGCGGTTCTCTGGATCGTGCTCGGCATCGCATTGGCGATCGCCGAGGCTTTCACGGCCACGTTCCTGATCATCTTCTTTTCGGTGGGCGCTCTGGCTGCGGCCGGCGCGGCCGCGCTCGGCGCCCCGCTCCTGCTCCAAGTGATCGTCTTCGCGATCGTCTCCGGCCTCTCCGTGGGCGCACTCCGCCCGATCATCCTGCGGCACGCTCGCCCGGCCCTCGAGACCGGCGAGACCCCGATCGGCCTCGAGGCGATCGAGAACAGCCACGGGCTGGTCCTCGAGGAGGTCGACGGCAACCACGGCTGCATCAAGATCGACGGCGAGATCTGGCAGGCCCGCTCCTTCGACGGCAACGAGAAATACCTCCCGGGTGAACGCGTCCGGGTCATCAGAGTCAAGGGCGCCACGGCCATCGTGTGGCGCGATGATTTGCCCAACATATAGAGAGGCGCCATGGAAGCAGTGATCGGCGTACTAGTAATCGTGATCGTGGTGTTCGCCATCGTCACGCTGCTCCGGTCCGTCCGCATCGTCCCCCAGCAGCGGATGGACGTCGTGGAGCGCCTGGGCAAGTACAAGCGGACACTTTCCCCGGGTCTGAACATCCTGGTCCCGTTCGTGGACGCGGTGCGCAGCAAGGTCGACATGCGTGAGCAGGTCGTCTCGTTCCCGCCGCAGCCCGTGATCACCTCCGACAACCTGGTCGTGTCGATCGACACGGTGCTCTACTTCAAGGTCGTCGACCCGGTGCGGGCCACCTACGAGATCAGCAACTTCCTCCAGGCGATCGAGCAGCTGACCGTCACGACGTTGCGTAACGTGATCGGCTCCCTCGACCTCGAGCGGGCCCTGACCAGCCGCGAAGAGATCAACCGCCACCTCTCCACGGTTCTCGACGAGACCACCGGCCGCTGGGGCATCAAGGTCACCCGCGTCGAGATCAAGGCGATCGAACCGCCGCCGAGCATCCGCGACTCCATGGAGAAGCAGATGCGCGCCGAGCGGGAACGCCGCGCGACGATCCTCAACGCCGAGGGCCACAAGCAGGCCCAGATCCTCACGGCCGAGGGTGAGAAGCAGGCCGCGGTGCTGCGCGCCGACGGTGACCGGCAGGCCCGCATCCTGCAGGCCGAGGGCCAGGCGAAGGCGATTCGCACGGTCTTCGACGCGATCCACACGGCCAACCCGTCGCAGAAGGTGCTGGCCTACCAATACCTCCAGGCCCTGCCGCAGATCGCGAACGGCACCGCCAACAAGGTGTGGATCGTGCCGACCGAGCTGACCCGGGCCCTCGAGGGCATGGGCGGCGCGCTGGGCGGCCTGGCCAACATGGTCGGCGACGTGCCGAAGTCGAACGTCGACGCGGCCTCGGTCGAGCGTGAGGCGGCTGCCGCGGCCGAGGCTGCTGCGGCCGAGGCGGCCCAGGTGAATGCGCAGGTCCGGGAGGCGGAGGCCCAGGTCAGCGGCGACCCCGACCGTACGGCGGCCCTGCCCGCGCCCGATCCGATTCCCCCGTCGGCCGCGCTCGGCGGAGCCGACTACAACGGCGTGCAGAACCGCGAACACGCCTGATTCCCGGTAGACGGAAAGGGCCGGCCCGTTGTGGGCCGGCCCTTTCCGCATGACTACCTACTTCTTCGCCGTGCTGGGTTCCTCGCTGGGCTCGGCGGACGCGCCCGCCTCCTCGCCGGCACCCTGGTCGCCGGCTTCCTCGCCGGCACCCTGGTCGGCCGCGCCGATGCCGGCCGCCGTCTTGGCGTCGGCCAGGGCCAGGCAGGACTGCAGCAGCGTCTTCTGGGCCGAGGTCACGGCCGCGGCGGCCGCCGCGGCCTGATCCGCCGCACCCTGCTCGTCGGCTGCGCCCTGGTCGGCCGCGCCTTCCTCCGCCGCGCCTTCCTCGGCTGCCTGCTCGGCCTTCTGCTTCTTCGCCGACTTCAGGGCCTTCGCGTACTTGGCGGCCAGCTTCTTGTTGGCGGCCTTCTGCTGGGCGGCGCTCTCCTCGGCGGCTGCGCCCTCCTCGCCCTTCTGGCCGGCGGCACCTTCCTCGCCGGCAGCGCCCGCATCGCCGGCAGCACCCGCGTCGCCGGCGGCACCCGCGTCGTCCGCTGCGCCCTCGGCGGCGGCGATGTCGGCCGCGAACGTGTCGCAGGCCGTCTCGAGCGCCACGGCGGAGGCCTGCGCGGCCTCGCCGGCGTTCTGCTCCTCCTGCGGAGCGAGCTTCTCGCCGTCACAGATCACGTCGGCGCCGTTGATCTCCAGCGCGGCGCACTTCGACACGTCGAACTTCTGCCCGTCCACCGAGATGACGCCGGCGGCCTTCGTGCTGGTGGTGCTCGCGTTGGCGAGCTGAACGCCGGCAACCCCGGCCGCGGCCAGAACGCCCGCGACGACGACGGCGCCGAGTGCCTTCCGCCGGTTGGGACCCTGGTTCCTCCGGTACGCACGCGGTCTCATCATCACTCCTCGATGGTGGGTGTCGATGTGCTCGGTCGGCCCGCAATACGGACCCCGACCCGCGACCGGTTCAACGCCGAATGTCGAAACGCCGCCCGATCGACGGCGTTTCCCCAGTTCAGAGCATTGAAATAAATTTCGAAATCAGTCGACCCAGCTATCGGTGAATGCTCGCAGTCGATCAACTCGGCGGACTCGCCGATGTTCGCGGGTGTCACCGACCGTGGTGTTGCGCCCGTCGCCGGCTGCCTCGTCGCCGGCTGCCTCGTCGCCGGCTGCCTCGTCGCCGGCCCCCGTCGCTTGGCCCCC
>NZ_BOQN01000132.1 GCF_018332695.1 Paractinoplanes toevensis
CCGGCGCTCAGCCGACTCGGACCGCTCAGGCCGGCGGTCGGGTGACTCGGACCGCCCAGGTCGGCGGTCGGACGACTCGGACCGCCCGGGCCGCACGGACAACTCGGACGACTCGGGCCGGCGGGCGGGCGACTCCGGCTCGGGTGACTCCGGCTGGGGCGGGGACTAAGCCGCCGGGGCCGCTCTCACCCAGCGCCGCGGCGGGCGGCGCCACGACGGGTCGCGACCGGCCAGGGCCAGGGTCTGGTCGAGCAGGGTGGCCTCGCTGTCGGTCGGAACCACCGGGCCGAACAGGCCGGGCACGCCCTCGGCCGGACCCTGGGACAGGAACTCGACCAGCACCTCGAGGGTGCGCGGATCGGCGAAGTACTCCTGGCCGGTGGCCCGGGCCAGGTCCCAGCTGTGCATGATCAATTCGTTCATCGCGACGATGCCGAGGCTCGCGGCCGGCATGGTCACGCCGCCCACGCGGGACGTGCCGGTCCAGGCGGCCGGGTCCTTCCACGCGGTGGCCAGCTCTTCCAGCAGGACCGGGAGACTGCTGCGCCAGTGGCGGCCGAGATGCTGGGCGGAGGGGTCGGGCGGTTGCTCGTCGGTGCCGGGAGCGTCGGTGCGTTTGCGAGCGGCCTGGGTGAACGCATAGGACAGGCCCATCAAATGATCGAGCAGGGCGGCGACGGTCCAGTCGGGACAGGGAGTCGGGCCGGCCAGTTCGGCGTCGCCGACGCCGAGGAGAAGAGCTCGCAGTTTACGAACCGGCGGGTCGAAATCCAGCGGCACACGATCGGCCACGGTCATCCTCCTTCGGGTCGTTGGTGTTAACCCCACGTTACGGGTGGGGTACGACACTTTTCCGGTCGAGGAAGACCGTTTTCGCGGCTGGGCGAGTTTCCCCTGGTTGCCGACCGACAGAGACGATCAGGCCGGCCGGTCGGGGACGGTCAGGCCAACCGGTCAGGGACAGTCAGGCCGGCCAGGGAGGAGACGGTCAGGCCAACCGGTCAGGGACAGTCAGGCCGGCCAGGGAGGAGACGGTCAAAGCCACCGGTCAGGAGACGGTGATGTCAGCCGTGTCGGCGAGGTCGGGCACGCTCGCGACGCCGGAGCCGCCGGCCGGCACCGGACCGGAGGCCGGCCTCGGCCCGCCCGCTGGCGGACGCGGATGGCCCTGCGGTCCCTCCGGCGGGCGCGGATGACCCTGGAGACCTTCCGGTGAACGCGGATGACCCTGCGGTCCCTCCAGCGGACGCGGATGACCCTGCGGTCCCTCCAGCGGACGCGGATGGCCCTGCGGTCCCTCCGGCGGACGCGGATGACCCTGCGGATTTTCCGGGGGCCAGGGATGACCGTGCCCGTGCGGGCCGTCCGGTGGGCGGGGGCCGCGCGGGCCCTCCGGCGGACGCGGGTGGCCGTGCGGACCCTGCGGGTAGGGCGACTGCTGGCCGTGCGACATGGCCGGGGAGGCCGGCTGGGCGTACGCCACCGGCTCGTCGCCGGCGATCCCCGGGGACGCCGGCTGGCCGTAGGGCTGCTCGAACAACGCCGGCTGGTCGTGCGGCATCGCGGAGGAGGCCGCCACCATCGGCGCGGCGTGCGCCATCGGGACGGGGAGCGGGATGGGCTGGGTGTTCTGCGGCGGCTGAAGGTGCTGCGGCGGCCCCTGCAGAGCGGCCGGGCCGGCGATCGCGGCCGACACCACCCGCTTCGCGATCTCGGGGGCGGCCGCCCAGTGCAGACCCAGCTGGGACGCGTGCACCTGCCGCCAGACGAAGCCCTCGGGGTTGCCGCCCGACCAGGTCCAGGCCGGCACCGCACCGGCCCGCGGCGTGACGATCCCGCGGTGCTGCTTGTAGCCGGTGATCCGGGCGCCGGCCGGCGCCAGCAGCGAGGTCGTCGGTGCGGTCGCCTCGCGGTAGCCGGCCACCGTCTGATCCCCGGTGGACGCCGACGTGTCCAGGACCGCGCACATCGGCCGGCCGTCGAAGTCGCGGCCCAGCCAGGGCAGCGCCACGCCCTCGGCCACCACCGGCCAGCCGTCGTGCGCGAACTTCGCGACCACGTTGCACAGCCGCCGATTGGCGGAGAGCTCCTCGGCGTACCCCTCGGGCAGGCCCGCCCCGACGACCAGCGCTCGCGTGCCCGCCGGGAGTGCCTCATCCCGCAGCGGGTCGACGACCACCACGTCGGCGCCGGCCGCGGTGAGCAGTTCGGCCGTCTCGACGTACGTGTAGGGCGCGCCCGGCCCACCGGCCAGCGCGACGATCGGACGCTGGTCGAACACCTCGCCGCCGACGGCGTCGCCGGGGGTCCAGATCGGGCCCGGCAGGGCCGGCGCGGCGTTCGCGAGGGCCATCAGGCGTTCCAGGTCGAGGCCGCCCGCGACCGCCTCGCCCAGCCGGCGCACCGCCCGGCCGGCCTCCACCGTGCGGTGCGCCACCGGAACCGGGCCGTGCGCGCGGGACGGCAGGACGTTCGGCAGGTCGCCGCGCCGCAGCGCGCCCAGCACCGGCATGCCGATGTCGTCGAGCGCGGTGCGCAGCATCTGTTCGTGCCGGGGTGACGCCACCCGGTTGAGGATCACCCCGCCCAGGTGCACCATCTCGTCGAACATCCGGAAGCCGTGCACGAGCGCGGCCAGCGAATGCCCCATCGCCGCGACGTCGATGACCAGTACGACCGGTGCGCGCAGGCTGGCCGCGACCGCGGCCGTCCCGTCCACCTCGGGCTGACCGGTCAGCGAGTCGAACAGGCCCATGGCGCCCTCGACGACCGAGAGCTGCGCGCCGGCCGCTCCGTGCGCGAAAAGCGGCGCGATCCGTTGCGCACCGACCAGGCGCGGGTCTAGGTTGCGCCCAGGACGACCGGCGGCGAGACCGAGGTACGCGGCGTCGGTGTGATCCGGTCCGACCTTGAATCCGGCGGCCGGGATGCCACGAGCCACACAGGCCGCGAGCAGTCCGACGGCGACGGCCGTCTTACCGTGCCCCGACGAGGGGGCGCTCACGACCAGACGGGGCTGGGCGGTCATCACTGGTTCTCCCGACGCTGAACTGGACCGGCGTGCCCGCGAACAGGTCCGCCGGACGGCACAGTACCCGGCTGCGGCGGTCGCCGCCCGACCGCCGGGTAGCCTCAGAGGGTGTACCGGTTCCTGCTGACACCTCGCTGGCTGGGCGCTGCCGTGCTGACGATCGTGGCCTCAGTGATCATGGTCATGCTCGGCAACTGGCAACTGCGGCGCTACGAGGAACGCAGCGCCATCAACAACCGCATCGACGCCGCCGATTCGACGCAGGCGGTCCCGCTCACCTCGATCCTGACTGCCCCGGCCGGTGCCGGCACCGCGGGCGCCTCCCCCGGCAAGAGCCTGGCCTGGACAAAGGTGACGGTCACCGGGCAGTACGACCCGACCCACGAGATCCAGGCCCGGGGGCGGACGGTGGACAGCAACGTCGGCTTCGAGATCGTCACGCCGCTGGTGCTGGCCGACGGCACCGCGGTGCTGATCGATCGGGGCTGGGTGCCGGCACCGCCCGAGGGCGCCAGCGCGGCTCCGACCGTGCCGGCCGCGCCGACCGGGGAGGTCACGGTGGTCGGACAGGTTCACCTGTCGGAAAGCCGACCTGCCCCGATCGAGCACCGGGACGGCCGGCTGGACACCCGGCGGATCGCGGTGCCGCACCTCGCGGGCGAGATGCCCTATCCGGTCTACGGGGCGTACGTGCTGCTCACCGAGCAGACGCCGGCCGCCGACCCGGCGTTCACCGCGATCCCGATCGACCACGAGGACGCCTGGCAGAACGGCGGCTACGCGGTCCAGTGGTGGCTCTTCGCCCTGATGGCCCTGATCGCGTACGGCGTGCAGGCGCGCAAGGAAGCCCAGGGGCCGGAGGCGCCCGCGAAGAAGCCGACGCTGCGCGACCGGGTCGCCGAGGCCGACAAGAAACGGGAGTCCGCCCGGCTCGCCGCGCTCCACGAGCCGGTGGATCGGGTCGAGGAGGCGGACCGCCGGGCGGCCGCCGAGGCGGAACGCCGGCTCGCGGCGCAGAGCGGCCAAGACTAGGGTCCTTGCATGACCTCGCCGAGCGACCCGTGGGGCCCCTCTCCGGACGATCCGTGGACCGTGCCCAGCCCGTCGCCGGCCACTCCGGCGCTTCCGGTCTCCGGGCCGCCGGCAGCCGCGCCCGGCCCGGTCATCGTGCAGATCGCGGAGATCGCGGTCACCTCGACGACCGTGCACACCCCGGCCGGTGACATCCCGCTCGCCGGGTCACAGTGGCAGGTCAACGACTACTGGCACAGCCAGCAGCGCATCCCGAGATGGGCGATCGTCCTCGCCATCGTCGGCTTCTGCGTGCTTACCGTGCTGAGCCTGCTCTTCCTGCTGATCAAGGAAACGGTGATGCAGGGCACGGTGCAGGTGACCGTGACCAACGGCACGCGGCAATATGTGGCCCGCATCCCGGTCACCGACCAGGTCGCCGTCACCACCATCAACCAGCAGGTCAACTACGTCCGCACGTTGGCTGCGCTCTAGGCGCCGAGTTGCAGGGCCCGCACGCTGTCGATCGTGTCGGCCTCGCTCGCCGGCTTGTCGTCGCGGTAGCGCAGCACCCGGGCGAACCGCAGCGCCACCCCGCCCGGATAGCGCGGTGAGGTCTGCACCCCGTCGAACGCGATCTCGACCACCTGCTCGGGCCGCACCCGCACCACCCAGCCGTCGTCCTCGGTCTTCAGCTCCTGGAAGCGCTCGGTCTGCCAGCGCAGCAGCTCGTCGGTGAGGCCCTTGAACGTCTTGCCGAGCATCACGAAACCGCCGGTCGCCGGGTCGAGCGCGCCCAGGTGGAGGTTGGACAGCCAGCCCTTGCGGCGGCCGTGCCCCCACTCGACGGCGAGCACCACCAGGTCGAGCGTGTGCCGGGGTTTGACCTTGACCCAGGCCGAGCCGCGGCGACCCACGTCGTACGGCGCCTCGAGGGCCTTGATGACCACGCCCTCCTGACCGGCCGCCAGCGCGGCGGCGAAGGCCGCCGCGGCCTCCTCCTCGACGGTGGCCGTCGTGCGCCCGACGAGCAGCGACGCCGGCAGCGCGTCGGCGAGGGCCGACCAGCGCACCCGGCCCGGCTCGTCGAGCAGGTCGGTGCCGTCCAGGTGGAGCAGGTCGAAGAAGTAGGGCACCAGGGCGGCAGCGGCGTCGCCCCGGGTGGCGGCCCGGCTCGACGTCTCCTGGAACGGGCGGGGTCGCCCGTCGGGGCCGAGGGTCATCGCCTCGCCGTCGAGCACCACCTCGCGCAGCGGCAGTGCCCGGACCGCCGCGACCACCTCGGGCATCCGGCCGGTGATGTCGTCGAGGCTGCGGGTGAAGACGGCCACATCGTCGCCGGACCGGTGCACCTGGATGCGGATGCCGTCGAGCTTGACGTCGACCGCGGCGGGCACACCGGTGGCCAGCAGCGCGGCGCCCACGTCGGGGGCACTCTGCGCGAGCATCGGGGTGAGCGGGGTGCCGACCCGCAGGTTGATCTCGGCGAGCGCGGCGGCACCGCCGGTCAGCGCGGCCACCGCCACCTGCTTGAGGTCGCCGGAGAGCAGCAGCGCCCGGCGCACCGCGACCACCGGCACCTCGGCGGCCTTGGCGATCGCGTCGGCGAGCAGCCCGGCCTGGGCGCCCTGCCGCAACTCGCCGGAGAACAGACCGATCAGCAGCCGCTGCTCGTCGACCGTCGCCGCGCCGAACAGCGCGCCGAGCAGGTCACGCCGCCGAGCCTGCGAACCGGCCCCGGCCACCACCGAGATCTCGGCGATCGCCGCGTCGACCGCGCCGACCGTCAGCGACGGCTCGGCGGCCGGCGGCGGCCGGTCGCGCAGGCTCGCATAGCCGACGCCGGTCTGCCGCTGCCGCAGCTCACCGGCAAGATAGGCCGACCCGGCCGCGATCTCGCCCGGGTCGAGCCGCCGCAGCGCGTCGGCCAACAACTCGATCTTGGCCTTGCGCCCGGGAACAGCCGCTACGGCAGCCGAGGTGGCCGCCAGATCTAGGAACCGCACGGGCTCATCCTGGCAGCCACCTCTGACATTTTCTTGCCGTCACGAAGCTCCCGACCCCCGGTCTCTTCGCGACTGTCGCGCGCTCCCCCGTTAGAAACGCGCGAGCTCAGGCCGCGAGCGGCTCGGCGATGCGGAACCCGCGGGCTCGCACCGCGTCGGCGACGCGGGACAGTTGGGCGTCGATCGCGCAGAGCGTCTGCGAGATCTCCGCGAGGTGATCGTTGAGGGCGGAGTCGTCCCACCCCTCGACGTCGACCTCGTCGAGCGCGCGCACGGCGGCACGCAGGCGGACGATGGACTCAAGGCGGTCACGGGAGCGAAGTCGATCGATGGCGTGGCGCGGCCCGACGGGCATCGGACGCACCACCAGGGACACCGAGGCAGGCACATCATTCGAACGCATGTTCGAGATCCTAACAGGATTAGAACACCTGTCGCACCTGCCTCACCCGTCCGGTTACGCGTGCATCAGGTGGCCGAACTCCTGCGCGGCGTCGGCCGGAAGGGCTTGCGCGGCCACGAAGCCGTCCGGCCGGACTAGGTACAGATTCCCTGGTCGCAGCGGTGTTTGCGGCGCCGCCGGGAAGATGTGCACCGAGACGCCCAGGTCGGGTGCGTCGGTCGCGGCGACTCCGCCGTAGGCGTGGATCTGCCATTGCAGCGACCGCAGCGCGGCGAAGTTGTCGCCGGCCCACGGGAGCCGGCGGCCCACCACCGCATCCCGCCGTCCGCCACCCGCCCCGGGCGTCATTCCGTAGTGGATGCGGGTCTGCGAGACGTACTGGAACAGGCGCGAACCGCCCCGGGTCAACGGCAGCACCCGCACCCCCAGCGGCGCCGCGAGCGGCACGACGGCCCGGCGCAGGGCGCGCGACACCGGTGACTGGGAGGTGATCGCGCCGAAGATCCGGTCGGTCGTGCCGACCAGGCGTTTCGCCACCGGGCGGCGCTCCGCCTCGTACCGGTCGAGCCAGCCGTCGCGACGCCGGCCGTGCACCACGTCGGCCAGTTTGAAGGCCAGGTTGTGGGCGTCCTGCAGGCCGGTGTTCATGCCCTGGCCGCCGACCGGCGAGTGCACGTGCGCGGCGTCGCCGGCCAGGAAGAACGGGCCGTCCCGGAACTGCGCGGCGATGCGGTGGTGCACCCGGTAGGTGGCGAACCAGCGGGATTTGTCGTAGGTCACCGCGAACCGGCGCAGCCGCGGCCGGACGTCGTCCTCGGTGAGCGTGCCGTCGCCGTCCGAGTCGCGAACCAGGCCGATCAGCCGCCAGGTGCCGCGGCCGCGCATCGGGAAGCCGAGCAGGAAGTCGTCGGTGCCGGGCCGCACATTGATCGCGCCCTCCACCATGCCGGCCGTGGCCAGGGCGTCGATCACGTAGAACCGGTGCGGGTTGGTGATGCCCTCGAAGTCGATCCGCCGGGCGCGGCGCACCGGGGAATTCGAACCGTCGCAACCGACGCAGAAGCGCGCCCGGACGGTGTCGTTGCCGGCCTTCGCCTCGACCCCGTAGTCGGTCTGCACGACCGCGGTGATCGGGGTCTCCCAGCGCACGTCCACACCGAGCTTCTGCAGGTTCTCGTAGAGGATCTCCTCGTTGCGGCTCTGCTCGAGAATCTGGATGTACGGGTACGGCGTGACGCCCTCCCCGAGCCGGCCGAGCGGAACCCGTCCGTAGACCCGGTCGAGGAAGCCGGGCGCCACCGCGTCGGCGCGCTGGGCCGCGGACAGCACCAGGTCGCCGAGGCCGAGTTGGTCGTAGATCTCGAGGCTGCGGGCCTGGACGACCAGTGCCCGGGATTCCCGGGTCGGGCCGTCCTTGCTGTCCACCACGATCACGTCGACCCCGAGTTTGACCAGCCAGTTGGCCAGCATCAGCCCGGTCGGACCGGCGCCCGCCACCAGCACGTCGCACGTCAGGTCGGCCATCGGCGACCCGCCTCCTTCAGCTCGTCAGCGCCTCCGCCACGTTCTTGAGCAGCAGGGCCTCGGCCACGCAGACCCGCTCGAACTCGCCCAGGTGCAGGCTCTCGTCGGGGCCGTGCGCACCGGAGTACGGATCTTCCACGCCGGTCACCAGGATCGCGGCGGCCGGGAACAGCTCCTGGAAGGTGGCGATGAACGGGATCGACCCGCCGACGCCCATGTCCACCGGTGCGGTGCCGTCCCAGGCGCTGGCGAACGCAGCGCGGGCCGCGTCGTACACCGGGCCGGTCGCGTCGATGACGCAGGGCGAACCGCCGGCCTCCAGGGTGACCTCGACCTGGGCGCCCCACGGAACGTACTTCTCCAGGTGGGCGCGGACGGCCGCGTACGCCGAGATGGGGTCGTCGCCGGGCGCGAGCCGCACGCTGATCTTCGCCTTGGCGGTCGGCTGCAGGGCGTTCGCCGCCTCGAAGGTGCGTGGGGCGTCGATGCCGAGCACCGAGATGGCCGGTTTGGTCCAAATCCGGTCGGTGATGGTGCCATGGCCGATCAGCTTGACGCCGTCGACGACGCCGCCCTCCTCCCGGAACCGGTCTTCCGGGTAGTCCACGCTGGCGCCCTCGCGACCGACCAGGCCGTCGACGGCGACGTCGCCGTTCTCGTCGTGCAGGGTGGTCAACAGCCGCGCGAGGGTCATCAGCGCGTCCGGGATCGGGCCGCCGAACATGCCACTGTGCACGGCGTTCTTGAGCACCTTGACCTCGGCGAACAGGTTGACGATGCCGCGCAGCGAGGTGGTCAGCGCAGGCTGGCCGATGTCCCAGTTGCCGGAGTCGGCGATCACGATGACGTCGGAGCGCAGCTCTTCGGTGTGCGCCTCGATGATGTCGTTGAGCGAATCGGAGCCGTACTCCTCCTCGCCCTCGACGAAGACGACGACGCCGACCGGCAGCTGGTCGCCGAACGCGCGCAGCGCGGCGACGTGCGCCATCACGCCGGCCTTGTCGTCGGCGGCGCCCCGGCCGTAGAGCCGGCCGTCCCGCTCGACCGGCTCGAACGGGTCACTGGTCCAGAGCGACACGTCGCCGGTCGGCTGTACGTCGTGGTGTGCGTAGAGCAGCACGGTGGGCGCGCCGGCCGGGGCCGCCTTGCGGCCGATGACCGCGGGCTGGCCGCCGTGCCGCACGATCTCCGTCTCGAGCCCGCAGCCCCGCAGCAGCTCGGCGACGGCCGTCGCGGACCGCTCGACCTGGGTGTGGTCGAAGCCCTCGAAGGCGATGCCGGGGATCCGGACCAGGTTTTCCAGGTCGGCACGGACCCCGGGCATCTCCCGCGCGATCGCGGCGCGCAGATCGGTTTCACTCAAGCTCATGGAACCGATCCTAGGGCCTCAGTCGGATGAATCCCGGCCTCGAGTGGAGGCCCAGTCGCGGGCACCGCGGGCGGCCGAGCCGGCCAGGTCGGCCGCGCCGCCGCCGACCTTGCGCACCAGGTTGACGAGCGGGTCCTGGGAGGAGGTGAAGCTCTCGCGGTAGGAGTTGGCGGCGGCCTTCACGTCCTCCGAGACCGAGGCGTTGCCGTCGTCGTCGCGGCGAGGGTACTCGCCGCCGAGGATCCGGGCGTACTCCCCCGAGTCGACCCATTTGCGCAGGTCGGCGGCCCGGGCCACGGGGACCGGGTGGGTGCTGCCCACGGTGATGCCGATCTTGTGGATGCTGTCCCGCAGGTCGCCACCGCTTTCGTACTCGGCGGCCTGCTCCAGGAACGCGGCCGTGTCGATCTGCGACAGGTCGCCGCCGCCGGCCAGTTTCATCAGCAGGCGGATCGAGGCGGCCGGGTCCTGACCGGCTAGCAGGCCGGCCCGGTCGGCGGACAGCTCGGCCTTGCGCCACCACTCGAGCATCGCCGCGATGATCCCGCGCAGGGCGAGCACGCCGATCGGCAGCCAGCTGACGTTCGCGGTCCAGGCGGTGAGGATCATCATGATGGTCTTGTAGACGGCGTGGCCGCTGAGCACGTGCCCCAGCTCGTGCCCGAGCATCGCGCGCAGCTCGTCGTCGTCGAGCTTTTCCACGGCGGCCGTGGTGATCACGATGAACGGCTTGTTGAGGCCGATGGCCTGCCCGTTGATGATCGGCGACTGGTTGACGAAGAGTTCGGGCAGCTCGGCCACGTCGAGGGCGCTCGCCGCCTCGGTGAAGCGCTGGTAGACGCGTGGGTACTGCCGGTGGTCGACCCGGATCGCGCCGGCCAGGAACTGGAGGCGGAAACCGCGCTCGTTCCACATGCCGAAGAACGCTTTGACCAGGTCGTCGAAGCCGCGCAGCTCGCGCAGCGCGGTCAGGGCGCCGCGGTCGGCCGGGTGCTCCCAGGCCCGCGAACTGATCCCGGTGAGCGTGACCCGCCGGCGTACCGGACGGTTTTCCTCGTCGGTCATGACTCCCCGCCTTTGAGCTGTCGTCGGGCCGTGCACCTCCGTCGACGGTACGCCGGGAACGCAACGCCTAGGGGGCGCCCGGTGGGACGAACGGCAGGTCGGGCGCCGGGCCCTCCTCGATCAGCCGCCACAGCGCCGCGGTGTCCAGATGTTCCTCGACCAGGTCGCCGAGCACGTCGAGGGCCCGCTCGCGGACGGCCGCGAACCGGGTGTCCGGTGCCGCCACGAACCCCCGTCGCCCGGCCAGCCGCGCCGCTTCCACCAGGAACCGGCGGCGGAACTCGTCGTTCTCGAAGGCGCCGTGCCAGTGCGTACCGAAGACGTTGCCGGCCACGGCACCCTCCGGGCGGCCGTCGGCGTAGTGCAGCAGCGGTTCGGCGGTGCCGGCCACCACGTACCCGTGATGGATCTCGTAGCCGCGCACCGGCGCACCGAGCCCGACACCGGCCGGCCGGGCCAGGGTCTTGCGCTGAGCGAACGCGATGTCCACCGGCAGCAGTCCGAGGCCGTCGACGGTGCCGAGCCCGCTCTCCACCTCGTCGTCGATCCGGCGGGCCAGCATCTGGAACCCGCCGCAGATGCCCAGCAGCGGCTTCCCGGCCGCCGCGTGCTGCCGGATGGCCTGATCGAGACTGTGTTCGCGGAGCCAGCCGAGGTCACTGACGGTCGCTTTCGACCCGGGCAGCACGACCAGGTCGGCGTCGGCGATATCGCCGGGTTCGACGGTGAGATGCACCCGTACGCCGGGTTCGGCGGCCAGCGCCTCGGCGTCGGTGGCGTTGGAGATGCGCGGCAGCCGCACCACGGCGACGCGCAGCCACTCCCGGCCGCGCGGCGCCGCGGGCCGGCCGAGGCTGCGCCCGTAGGCGAGCGAGTCCTCGGCGTCGAGCCAGACGTCGGGGTGGAACGGCAGGACGCCGTGCACCGGCCGCCCGGTCGCCGCGGTGATCATGTCGAGGCCCGGTTGCAGCAGGCCGAGGTCGCCGCGGAACTTGTTGATGACGAAGCCGCTGACCAGCGCCTGGTCCTCCGGGCTGAGCAGGGCGACCGTGCCGAACAGGGCCGCGAACACCCCGCCCCGGTCGATGTCGCCGACCACGATCGCGGGCAGGCCGGCCGCGCGGGCCAGGCCCATGTTCACGAAGTCGCCGTCGCGAAGGTTGATCTCGGCCGGGCTGCCGGCTCCTTCGCAGATCACCGCGTCGAAGTCGTTGCGCAGGCCGGTCAGGGTCTCGAAGGCCGTTTCCGCGAGCCGCTCCCGCATCGAGCGGTAGTTGCGGGCGGTGACCGTGCCGACCACCTCGCCGAGCAGCACGACCTGGCTGGACCGGTCGCTGCCCGGCTTGAGCAGCACCGGGTTGAACCGCACCTCGGGCGCCAGCCCGCACGCCGCCGCCTGCATCGCCTGGGCCCGGCCGATCTCGCCGCCGCGACCGTCCGGGCCGACCACGACGGCCGAGTTGTTGGACATGTTCTGCGCCTTGAACGGCGCCACCCGGACCGCGCGCCGGTGCAGCCAGCGGCAGATCCCGGCGGTCAGCACGCTCTTACCGGCGTCCGAGGTGGTGCCGGCGACGAGCAGGCCGCCGGTCATCGGCGGGCCAGCGCGATCCCGGCCGCGATCACCGCGGCCAACGCACCCACTGCCCCCGAGACCCGGGCGGCCCGCCGCAGGTGCACAGCCGACGGCCGCGGTCCGTCGCCAAGGAACGGTCGCACCTCGCTGCGTCCGAAATAGACGTTTCGCCCGCCGAGCCGCACCCCGAGCGCCCCGGCCATGGCCGACTCGCACTGCCCGGCGTTGGGCGACGGATGGTCGTTGCGGTCCCGCTTCCAGACCCGCAGCGTTTCCCCGGGCCGCCCACCGGCGACCGGTGACACCGCGACCGTCAGCAGCCCCGTCAGCCGCGCCGGCCCCAGATTGAGCAGGTCGTCGAGCCGCGCCGACGGTGTGCCGAACCGGGCGTACCGCGCCGAGCGGTGCCCGACCATGGCGTCCAGGGTGTTCGCCGCCCGGTAGGCCAGCAGGCCCGGCAGTCCGAGCAAGCCACCCCAGATCAGCGGCGCCACGACGGCGTCCGATGTGTTCTCGGCGACCGACTCCACCGTGGCCCGGGCCAGCTCGCCCGAGTCCGATGTCGACGGATCCCGTCCGCACAGGTGATTGAGCCGCCCCCGGGCCGCCGCCAGGTCACCGCGGTCCAGATGGCCCGCCATGATCCGCGACTCGCGCCGCAGCGTTCGGCCGCCGAGCACGGTCCAGGTCGCGGCCGCGACGAGCGCCGCCCGGGCAACCGGCCGCCGCCGGGTGGCCGCCGCCGCGGCGAGCCCCAGCAGTGCGGGCCCGCCGACGGCGACGGCCGTGAAAACGGCACCGGACCGGCGATCCGGCGCGTACACCTTCTTCTCCAGCGCACCGGCCGCCGTGCCGAAGCCGGCGACCGGGTGGAACCGACGCGGATCACCGAGCACGGCGTCGAGCAGGAACCCGGCGAGCAGCCCGGTCGCGTCCGCTTTCACGAGCACAGATCGCAGACCCACACCGGCTGCTCGTCGGCATCCGGCGCGGGCTCGAACGGCACCGGCTCCAGCTGACCCCAGGCGATCGCGCCCGGCGCCCGGTCCACCAGGAACTCGGTGACGATCGCGTGCAGGTCGCTGGTGACCCGGTAGGGCGAGCCGAACGGCAGCTCGTCCGGCCCGCACGTGCGGGTCGAGCAGCGCAACTGCCCGGCTTCCCCGTCGTGCCAGACGTAGAACGTGACCGGCCCCGGCTGCTTGGCCGTCGCCACCTGGTCGCGCAGCAGTTCCGCCGTCTCCTCGAAGGCGGCCACCACCTCGTCGGACGTCAAGCCCATGCGCTCGTGCGGCGGCGCGCCGAACCAGCTGGTGTTGACGAGCTCGGCGTCCTGGTCGTGCGGCGAAAGCACCAGTGTCTCGCCCGCGATCGCTCGGATCTCCTTCAACAGCACTGGTTCAGTCTGCCCGCCCGACCCCGGGCCGGACCAACCGGGCGGGTCCTCCGGGTGGCCCGATCCCACGAAACGATCGGGCCACCCCGTTCGGGCGAGTGAAAGGCGGGTGGATCAGGCCGCCACCGGCTCCCGTTTCGTCCGCCGGGTCCGGCGCGCGCCCGCCGGCTGCTCCGCGACCAGCCGCTCCACCTCGAGCGTGAGCTCGTCCTCACCCTCCGGAACGGCCGGGACCTCCACCGGCACGGGGTCGGGCTCGGCGAAGGTCGGCGGCTCCTCGGCCGCGAGCGGCAACCCCTCCCCGAATCCGATCGGCATCTCCTCGGCCGGCACCGGCTCGGACAGCTCGCCGGTCACCACCGCCTCCGACTCGGCGTCCTCGACCGCGGCCACCTGGGCGGCCTTGTTGCGGAAGAACCGAGCCCGGCCGCGGGACAGGTCGTGGCCGATCGACATGGCCTCCATCTCGTAGGAGACCCGCGGCTTGTTGTCCTCGTCGGTCCAGTCGCGGGTGAAGAGCCGGCCGTAGATGACCACCGGGTCACCCACGGCGAGCGACGACGCGACGCCCTCGGCCAGCCGGCGCCACGCACTGACCCGGACCCGCAGGTGGTTGCCGTCGACCCAGCGGTTGTTCTCCCGGTCGAAGCGCCGGGCCGTCGAGGCGACCCGGAAGTTGGCCACCAGCGATCCGGTGCTGGCGATCCGCCGCCATTCGGGTGCCGTGAGTACGTTGCCCACGACGACCAGGTTGGTATCGAACACTTTTGCCCTCCAGGGGTTGGGACGTTGAGGAGGCGAGCATGGCCGCCGCCGCGTACCGCCCGGGGATCTTGATCGTGGGCCTGTGGATTGGGGATATCGGCCGTGCGCCCGCCGGATCTGGTATGTCGGCGGCCTGCGGATGGGTAGCCTGGCGCTGTGGAGATCGACGTCCTGGGACCGCCCTACGAGCGGCACACCATCAATTTGGGCACCGACGACGAGGGCCCGGTGGTCGCCACGCTGGTGCGCCGCCGCGGTGACCGCCCGAGCCGCCGCGCTGTGCTCTATGTGCACGGCTTCGTGGATTACTTCTTTCAGACTCATCTCGCCGATTTCTTCGTCGAGCGCGGCTGGGACTTCTACGCCCTCGACCTGCGTAAGTACGGTCGCAGCCTGCTCCCGCACCAGACGCCGAACTTCGCCCGCAGCCTCACCGACTACTACCCGGAGCTTGACGAGGCGGCCCGGATCATCCGGGACGAGGACGGCCACGACCAGATGCTGGTGGCCGGCCACTCCACCGGCGGCCTGATCACCGCGCTCTGGTCGCACTCCCGGCAGGGCAAGGGCATCGTCGACGGCTTGTTCCTGAACAGCCCGTTCTTCGACTTCAACGTGCCGTGGCTGGTGAAGGGCCCGCTGATGGCCACGGTGCTGAGCGTCAGCGGCCGCAGCCCGTACCGGAAAATTCCGACCGCCGGCCTGACGGTGTACGGCGAGAGCCTGCACAGCGACCACCGTGGCGAGTGGACCTACGATCTGGCCTGGAAACCGATCGAGAGCTTCCCGGTGACGGCCGGCTGGCTGCACGCGATCCGCCGGGGCCAGCGCCGCCTGCGGGCCGGCCTGTCCATCGACGCCCCGGTGATGGTGGCCTGCTCGACCCGCACGTTCCGGGGCCGCGCCTGGTCGGAGGACGTCCGCCTGACCGACGCGGTGCTGGACGTCGAGCACATCGCGCGCTGGGCACCGGGCCTGGGCGACCGGGTGACGATCGCCCGTTTCGACGGCGGCATGCACGACCTGACGCTCTCCGGCAAGGACGTGCGCACGGTGGTGTTCCGCGAGCTGGGCCGCTGGGTGGACGCGTTCGTGCCGGCGCCGGGAACGCCGGAGATCGAGGTGCCGCCGGCGCCGGAGGACAAGGCGGACGACAAGGATTCCGCGACCGCTTAGTATGTCGGTGGCCCAGCGCTCGTAGCTCAGCGGATAGAGCAACGGACTTCTAATCCGTCGGTCGCAGGTTCGAATCCTGCCGGGCGCGCAAAAAGGCGGCGAGCGGCGCAGATGCGCCGCCCGCCGCCGAGAAGGTGCTGACCGCCCCAGCGTCAACACTGCTTCCATTGGAACTGGACCAGGGTGTAGACCTCGCCGTCCGAGGCACGCATCGAGATGTAACTGCGTCGCGTCGAGGTGCCCGCGTAGACCCGCAGCTCGGTGTTGATGTTGAGGCTGCGCGTCACCCCGCAGGGTGCCCAGACCAGGTCGGCGGTCTCGGTGATGTCGGTGGCCCGCCAGCTGCCGTCGTACGGCCCGGTGAACGGGTGGTCGACGTAGTTGTTGTCGGACGAGCCCTGGAAGTAGTAGTTGGCCCGTTCCAGCGCGGTGGCCCCGGACTCCAGGTGCATCTTGCCCCAGTAGTCGGCTCGGGCGATCGCGAAGGTGAACCCCTGCGGGATGTGCACCAGCACGTTGACCTGGCAGTTCTTCCGGAAGTCGGTGGGGTCGGTGCTTCCGCCGTCCTCGGCCAGGTACTGCGAGTAGGAAATCTTGAAGGCGGTGTTGTCGGACTGCATCGCGGCCGACGCGGTGCCGGCCGGGCAGCCGGAGCCGTTGACGGTCTGCACGTCGAGCGTGACCTGACCGCTGGGCGGGGTGAGCGCGGCGTCGGCACGGGCCGGCCCGGACAGGGACAGTGCCGCGAGCACGGTGGCGGAAGCGAGTGCGGCCAGCCTGAAGGTCATCGGGGGTTCCCTCCTCGGCGTTCCAAGGAATTAGACATTGATCAATATGGATGGGGCGAACGAATGCTAGCGTCCCCTATCTAGACCTAACAAGTGTTAATTTGTTTGCTCATAAAAGGTCTGTTCGATCAACTCAAAAAATCATGCATTGACGCTCTTCGATGGAATGTCTACCGTGACCCGCATCCCGAGAGGTCGCTGGGGCCTTTTCTGGAAGGAGTCCAAATGCGAAAGGCGTTGTACATTTTCTGCGCCATGCTGGGGGTGCTCGCATCGGCCTTGATCGCCGGTCCGGCATCCGCGGTCGGCTATCTCGATCTACCCGTCCCACCACCCACCGACCGGATCGTCATCGACGTGGTGACGGTCAACGGTTCGGGTTGCCCGGCCGGCACGGCGGCGGTCGCGGTATCCCCCGACAACACGGCCTTCACGGTCACCTACTCGCAGTACATGGCGCTGATCGGGGTGGGCGCGACGTCCACCGACTGGCGGAAGAACTGCCAGCTCAACATCATCGTGCACGTCCCGAGCGGATTCACCTACGCGATCAGCAAGGTGGACTACCGCGGGTTCGCGTCCCTCGAGCAGGGCGCCACCGCCCTGCAGAAGGCCAACTACTACTTCCAGGGCCAGTCGCAGACCGCGTACGTCACGCACAACTACGCCGGCCCGATGGGCGACGACTGGCAGAACAGCGACGAGATCCCGATCGCGTCGATGGTCTGGGCGCCGTGCGGCGCGCTGCGCAATCTCAACATCAACACGGAACTGCGGGTGTCGGCCGGCACTTCCGACGTCAAGAAGACCACGAGCTTCATTTCGATGGACTCCACCGACGGCGCACTGAACACCGTTTACCACTTCGCCTGGCAGAACTGCCCCTAGTAGGAGGAGAAGGCGCCGGCCGGAATGATTCTGGCCGGCGCCCCGGCGTGCCCACAATCGAAACTCAACTGGATGCGAGCGCCTCCGTCGGCGCCAATCGGGCCGCCCGGACGGCCGGATAAAGACCGGCGATCGCCCCGATCACCACGGTTGCACCCACCCCGCCGGCCAGGGCCCACAGCGGCACCACGGTCGGCCAGTTCTGCGTCGTCGCGTACGCCCCGGTGACCAGATAGCCGAGTAACACCCCGGCCGCGCCACCGAGCAGCGACAGCAGCAGCGATTCGGTGACGAACTGCGTGCGTACCTGTCCCTTGGTCGCGCCCAGCGACCGCCGCAGGCCGATCTCCGCCCGCCGTTCCAGCACCGAGATCACCATGGTGTTGGCCACGCCGATGCCGCCCACCAGCAGCGCCACCGCGCCCAGCCCCAGCAGCAGGGCGGTGAAGGTGGCGTTCGCCGTGCGCTGCGCGGCGAGCGCGTCGGACGGCCGGGACACCTTCACCTCGTCCGGCTGCTGCGGGTTGGCGGTCGGCCCGAGCACGTGCCGGACCGCCTCGACCTGCGACTCGATCGCCCGGGCGTAGACCGTGGTCGGATGCCCGTCGAAGCCCAGGTAGGTGGCTGCCGCCGACCAGCCGACCAGAGCCGCCGAGTTCAGCTCCGGCGCCAGCGGCACCGGATCGAGCACCCCGATCACGGTCCACACCCGTCCGTCCAGATAGACCGTGGGCGGGTTGCCGAGCCGGCGGGCCGCGTCCGAACCGAGGACCACGGCCGGGTACCGGGCGGTGGCGGCGTTCAGCCAGGTGCCGCCGGACAGCGCGGCGCCGACCGTTCTGAGCAGGTCCAACTCGGCGGCGAGCACGGCCAGTCCGCCGGTCTGCCCCTCCGGGATCCGATCGGTGCGGTAGACGTTCACGTCGTCCACCGACCCGGTCGCGGTGGCCGACAGCACCGGGCCGATCCGCCGGATCATCGGCACCGCCGTGTCCGGCAGGTCCGAGTTCTCGCCGAACATCGTCTGCCCCGGCGTGACGGTCAGCATGTTGGTGCCCAGCGCCGCCAGGGCCCGGTCGAGGTCGGCCTGGCTGGACGCCGAGATCCCGACGACGGCGGTCATCGCCGCGATGCCGATGGCGATGCCGAGCGATGACAGCACCGCGCGCAACGGTCGGGCGCGCAGGCCGGTGCCGCCGAGACGCAGCAGGTCGGCCGGGCTCAGCCGGGTGGGCCACAGCGACATTCAGACCACCTCCCCGTCCCGCATCGGCACCTGCCGGGGCAGACCGTCGGCGATCTCGTGGTCGTGCGTGATGACCAGGACGGTGGTGCCGCTCGCGTTCAGCTCGCGCAGCAACTCCACCACCCCGGCCCCGGAGACCGAGTCGAGGTTTCCGGTGGGTTCGTCGGCGAGCAGCACCGCCGGATCCCCGGCCACGGCCCGGGCGATGGCGACTCGCTGCCGCTCGCCGCCGGAGAGCTGGTGCGGACGGTGGGTGAGCCGGTCACCCAGGCCGACCCGGACCAGGGCGGCCTCGGCGCGCCACTCCCGCTCCTTTTTCGGTACGCCGGCGTAGAGCAACCCGTCGGCGACGTTGGCCACCGCGTCCCGGCCCGGCGCGAGGTGGAACTGCTGGAAGACGAAGCCGATCCGGCGTGCCCGCAGCGCCGACAGTTGCCGGTCGCTGAGGGTCGCCACATCGTGCCCGTCGATCTTCACGCTGCCCTCGGACGGCCGGTCCAGCGTGCCGATCAGGTGCAGCATGGTGGACTTGCCCGACCCCGATGGACCGACGATCGCCACCAGTTCGCCGTACTCCACGGACAAGTCCACCGACCGTACGGCGGTCACGCCGCCGGGATAACTCTTGGTGACCCCGGACAGCTCGATCACCTGACTCATGCCGGCACCCCGACCTGCACGCCGGCCTCCAGGCCCGCGCCGGTGACCTCGACCTTGCCGTCGGCGAACAGGCCGGTCTCCACCGCGACGATCCGGGTGGTGGTGCCGTCGACGACCTGGACGCCGTAGCCTCCCTCGGCCAGCGCGAGCAGCGCCGCGACCGGCACGGTCAGCACGTTCTTGCGTTCCGACGAGGTGAAGTGGACGGTCACCGACGCCTCGTCGAGGCCGGCCGGCGCGCCGGAGAAGCCGATCGTCACCTCGAGCAGGGTGGTGTCCGGCTGGTCGCCCTGGCCCTCCTGCACCGCCGTACCCAACTTGATGATCTTGCCGTTGACCTTTTTGCCGTCGGGCATCTCGACCTGGACCGCGGCGCCCTTCTGGGCGAGCCGCTGCGAGGCCATCGTCAGCTTCACCGTCGCGACCAGCGCGGTGCCGGCGTACTTCAGCAGTTCGGTGCCGTTCATCGCGGCGGAACCGTTCTCGGCGGTGACCGAGTCCACCCGGATCGCCGTCGCGGCGTACCCGATCTGGCCGGTCTCCACCCGGCCGGTCTCGCTGAGACCGAGGTCGTCCTGCCATTCCTCGACCGCGTCGGCGGTGGCCGACGAATAGGTGCTGTCGACCGTGAATCCGCGATAACCGAGCGCCCAGAGGTTCTTCTCGAACTGCTTCACGTCCGTGCCCTTGATCCCCGGCGCGAGCGTCCGGTAGGAGGGCAGCGTGCCGTAGAGCAGCACCACCGGCTTGTTGTCGATCTTGTAGAGCGTCTGCCCCCGTTTGATCACCGCGCCGGCTGCCGGCAGCCAGGTCACCGTGCCGCCCGACTTGGCGGCGAGCGTGCTGGTCAGGCCGTGGCCCAGAGTGCCGTCGTGGGTCTCCCGGTCGACCAGCGTCTCGCGCGCGATCTCGGCCGTGGACGGCGTGGTGTGGTCGCTGGCACCCGCACTGTTCCCGGACGGGTCGGGCAGGTTGAAGACGGTGACCGCGGTGGCCACCGCCCCGACCGCCACCACACCGGCCACGATTCCCGCGGTCCGCCGGGTGCTCATCCGACCCTCTTCTCGGTCGCCGGGCCGCCATCGGTGCCGCCGCCCGACGTGTGCTGCTCGGTGTGCTTCTCGGCGCCCTCCGGCAGGTATTTCGCGCACGCCTTCTCGGCCTTGTCGAAGGTCGGATCGCCCGGCCCGGTGCCCAACTTGCTGCCGTCGATGGCGAGCCTGCCGTCGGGCTCCGGGTCCGGGAAGTTCGGCACGCCGTTCTCCCGCATGCACTTGGCCTGGGCGCGGACCTTCTCGAGGTCCTCGGCGCTCGGCTTCGGCGCCTCGCCACCGTTCGGCATGTACTGCTTGCAGGCCTTCTGCGCCGCCTCGACCTTCGAGCGGTCGACGCCCGGCGGCTCCGCGACCGCCAGCTTGCCGCCCGACGGATCGGGGAACCAGGTGATGCCGTGGTCCCGCATGCACCGCGAGAACTTCACCGGCGCGTCCGGGTCGTCCGAGGCGGACGCACTGGCGCTGCTGCTCGGTGTGGCGGTGCCGGTCTGTGCGCTCGCCACCTGCGGATCGTTCGACGCGGCACGCCCACAACCGGCAGCCACCAGGGCTGACATGAGGGCGAGCGCCGCGACCGTCCGGGTTCGCATCGTCGTCTCCTTCACCGGCGGCCGGTCGGCCGCCACGGGACGAAGTACAGCGATCGACCGGTTTCCCCGCCGTCACGGAAAAACGTGACGCCCAATTGACGCCGCCGCGCGGCACGATGAGAGGCATGCGCATCCTGGTGGTCGAGGACGAACCGCTGCTGGCCGACGCGGTGGCCCAGGGCCTGCGCCACGAGGCTCATGCGGTCGACGTCGCCTACGACGGTGCGGCCGCCCTGGAACGCTTCGGCGTCAACGACTACGACGTGGTGGTGCTGGACCGCGACATCCCCGCGGTGCACGGCGACGACGTGTGCCGGGTCATCGTCACCAAGGGCGAGACCCGGGTGCTGATGCTGACCGCCGCCGCCGGCATCGACGACCGGGTCACCGGCCTGTCCCTCGGCGCCGATGACTACCTGCCGAAACCCTTCGCCTTCCGGGAACTCTCCGCGCGGGTCACCGCGCTGGGCCGCCGGTCCCGCCCGGCCGCCCCGCCGATCCTGCGCCGGGGCGGCATCAGCCTCGACCCGCACCGGCGCGAGGTCCACCGCGACGGGCGCTACGTTCCGCTGTCCCGCAAGGAGTTCGCGGTGCTGGCCGAGCTGCTGCGCGCCGACGGCACCGCGGTGTCGGCCGAGGTGCTGCTGGAGAAGGCCTGGGACGAGAACGCGGATCCGTTCACCCACGCCGTACGCATGACGATTTTGAAATTGCGCCGCAAGCTGGGTGAACCGCCCGTGGTGCTCACCGAGCCGGGAGTGGGGTATCGAATCCCGTGAGACTCACCGTCCGCACCCGGCTGACCCTCTTCTACGGTGGCCTGTTCGCCTTGGCCGGCATGGTGCTGCTGGGCGTCACCTACGTGCTGGTGTCGCAGCGCCTGACGATGCGGGTGGCCGGCGAGGCGTCACTCTCGAAGAGCGTCGGGGTCGGGCCCGGCGGTCAGGCACCCGAACCGCAGTACGTCGAGAAGATCGTCGCCGGCACCCAGGACACCGCCCTGCACACCCTGCTGACCCAGGGCCTGATCGCGCTGGTCGTGGTGAGCGCGGCTGCGATCGCCCTGGGCTGGCTGATCGCCGGCCGCATGCTCCAGCCGCTGCACCAGATCACCGCGACCGCGCGGCGGATAGCCACCGCCCCCGACGCCGACCGCGGCCTGCACGAGCGCATCGCGCTGACCGGCCCGACCGACGAGATCAAGGAACTGGCCGACACGTTCGACGTGATGCTGGCCCGCCTCGACCACTCGTTCGACGGCCAGCGCCGCTTCATCGCCAGCGCGTCGCACGAACTGCGCACCCCGCTGACCCTGAACCGCACCCTGCTGGAGGTGGCCCTCACCCCGGACGGGGTGTCGGAGGAGGTCCGCCAGTTGGGCACCACCCTGCTGGCCATCAACGACCGCCACGGGCGGCTGATCGACGGCCTGCTCCTGCTGGCCCAGTCGGACCGCCCGGTCACCGAACGCTCCTACGTGGACCTGGCCGACGTCGTCGAGCACGTGGCCGTGTCCGACACGGTCAAGGTGCTGACCGAACCGGCCGAGGCCGCCGTGGCCGGCAACCCGGTGCTCCTGGAACGCCTGGTGCAGAACCTCGTGGAGAACGGCATCCGGCACAACATCCCGGCGAACGGCTGGGTCCGGGTGCGCACCGGCATCCGCCCCGACGGCTGGGTGGCCCTGGAGGTCAGCAACTCCGGACCGCCGATCCCGCGATACGAGGTCCCCGGCCTCTTCGAACCGTTCCACCGCTACGGCACCGAACGCCTGCACTCCCCCGGCGCCGGCCTGGGCCTGTCGATAGTCCGGGCGGTGGCCAAGGCACACGGCGGCCAGGTAACCGCCACCGCACGCGACGAGGGCGGCCTGACCGTGACGGTGCTGCTCCCCCGAGCCCCGTGAGGCCGATCTCAGCCCGCCGTCACGGGGAAGTGGGGGTGGGAACGGCCCGGTCGGCCGGGTCGGTCGCGGACGGGGTGGCGACGGCGGTGCGGCGGGCCAGGCCGATCACGCCCAGGGTCATCACGATGGCCGCCACCGCGACCACGACGCGGCCCTCGACGCCGAAGCGGAAGCTCTCGTTGAACACCACCACGCCGGCTATCGCGGCCACGATCGGATTGGCGACACTCACCGTGGCCAGCGGGGCGGCCAGGCCCGCGCCCCGATAGGAGAGCTGGCTCAGGACGTAGCCGCCGATCCCGAGCAGCACGACCATGCCGGCCTGGAACAGCGAGACGGCGGCCGGCCCGTCGTCGGCGAAGGCGGCCATCACGGCCTTGGACAGGACCGACGAGATGCCGAAGGCCACCCCCGCGGCGGCCGCCAGCAACACCCCCCTGGTGCGAGGGCCGGCCGTCGTGGAGGCGCCGATCAGCCCGGCCACCAGGATCAACGTGACCAGGGAGAGATAGCGGCTGCCGGTCGAGGTGAGCAGCGCCGGCTCATCGGACTCCACCGAGAGGGACATGATCAGGGACAGCCCGGCCACCGTCAGGCCGGCGTCTATCCAGGCCGGGATGCTTATCCGGGTGCGATATCGCAGCGCCGAGATGGGCAGGGCGAAGAGCAGGGTCAGGGTGCCCAGGGCCTGGACCACCGCGACCGTGCCGAAGTTCAGGGCGATCACGTGCAGGCCCACCCCGCCCGCGGTGAGCACCAACGCCACCGCCCAGCGGGTCAGGCCCCGCTGGCCGTTCTTGGCCAGACGTTCCTGCGCGACGGCGGCCCCCGCATAACTCGCCGCGGACAAAACAGACAGCGTGACAGCCCAACCAAGCGACGCCATAAACACCCCTCTTTGAGCTTGCCTCACTTACCCCCGTCTCAGCCTCTCGATTTCGCAGGATCTTGGCGTCATCCGGAAGGTGTAAATCCATCTGCGTCAGTTGCGGTACCCCGACGGGAAAATGCCTTTCGGTGGCGAGGAGCCCGCTGCCACGATCGTGGTCATGACGGACACGGCGAACACCCGGATCGGCTGGCTCGACCTGCCGGCCGCGGTTCGCGCCCGGATCGAGGCGATCATCGGCGGCGGCCGGGTGGCGGAGGCCGTGTCGCAGCGGGGTGGTTTCTCCCCCGGCACCGCCGACCGGGTCAGGACGGAAACCGGCCGGAGAGCCTTCGTCAAGGCGGTGTGCCCGGCGATCAACGTCCGGTCGGCCGAGCTGGCCCGGATGGAGATCCACGTCAGCGGCGCGCTGCCGCGGACGGCCCCGGTCCCCGAGCTGCTGGGCGCGTTCGACGACGGCGACTGGGTGGTCCTGGTCCTCGAGGACGTCGACGGTGCTCAACCCCGTACCCCTTGGGTGGAGGCGGAGTTCGACGCGGCCCTGGCCGCGCTCGCCGAGCTGGCCGACGCCGTCACCCCGTCGCCGGTCGGCGGCCTGCCGACGACGGCGGAACGCCTCGCCGACGACTTCGCCGCGTGGGAGATCGTCGCCGCCGACCCGCCCGCCGATCTCGACCCGTGGCTCGCCGAGCGACTGACCGAGCTGTGCGCCGCGGCGAAACGGTCCCTCGACGTCCTGGGCACCGGCAACACGCTGGCGCACTGCGACATCCGGGCCGACAACCTGCTGGTCCGCCGGGACGACGGCCGGGTCGTGATCGTCGACTGGCCGTGGGGTGCGATCGGGCCGGAGTGGCTCGACCGGCTGCTGCTGGGCATCAACGTCCGGGTGCACGGCGGCGATCCGGCGCGGGCACTGACCGGCATCGAACCGGACGTGGTCACCGACTTCCTGGCCGGCCTGGTCGGCTATTTCGAGTACGTCGGCCGGCTGCCCCCGCCGCCCGCGATCCCCACCGTGCGCGCCTTCCAGCGGTGGCAGGCCGAGGCTCTGCGACCGTGGCTGCGCGACCGCCTCTGATCCGCAAACCGCCCCGGGCCGTATAAAGGTTACGACGATCGCACCAGGTGGGAGGTCCGGCACACCTACCCGGACCGCGACCGGCCGCGCATTAGGCTGGGATATCTGGGCTTCGGCGTGGCGGCCCGGACCGCCGAAAAATCCTCACACGGAACGGAACACGATGATCGACCAGGCCAAGGTGCGAGTCCTTCTGCTGGAGAGCATTCACCGCGACGCGGTGACCCGGCTCGAAGCCGAGGGGTACTCCGTCGAGTCCGTGCGCAACGCCCTGGACGAGGCGGAGCTGATCGAGCGCATCCAGGGGGTGCACCTGCTCGGCATCCGGTCCAAGACCCAGGTCACGGCAAAGGTGCTCGAGGCCGCCGACAGTCTTGTCGCGGTCGGCGCGTTCTGCATCGGCACCGACCAGATCGACCTGCACGCCGCGTCGGCGGCCGGGGTCGCCGTCTTCAACGCGCCGTTCTCCAACACGCGCTCGGTGGTCGAGCTGGCGATCGGCGAGATCATCGCGATGACCCGGCGGCTCACCGAGAAAAACACTCTCATGCACCAGGGCGTGTGGGACAAATCGGCGGACGGCGCGCACGAGATCCGCGGCCGCCGGCTCGGCATCATCGGGTACGGCAACATCGGCACCCAGTTGTCGGTGCTCGCCGAGAACCTCGGCATGCACGTGTCCTTCTACGACACGGCCGACAAGCTGGCGCTGAGCAACGCGCACCGCTGCGCCTCGATCGAGGAGCTGCTGGAGACCTCTGACATCGTCACCATCCACGTGGACGGCCGGCCGGGCAACGCCGGTTTCTTCGGTGCCGAGCAGTTCAAGCGGATGAAGCCGAACGCGCTGTTCCTCAACCTTTCCCGCGGCATCGTGGTCGACCATGTCGCACTGCGTGACGCCCTGGTCGACGGGCACATCTCCGGCGCCGCGGTGGACGTCTTCCCGAAGGAGCCGAAGGGCCGCGGCGACGAGTTCGTCTCCGAGCTGCGCGGCCTGCCCAACGTCATCCTCACCCCGCACATCGGCGGGTCGACCGAGGAAGCGCAGTCCGACATCGGCGACTTCGTGGCGAACAAGCTGACCCATTTCATCAAGGACGGCAACACCACGCTGAGCGTGAACCTGCCGGGGGTGGCGCTGCCCGAGCAGGACGGCATGAGCCGCATCGTGCACGTCCACCTGAACACGCCGGGCGTGCTCGCCAAGGTCAACAGCATCCTGGCCCAGCACTCGGTGAACGTCGAGGGTCAGCTGCTGAGCACCCGCGGGGAGTACGGCTACCTGATCACCGACATCAGCGGCGGCTACAGCGACGAGGTGCTGGACCAGCTGCGCAACATGGAACAGACGGTCCGCCTGCGCGTTCTGTCCTGAACTGAGGGAAAAGGGGGCCGGCCCGCGAAGGCCGGCCCTCAGGCGTTCTCGACCGTCAGTGACGTGATCCGGGCACCGGCCGTGACGTCGTACCGGTTGGTGACATCCCAGCCCTTCGGCGTCAGCGTCGACCCGGCGGCCACGTCCTTGAGCGTCCGCGACCCGGCTACGACCGTCTGCGCACCGCCACCGACCTTGATCCGCACCGGGTTGGCGGCCGGCGATTTCAACACCAGGGAATCAACCGCGCCATTGATCTTCACCGGGACGGTTCCGGTCGGGCGGGACAGGGTCAATTGAGCCGTACGCATACCGGCGACCATCTCCAGCCCGCTGATCTGCCCACCGCTGACGTCGATGACCTGCTTCTCGGCGTACCCGGAGAACCGCAGCTGCCAGCGCACCTTGGCCGCCAGAACGACGTCGATCTCCCCGCCGGTGCCGTCACCGTCCTTGCTGACCTGCAGTTTGACGTCGTCGTTGCGGATGGTCGGGCTGGGCAGGATGCCGGCGTCGTCCGGTGTGGAGATCCGGTACAGATCGTCGCCGAGCTCGCCGATGGTCACCTTCACCGAGTTGGCCCCGGCGAGCAGCTCGAAGCTCGCCTTGGTGCGGTTGTCGAGCGGCGCGGTCGCGGTCCGCTCCCCGGTGTCGCCGGTGCCCAGCTGCAACACTCCGTCGAGCTTCTCGTCGGAGCCGGAGAAGTAGACGACGCCGACCACCGAACCGGTCAGCAGCACGATGGCGCTGAGCACGATCATGCCGATGGTGAACGCGCGCGACTGCCGCTGCGCCGGAGCCGGCTCGAGGGCGGGTTCCCGGTCGTGCCGGACGGCCCGGCGCTCACCGGTGTCGGTACGCCAGTTCGCCATCTCGCCGGAGGGTGCACCGAGCGCACCGGACGGACCGCGCAGCGCACCCGCGCCGGACACCCGGTCGAGCGTGTCCGGCCCGGGCGTGAGCCGGGCCGGCGGCGGCCAGTTCGACGAGGCCGGAACGGCGGGCGCGGCCAGAGCATCGGCGGCCGGAGCGGGCCGCCGGGAGCCCTGCCGCCGCAGCGGGAGTTCATCCGGCGCGTAGGACGGAGCGTAGGCCGACGCGGAGGACGGCGGCCCGGAGGCCGGCGAGAGGGCCGACGAGGCCGGTGAGAACTCGAAGGACCCGGAGAAGTCGTCGGGCGCCATCGAGGGCAGCGGCTCGAAGGATCCCGAGGAGGCCGGCGGCCCGGAGGTGGGCGCCGAACGCTTGGGTGAGATCGGTCCGTCGCCGAAGCCGAACGATGCCCGGCCCGAGCCCCGCGACGTTGCGGCCCCCTGGTCCGGTTCGGCTTCGGCCGGCATGTCGGTCCCGTCGGTGAACCACGATCCGCCGGTGGTCGAATCGGATGGCGGATGTGCGGGCGGACGGCGATAGAGGGTGTCACCCTCCCGGCCGCCCCGTCGGTTGCCGGTGGCCATCGGGTCGGCCACCGCCACATCGGACGCGTCGTCAGCTGCTTCTCGGTCCACAGCGTGTCTCCCCTGTCGCATCGCCGGTCAGACCCGGCTACCCCGCCAGAGGTACGTATTTGAAGTTCACGCGGATGAGTGCTGGTGCCAACTACTTAGAGTTAATGCCGATCCTGGCTGAGCAGGCCGCGCCGACTGGCGATCGCGACCGCTTCCAGCTGGCTGTGCGCGCCCAGTTTGGCCAGCACCGCCTTCACGTATCCCCGGCAGGTGTGCAGGCTGATGCCGAGCCGCCGGGCGATGGCCCGGGCGTCCAGGCCGGCCGCCATGAGGTGCAGCACTTCGTCCTCGCGGACGGTCAGTCCGCCGCCGCGCGGAGCGGCCACCGGGGTGGTGCTGCGCAGCAGGCGGGCGAGGATGTCGGTGGAGACGGTCATGCCGCCGCCGTGCGCGGTGCGCAGCGCGTTGAGGACGTCGCCGAGGGCGCCGTTCTTGGAGAGGAAACCCGCGGCACCGGCCGCCGTCGCTCGCCCGACCAGCGCTGACTCATCGCTCGCAGTGAGGATCACCACACGCGTGTCGGGCTGCCGGACGCGAATCAGCTCAGCAATCGCAATACCGTCCGCATCGGACAGTTCCGGATCGAGAAGGATCACATTGGGCTGGAGCTGCGCGGCCAGCTGGAGCGCCTCGGCACCGGTGCGTGCGTGCCCCACGTACTGCAGGTCGGGCTGGCCGGCCAGAGCGTGTCCGAGCAGCTCGGCGAACGTCTGGTGGCCGTCGACGACGAGGACGCTGATCGCTTCGCCGTTGTTCATGCGCCACCTTTCAACCGAACGGACCTGGGGAAGTCTACGGAGTACCGGCTCTCATCTTTGCCCTACCAACAGCCTGCCGCAGCGACGGGCCGGATCCGTTCCGCCGGTACGCCCGATGGCCGGATGAGGCCAAGCGGCCGTGATCACCAATCTTTCGGTTGATCTGGCCCCCTCGCGTTAGGGCTTGCCGGTCAACTCTCTCAGACGCAGAGTTTCGATTCATGTTCGACATCCAGCTCTTCGGCCGCATCGAGGTTCGCACTCGGGGCGAGCGCCTGGCGGGCCGTGACTTCGGCGGCGACCGCCCCCGGCACCTCCTTGCCCTGCTCGCGCTGCGTGGCGAGGCGTCCATGTCGGAGCTGGCCGAGCAGCTGGGAACGAACAAGAAGTCCGTTGAGGCCGACTTGTCGGTTCTTCGGCACCACCTGGAACCGGGCGCGAGCTCCCGCGACTCGGTGATCGTCAGCCACCGCGGCCGCCTGCGCCTGGACCCCGACCGGGTCCGGGTCGACGTGGCCCGTTTCGAGGAGCTCATCGCCGCCGCCGCGAGCCGGCCGGCCGCGCGTGCCGCGAAACCGCTCACCGCGGCCGCCTTCCTGGCCACCCGTCCGCTGCTGGAGGACGAGGACGTCGCGTGGGCCGCCGAGGCCCGCAACGAGTACCGCGCGAAGCTGTTGATCGCCCAGCGCACCGAGGCCACGCCGGCGGTGTGACGCGGCTCAAACAGCGCGCCCCGCACTAGGCCGAAGGCGCAAAATCACCGGGTGCCGACGACCACCCTGCTGCCCGTTCCGCTGACCCCGGAGATCTCCCTCCACCTGGTCAGTGGCCCGGTCGGCCTCTTCGACCTGACCGGCGGCGAGTTCCGCAGCGACGAACCCCTGCCGTTCTGGGCCTTCGTCTGGGCCGGCGGGCAGGCTCTGGCCCGTTATGTCCTCGACCATCCGGAAACCGTGGCCGGCAAGCGCGTACACGATCTTGCCTGTGGCTCCGGCGTGGCGGCCATCGCCGCCGCCCGGGCCGGCGCCGCCCACGTGGCCGCTACCGACCTGAACCCGGCCGCGGTAGCGGCCGCCCAGCGCAACGCCGCCGCCAACCACGTCACCGTGAGTGATACCCCAGATCATCCCGAGGTGATTCTGGCCGGTGACGTCTTCTACAGCCCCACGGTCGCGCCCGCCATCACCGCCATTCTTCGCGAGGCCCGCCGAAATTCGGCCGATGTCCTGGTTGGCGACCCCGGACGGGGGTACTTCCCGGAACGGCTCTTCACCGCGCTGACCGAGTACGTCGTGCCCGTCCCGGCCGCGCTGGAGGAAGCCGAGACGCTCACGACCACCGTCTGGCGGATGCGATGAGGGTCACTCTCCGCACGAGATAACCGAGATGCGTTCATCACACAACCAGTTGTAGGCTGCACGCATCAATCAGGCCACACAGGTGGGTAACGCACGTGCATGAATCGGACAGGAGCAGCGGTCCGGGTCGACTGGCCGACGAACTTATGCGGTTCTTCCGGCTCGGCGCGCGGGCCAAGAGCATGCTCAACAAGGGTGACCTGGGCGCGGAGTTCTCCGCGCTGATGCTGCTCTTCCCGCTGCGCTTCCACGGCCCGATGCGCGTGACCGACCTCGCCGAGGTCAAGCAGGCCGACCCCTCGACGGTCAGCCGGCAGGCCGCCCAGCTCGTCAAGGCGGGCCTGGTCCGGCGCGAGGCCGACCCGGAGGACGGGCGGGCATCGCGGCTGGCGATCACCGAGGCCGGCCTGGACGCCTGCCGGCAGCTGCACGACGCCCGCGAGGCGATGCTCGCCGAGGTGCTCAGCAGCTGGCCGACCGAGCGCGTCGAGGCATTCATCGAGCTTTTCACCGAATTCAACACGGCGGTCGAGACGCACGTCCGCAGCGCTCCGGCCGCGACACCAGCACGGGAGATCGCGTGAGCAACCCCGAAACCGCCGCACCACCGGCCGCCGGGCCGAGTGCGGAATTCACCCACCGGCAGATCCTGACGATCCTCGGCGGCCTGATGATGGGCATGTTCCTGGCCGCCCTGGACCAGACGATCATGGCTACCGCGACCCGGACGATCGCCGACGACCTGCACGGCTTCGACATGCAGGCGTGGGCCACCACGGCGTTCCTCATCACGTCGACGATCTCCACGCCGCTCTACGGCAAGCTGTCCGACATCTACGGCCGGCGGCCGTTCTTCCTGTTCGCGATCGGCATCTTCATCGTCGGCTCGATGCTCTGCGGCCTGTCCCAGAACATGTACGAGCTGGCCGGGTTCCGCGCGATCCAGGGCATCGGCGCCGGCGGCCTCATGTCGCTGGCCCTGGCCATCATCGGCGACATCGTGCCGCCCCGGGAACGAGCCCGTTACCAGGGCCTCTTCCTGGCCGTCTTCGGCACCGCGAGCGTCATCGGCCCGATCCTGGGCGGCTTCTTCGCCGGCGCCGACACCATCCTCTGGGTGGACGGCTGGCGCTGGGTCTTCTACCTGAACGTGCCGATCGGCGTCGCCGCCATGGCGGTCGTGGCCCGGGTGCTGCACCTGCCGCACCACCGCACCGACCACCGGATCGACTGGCCCGGCGCGGTCAGCCTGATCGTCGGTCTCGTGCCGCTGCTGACCGTCGCCGAGCAGGGCCGCGACTGGGGCTGGGGCTCCGGCCGCTCGGTCGCCTGCTACGCGATCGGCGTGATCGGCATCGTCGCGTTCATCTTCGCCGAACGGGCCTACAAGGAAGAGGCGCTGCTGCCGCTGCGGCTGTTCGGCAACCGCACGGTCGCGGTCGGCGCCACCTCCAGCACGATCCTCGGCATGGCGATGTTCGGCGGCCTGATGACCGTCCCGCTGTACCTGCAGATCGTGAAGGGCTCCTCGGCCACCATGGCCGGCCTGCAGATGATCCCGTTCGTGATCGGCATCATGGCCGGCTCGATCACCGCCGGTCAGCTGATCGCCCGCACCGGCCGCTACCGCATCTTCCCGATCATCGGCAGCTCCCTGATGCTGGTCGCGCTGGGCCTGTTCGCCCTGATCGGGGCCGACACCCCGCTCTGGCAGACCATGCTGATCATGGTGGTCATGGGCCTCGGCCTGGGCGGCAACATGCAGCCGATGATCACCGCGGTGCAGAACGCGGTCTCCCCCCGGGAGATCGGCGTGGCCACCAGCTCGGTGACGTTCTTCCGCTCGATGGGCGGCACGCTGGGCACGGCGATCTTCCTGTCGGTGCTGTTCAACGTGCTCCCCGGCAAGATCGGCAACGCGTTCAGCTCGGCCCGGGCCACCCCCGCCTTCCAGGCCGAACTGGCCGCCCACCCCGACCAGGCGCGGATCCTGCAGCAGGCCACCAGCGGCGGCGGCAGCAGCAGCGACCTGAGCGACACCTCGTGGATCAACAAGCTCAGCGACGTCCTCGCCCACCCGTTCAAGGTCGGCTTCTCGGACGGCATCCAGGTGGTCTTCCTGATGGCCCTCGCGATCATGGTGATCGGCCTGATCGTGGTCTTCTTCCTGCCGGAGATCCCGCTCTCCCAGCGCTCGGCCCAGCAGCAGCGGGCCGACGACATCCTGGCCGCGGAGAACAGCGACGGCGTGCCCGGCGAGGTCGGCGCCGGCCCGCTGGCCGACAAGCCGGACACTCCGGTCCGGGCCGGAACCGACAAATAACCATCAAACCCTTCCGGCGTACGCCGGGAGCACCGTCGACAAGAGCCGGGGCCGCCCGCGGTCCCGGCTCCGTCGTCTCCTCCGCCGGCGCGAGGGTTACCACTGGATCGGGCCGATAGGCGCTGCCGGACAAGCCGGCGGGGCGAAAGATCGTTCAGCTGTTGCGGGCCGCCGCGGCGGCCACCAGCCGTTCGGCGACCGCACGGCGGTCCAGGCCGAGACGCTGGGCCGTCTCCCCCAGCACGTCGTAGGCCTCGCGCACGCCGCAGCCCCGCTGCGCGATGATCACGCCGACCGCCCGGTCGACGGTCGCGTCGGTGCTCGTCTGGTCCCGCCGGCGCAGCTCGCCGAGCAGCACCTCGGCGTGGTTGACCAGGGCCATCGCGGTGATCAGCAGATCCGGGGCGAGAGCTCCGGTCCGATCCAGGTAGAGACACACCCCGCCGACCTCGGCCCGCGGAACGTCGAGCGGGATCGCGACCACCGCGTGGATCCCGGCCTCCCGGGCCGGCCCGGCCAGCTGCGGCCAGCGCTCGTCGGTGGACAGGTCCTCGACGGTGGTGAGGGCCCGGGTCCGGGCGGCGTCGAGCCCGGGACCGGTGCTCAGCTCGTACGCAAGCTTGTCCAGGCGTTCGCCGCCCGCACCGTGCGCGGTGCAGGTGAGCGGCCCACCCTCACCGATCAGGGTGACCGAGCAGCGGACCGTGCCCGGCACCGCGCCGGCGGCGAGGGCCGCCAGGCGCTCGAGGGCCGCAGCGAAGCTCTCGGCGCCGAGCAGGCGCACCGACAGCTCGTGCAGCAGTCCGGCGAGTTCGACCGCGTGCGGGCCGCTCAGGGCCACAGAACGCGCACCGCTGCGGGTGCGCGCGGGACGGCGCAGCAGGCGGGCGGGACCGCGCAGCGGGGACGAAATCCGGCGATTCGGGGCAGACACGCGGGGCATATTGCCATGACCATCGACAGACACGGAAGTTCGTTGCCTCTACCGAGTGGTGTCGGCGGGCGGGACCGTCTGGTCGGAGCGGCGCTGTTCGCGTGCTTCAGGGTCGAATTCGCGCTCGTCCGAGTCGGCCAGGATCGCCGCAGCCTGCGCCTCCGGGTCCGCGCTGCCGGCCGCCCGCTCCTCCGGGAGCAGTTCGGCGGCTCGCTGGGAGATCCGGTCGTCAGTCATGCCGATCTTGTACCCCTCCGGGAAGACCCCTGAAACACAACAACGCCCCTGGGTTACCCCAGGGGCGCTGCCACAAGATGTCGGTGTGCATGTCGCCTCTCGGCGAGTGGCACAACACGGCTCCAGCCGAACGGTATTCCGTGAAGGCATTAGTGGTGAGGCCCGGGGACACTGGACACACCGACATCCGCTATCAACGATCGGCATACCGGGGCCATTCCGTGCGGGATTGTGACCCGCGCCACAGAGTTTGCCCGGTTCGGGCCGGGGTAGTCGTCGTGCCGTGACCGACGACTATCGCGAACTCGACGCCTTCCTCGACGACGCCTACGAGGGTCAGGAACGACTGAGCAGCCTCGATCTGCAGCGCCGCGCGATCGCCGCCGAACTGCCGGCGACCGCACGGACCAAGGTGGACGCGCTGCCGGAGGGTGAGTACGCCCAGGACGAAGCCGCCGAGGCCCTGCGCCTCGTCGAGGTCTGAGGGGGACGGCATGGAGCCCATCGGAGACCCGGACGACGACCAGGACTTCGCCGAGGAGCACGAGCAGACCACGGTCGACCCGGCGGTCAGCAGCGGCGAGGACGACGGCGAGCCGGAGAGCCCGGAGGGCTGGGACGGCCTGGACGGTGACGGCCCGCCCTGATCGCCGCCGAAACGCGCGCCGCCGGTATTCTCGTGGGCATGAAGGGGCTGTGGACGCCGTCGTGGATAGCGCGGCACGTCCTGGCCCTGGCGGCCGTGACGGTGTCGCTCGGGTTGGGCTGGTGGCAGTTCAGCCGCGCGAGCGGGGGCAACTCACTCAGCTGGGGTTACACATTCGAGTGGCCGGTCTTCGCCGGTTTCTTCGCGTTCCTGTGGTGGCGTGAGGTGCAACTCGCCCGGCACCCGGAAAAAGCATCGGAACCCGACGAAGAGCCGGAACGACTCCCAGGTGGGCCTGTTACGGTCGGCCGTCCGGTGCGGGTGGCCGTCTCGGCCCCGCCGGCCGAGGACGATGCCGACCTGGCCGCCTACAACGACTACCTGACGTGGCTGGCCGACCATCCGGAAGCCCGCCCCGTCGACTACCCCGGTTACCAGAAGAACTAGGACGTGGATCGTGCAGGGAGCCCTGACCCGCTACCGGATCATCGCGTGGATCGTCGGCGTCTGCCTGCTCGCGCTCGTCGTGGTCGGCATGCCGCTGAAATACCTCGGTGACAACGACGTCGTGGTGGCCACCGTCGGGCCGGCGCACGGCTTCCTGTTCATGGTCTACCTGGTGCTGACCTTCGATCTGGCGCGCCGGGCCGGCTGGGCACTCCCGCGCATGCTGCTGGTCATGGCGGCGGGCACGATCCCGTTCCTCTCGTTCTGGGCGGAGCGTAAGGTCTCCCAGGTGTGGATCCCCGCCGAACTGGCAAAAAGTCCAGTTTGAGCCGCTGAATAACGCGGCGTCTTCGGCGAATGACAATGTGTTATCGGGATCATTCCCGCATTTCTGACCTTTGTCTTAAATCCCGCGCGGAGGCCTTGATTTTGTTTTCCGCGCCGATAAGTTAGTGCGGTTGGATCGGTCCGCAGTCACTCCCCTCGGTGACACCGGCCAACGCCGCCGAATCGGCGCGGTGACCCAGCGTGTTCTCCCCCGAACATCGCGAGGTCCCGCGACAGAACCGGGGAACCGCGTTTCTGGGGTGAATCCGCGCAAGCGGTAGGGCGCTCTTCCGAGCCCACTGATCCTCAGAAAATCCCGGCATCAGCTAACCCGGTAGGCGGCCGAGCGGAAGAAAGGCCGACACACCGGTGCCACACCCCCGAACCAGGCTTCGGTCACTCGTGGTCGCGGCGATGGCGATCGCGCTCACCGGGTCCATGGCGACCTCGGCACACGCAGCGCCCTCCGAGACCGAGCTGAAGAAGAAGATCGAAACGGCTTCCAACCAGCTCGAGGACATCACCGAGTCGTACAACAAACTCAAGATCGAGCTGGCCAAGACGGCCGCCGACCAGAAGGCTCTGGCCGCGTCGATCGCGCCGGCCAAGGCGAAGCAGCTGGTCGCCAGCGCCCAGGTCAACAACATCGCCGCCACCTCGTACAAGCAGGGGCGGATCGGCCCGATGGCCGCCATGCTCGGCAGCGGCGACCAGGGCAGCCTGGTCGACCGGATGAGCTACCTCGATCTCATCCAGCGTTCCAACCAGCGTGACCTCGACGCTTACATCGAGACGACCGCGACCTTCAACGAGCGGTCGGCCGCCCTGAAGACCACTCAGGCCAAGCAGGCGGCGCAGCTCAAGGCGATCGACACTCGGAAGCAGAAGATCGAGGGCGACATCAAGAAGCTGAAGGCCATGCGCGAGCAGGCCTACGGCAGCGCCTCCGAGACCGGCGTCGCGGGTGCCGCCGGTCCGGCCCCGGCCATCTCCGGCTCGGCCGGCAAGGCGGTCTCCTACGCGTACACGCAGGCCAACAAGCCCGCCTACTACGGCTACGGCGACTCGGGGCCGAACACGTTCGACTGTTCGGGCCTGACCATGATGGCGTGGTCGCAGGCCGGCAAGTCGCTGCCGCACAACGCCGCGGCGCAGTACAGCGCCACCGCACGCATCTCCAAGTCCCAGCTCCAGCCGGGCGACCTGGTGTTCTATCGAAGCCTCGGTCACGTCGGCATCTACGTCGGCGGCGGCATGATCATCGACGCGTCCCGCCAGGGCGAGCCGATCAAGAAGCGTTCGATCAACGTCATGACCCCGTACGGCTACGGCCGGGTCAAGTAGTTCCCGGACACGCATAAGGCCGGTACCCCTCGGGGTACCGGCCTTTTCGTCTGGGAAGGGGAGGTTGTTACGCGGCCTGCAGGCCCTCGGCCCGGGCCAGCTCGCGCAGCCGGCCGAGCGCCTGGATCTCCAGCTGGCGGATGCGCTCCCGGCTGAGCGAGAAGCGCGAGGCCACCTCGGTCAGCGAGTGCTCCCGCCCGTCCTCGAGGCCGTAGCGGGCCCGCATGATGCCGGCCGACCGGTCGTCGAGGTGGTTGAGCAGGCCCTCGATGCGCTGCCGCTCCAGTGCGGTCAGCACGATCTCCTCGGGCGACGGTGCGTCGCTGTCGGCCACCAGGTCACCGAGGTTGGTGTCGCCGTCGTCGCCGACCGGCGTGTCCAGCGAAACGGTGTCCTGCGCCCAGCGGGTGAGCTCGTTGACCCGCTCGACGGTGACGCCGAGCGCCGCCGCGATCTGGTCGGGCTCCGGGTCGGCGCCGAGCTCGCGGACGAGCTGCCGGGTGACGTTGCGCATCCGGTTGACGTCCTCGACCAGGTGCACGGGGAGGCGCACGGTGCGCTCCTGCTGGGCGATGGCCCGGCTGATCGCCTGGCGCACCCACCACGTCGCGTACGTCGAGAACTTGTAGCCGCGCTCGTAGTCGAACTTCTCGACCGCGCGAACGAGGCCGGTGTTGCCCTCCTGGATCAGGTCGAGCATCGGCATGCCCGACCGCACGTAACGCCGGGCGATCGACACGACCAGCCGCAGGTTGGCCCGGATGAACAGGTCCTTCGCCCGCCGGCCCTCGGTGACCAGGCGCTCCAGTTCCTCCCGGCTCACACCACGCGGAACCTCGCCCTCGTCGAGCAGGAACTCTGCGTAGAGGCCCGCCTCGATCTGCTTGGACAGGTCGACTTCCTCGACTGCGCCCAGCAGCGGCGTCCGGGAGATCTCGTGCAGGTAGACGCCGACAAGGTCACGCTCCTCGGCGACCTGGTCGGTCCTCAAGACGGTGTTCTTCTCCACGTTGCCCACGGTCCCCTCATTGCCTTAACTACTAACCACGCCGCAACTTCGTTCATTTGCGGTTACTGGCATCTACACAACAAATGGCTGCCTGGCCTGATTCCGGCTGGTGGGTCGAAAGTGTCACGAATGCCTGAGTGATACCTGAGAGCCGCGTACGATGTTCCTGAAGGGGACTCTCTCTGGGGCATTCACGCGCCGCAGCCGTTCACGGTCGCGCAGCATGACTCCTACCCGCGTTGGTCTCAATGACACCATCGGCCCCTCATCCGTCGCAGCGACGGGCATCACCATGGACCTCGGACGCTCGTCACTACCCAGTACGGCCAGGCGCCTTCCCGGGTTCAGGTGCAGCATCGACAGCTTCGCGACCGGCCTGAAACAAAAGCCTCATCGAAAAGATCCCGACGTGCGCAAGCCGATCGGGACCACCTGCCACAATGCGGCACGAGACGCCGGACTTCACTCGCCCGGAAGGGTGACGTACCCATAGGTGACTCCCGCTGGGTGAAGTGACGAGAAACACAGGAAGATTGATCTTCATGAACAGCGAACGGACGGTAATCGTCACCGGCGGCGCCGGCGGGCTCGGCGCGGCCACGATCGAGGCCTTCCTGGCCGGCGGCTGGCGCGTGGTGGCGCCGGTGCGGCCGGGCCGGGCGGCGGCCCTGCCGGGCGGCGCGGTCGCCGTCGATGCCGATCTGAGCGACGTGGCCGACGTCACGGCCGCGGTCTCGGTCGCGGCCGGGGAATCCGGGGCGCCGCTGCGCGCGGTGGTCAATCTGGCCGGGGCGTACGCCGGGGGCGGGCTCATCGCGGACACCCCGATCGAGGACTTCGAACGTATGCTGACGGTCAACCTGCGGCCCACCTATCTCGTCACCGCCGCGGCGCTGCCCCACCTGGTGGCGGCCGGTGGCGGCGGGATCGTCTGCGTGTCGTCGCGGGCCGGGGTGGCGCCGTTCCCCGGTGCGGCCGGTTACGTGACGGCCAAGGCCGCCGTGCTGGCGTTCGCGGGGGCGGTCGCGGTCGAGTACAAGAAGGCCGGGGTGCGCTGCAACACCGTGCTGCCCAGCGTGATCGACACCCCGGCGAACCGGCGGTCGATGCCGGACGCCGACTTCGCCCGCTGGGTGCGGCCCGACGAGATCGCCCCGACCATCCTGTTCCTGGCCTCGGACGCCTCGGCGCCCACGACCGGCGCCCAGATCCCGGTCTACGGCCAGGCGTAGCGGACTACAGGGACTCAGCCAACTGCCAGCCGAGGGCGGTCACCCCGGCCAGGAGCGGACCGCCGGCCAGGACCATCGTGCGCATCCGGGAACCGGCCCGGGTGACCGCGGCCGGCAACGGCAGGCGGCTGCGAATCTCGGCGGCCACCTCGTCGGGGGTGCCGTTCGCGTCGATCACCACGAACTCGCCGTACTCCGGCAGGGAACGGTAGGCGGCCGCGGCCGCGGACAGGTAGTCGGTGCTCTCGTGGTCGTAGCCACGGGCCTCGATGCGGTCGTGGGCGACCTGGGGATCGACGGTGAGCAGGAAGGTCACGTCGGGCCGCGGGAACAGGCCGTAGGCCAGGCGGGCGCGGCGCTCGGCGGCCGGACGGGCGGCCCGGGCGCGGAGCGAGGCGTACTGGCACACCGCGTACCGGTCCATCACGGTGATCTGGCCGGTGAAGGCACGGCGCAGCAGCGTGCGCAGGATGGCCAGCCAGCGCAGCACCGACTCGACGAAGAGCATGGCCCGGCGGCCGAGCAGGTCCTCGGCGTCGTCACCGCGACCGAGGCGGGCGGACAGCCGGCCGAACCAGCGACGACCACCGGCATTACGCCGGTAGGCGGCGTTCAACCCATCGGCGGCCAAGGCGTCGGCCAGGCGGTGGGCCTGGGTCGTCTTGCCACTTCCGTCGATGCCGACGAGGGCGATCGTGCGCGGTTGGCGGGTCATGCCCACCAACGGTAACCGGCCCTGCCCAGAGCGTTTCACAGCAAGCACCGCTCAGCCCGTACCAAAATGGGGTCAAGCCGTTGATTTTGGTTCGCCCGTCCCCTTGGCGTGAGGTTCAAGGGGAAGGGCGCCCGGGTAGGGGATATCGGCACGGACCCGCACACGTCGACAGGGAGAAACCACCATGCCGCATCACGTGGACGCCGGGCTGGCCACGACGCTCAAGCGGGTGGCCTCCACCCTCAAGGCCGCGGACATCCCCTTCGCCCTCGGCGGCAGCTTCGCGGTCTACGCGCACGGCGGCCACTCGAGCGACCATGACGTCGACTTCCTGATCCGCGAGCAGGACAAGGAGACGGCGCTCAAGGAACTCGCCACGGTGGGTTTCCGCACCGAGCAGCCGCCCGAGGACTGGCTGGTCAAGGTCTACGACGAGGACCGGATGGTGGACCTGATCTACCGACCGGTGGAGACGCCGGTGACCGCCGAGACGCTGCGGGACAGCGAGATGATCTCGGTCGAGGCGATCAGCATGCCGGTGATCTCGGCCACCCAGCTGATGGTGCACAAGCTGCTCAGCTACAGCCAGCACTACTGCGATTTCGCCACCGGCTTCCCGGTGGCCCGCTCGCTGCGCGAGCAGATCGACTGGGACCGGGTCCGGCGGGAGACGACCACTTCGCCGTACGCCGAGGCCTTCCTGATCCTGCTCGACCGCTTGGACGTCGTCCCCTTCCCGGGGGACAAGCCAGTAAGGGTAGGGGGATGAGATGAGCACCCAACTCGACGAATACCTGGAAGCCGAGATCCAGAGCCTGTTGACCGACGGGCGGGTCGCCGAACTGGGCATCACCGTGAACCGCCGGGAGCACCTGCTGGTCCTGGGCGGCGAAGTGGAGAGCACCCACCGGCGGGACGAGATCTGCCGGCAGATCAACCAGCGATTCCCGGACGTACAGATCGTCTGTGACATCGGCATCATCCGGGCCAGCGCGCCCAGCGAGGTGGAGGAGATTTCATGATCCGGATCGCCGCCGTCGGCGACGTCCACGTGGACAAGGATGTCCTCGGCCGGTTCCGGCCGGCCCTCGAGGAACTGCCCGGCCACGCCGACGCGCTGTTGATCGCGGGAGACCTGACCCGGCACGGCACGGTCGACGAGGCACGCTGCTTCGCGACCGAGTTCGGCGGGCTGGGCGTTCCGGTCGTGGTGGTGCTCGGCAACCACGACCATCAGAGCGACCAGCAGGCTCGGGTCACCGAGGTGCTCACCGATTCAGGCATCACCGTGCTCGAGGGCGACGCGACCGTACTGGAGCTGAACGGGCACCGGCTCGGCATCGCCGGGGTGAAGGGTTTCGGCGGCGGGTTCGCCGGCGCCTGCGCCAGCAACTTCGGCGAGCGGGAGATGAAGGAGTTCGTGGGCACCACCGAGGTGATCGCGGCCCGGCTCGAGGAGGCGCTCAAGTCGGTGCAGTGCGACGCCCTGGTCGCGCTCACCCATTACGCCCCGGTGCCGGACACGCTGCTCGGTGAGCCGCTGGAGATCTACGCCTTCCTCGGCTGTTACCAGCTGGGCCGGGCGATCGACGCGGCGCCCACCGCGCTGGCCCTGCACGGGCACGCCCACCACGGCTCGGAGCGCGGCCGCACACCGGGCGGGGTGCCGGTGCGCAACGTGGCCCACCCGGTGATCAAGCAGGCGTACAACATCTACCAGCTGTTGTCGGAGACGGTCGACACAGAACTGATCTCTACATAACAGGGGTTTCCGATTTGGAGGGCAGGGGTATCCGGATCGCATGGAATTTGTCCTCTGGATCCTCGCAGTCATCCTGGTGGTCGCCGGCATCCTCGCGCTGTTCCGGCGGCAGCTCCTCTGGGGCATCATTCTGATCATCGTCGGCCTGCTCGTCGGCCCCGGTGGCGTCAGCATCTTCACCTGATCCTCCCTCGGAACCCGCAAACTGAATCCCCCAGAACCGGGACCACCTCTTTGGTGGCCCCGGTTCTCCTCTTTGTGAGGAGCCGCACACGAAGTGCGATGGATGTGCAGTTAATTGACCGTAAATCACTCGGGCACATCCGTCGATCTTCGCGAGGTACCGCAGTGACCGAGGTCCATCACTTCACCTACGGGGTCTTCAACCCGATAGCCGCGTATCTTCTGGCCTTCCTGGGTTCGTTCTTCGGTCTGCTCTGCACGGCCCGGGCCCGCGACGCCCGAACCCGTGGCCGGCGCACCCGATGGCTGAGCATCGCCGCGTTCGCCATCGGCGGTGGCGCCATCTGGCTCATGCACTTCACCGCCATGCTCGGCTTCGACGTCCCGGCCAGTCCGGTCCGGTTCGACGTCGGCATGACCGTGGCCAGCCTGCTCTTCGCCGTTGTCGCGGTCGGCCTGGGCCTGATGATCGTCGGGCACGGCCCCCGTCGGCTGGGCCGGGTGATCGGGGCCGGCCTGCTGACCGGCGGCGGCGTGCTGGCCATGCACTACAGCGGCATGGAGGGCATGCATGTGGCCGGCACGATCCACTACAACCTGGCCCTCGTGCTCGCCTCGGCGATCATCGCGGTGGTGGCGTCCTCGGTGGCGCTCTGGTTCGCCATCTCGGTTCGCGGCTGGGCACCGGTCATCGGCGCCGCCGCGATCATGGGGATCGCGGTGTGCGGCATGCACTACACCGGCATGGCGGCCATGACGGTGACCCTCGATCACCAGCTGGTGGAGGTGCACGGCATCCGGCCGCTCACGATGATCGTGCCGATCATGCTGATCACCGCGGCCACCATCGTCGGGGTCGCGCTCAGCGCACTCCAGGCGATGACCGAGGAGGAGTTCACCGACGGCGCCGGCACACCCAGGCGCGGCGTGCACGCCGAGAACAACCCGTGGTCACTCAAGCAGGCGTCGCTGGCCACCTCCGCCCGCCGTCCGTCACCCCGTCCGGCGCCGGTCCGGTCGACAACCAACGGGGAATCACTAGTCTGATCGACATGGCGACCCGGATGCTGTTGTCGATGCCACTGCATGCGATCACCGAGGTCTACGGCGAGGCGGGGCTGCGCGAGCGCTTCCTCCTGGAGATCGGCTCCTTCCCGCCCGCTGAGGCCGGTCAACTGGTGGCCGCCCTCGACCTCGCCGCCGAGCTGCATGCCGAGGACCGCCGCGTCCGCGAGCCCTACCTGAACCATCTGCTGCGGGTCGCCATCCGCATCCTCCGGTATTACGGGGTGCGGGACGTCGACGTGCTGACCGCGGCGCTGCTGCACGACGCCGTCGAGGACCACCCGGCCGAGCTGGGCATGCTCGCCGCCGGCACGCACCAGGAGCTGACCGAGGCAGCCATCGCCGAGCTGGCCCGCCGCTTCAACCCCCGGGTGGCCGAGCTGGTCCGCTCGGTCACCAACCCGGAGTACGACCCGCTCCGCGACCGCCACGAGCAGTACCGCGAGCACGTGGCGACGAGCCTCGACCGCGACCCGTGGGCTCGGGTGATCAAGCTCTCCGACTTCACCGACAACGGCGTGGGTGTGGTGCACACCACGGCCGAGAAGGCCTTCTCGTCGGCCACCAAATATCGGCCGCTCGTGCCCAAGCTGCGCGAACTGGCCGGGCGGCCGGACACCCCGCTGTCGGTGGCGGCCAAGGACCACATCCTCGACCAGCTGGACCTGGCGGAGGAGCGGTTCGCCGCCATTCTCGACGATTAATCTGGCGGCATGCCCAACGACTGGTGGCGTGAAGCCGTCATCTACCAGGTCTATCCCCGTTCCTTCGCGGACAGCGACGGCGACGGCATGGGAGACCTGCCCGGCATCACCGGGCGCCTGTCGCACCTCCAACAGCTCGGCATCGACGCCGTCTGGCTGTCACCGTTCTACCCCTCGCCGCAGCACGATGCCGGCTACGACGTGGCCGACTACCGCTCGGTCGATCCGCGTTTCGGCGACCTCGGCGACGCCGACAAAATGATCACCGAGGCCCACCAGCTGGGCCTGAAGGTCATCGTCGACCTGGTGCCCAACCACACGTCCAGCGAGCACGCCTGGTTCCGGGCCGCCCTGGCCGCCGCGCCGGGCAGCCCGGAGCGGGAGCGCTACATCTTCCGCGAGGGGAAGGGCGACCTCCCACCGAACTCGTGGACCAGCATGTTCGGTGGCTCCGCGTGGGAGCGGGTGCCCGACGGCCAGTGGTACCTGCACCTGTTCGACGTCTCCCAGCCCGACCTGAACTGGGGCAACCCGGAGGTGCGCGCCGAGTTCGCCGACATCCTGCGGTTCTGGCTGGACCGCGGCGTCGACGGGTTCCGGGTCGACGTGGCGCACGGCCTGATCAAGGAGGAGACGCTGGCCGAGTGGACGCAGCCCAGCGCGATCCTCGGCGGCCTCGACCCGGTCGGGCCGCGACCACCCATGTGGGACCAGGACGGCGTGCACGAGGTCTACCGGGAGTGGCGGGCGGTCCTCGACGAATACCAGCCGGCCCGCATCCTGGTCGCCGAGGCCTGGGTGGCGCCGGCCGACCGGCTGGCCCGCTACGTCCGCCCCGACGAGATGCACCAGGCGTTCAACTTCGAATACCTCGAGGCCCCGTGGCGCGCCGCCGACCTGCGCCGGGTGATCACCTCGACGATGGCCGCGAACGACTCGGTCGGCGCGCCCACCACCTGGGTGCTGTCGAACCACGACGTGGTGCGGCACGCGACCCGGCTCGGTTACCCGGTCCGCTCCGGCCGGACGAACGGCATCGGCGCCGAGGACCCGCAGCCGGACACCGCGCTGGGCCTGCGCCGGGCCCGCGCGGCCACCCTGCAGATGCTGGCCCTGCCCGGCTCGGCCTACCTCTACCAGGGCGAGGAGTTGGGGCTGCCGGAGCACACCACGATGCCCGACGAGGTGCGCGAAGACCCGACCTGGGCGCGATCCGGGCACACCGAACGGGGCCGGGACGGCTGCCGGGTGCCGATCCCGTGGGAGGCCGACGCACCCTCGTACGGCTTCGGGCCGGCCGACGCCAGCTGGCTGCCGCAGCCGGCCACCTGGGCCGAGTACGCCCTGGACCGCCAGGAAGGGGTGCCCGGGTCGACCTGGGAGCTGTACCGCCGGGCGCTCGCGCTGCGCACGGAGCACGCCCTCGGGACCGGCTCGCTGCGGTGGCAGGAGGCGTCCTCGGACGTGCTCGCCTTCCGCAACGGTGACGTGCTGGTGATGACGAACTTCGGCCAGCCCTCGGTGGCGTTACCGGCCGGGGCTCGGGTCCTGCTCACGAGCGAGCCCCTCGATGCCGACGGCCGGCTCCCCGCCGACGTAACCGTCTGGGCGGTCGTCTGAGGTAGCGGCCACGGCCAGCAGGGCGGTGTGCGTATCGGCCATGTCCTTCGCCACCGTCCGGCTGGCCAGCCAGAACATCACCCCGGTCGGCACCCAGAACAGCTGGAAGCCGGCCAGCCCGACGGCGTAGTTGAGCGGCGGCGGGAAAGCGCCGGCCAGACCGCGGAAGGCCACCGCCACGAACGCGTTGCCGCCGGCCCGGCCGAAGCCGTTGACCAGGTTGCCGAGGCTGTAGACGGTGCCGCGGTGCTCGGGCGGGTTGACGTCGGCGATCAGGGCGAACCAGTTCGGCGAGTTGGCCGAGGTCAGCATCAGCGCGAACACCGCGGTGGCCAGGGCCAGGCCGACCGACGGCTCGGTGAAGACGTCGGTGAGCACGGCCTTGATGACGGCGCCCGACCCGGCGCCGTCCGGCACGTCGATGGTCATCGGGACGAAGAACAGCACGATGTAGAACGGCACGGCGGCGAGCACGCCGACCGCCGCGACCAGGGCCCGGCCCCGGGGCGTACGCCGTTGCAGCCGGTCGCCGGCCAGGCCGCCCAGGATGCTCAGCGCCCCGCCCAGCTGGAACAGGGTGGCGAACACGCTGCCGATCAGCACCGCGGTGCCGGCCGTGTAGCCCTGGTCCTCGGCCCGGGACCGGAACAGGATCGGCAGCCACACCAGCGAGCCCAGCGCGATCTGGGCGGTGGCCCCCTGCAGGATCAGCCAGATGTTGGTGCGCCGGTTCAGGATCACCGGCAGATCGCGGGAGTGGATGCGCTCGTCGTACTCCACCCCGGCCAGCTCCGGCTGGCTGTCGCCGCGCGGCACGTTGTAGGTGAACAGGTAGGCCACCGTCGCGACCACCCCGGCGCCCGCGGTGACCAGGAACGGCTCCCGCCAGTTCGCATGCCCGAGCAGGCCGCCGAGCAGGGTGCCGGCCAGCGTGCCGACCCCCTGGGAGAGGCCCCAGAAGCTCATCACCAGGCCGCGCCGCCTCGGCGAGATGAGGTCGCTGACCACGGCGAAGCTGACCGACGCGACGGCACCGAGGCCGAACGACGCGACGATCTGGGCGAGCAGGAACGAGGAGTAGCTGTCGGCCAGGCCGGACCACGCGGTGCCGACCACCCAGATCGAGGTGCCGGCGATCAGCACCGGCTTACGGTCGGTGCGGTCGCCGGCGTACGCGAAACCGATCGCCGCCACCGCGCTGATCAGGAACATGATCGTGGTGGCCAGCGCGATGTGGCCCTCGCCGACGCCGAGCGAGTCGCCGATGCTGCCGTAGAGGGGCGGCACGAGCCCGATGGCCACGTTGTCCAGCGACGCCAGGATCACGAAGACCGCGACGCTGTAGACCCGGTGCGACGGGCCGCCCTTCTTCACCCGTGAAGGTTAGCGGGGCTGCACTCGTTTGTACTGCTCGCGGATCAATGGCACGGGCGTCGCCTCATATACCTCGGGGGTCTCGGCCGTCCAGGCCGGCGGCTCGTCGCTGCCGAGCGCCACCCAGGCGGCCTGCCGGGCCGCGCCGTCGGCGACGTACTCCCCCGGCGGCGGGACCAGCACCGGCAGCCCGAACAGTTCCGGCGCCACCCGGCGGACCGCCTCGCTGCGCGCGCCACCGCCGACCAGGACCACCCGGTTGGCCGCGGCACCGCGGTCGACCAGGGCGTCGAGACCGTCGGCCAGGGCGCAGAGCATGCCCTCGACCGCGGCCCGGGCCAGGTGTTCCGGGTCCGAGGTCTTGAGCGTGAGCCCGTGCAGCGAACCGGTCGCGTCGGGCAGGTTGGGGGTGCGCTCACCCTCCAGGTAAGGAATCAGCACCAGGCCGTCGGCGCCGGCCGGAGCGGTCAGCGCGAGCCGGGACAGCTCCTCGTGGTCGACGCCGAGCAGCTTGGTCGCCGCGTCCAGCACCCGGGCCGCGTTGAGCGTCACCACGATCGGCAGGAAGCGGCCGGTGACGTCGGCGAAGCCGGCCACCGTGCCGCTGGGGTCGTCCGGCGACACCTCGGCGGAGACGAAGACCGTGCCGGAGGTGCCGATCGAGACGACCACGTCACCCGGGGCCGCCCCGGTGCCGAACAGGGCGGCCGCGTTGTCGCCGGCCCCCGGGCCGAGCGGCGCGCCGTTGGGCAGGTGACCCGCGATGCCGGTCGGGCCGAGCACCTCGGGTGTTTCGATCAGGCGCCCGAAGCCCAGCTCGAGCAGGTCGGGGCGATATTGGTTGGTCTTGGCCGACCAGTACAGCGTGCCGCTGGCGTCGCTGCGGTCGGTCTTGATCGTGCTGATGTCGGTCGACCCGGACAGTTTCCAGGTCAGCCAGTCGTGTGGCAGGCAGACCGCCGCTGTTCTATCGGCGTTCGACGGCTCATTTCGGGCCAGCCAGCGCAGCTTGGTCAGGGTGAAGCTGGCCACCGGGACGATGCCGACCGCGTCGGCCCACTTCTCCCCGCCGCCCAGCTCCTGGATCAGGTCGGCGGCCGCGCCGGCGCTGCGGGTGTCGTTCCACAGCAGCGCCGGGCGGACCACCTGGCCGTTCTCGTCGAGCACCACCATGCCGTGCTGCTGGCCGGCCACCGAGGCGGCGGCCACGTCGTCCAGGCCACCGGCCTGCTCGATCGCTTCCTGCAGGGCGGCCCACCAGGCGTCCGGATGCACCTCGGTGCCGTCCGGATGCGCGGCCCGGCCCTGCCGGACCAGCTTGCCGGTCTCCGCCTCGCGGATGACCACCTTGCAGGACTGGGTGGAGCTGTCGATCCCGGCTACCAGAGTCATTTCTTCCCTTTGCTCGACGCTCAGCTGGCGCGCAGAACGTGGTCGATCGCGAGCTGGTGCAACTTCACGAAACCGTAGCCCTGGGCCCCGGCCGCGTCGACATCGAAGTCCTCGAAGGCACTCTTGTCGTTCAGCAGGTCCTGGTAGGTCTCGCCGGCGTTCAGCGTGGGCTGGGCCAGGTCGAGCACCTTGCTCTCGGCCAGCGCGGCCTGCACCACCGGGTCGGCCCGGAACTCCTGCGCGCGCTCCTTGAGCAGCAGGTACATCCGCATGTTGGCCTTGGCCGACTCCCACACGCCGGTGAAGTCCTCGGTGCGGGAGGGCTTGTAGTCGAAGTGGCGGGGGCCGTCGTACTTCGGTCCGCCGCCGACCGGGCCGTTCTCCAGCAGGTCGACCAGGGCGAACGCGTTGAGCAGGTCGCCGTGGCCGAACACCAGGTCCTGGTCGAACTTGACCGAGTGCTGGCCGTTCAGGTCGATGTGGAACAGCTTCTTGTGCCAGAGCGCCTGGGCGATGCCCTGGAAGAAGTTGAGGTTGGACATCTGCTCGTGGCCGACCTCGGGGTTGATGCCGAACAGCTCCGGCCGCTCCAGCTCGTTGGTGAAGGCGATGGCGTGGCCGAGCGTGGGCAGCAGGATGTCGCCGCGGGGCTCGTTCGGCTTCGGCTCGATGGCGAAGCGCAGGCCGTAGCCCTTGTCCTCGGAGTACTGCGCGATGAGGTTGAGGCCCTCGCGGTAGCGGTCGAGCGCGGCGTAGATGTCCTTGGCCACGTCGTACTCGGCGCCCTCGCGGCCGCCCCAGAGCACGAAGGTCTTGGCGCCCAGCTCGGCGGCGAGGTCGACCTGGCGAAGGATCTTGCGCAGCGCGTAACGCCGGACCGAGCGGTCGTTGCTGGTGAACGCGCCGTCCTTGAACACCGGGTGGGTGAAGGTGTTGGTGGTGACCATCGGGACGACCAGGCCGGTCTCCTCCAGCGCCTTCTTGAACGAGGCGAGGATCGAGTCGCGGGTGGCCGCGTCGGAGCCGAACGGGATCAGGTCGTCGTCGTGGAACGTCAGGCCGTAGGCGCCGAGCTCGGAGAGCTTGTGCACCGCCTCGACCGGGTCGAGCTCGGGGCGGGTGGCGTCACCGAACGCGTCACGGGCCTGCCACCCGATCGTCCAGAGGCCGAAGGTGAACTTGTCTTCGCGGGTGGGCTGGACCGGCACGGTTACCTCCACGTAACGGGATCGATTTGTTTATTGGTTGAATTATTTGGAGCCCGTGTGGCATTGTCAAGGGCGTGACGGGCCGGATCATGACTGCCTCGGGGAGTCCCGTGCGGCAATCAAGCGTGCGCGCCCATAATCTCGCGCTGGTGCTGCGAACCGTGGCGAACAGCGCAGATCGGCCATCTCGGGCAGCGATCTCGACCTCCACCGGCCTGACCCGGGCCACCGTCTCCGCTCTCGTCGACGACCTGATCGCGGGCGGCCTGCTCACCGAGCACGACCCGGCACCGCGCACCGGCGCCGGCCGGCCGGCCGCCGGCCTGGCGCTGAGCCCGGCCGGCCCGGCCGGGCTCGGGCTGGAGATCAACGTCGACTACCTGGCCGCCTGTGTCGTCGACCTCACCGGCGACGTGCGGCACCGCTTCGTCACCCAGAGCGATCAGCGGCGGCTCTCCCCCAGTGCGTCGCTCGCCTCGCTCGGCGGGCTGGCGCTGCGGGCCCTGGAGGCGGCCTCGGCCGACGGCCTCGCCATCGCCGGGGCCGCGCTCGCGGTGCCCGGCCTGGTTGCGCCGAACGGCATCGTCCGGGTCGCGCCCAACCTCGACTGGCAGGACGTCGACGCGCCGGCCCTGCTCAACGTGCTGCCCGGGCTCGGTGGCCTGCCCATCACCGTCGACAACGAAGCCAACCTGGCGGCCCTGGGCGAGCTGCGGGCCGACAGCGGCGAGCAGTCGTTCCTCTACGTCTCCGGCGAGATCGGCATCGGCGCGGGCATCGTCCTGGACGGCGAGCTCTACCGCGGCGGGCGTGGCTGGAGCGGCGAGATCGGGCACGTCACGGTCTACCCCGACGGCCGGCCGTGCCGCTGCGGCGCTAACGGCTGCCTGGAGCAGTACGCCGGCCAGGAGCAGATCGCGGCCGACGCCGACCTGGCCGCCTCCGCCCTCGGGATCGCCCTGGCCGCGGTGGTCAACCTGCTGGACATCTCGGTCATCGTGCTGGGCGGCACCTACGCACCGGAATTCCCCCGGCTGCGCCCCGGCATCGAGGCGGAACTGGCACGCCGCGTACTCACCGCGGGCCTGGCGCCGGTCACCCTGCGTGCCGCGGCGCTGGGCCCGGACGCCGCGATGCGCGGCGCCGCCGGCGCGGTGATCCAAGCGCTGATCGACGACCCGGCGGCTTTCTTGATCCGTACGGCGTAACCGCCGGCCAACCGCAGGCGCCCGTAACGGGGTTTTCGCCGGCGCGTGCTTCCGAGCTCGGCCGCGCCGGGTGCGGCGAGCCGCGCCAGGCGGACGGGCCGCCGCGGGCGGCTTACGCGGTGCGGACGGCTTGCGCGCCGCGGGTTGCTTGCGCGGCGCGGGTTGCTTACGCGGGCGCGGGCGGCTTGCGCGGCGCGGGTTGCTTACGCCGTGCGGGCCGAGGCGGTGCCCTCGCCCGAACTCTCGTCGGCCGCGGCCGAGGCGAACTCGGAGAGGCCGCGCAGCAGCGCCGCGCGGCCGGCGACGGACATCTTCTCCAGCGTCGCCGACAGCGCCAGGCGGCGGGTGCGGCGGAGCTCGGCCAGCAGGGAACGGGACGACGGGGTCAGGTAGAGGGCGATCTCGCGCCGGTCGGCCCGGCCCGGGACGCGCTCGACCATGCCGGCGGCGACCAGGCGGTCGCAGAGCCGGCTGGCCGAGGAGAGCAGCATATTCATCTCGGCGGCCAGGCCACCCAGGTTGAGACCCTCGGAGCGCTCGACCGTGAGCAGGGCGTTGAGCTGGGCCCAGGACAGCCGCGGGGTGACCTGCTCGCGAGCTTGGTCCCAAGCGGACAGCAGGGCTTGCGCAGCGTCGTCGATCGCCGCCGCGTGCGTCGGATCCGGGCCGTCGTGAACCGCCATGGTGCAGCAGAGACTACCTTGCGCGCGCCGCGACAGGATGCTTCCGGGGGCGCGCGACGTACGGACGTTGCCGCGAGTCGCGGCAGCGGCCCGGCCATTCCCGGAAGCAGGCGGCCGCGAGCGGCAGCAACGGCCGCTACCCAGTAGGTAACGGCCGTTGCCTCGTACGGATATCGGGGTTTAATTCGCCCCGGAGCGGGAGGCGATCGCCTCGAGGAAGATTTCGCCGATCTTCGCCGGGTCCTCGGCGATGAAGACGCCGCCCGCCGAGGTCGGCTTCACGATGGTCTCGAGCTCCTGGCGGTTGACGCCGGTGCCGATACCCACGATCACCACGCGGACCGGGCGCTTCGGGTCGTTCAGCGCCTTCAGCTTGGCCACCAGGGCCTGCTGCGTGATGCCTTCCTTGCTGTCCTCGCCGTCGGTGAACAGGATCACCGAGTTGATTTTGCCGGGCTGCCAGGAGTTCTGAACGTTCTGGTAGGCCGCGAGCAGGGTGTCGTAGAGACCGGTCTGGCCGCTCTTCTTCGGCACGATCTGCTTGATCGAGTCCTGCAGCTTCTGCCGGTTCGAGGAGAGCGGGCTGATCGGCACGATCTCCCTGTACGGCTTCTTCCCGTCCATCTCGGTGGAGAACAGCCACACGCCGACGGCCCACTTGTCGTCGAAGAGCGCCAGACCACCGGAGGCCGCACCTCGCGTGACCGCGGCCCGGTCGGCGCCACCGGCGGTGGGCACCTTCTCGAGCATCGAGCCGGAGACGTCGAAGACGGCGAGCACCCGGCCGGGCAGCGTGATCGCGGCCCAGCTGCCGAGCACCTGGCTGACCGCGCTGGCGTCCAGGCCGGACGCGGCGGTGCCGCCCTCCGACTTGGCACCGGCGCTGGTGCTGACGGCCGGCGACGCGTCCGGCGCGCCGAGCGGAGCGGCGAAGCCGGAACCGGCCGAGCCGTCCGGGGACCGCAGGCCCGCGCCGGCCAGCGCGTTCTTGAACGACGCGGTCTGCAGCTGCTGGCGCAGCCCGGTGGCGGCGGCCGACTTCTGCAGGTCGACCTCCGGCATGATCGCGTACGGGTAGTCGAGCGACATCGGGCTCGGGTCGAGGTAGAGCGCGACCAGAGCGACCGGCGGCTTCTCGGCGTTGTACGCGATCACGTCCTCCTCGGACAACGGTGCAGCGCTGAGGCTGGTCGCGATGTCGTTGGCGTCCCCGGAGTGCGGGAACTTCTGGAGGAGGTCGTCGCGCAGTGCCGAGGAGGACTGGGCCAGCGCCTTGATCGCCCCGACCTTGGCGGCCTGGGCCGACTGGCCGGTGCCGGCCGCCTGGCCGAGCGCGAGCAGACCGGCGAGACCGGCCGCGTCGCGGGCCGGGTCGACCACGCCGACGCGCATCTGGGTGCTGGTGGTGACCTGACCGAGCAGGTCCTTCCAGCTGAGCTTCTTGTTGGGCCAGCCGACCTGCTCGGCGATCGGCTGCGGCATGGCCACCACGACCGGGCTCTGCGCGACCGGCTTGCCGTCGGTGGGCACGAAGCCCGGCGCCTCGGTCTTGAGGCGCAGCAGCCAGGTCGACGAGTCCGCGATCCAGACGTCGGGAACCTTCACCGACTCGGGGGCGGCGCCGAGCCCGGTCAGCGTGACCTTGTGCTCGCTTGCCACGGCAGCGGCCATGGTCGCCGGGTTCACCGGAGTCACGGCGACAGCGACACAGGTCCCGTTGACGTTCGCGCCGTCCTGGATCCACTTCTGCGCAGTCTGTTCGACGGCAGGAGCGATCTCCGGCGCGGCAGCGACGGTCAACTTGACTGAACCGGAGCACCCGGAGTCGGAGAGTTGTTGGTAGCCCAGGTAAGACCCGGCAAGCACGACGACGATTGCCATCGCGGCTCCAACTACGCCCGCTCCTCGGAAATTGAAGTTTCGACGATGGCGACCTGACACGCGCTCTATAGTGCGCATCGCCAGAGCCGAGCGCCATATACGTTTGGCGGAAAGTTACTCAGATTAGGTCAGGTGCCCGACAAAGTGACCTTGGGTAGTGGCGCCATCTCGATCAGTACGGGCGTCTGACCGGTTTTTGGCGATTCGTCGCAAGGGTGTTGATCGCCCTATCTCGCGAATCATCTGATCGACGTCGATGTCCAGCGCAGTAGGCAGGTGGGGCTGGCCTCGGCCATCGGCTCCCCCTGCGGCAGCGGGATGCCGGACTCGGGATCGATCCTAAGCGTTGTAACGCTGTGTGACAATTGATTGGTTACATAGAGGTGATCCCCGAGCAGGATCATGTGCCGTGGCCACTCCCCGCCGGTGGGCGTCTCGGCGATCTTCACCGCGTCGTCGCCGTCCCAGGCGAACGTCGTCACGGTGTTCGGACCCCGGTTGGCGACGTAGACGAACCGGCCGTCCCGGCCGCAGACGATCTCGGCCGGATAGGTCGGGCCGTCCTGGTCACTCACCGGCGCCTCGCCGGCCAGCTCCAGCGAACCGTCGGCCGCCGGGCGGTACCACGTGAGGTTCGCCGCCAGCTCGCCCACCAGCAGCAGCGTGCCGTCCGGGGCGACGCGCAGGTGGCGCGGGCCGGTCCCGGGCTTCGCGGTCACCGCCGGGGCGAGCATGGTCAGCCGGCCGCTGACCGGGTCGAGCCGGCACCGCCACACCCGGTCGGAGCCCAGGTCGGCGATCAGGATGCCGGTGCGGTCCTCGACCACCATGTGCGCGTGCGGGCCGCGCTGCCGCTCCGGGTCGGGGCCGCTGCCCTCGAGGTCGACCAGGTCGGTGCGCTCGCCGGGAGCGCCCTCCGGGTCGAGCGGGTGCACCGCGACCGAGCCGGACGTGTAGTTGGCGACCAGGAGATAGCGGCCGTCCGCGGTGACCGAGAGATGGGCGGGGTCGGAACCGCCGGTCGGCTGGATCGACAGCGGGGTCAGCTCGCCGTCCGCGGCCACCGTGAACGCGCTGATCGTGCCGTCGGCCTCGAGCTCGTTCACCGCGTACAGGATCGGCAGCGTCGGGTGCTGGGCGAGGAAGGACGGTGACGGAGTGCGGGCCGCCACGCCGAGGCGGGTCAGGACACCCGAGGCCGGGTCACGGCGCAGCAGGCCGATGCCCTCGGCCTCACCGCCCTTGTCACCCGTGTAGCCACCGACGAAGACGAACTCAGCGTGGGAACCCATGGTGAGATCCCACCACATCCGGGCGGATTCCTCAGATGGCTTCCGCGGCGAGTTGCCGGGCCGCGCGGACGCAGGAGCTGGTCAGGCTCAGCGGATGGTCCGCCACCAGGAAATTCCCGCGCAGCGTGACGGTGCCCTCGACGAACGGGTAGCGGTCGGTCAGCCCCAGCCGGCCGATCAGCCGGGGCAGCGGGGCCCGGTCGGCACCCATCGCGGTCAGCAGCGCGGCGGCGAGCGCGGTGCCGGCCTCCGCCAGCGGTGTGCGGATCCGGAACGACGGGACGGCCAGCGCGGCGTACGGGAAGGAGGCCAGGCCGCCGTCGGACCGCCAGAGATGGAAGCGCCGGGCGGCGCGGCTGCTGTGCAGCCGCCATCCGGCGCCGGCCAGCCAGTGCGGCCAGCGCTTCAGGTGGTACGCCTCGACGGCCGCCGCCCAGCTACGGGCCGCGCCGCGCTCCCGGAGGCATTCGACGTGGCAGGGACCGGGCAGTACGCCGGTGCCAGGGGCCACCATCCAGGGCAGGGCCGTCCAGTCGTGGCCGACCAGGCCGAGCACCGGACGGCCGCAGAGGGTGCAGTCGATCACGGTTCCCCAATCCGGTCGGCGGCCGCGCGGGCCCCGTGACCCCGCGCGACCGCCTCATCCCCCCGGATCAGCCGTTCAGGAACTCGTAGGCCGCGGCGGGAGCCTTCTGCTGCTCGCCGGCGGCCGGCTCGGCCAGCTTCGCCGTGGAGTCGTAGCCGGTGTAACTGACCGTGTAGTCGTGGGCCTTGGTCTTGCCGGCCGCCGGGATCTTGACGACCAGGCTGGTCAGATGACCGCCGTCGACGACCGCGGTGAACGGCGCCTTGGTGGCCGCGGCCCCCATGGCCTTGATGCCGGCCGCGTCGACGATCTCCGCGGCGTCGGCCTTGGTCAGGTCGGTGGTGCCGGTGAAATGTCCGGCCAAGGTCTCCTTGAGGCCGGTGGCGTTCTCCACGAGCAGCCCGGCATAGCCCGGGTCCAGCTCCTGCCCCTCTTCGAAGATCGATTTGTCGGTCATCTTCGTCTGGTCGAGGAGCATCCACTTCTTCGGTAACTTCGGCAGGCCGGCCACGCGCGGGCTGAACGCGATCCGCACCCAGCCCTTCTCGCCCAGCACCCGGAAGTCCATCTTCAGCGTGGTGTTGGCTTCCTTGATCTCCTCGGCCATGTTGACCTCGATGGCCTCGGCCGGCCCGTCGACGACGCCGGAAACCGGAGTCTCGCTGCCCTTCACCTTGTAGGTGTAGGGCGGGGCGTCCGCGCCGGGCACCGCGTTGAGAAGTACCTCACGCGGTTCGGCGGCGGTGCTGGCGGCGGCCTCGGTAGCGGGCGTCACCGAATCGGTGCTTGCGCCGCAGGCGGTGAGCGTGACGGCAGAAACTGCGGTAACCGTGGCAAAAGTGGCGAGGTGCGTGAAGCGTGCAGTAGTCATGGTCGTTCTTTCTGCGGGTGGTGTGTCCTAGCCGACGGATCACAGACTGGACGAGGGCGGCACCCTATCCGCTGCCGTTATGCTGCTGCCCTCTGCGGTACCGCTGCCGCAGTGACGTCAGCGCAGGCCAGGGGGGTGCGGGGTGATCGGCACGGCGCTTCGCTTCGAGATCCTCGGCGAGGTGCGGGTGTTGCGAGGCGGCGTCGCACTCCCCCTCGGGCCGGCCAAACAGCAGGCAGTGCTGGCCGTGCTGCTGCTGCAGGCCGGCCGCCCGGTGCCCACCCACCAGATCGTCGACGCCGTGTGGGGCGACGATCCGCCGGAGAACGGCGCCAACGTCGTCCAGAAATACGTGGCCGGGTTGCGCCGGGTGCTCGACCCGGAACGAGCGCCGCGCACCCCCGGCGAGTTGCTCGCCCTCACCGGCAGCGGCTACGTCCTGCGCGCCGAGGGCGCGGTGGACGCCGACGACTTCCAGGCCGCGCTCACCCGGGCCGAGGCCGAGCAGGCTGCCGGGTCGGCCGCCGAGGCCTCCGCCACACTGCGCGCCGGGCTGGCGCTGTGGCGGGGCGAGGCGCTCGCCGGGCTCACCGGGCCGGTCTTCGACGCGGCGCGCACCCGGCTGGCCGACGCCCGCGCCACCGCCTGGGAACGCTGGGCCGAGCTCGGACTGGCCCAGGGACGGGCCGATGCGCTGATCCCGGAACTGGCCCGGCTGATCGAGGAGTTCCCGCTGCGCGAAGGGCTGCGGGTGCAGCAGATGCTGGCCCTGCACCGGGTCGGCCGGCAGGCCGAGGCGCTCGCCTTCTACCAGAACACCCGGGAGTTCTTCCTCGACGAGGTCGGCGCCGAGCCGGGCGAGCGGATGCGGGCCGCCCACCTCACGATCCTGCGCAACGATGCGCCGATCTCACCGGCCGTCATCCCCGCGCAGCGGTCGGAACCCACCTACCGTGCCGCGCCCACGCCGGTCCCGATGCCCGTTTCGATCCCGATCCACCCGGCCGCGGGACCGCCGATTCACCTGCCACCGGCCCGCCGGAGCAACAACATCGCTCTGGAGATCATCTTTGCCCTCGCTGCGCCGCTGCTGACCTGCAGCGTCGCCAGCTGGGTCTACTTCGTATACGCGGGGATCCGACGTCGCCAGTGGTGGCAGTTCGTGGTGGCCGCCGTCTACTTCGTCCTGTTCGCGGTCGGATTCGTGGTTCTTGTCCTCATCGACCCAAGCGGGAGCCTGGACAGCGACGAGGTCACCACCAGCGACAACATCGGCATGCTGTTCTTCGGGTCGCTCGTGCTGGGCTCGGCGCTGCACGGGGTGATCGTGGCGGTCCGGTCGGACGGCTTCCAGCTGCGCGAACAGGCCCGCCAGTTCGCCGCCTTCGCCCCCGACCGGGCCCGGGAGGTGGGCATCGGCCGGCCCGACCTGCCGATGCGCATGTTCGACGACGGCGGGTTGATCGACCTCAACCAGCTCAGCGGGCCGGACCTGGCCCGGATCGCCCGGCTGCCGCTGGCCCAGTGCCTCGAGATCGAGCGGCACCGGCAGACGTACGGCCCGTTCTACCGCCCGGAGGACCTGGTGAGCCGGGGACTGGCCGACGCGCGTACCGTCCGCAAGCTCGCCGCTCGGCTCATCTGCCTCCCGCCGGGACCGGCCCCGGCGATGGCGGCGTGGCCGCCGCCGCGCTGATCAGCGGGAACCGGCCGACGTCAGCTGGCGGCGAGCCACATACTCCACCAGTTCGATCAGGACATTGCGGGCGCCCAGCGGCTCGCGCGCGTCGAAGAGCACCACCGGGACCCCCGGGTCGAGGTCGAGCGCCCGGCCCACCGCGTCGGCGGCGAAGCGCTGCTCCTCGAAGCAGTTGACCGCCACCACGAACGGCGTGCCCCGCTGCTCGAAGTAGTCGATCGAGGGGAAGCAGTCGGCCAGCCGGCGGGTGTCGGCCAGCACCACGGCACCGAGCGCACCCTGCGACAGCTCGTCCCAGAGGAACCAGAAGCGGTCCTGCCCGGGCGTGCCGAAGAGGTAGAGCTGCAGGTCCTCGGTGATGGTGATGCGGCCGAAGTCCATCGTCACGGTCGTGGTGGTCTTACCCTCCACGCCGTCGACGCTGTCGGCGCCGGAGACACCGGTGAGGACCTCCTCGGTCTGCAGCGGACGGATCTCGCTGACCGACCCCACCATGGTGGTCTTGCCGGCGCCGAAGCCACCGGCAATCAGGATCTTGAGCGCGACCGGGATGCGCGACGACGCGCCGTTACGGTCAGAGCGCACGGAGTCCATTGACAACCGCCTTGAGTACATCGACGTCGTGCGACCGGGAGGCCGCTTGAGGTTCGTGCATCGAGATGAGCCCTGCCGAGCGTAGATCACCCAGCAGGACCCGGACCACGCCGACCGACAGGTCGAGGGTCGAGGCCAGTTCGACCACCGGGATCGGCTCCCAGGCGGCGGCCACGATGGCGTCGTGCTCCGGCTGCAACCGCGCACCCCGATGGTCCACGGGCGCGGTCGCCACCACGAACGCCAGCATGTCGATCTCGCCGCCGGTCGGCGCCACCCGGCCCTGCGTCACCGCGTAGGGCCGCACCACCGGGCCCGCGTCGTGATCGAGCCAGTCGTGCGCCAGGCCGGGCGAGTCAGCCGGCATCGGAGGGTGCCACCGCGGCGCGTTCCGGCGCGCTCATGTTCTGGCCGACCCGGGTGACCAGCATCGCCATCTCATAGGCGATCAGGCCCAGATCGGCGTCGCTGGCCGCCAGCACGGCCAGGCACGCGCCCTGGCCGGCGGCGGTGACGAAGAGGAAGGCCGACTCCATCTCGACCACCGTCTGCCGCACCGGCCCGGCCCGGAAATGCCGGCTCGCGCCCTTGGCCAAGCTCTGGAAGCCGGCCGCCATCGCCGACAGATGCTCCGCGTCCTCCCGCTTCAGGCCCGCGGAAGCGCCCATCAACAGCCCGTCGGCCGACAGCACCACCGCCTGCTGCGCGGTGGGCACCCGCTCGACAAGGTCGTCGAGGAGCCAGGTGAGGTTCGCGCTCTGGTTGGTCGTCTGCGTCACTTTGTGTCCTCTTCCGGCCTGGTCACTTCGTGCTCGGGGCCGTCGGTGCGGTCGGCGGCCGCGTCGTTGCCCCGGAGTGTTGCTGCCTCCCCGTTGGCGACCGCGACGTTCACGATCGCCGGGAAACTGACGGTAGCCGCATCCGCGAAGGATGGACCGCCGGGAGATGCCTCGTTGCCCTCTTTCTCCGGCTTCGGGCGATCTTCAGATGAAGATTTGCCAACGAATTTAGATGCTTCGATGCGTCCGCGGGTAGTGCCGAGCTGAAGAGCGCTCATGATGCTGCGGATCTGCTCGGGCGAGCGTAGCGGGAGGGTCGGCTCGTCCGGCTCGATCGCGACCGGGTGGCGCAGCTGCGGCGCCAGGTTGGCCTGCCGGACCCGCTTGGGCAGACCGTCCTCGGTGGCCGTCGCCTCGTCCGGCTCGGCCGCCGGTTCGGCCACCGGCTCGGCCGGCCGCGGCTGCGTGGGCGGGGCCGACGTGGGCGCCGCGAACATCGGGGCCGCCGAGGTGGGCGCGGCCGGCGAGGACACCGGCGGGTGGACGCCGGGGTACAGCGGCGCGGACGACGTGGGCGACACCGCGGCGACGCCGCGCTTCGGCCGGGACCTGGTGCTCTCGCGGGTCTTGGTGCTCTCGGCGAGATCGGCCGGGCGGCGTACGCGGCGGCGCTGCACCAGCCCGTCCGCGCTGAGACCGTCCGGGACCGACGCCGGCACCGGCCTGCTCGGCACGACCTCGGGGCTCTCCCGCGGGGCCGGGATCTTCCGCGGCTCGGCGGTCTTCGGTGCCTCCACCTCCGGAACCGCGGTGACCATGCCGTTGATGGTGATCGGCTGCCCGGTGGCGGTGATCTCGCGCAGCTGCTCGGTGCCCTGCCACTGCAGCGCGGCCAGCGAGCGGCGGGACGGGTCCTGGGTGCCCGAACCGACCAGCGGGCGGTCCGGGCCGGCCGGCAACTCGGCCGGGCCGGGGCCGGTGACCACCAGCTCGCCGGGGACCAGCACGATCGCGGTCACCCCGGCGTAGGCGGACTGGCGCAGCGAGACCCGGATGCCGTGCCGGTTGGCCAGCTGGGCCACCACGAACAGGCCGAGCCGGGCGCTGTCGGCCGGGTCGAAGTCGGGCGGCTCGACCAGGCGGCGGTTCGCCTCGTCGATCGCGTCGTGGGTCATGCCGAGACCGCGATCCTCGATCTCGATCGCGTAGCCGTTGGGCAGCACCTGGCCGGAGACCTGGACCCGGGTGTGCGGCGGCGAATAGGAGGTGGCGTTCTCCAGGAGCTCGGCGAGCAGGTGGATGACGTCACCGACGGCCCGGCCCAGCACCGCCGAAGACTCGATCGAGCGGATGTCGATCCGCTTGTAGTCCTCGACCTCACTGATCGCGCCGCGGACCACGTCGATCACCGGAACCGGGTTGCGCCAGCCGCGGCCGGGTGCGGCGCCGGCCAGGATGACCAGGTCCTCGGCGTGCCGCCGCATGCGGGTGGCGAGGTGGTCGACGCGATAGAGGTCCTCGAGCTCCTGCGGCTCGGTCTCGCGGCGCTCCATCCGGTCGAGCAGGGCAAGCTGGCGGTGCAGCAGCGTCTGGCTGCGCCGGGCGATGTTGAGGAACACCTCGTTGAGGCCGCGCCGGACGTTGGCCTCCTCGACCGCGGACTGCACGGCCGTACGCTGCACGTCGTTGAACGCGTGGCCGAGCTGGCCGATCTCGTCCTTGCCGTACTCCAGCGGGGGTGTTTCGACGTCGACGTCGACGTTCTCGCCGCGCTGGAGGCGGCGCACCACGTTGGGCAGTCGCTCGGTGGCCATCTCGAGCGCCTCACCGCGCAGCCGCCGCAGCCGGCCGACCATCGACCGGCCCACCTTGACCGAAACGGTCACCGAGACGACGAAGGCGATCAGGCCGAGCAGCGCGGCCAGCAGCAGCTTCAGGACGATGGTCAGGGCCAGCGAGGCGGCGCGGTCGGCGAGCGCGTCGATCGCGTCGTTCTCGAAGTCGCGCAACTGCTGGGCGGACTTCTCGAAGGCCGGGTGCCAGCTGTCCGCGCCGACCGGCGAGAGCTGGCCCGACCGGCTCTGCACGATCAGGCGGTCCATCATGCGGTTGAGCTGGACGAACGCGTCACCGCCGGAGAGTTCCTGGTATTGCGCGCGACTCGCCTCGGGCATGTCCTCGACGCCCTGGGCGAGCAGGAACCGGGCGGTGCCCACGTCCTGCACCATCGCCATCCGCAGCTCGTCGGTGAACTGGCCGGTCACCGTCACGGCGGCCAGCAGCGAGTCGACCCGGCTCAGGTATTCCTGACCGCGGCCGACCGTGGACAGCGCGCGGATCTGCCGGTCGATCTCGTCGTCCGGGAAGGTGGCGGTGGCCGCGAACATGTCGAAGCCGGACTGGATCATGCCGTTGTAGAGGTTTTGCGCACCGATCGGGTCGAGCTCGCGGCGGTCGACGTGCCGGCGCTGCGCGGCCAGGGTGTTGATCTCGGTGAAGACCTGCTCGATGCGGTGCCGCAGGGTCTCGCTCGCGTCCCGCCAGGCGTCGCCGCCCTCGGCCGCGGTGCGGAAGTCGGCGATCGCCCGGTCGGTGGCGGCGCGCTGCTGGGTGAGCGAGCCGACCGAGGCACTCGTGTCGGCCAGGAACTGCACGGTGAGCCGGCGTTCCCGCTGGAGCTCGCCGATGATGACCTCGCCCGGGTTGCCCACGCTGTCGGCGAGCGAGCGCGCGGAGAGCAGGTTGAGAGCCGGCCCGGCGGTCAGCGCGGTCGCGAAGATCCACAGTGCGAGCAGCGCAACGAGTGGGACCGTCACCATGGTGATGATCTTCGAACGGATCGACCAGTTGCGGGTTCTCATCAGGCTCCGCCCGAGGGTTGGCAAGCTGCAGGGCGTCACCGACCGCGTGCGCCTTCGCGAGAATACGTAAAACCTTCAACCGGAGCCACCGTCCAGGAATAGAAATATGTGTTAACTGTCCTATTTGTCCAGGGACATTGGCATCTCGGAGAGCGCGCTCCCACAGTCGTTCATGTGACAGAGCCGCAACAACACGCTGCGGAACCGGTGAAAGGGGATTGACGACCGGCAGTGAGTGGGAATACCGGCAATGAAGAAGGAGGAGGCCGATGTCCCCCATACTCACCATCGTCCTGATCATCGTCATCCTGGTGGTCATCGCCGCGATCGTGTACGGCGTGCAGGCCGGCAGACGAAAGAAGCTGCAGAGCACCTTCGGGCCGGAGTACGACCGCGTGGTGGCCGACACCGGCAACCGCACCGAGGCCGAGAAGGAACTGCGCGACCGGGAGAAGCGGCACGCCGAGCTGGAGCTCAAGGAGCTCAGCCCGGAGTCGCAGGCAAAGTACCGGGCCGCGTGGGAAGAGCTTCAGATCCAGTTCGTGGACACCCCGTCCGAGGCCGTCGGCACCGCCGACGAACTGGTCACCCAGCTGATCTCCGAGCGCGGCTACCCCACCGGCGAGTACGACGAGCAGCTCGGTGTGCTGTCCGTCGAGCACGCCAGCACGCTGCAGCACTACCGCGACGCGCACGAGATCAGTGAACGGAACACGAGTGGCTCGGCCAGCACCGAGGACCTTCGGCAGGCGCTGGTGCACTACCGGGCGCTCTTCGCCGACCTGCTCGGCACCTCCGCGGTGTCGACGAATCCTGGTACTACTACATCCGATCCCGACGATGAGCCGGCGACTGCTCCCCGTACGGCCGCCGACTCCGACGCCGCCCCCGACAAGAGCCGCTGAGGGAGTCACCTGCCATGAAGTTCTTCTCCAACGAGGCCAAAGAGAACGACCCCGGTTACGACCGCTCGGACGTGGCGACGTCCGACCCGGTGGCCGTGCCGCAGCAGCGCGCCGGCTCGCCGTGGAACGACACCCCGGGCGACTCGACGCCGGACTTCCACGAGCCGCAGCACCGCGACTCGTCGACCACCGACGATGACGACCACCGTCCCACCGACGAGCCGTCCGACAGCATCACCACCGACGAGCTCGCCGACCGGGACCGGACCTCTTCGGACTCTTCGGACTCGGACGAGCCCGAGGTCGAGCGCCTCTCCGAGCCGATCACCACCACCTACGGCCCGGACGGCACCGTGACCCACTCGACCTCCGAGAACGGTGACGACACCCTCCGGTCCGAGGACGACACCGTCGACACCGTCGACACCGACGACGACACCGTCAAGTCCGAGGACGAGACGATCAAGGACGAAGGTACGTTCGACAGCCCCGAGGCGGTCGAGCCGGCCACCGGCGAGCCGATCTCCGACGAGGACCGCGACGACGACCAGGATCGCGACGTGGCGGACCACGCGGTGGAGGACCGGGACGGCGACGGGGAACCGGACGCCGTGGTCGAGGAGCCCCTCACCGACGAGCCGGCCGCCGACGACGAGCCGAAGTCCGAGATCAACGGGGCGCCGGTCGCCGTCGACCCCGAGCCGGTACCCGCCCTCGACACCGAGGACGACCACAACGCCGAGGAGACCCCGGTGGTGGCGGCCGTGCCCGTCGGCGCTACCCCCGGCAGCGTGCCGGCCGCGCCGCTGGACCGGCTCTTCACCGACGGTGACTCGTTCGCCGAGCGGTTCCGGGACATCCAGCTGCGCTTCGTGGACAGCCCCAAGGAGGCCACCGCCGAGGCCGCCACCCTGGTCGGCGAGGCGGTCGACAAGCTGACCGCGGCGCTGACCTCGCAGAAGGACTCCCTCGCCGGCGACTCCGACGACACCGAGCAGCTGCGCGTCCAGCTGCGCGGCTACCGCGACCTGCTCAACCGCTTGACCGGCCTCTGATCGATCGGCCGGCAGAAGGGGAGCCCTCCCGGCTCCCCTTCTTTCGTCCCCGGAGTGGACCGCGCCACCCGCCGAGCCGCCGCCCGCGGAACCTCGCCACCGCCCGACGGGCCCGGCGTAGCCCGATCACCGCTGCCGATTCACTGCCGTCCCACTGCCGTCGCTCTGACCAGCAGAAATGGCCGACCCTTCCGGGTCGGCCATTCTTCGAAGCCAGTGGGTCAACCTTGGGCGGAGCCGGCGGGTCAGTGCTGTGCGGAGCCGGCGGCCATGCCGCCGGTGTCGCCGCTTTCGCTCAGGTTGGATTCGCCGGTCGGGTCGGTCGGGTCTTCGGCGCCGCCGGTCGGTGGGTCGGGGGCCTCGGTGGGCGCGGTGGTGTTCTCGGTCGGCGGGGTGGTGGGGGTGGTCGTGGACTCGGTGGGCGCGGTGGTCGGCGGCTCGGTGCTGGGCTCGGTGCTCGCGGTCGCCGACGTGGTGCCCAGCGGGGACGGCGAGGTGCTCGTGGCGGCGGACGGTGACGGTGACGCCGATGAGGTCAGCGGCAGAACCCTGCCGCGAGGGGTGGCGTTGACGGCCGGGTCATCGAGCGGGCTGTCGCCCGCGCCCGTGCCGCCCACCAGGCGGTCCGGGCCGGAAGTGCGTTCGCCGACGACGGCTGGATTGTTCGACGGCGCGACCTCGACCGCGCCGAGCCGGACCCCCAACCACATCGCCGGACCGATCCCCACCGCGACGATCGCCCAGAAGAGCGCCGTCGGTCCCCGTTCCATCAGTGACCTCCCCCGTGTCAACCCGATCATCCGGCCGCATCCCCGCACATCACTACCCATTTCCGGAAACGCGAAGCGAACAACCGTTGAGGCCATTGTGACGCAAGGTGATCGCTCAGTTGCTCATTCGTCGCGGATGAGACGGTCTTCCTGGGTCACGGAGCCGCTGGTCCGGAAGTTCAGAGCGGGCAGCGTCGGTTTGTGCGCAGTCTGGAACGCGCCGGGCGGGGAACGCCGCGTTGCTCAGCGGGTGCTGGTGAGGAACGCCACAGCGTCGTCGAGGGCCGTCCAGCCGCCGGGCAGCTCGTCCGAGTCGAGCGCCGTGCGGACGTTGATCGACCCGCCGTCGCGCAGGTCCATCGCCCAGGAACGACGGCCGTTGCGGGTCGCCGACGCTCCGGCCAGGTCGGTGAACGGCACGAACCGGCTGCCGCCCTCGACCGACGGCTCGCCGGCCGGGGTGCCGTCGGCCAGCACCCCGTCGGTGGCCAACCGGCTCAGTCGCCGTTTCGCCTCACCGTTGCGTGAGCGGGGCAGGCCGGCCACCAGCACCAGGCCGGTCTCGACGATCAGCAGGTCGCTGCGCACGCCGTCGACCAGCACGTTGACCACCCCGCCGATCACCGGCACCCGGGGCTGCGGGCGACCCTCGCCGACCGGAGCGGCGGCGGCCGGGTCGATGCCCATCGCGGCGATGCGCTCCCGCGCCTCGCCGACCGTGGCCGGGTCGCCGGCCAGCTCGGCCGCGACGGTCAGGTCGAGGTGCGCACCGTCGGCCGCGACCACCTCGGCCGTACCCATCCAGCTGTGCCGCCAGCGCGCCACCCCGCCGTGCAGCGCGGCCAGCGCCAGCAGCAGCGCGATCAGCTCGGCGATCCGGGCCGAGGTCTCCTCGGCCGGCAGATCGTCGAAGACGGTCTCGGCGATCTTGCGGAGCCGGCCGTCGGCGGCGAGGTCGAGCACGTCGGCCGCGCCGGTCACCGGCGAGCCGGCCACCCGGGAGATGGCCCGCAGCGACGCGTCGGCCTCCCGCTCCATCTCGGCGAGCCGGGCCGCGCCGAAGAAGTCGTCCCACCCGGTCACCGTGCGCCCGGCCGGCGGGAACGCCACCGCCTGCAGCGCACGGCCCAGGCTGGGCAGCTCGGGCAGCAGGTCGCCGGCCGCAGCCGGCTCGGCCCGCTCCGGCCCCTCGACGGTGAGGTCGGCCAGTGCGGCCAGCCGCTCCGGCAGCGGCGGATGATGGTCCCACTCCCCGGCCGGCTCCGGTTCGGCCGCGCGCAGCAGCGCCAGGTCGTCGGCCCGGGCGGCCAGCACCCGCAGGAAACCGCCGAACACGTCGTCCGGCACCACGCCGGCCTGCCAGCCGGGACTGAGGTATTCGGCGTGGAACAGCTGTTGCAGGCCCTCGAGGGCGGGGGCGTCGCGCAGCACCCCGGTGGCGGCCCGGCCACCGGCGAACTCGGCCGCGATGCGGTCGGCGACCAGCTCCTGCTCGCGGGCGAACGGGGCGTCGGCCTTCACATACCACCGGGCGTAGGCGCGGAGCACCGGGCCGGCCGGGCTGCGGCGCGGAATGCGCGGCACGATGCGGGCCAGCGCGGCCCGCCCCCGATAGGCCATCGGAGCGAACCGGCCCAGTTTCGGGGTGCCGTGGGCCAGCTCGTGCGCGACCGCGGCGCGCAGCCACGCCTCGTCCCAGGCCAGCAGGACCGGCATGCCGACGAAGAGCTCGCGCCGGCCGCCGAGCAGGCCGGCCAGCCGGGCGTACTCGGCGAGGGTCACGGTCGCACCGGCCACCACGGTCACCGCGTCGGGCGGCCGGACCCCGGCGGCAGTGGCCGCCTCGTCGATCATCGACCAGAGCGCGGGCGCGTCTTTCCTGGTCACCGGCACACCGGCCGGGGTGGCGCGGCGCAGCCGCAGGGCCCGGACCGTGGCCCACCACAGCAGGCCGGAGGTGGCGATGACCAGCGGGACGGCGAGCCGCAGCGCGGCCGCACCGGGCAACAACGACAGCACGAGCAGCACGGCGAGCAGCGTCGCCACCACCTGCAGCCACGCCACCAGCAGGAACCCGGCGAACCTGACCGCCGAGGAGCGTGAATGGCTGCCGTCGTGCACACCGACCTCCGTCGTCACCACCGAACCGGACGGGGCACAGCCTAAAACGGGCCACCGACAGAAACGCCAGACGCCGAGTCCGGTGGCGGGAAGAATTAAGGAAGTTTTGCGCGCCTGCTCGCGGGCGGTCACGGAAGGGGATACGGATGGCCACGGTGGGCCTCGACCAGACCCTCGCCATTCCGATCAAGGGGTACTCCTGGCTGCCGGATCTGCGGCGGCGAACGCACGGCCAGCCCGCGACCATCCGGGTGCTGGGCCGGCCGGCCGTCGCGATCGGCGGGCCGACCGCGGCCGAGTTCTTCTACACGGCCGGCAACATCGAGCGGCACGGCGCGATCCCCGGACCGGTGCTCGACACGCTGTTCGGCCGGGGCGCGGTGCACACGCTCGACGGGCGGGCGCACGAGCTGCGCAAGGCGCTGTTCGTCGCGCTGCTGCTCGGCAACGGGGTGGACACCCTGGCCAAGCACGTCGGGGAGGCGTTCGACGAGGCGGCCGACCGGTGGCGGGGTGGGCCGTCGGTCGATCTGTTCGACGAGACTGCCAAGGTCATCTCGGAAGCAGTGGGCCGCTGGGTCGGCGTACCGCGGGAAGAGCGTGACCCGGACGCCCTGGCCTCGGACATGGTGGCGATGGTCGATGGTTTCGCGACCGCCGGCCCGCGCCATGCGCGGGCCCGGCTGGCCCGGCGGCGGCGGGAGCACCGATGGGCCCGGCTGATCGAGGAGGTACGGCGGGACGAGCCCGGCCCGAGCCCGCTGTCCGCGATCGCGCACCACACGGCCGACGGTTACCTGATGGACGCGCGGACCGCGGCCGTCGAGGTCATCAACATCATCCGGCCGGCCACCGCCGTGACCTACCTGATCGCGTTCGCGGCGCACGCCCTGGAACGGCAGCCGCGCATCCGGGCCCGGCTCGCCGACGATCGGTACGCTCTCGCGTTCGTCCACGAGGTGCGGCGGTTCTACCCGTTCGTTCCGTTCCTCGGTGGGCGGGCCGCCCGCGACCTGTACTTCCAGCGGACCGACATCCCGCGCGGCGGCCTGGTCCTGCTCGACGTGTACGGCCAGCACCACGACGAGCGGGTCTGGCCGGAGCCGTACGTGTTCCGGCCGGAACGTTTCGTCGACCGGCCGGTCGGCGAGTTCGAACTGATCCCGCAGGGTGGCGGCGACCCGCGCACCGGGCATCGCTGCCCGGGTGAGCAGATCACCGTCGCCGTGCTCCAGACGATCGCGCAGCGGCTGGCCCGCCTCGAGTACTACCTGCCGCCGCAGGACCTGTCGATCGACCTGTCCCGCATCCCGGCCCGGGTCGCCGACGGCCCCCGCATCGTCGTGGGTTAGCTCTCCTCGTCGATCCAGTCGATCTCCGGGGAGCGGTGGAAGTTGACGCCCTGGGCGTGCCAGCGCGGGCCGAAGGCGGCCACCCGGTCCCGGAACGACGTCCAGTCGCGGGCCGCCCGCGGGGTCCAGCCGATCTCGGCGATCGCCGGGAGCCGCGGGAACGCCATGAACTCGATGTCGGCCGGCGAGCGCAGGGTCTCCGACCAGAGCGGGGCCTCGACGCCGAGCAGCGCCTCCTCCCCCACGCCGGGCAGCCGGTCGGCCGGGTCCCAGTCGTAGGAGCGTTCCACCCCGACCACCCCGGCCCAGTCGAGGCCGAGCGGGGTGTCCTTGTCGTACTTCATGTCCAGGTAGCTGCGATCGGCCGGCGACATGATCACCTGGTGACCGTCCCGGGCGGCCTGGGCGACGCCGTCGTCGGCCGGTTCGATCCGCCAGTACTGCGGCACGGCGGACGGCGGGAGCTCGACCGCGGCCATCTCGTGCCAGCCGACCGCCCGCTTGCCGTACTTGCCGGGCAGCGGCAGGACCCGGGTCAGGAAGGTGCGGTAGTCCTCGGGCGGGGTGGAGAACGCCTCGTCGCCGCCGATGTGCAGGAACGGGCCGGGCGTCAGGGCCGCCACCTCGCGGATGACGTCCTCGACGAAGGCGTACGTCTCCTCCCGGTTCGCGTCCAGCGAGCTGTAGCCGACCTCGGCGTCGGTGCGCGGGGCGAGCTGCTCGCCGTCGCGGGCCAGCTCGGGGTAGGCGACCTGGGCGGCGTTGACGTGCCCGGGGAGGTCGATCTCGGGAACGATCGTGACGAACCGGCGCTCGGCGTAGGCGACCAGGTCGGCGTACTCCGCGGTGGTGAGGAAGCCGCCGCCGGTGCCGTCCACGCCGGTGCCCTCGCCGCCGCTGACCTCGGTCAGGCGAGGCCAGCCCGGGATCTCCAGGCGCCAGCCCTGGTCGTCGCTGAGATGCAGATGCAGGTGGTTGATCTTGAACTGGACGATCGTGTCGAGGTAGGACTTGATCTCGTCCGGGGTGAAGAAGTGCCGGGCCAGGTCGAGCATCGTGCCGCGGTAGGGGAACCTCGGCTCGTCCTCGATGGTTCCGCCCGGCAGGGTGATCTCGCCGATGCCGCGGCCCTCGGCCGGCAACAGTTGACGCAGCGTCTGCAGGCCGTTGAAGAGGCCCTGCTCGGTCGCGGCGCGGAGGGTCACGCCCTCCGCGGCGATATCGACCCGGTAGGCCTCGTTCTTGTCGTACCCCCCGAGCAGAATTTTGATCGAGCCGCCGGCCTCGGTCACCGGCACGGGAAAGCCCGTGGCTCGCCGCAGCAGCTTGGCCAGCTGCTCGGCGATGTCCGCGGCCGCCGGGTCGGCGCTCACCGCCACCGTGGGAGACACCAGGAAGTTCGCGGCCGGATCGGGCCGTACCGAAACCGGAAGGGGAATGACGTCGCCGAGCCGTCTCAAGGTTGCGCGCACGCGAGAAACCTTAAACTGTCTTTCCATGTCGATCACGACCCGTCGCGCCGGCCTTTCCGACGCCGCCCTCCTGCACGAGCTCGCCGCGCTCACGTTCGGGCTGGCCTGCCCGCCTGGGACGCTGCAGAGCGACATCGACGCGTTCATCGCGAAAAACCTGTCCGAGGACAGCTTCCGCGGCTATCTCGCCGACCCGGAGCGGATCATCCTGGTCGCCGAGGCGGACGGGGTGCCGGTGGGCTATTCGATGCTGGCCGGCGGGCCGATCGCCGACCTGGAGGTGGCGGCGACCGTGGCCGGCGCGGGCGCGAAGTCCAGCATCGAGCTGAGCAAGTTCTACCTGGCACCGGACCGGCACGGCTCCGGCGCGGCCGCGGCACTGATGGCGGCCACGCTCACCGAGGCCGCCGCCACCGGCGCGGAGTTCTGCTGGCTCGGCGTCAACCAGCGCAACGAGCGGGCCGCGAAGTTCTACACCAAGCAGGGCTTTGAGGTCATCGGGGTGAAACGGTTCCTGGTCGGCGACGTGTGGCACGACGACCACGTACGCCTCAGGCCGCTTCTACCTTGATCCAGTCGAGGTACTTTCCGGTGCGGTCATCGCCCGACGACTGACCGCGGAGGCGGCGGTTGAGCCAGGGCAGGACATGCTCGCGGTAGTAACGGGCTTCGGCCAGCACACCACGACGCTCGGCCGGGCCGGAGTCGATCACGTGTGCCTCGGTGGGGTGCCCCAGCGCGCTCAGCACCAGGCCGGCGACCCGGCGGTGGCCGGCCGAGTTCAGATGCAGGCGGTCCGCCGACCAGTAACCGGCCCGGCGGATCTCCTGGTCGTGGAAGACGTCGACGAAGGTGACGCCGTAATTGCCGGCGAACTTCGCCACCGCGGAGGTCAACTCCTCACCGCGGCGGTTCATCATGCTGCCGAACGGCAACCGGGCCGACGGGTCGGCGCCGCTGAGCAGCACCACCTTGACCCCGGCGTCGGCGCACCGCCGCAACGCCCGCTCGGTCATCTCGACCAGCCGGGACATGTCGCTGCCCGGGCGCATCATGTCGTTGCCGCCGCCGGCCAGCGACAGCATCGTCGGGGCCGGCGACAACGACAGCGCGGCATCCAGCTGCTCGCCGACGATCGACCCCAGCAGCCGGCCGCGGATGGCCAGGTTCGCGTACTCGACCGGTTCGTTCTGCGCGGCCGCCAGGCCGGAGGCGACCAGGTCGGCCCAGCCACGCTCGGTGCCGTCCGGCAGGGTGTCGCCGAGGCCCTCGGTGTAGCTGTCCCCGATCGCGACGTAACGCGTCACCACAAGTCCTCCTTGATCACCACAATGCCGAGGCTATCGAACGGCCCCGGCCGGATCGGGCGACACGTGACGTGCGTCGCCCGGTCAGTCGATCAGGGGACGAATCTGCTCGGCGACCCGCACCACGAAATCGACCGGGTCCGGTTCGTCGACGGTCGGCTGAAGGATCAGCTTGGTGGCACCGCCGTCGATGAACTCGCGCAGGCCGGCCGCCATCTCCTCCGGGGTGCCGGACACACCGGGGACGTCGATGCCGTACGCCTTCTGCTGGGCCAGTAGGCGATCGGTGCCGTCCGGGCCGAACGCCGCCGGGACGAACAGGACAAGTTCGTGCGAGGCCGGGCCGGCGATGTGCTTCAGCGCCGCCGACACCCCGGCCGGGGACGTGCCGCCGGTCAGGACCGTGCCGTCACCCACCTGGCCGGCCAGCGCGAGAGTCTTGGGGCCGGTCGCCCCCACATAGATCGGCGGGACCTGCTCGGGCGGCCAGTCCAGCCGCACGCCTTCGAGCTTCACATACCGCCCCTGGGTCGTCACCGTCTCGCCGCTCAGCAGGGAACGCAGCGCCACGCCGTACTCCCTCAAAAGCGTGAGGGGCGACGCCGCGCGGGCACCCACCTGGCCCATCCATTCCTGTACGCCGTGGCCGATGCCGGGCAGCGCCCGGCCGCCGGACATGCGGCTCAGCGCCGCCACCTCCATGGCGCACAGCGCAACGTTCCGAAACGGCGTGGGCATGATGCCGATGCCGACCTTGAGGTTTTCGGTCCAGGCGAGCGCGGCCGCGGCCGCCGCGACACCGCCGCTGAGGAAGCAGTCCTCCCAGAGCCACAGCTCCTCGAGGCCGGCCGTGTCGGCGGCCTGCGCGATCGCGCGCAGCTTTTCCGGCGGGTTCTGCGGCAGCGCGATGGCTCCGAGGGTAGTCATGAGGCTCACTCTGCCAGGTCGGCGCGCGCCCGCATCAGTGCGAAACCCAGAAGATTGAGGCCCTCCCAGCGCGCCGGGTCGGTGGCCCGCGGGTCGGCCGCGGGCAGGCCGATCCCCCAGATCCGGTCGGTCGGGCTCGCCTCCACCAGCACCCGGTCGCCGGTGCCGAGCAGCCACGCCCGCAGGTCGGCATGCTGCCCGAACTTGTGCCGGCTCGCCTCGACCACGATCGGAAAGCGCTGCTGAACCCAGGTCGGCTCGTCGAAGCCGGCCACCCCGCGGCCCAGCATCTTGGCGTCCCGCGGATGCCCGGCCCGGACGATCCGGCCGGCCGTCTCCTCGTCGCCGAACAGCATGGCCTTGCGCCACATCATGTAGTGCTCCGCGCTACGGAAGAGGACACCGTCCACCGTGAACTCGACCGGCCACCACTGGCTCAGGCAGCCGGCCCCGACACTGCCGTCCCGCTGCGCGCGATGCCCCCAGAACAGCAGATATTTGACCCGCCCGCCGAGGGCGATCAGGTCGTCGGCAGAGCTCGGCAGATTGTCCACCGGCCCATTCTCCCGCCCACCGCATCCGATTTCCGGACCCCGCGGTGGCGTCGTCGAATCTGTCGATTCTTATATAAGGATTGGCTTATTAGCCGCCGGAAAATGTCGTAGGCGGTCGATAAGTTTCTCGTGCGGATCGGCGCCACGGGGGCGCCGATCCGTCCAAAGCCTGACGCCGGTTCGGGAGACGCCGGTCAGGCGGTGCCGCGCAGCAGGGCCTCGCCGGCCGCGCGAGCGCGGTCGCGCAGTTCCGGCGGCGACTCGATGGTGAAGGGCGCACCCATCACGCCGAGCACCATGACGGGCCAGGTCAGATCGTCCACGGTCATCCGCAGCCGGCACATCTCAGCCTCACCGCCGTCGGGCACGGACACGCCGTCCGGGGCCGGAGCGGCCTGCGCGGGAGCG
>NZ_BOQN01000133.1 GCF_018332695.1 Paractinoplanes toevensis
AAGAGCATCCAGATGCGAGACCAGGTACGGCGCGAGGCCCGTCACGGCTGCACCCGGTGGGCGTGCAGCTTCTCGTAGAACGGGAGGTGGTGCGCCAGATATTCGCGCAGCACCGGGTGGGCCGCCACGTCCACGTCGTACGCCTTCTCGGTGCGGTGGAATCCCTGGCTGGCGCCGGCGTCGGCATGCCAGCGCTCGCTGGGTTTCCATTCCGGACGGTTGGCCGGCTGCCAGGCGAGCGCCTCGGCCCGGAACGGGATGCCGAGCTGAGCGCAGTAGGCGCGCACCGTCGCGGCCGGATCGGCGATCAGGTCGTCGGAGTCGACGACGACGGGTGGCTCACCGGTGGCGTCCCAGACCGCCTTGAAGATCTCGTACTGCGCCTCGACGCCGATCTGGTGCCGCCGTACGTCCGGGTTGAGCGCGTGGTACGAGGCGATCGTCGCCGCCGGGTGGCGAATGATCATCGTGTGCTTCGCGTCGGTCGCGAGGAACGCGGTGTCGGCCAGCACCTCCGGGTAACGCTCGTCGGTGGTGTCCTTGACGAAGAGCGGGCCCCGCTCGCCCAGCTCGCGCAGCGCGGCGAGCAGTGCCGTGCCGTCGCGCACCTCGCGCTCCGCCACCTCGACCCGGCCGAACTCCGCCAGATAGGAGAACGGTTCGTGCAGGACCGAGAAGTCACCACGCTCGCACATCATGCGGAAGAAGGCGGTGGACCGGCTCCGCGGAGCGGCCCACAACATCAGGACTTTCGGCAGTTTTTCCACGTCTCTCCTAAGTGTTCGGCAGGTCTCCCCATTCAGTGATGCACGCGGCCGGAGGGCTGTAAAGCGTGCTGACCGCAGGTCAAACCTGGCGTCCAGCAACGTCAACGCCACGTCCGCACGACTGCACCGAAGGGCCCCGCGGAATCAACGAGAAGCGACGGTCGCATTCGTCACGGTGATGGACGCGTGAGCCGGGCCGGACGGGTTCTACTGAGCCGGACCTGCTGAGTGGCACACGAAAGGCGAGAACGAAATGACGACCAGCTGCCCGGAATGCGAGTCGAGCGTCACCCTCGGGGCGACGCCGCGAATCAGCGAGATCCTGGAATGCGGTGACTGCGCGAGCGAGCTCGAAGTCGTATCGCTCAACCCGACCACCGTCGCCCTGGCTCCCAACGTCGAAGAGGACTGGGGCGAGTGAACGCTCCGGTCGCCGTACTCGCGTCCCGGCTGCGCGCGGACGAGAAACGCATCCTCGATGCGTTCGACCGCCGCGGCGTGACGTACGAGTACCTCGACGCCCGCACGCTCTGGCGGACCCTGCAAGGTCCGCCGGAGCGGCGGTGGAGCGTCGTGCTCAACCGTGAGATCGGCTTCGCGCGGGCGGCCGGCGCCGCCCGGATGCTGGAGGCGGCGGGCGTGCCGGTACTCAACTCGGCGCAGGCGATCGAGGTGTGCGGGGACAAGTACCGCACCTCGGTCGCGCTGCACGAGGCCGGCCTGCCCACGCCGCGTACGGCGCTGGCCCTGACCCCCGAGGCCGCCCTGGACGCCCTCGACGAGATCGGCTATCCGGCCGTTCTGAAGCCCCTCAACGGTTCCTGGGGGCGGCTGGTGTCCCGGCTGACCGACCGGGAGACCGCCGAGACCGTCCTGGAGCACGTGGCGGCACTGCCGAGCCCGGCCGCGCACGTCATCTACGTGCAGGAGTTCATCCCGACCGGCGACCGCGACGTGCGCGCCGTGGTCGTCGGCGGGGAGGTGCTCGGCGCTACCTACCGGCGCGGCGCGGGGTGGCGTACCAACGTCGCCCGCGGCGCCTCGACGGAGCCGTGCCCGCTCACTCCCGAGCTGGCGAAGGCGGCGGTCGCCGCCGCGCGCTGCGTCGGCGCCGACATCGCCGGCGTCGACCTGCTCGAGGACGGGCAGGGCGGATGGCTGGTGCTGGAGGTCAACGCGGGCGTGGAGTTCTCCGGTTTCCACCGCGTGCACGGCGAGTCCACCTCGGTCGCCGACCGGATCGTCGACCTGACCATGGCGAGGGCGGAGGAATGAGCGAGAAGCGGACCCGGGTGGCGGTGGCCGGGGCGTCCGGCTACATCGGCGGGGAACTGCTGCGGTTGCTGCTCGACCACCCGTACGTGGAGGTCGTGCTGGCCACCTCGGACTCGTTCGCCGGCAAGCGGGTGCACAACCCGCACCCGAACCTGCGGGGGCGCACCGAGTTGGCGTTCAGCCCGCACGACAGCCTCGGCGACGCGGCCGACCTGGACGTGTTGTTCCTGGCCATGCCGCACGGGCACACCATGAAGAAGATGCCGTGGTACCTGCAGCGGGCAGGTGTCGTCGTCGATCTCGGCGGGGACTTCCGGCTGCGCGACCCGGCCGGCTACCCGCGCTACTACGGCACCGAACACCCGGCACCGGAGCTGCTGTCCAGCTTCGTCACCGGCCTGCCCGAGTGGCACCGCGACGAACTGCGCACCGCCGACCGGATCGCGGTGCCGGGCTGCATGGCCACGGCCGGCATTCTCACCGTACGGCCACTGGCCGAGGCCGGGCTGCTCGACGGTCCGGTGCAGGTGGACGCGCGGACCGGGTCGAGCGGGTCGGGCGCGGCGGCCGGCTCGGCCAATCTGCACGCCGAACGCAGCGGCGCCATGCGGGTGTTCGCCCCCACCCAGCACCGACACGAGGCGGAGATCGCCCAGGCCACCGGATTGCCGGTGCACATGACGGCGACCGGGGTCGAGGCGGTGCGCGGCGTGCAGGTGCTGTGCCGGGCTCCGCTGGCCGGCGGCGTCCGCGAGGCCGACGTCCGCGCCGCCTACCGCAAGGCGTACGCCGAGGAACCGTTCGTCCGGGTGGTGGCTCAGCGCACCGGCGTCTACCGCCTGCCCGAGCCGAAGATCCTGGCCGGCTCGAACTACTGCGACGTCGGCTTCTCGGTGGCCGGCGACGGAAGCCAGGTCGTGCTCGTCGGCGCCCTGGACAACCTGGTCAAGGGCGGAGCCGGCAGCGCCGTGCAGGCGCTGAACGTGCGGTTCGGCTGGCCGGAGACCACCGGCCTGTCCTTCCCGGGACTGCACCCGAACTGACAAACCCATTCAAGGAAGGGAGTACGGAGCGATGCCAGAGACCATTGTGGTGAAGTGTGGCGGTAATGCCGCCGTCGATCCCCGGCTCGTCTGCCGGGACATCGCGGAGCTGGCCCGGGGACCGGCCCGCGTGGTGCTGGTGCACGGCGGCTCGGCCGACATCGACCACCTGGCCGCCCGGATGTCCGTGGCATCGCGACGCCTGGTCGCCCCGGACGGGGTGTCCGCCCGGTACACCGACTCGGAGATGCTGGAGGTGGTGCACCTGGCCCTGGCCGGCCGGGCCAAGCCGCGGCTGGTGGCCGAGCTGATGCGCCTGTCCGTGCCGGCCGTGGGCCTGACCGGCCTGGACTCGGGCCTGCTGCGGGCCCGTCGCAAGAGCGCCCACCGCGCTCTGGTGGACGGCCGCAAGGTGGTGGTGCGCGACGACCACAGCGGCCGCATCACCGACGTGAACGCGGGTCTGCTAGAAGCTCTGCTGGACGCCGGGCAGGTGCCGGTCATCTCGCCGCCCGCGCTGGCCGAGGACGGTGAGCCGGTCAACACCGACGCCGACCGGGCCGCGGCCGCGGTGGCGGCGGCACTGAGCGCCGACACCCTCGTCCTGCTCACCGGGGCGCCGGGAGTGCTGGAGGACCCGGCCGACGAGACCTCGGTGCAGCCGGTGTGCGCCGTGCCGGCGAAGGGATCGCCGCCGGTGCGGGGCGGCGGCATGGGACTGAAGCTGGTGGCCTCGCGCGAGGCGTTGCTGGGCGGGGTGGGCCGCGTGCTCATCGCGGACGGCCGGCGAAGCTCCCCGGTGCGGGCCGCGCTGGCCGGCTCGGGGACCCGGGTCGTCGTGACCGAGCCGGCCCTGGCCGGCGTGGGTGCGGGCCGGTGAACCGGACCGAGGGCTGCCCGGACACGATCGCGGTCGGTCTGCTGCGCAGCCTGATCGAGATCCCGTCCCCCTCGTACGGCGAGGCCCGGCTCGCGGAACACCTGGTGGGTGTTCTGCGGGAGTTGGGCTTCACCGCCCACGTCGACAAGGCGGGCAACGCGGTCGGCGTGATCGACCGGGGCCCGGGCCCGACCGTGATGCTGCTCGGGCACATGGACACCGTCCCCGAGCAGATCCCGGTGCGCGCCGAGCAGAACCGCCTCTACGGCCGCGGGGCGGTGGACGCCAAGGGGCCGCTGGCCACCATGGTGTGCGCCGCCGCCACGGCGCACGACTACCACGGCCGGATCGTCGTGGTGGGTGCGGTGGAGGAGGAGACGCCGCTGTCCCGTGGTGCCGTGCTCGTGCGGGACACGCACGAGCAGCCGGATGCGCTGATCATCGGCGAGCCGAGCGGCTGGGACAACGTCGTGCTGGGCTACAAGGGCAAACTCGACCTCGCCTACCGCGTGTCCTGCCCGGCCACGCACCCGAGCAGCCCGGCTCCGAAGGCGGCCGAACTAGCGGCGGAGGCCTGGTCGGTGCTGCTCGACCTGCTCGGCCGGGACGCGATCCGGTCCAGCTTCGACGCGCCGTGGCCGTGCCTGGTCTCGATCCGCGGCGACCTGGTCGAGGCGGAGGCCGAGCTGAGCATCCGCACCCCGCCCGGATTCGACGACGAGGCGCTGATCGAGGGTCTGCGCCGCCGGCTTCCGGACGGCGAGCTTCACCTGATCAACACCATTGCCGCCTGCCGGGTGGACCGTCCCGACCCGGTGGTCCGGGCGCTGGCCGCAGGGATCCGCTCGCAGCAGGGCCGCCCCTCCTACAAGGTGAAGACCGGCACCTCGGACATGAACACCCTGGCGGTGCGGTGGAACATCCCGATGGCCACGTACGGCCCCGGGGACAGCCGGCTGGACCACGCCGATGACGAGCACATCCTGCTCACCGATTACCTGCGCGGGATCGAGGTCCTGCGGCACGCCCTGACCGAACTGGCCGGCGATCTGCCCGGCCGGGTCCGCCGCCGGCATTTGACGCTGGCCTCGGGAACCACGCGGACGGAGAGCTGAGCGATGACCGATCCCGACGACGCCGAACTCCGGGAACGCTGCCTGCGGGTGCGGGAGTCGATCGTGCGGATGTGCGCCAACCCGGACGGCGGCCACCTCGGTGGCTCGATGTCGATGGTGGAGATCCTGGTGACGCTGTACCACCGGGTCCTGCGCATCGACCCGGCCGAGCCCACCGCACCCGACCGCGACCTGCTGATCCTGAGCAAGGGACACGGTGCGATCGGCCTCTACGCCGCTCTGGCCGAGCGTGGTTTCTTCCCCGCCGACTGGCTTGACCGGTACGCGGCCGCCGACGAGCCGCTGACCGCCCACCCGACCAGGGCGGTGCCGGGCGTCGAGATGCCGACCGGCTCGCTGGGCCACGGGCTGTCGGTCGGCGCCGGCTTCGCCCTCGACTTCCGGCTCACCGGTAGTGATCGGCGCTGCTTCGTCATCCTCGGCGACGGCGAGCTGCAGGAGGGCTCGAACTGGGAGGCCGCGATGGCGGCGAGCGCCCACCGCCTCGACCGCCTCGTCGCCGTCGTGGACCGCAACCGACTGCAGATCACCGGACCGACCGAGGACGCCGTGGGGCTGGAACCGCTCGCCGACCGGTGGCGCAGCTTCGGCTGGGAGGTGGTCGAGGTGGACGGCCACGACTTGACCGCCCTGCACACCGCCCTGGGCGAGGCACCGCGGGTCAGCGGGCGCCCGACCGTGGTCATCGCGCACACCGTCAAGGGCAAGGGCCTGCCCTACATCGAGGGACAGACCCGCAGCCACTACGCCCGGCTCACCGGCAAGCCCGCGAAGCGTGCGCTCGCCGTCCTGGGAGCCCACCGCAGGAGAACGGAGCAGTCCGCATGACTATCACCCAGCAGCCGCCCGAGGTGACCGGGCCGCCGGCCGTCATCGGGCCGCCGCCCGTGGTGGCGCCACCCGCCCCGCGCGAGGTGCACCGCGACGTCCTGATCGACCTGATGGCCCGCGACGAGCGTGTCGTCTGCCTGGACAGCGACACCGGGCTGTTCGCCGGGGTCGACTGGGGCGCGGCCGCCGACCGGTACATCAACCTCGGCATCGCCGAGCAGAACATGATGTCGGTCGCGGCCGGGCTCGCCCGGTCCGGCCGCATCCCGTACGTACACACCATGGCCACGTTCGCCGCGACCCGCGCGCTGGAGCAGGTCAAGTTGGACATCGCCTACAACGAGGTCCCGGTGCGGATCGTGGCGACGCACGGCGGGCTCTCCGGCGGCCATTACGGCACCTCCCACCACAGCCTGGAGGACGTGGGGGTGATGCGGATGCTGCCCGGCATGACCGTGCTGGTCCCCTCCGACGCGGCGACGACCCGCGAACTGGACCGGGCGAGCACCTATCGGCCCGGCCCGGTCTATCTGCGCCTGGGCCGCAGCGGCACCCCCGACCTGCCGGCCGGCGCCGAGACGCCGGAGATCGGGCGGGCCCGGTCGCTGCGCGCGGGCACCGACGTCACGCTGGTCGCCAGCGGACCCTACCCGGTGCTGGCCGCGCTGGAAGCGGCCGGTGACCTGGCCACGGTCGGGGTGTCGGCCGAGGTGCTCGAGGTGCACACGGTCAAGCCGCTCGACACCGAGGCGCTGGTCGCCGCGGCCGAGCACACGACCGGGCTGGTCGTGGTCGAGGAACACTGGGCGGCCGGTGGTCTGGGTTCGGCGGTCGCCGAGTGCGTGGCCGAGCTCGGCCTGGCCCGGCCGGTGCGCCGGGTGGCGGTCGGCGACCACTTCACCCGGGGCCGCGGCGGCCACCGTCATCTGCTGGCCGCCAACGGCATCACCGCCGAGGAGGTCGCCGCGCGGGTCTGGGAGGTGCTCGGCCGCTGACCCTTCGACCACACAAAGATCCGGTCCCGTCCACCAGACGGGACCGGATCTTTGTGTGCGGTCAGACCGTGCTCAGCACGGTGGCGACCTCCGGCTGGTGCAGCACGGTGTGGTGGGTGCCGGGAACGGCGTGGTGGGTGAGGGCCTTTCCGGCGTACGCCGTCCAGGCCGCGACCTGCTCGTCCTGGCCGTCGCCCGCGCTGAGCAGCACCACCGGCGCCGGGCACGGGCTCAGCTCGTGTGCGGCCAGCATCCGGGCGTTCGCGGCGAACACCGCCACCCGGCGGCGAAGCTCGTCACGGATTCCGGTGGGCACCGAACCGCCCGCCTCCAGCCGCTCGAGCACCAGCTCGACGCGGTCCGGCGAGTCGAGCTCGGCCCGGTTCAGGTCCGGCGTCGCGGTGCCGGAAACCCCGGCCACGTCGCCGGCGAACGCGATCAGCAGGTCCACATCGGACGGCGGCTCGGCCGGCACCGGCACCGAGCTGTCGATCAGCACCACCACCGGGACGGTGCCGCCCGCCTCGCGCAGCCGCGCCGCGACCTCCAGCGCGAGAATGCCACCCATCGACCAGCCGGCCAGCCGGTACGGTCCGTCGGGGCGGGCCCGGCGGATGGCCTCGGCGTATCGTGCCGCAACCGCGCTGAGCTCGGTCGCCGGGGCCTCGCCGTGCAGGGCGGGGTCCTCGATGCCGATCACGGGGGTGTCCACCGCACCGGCCAGCGCCTGATACGGCGCGACCGAGCCACCTACGGCGTGGATCAGGAAGAGCGGTGCACCCTGCCCGGGTCGTAGTTCCACCAGCTCCGACGTTCCCGCCGGCCCGGGCCGGTCGTCGGCCAGCCGGGCGAGCCCGGCCAGCGAGGGGGCCGCATAGAGGCGGCGGACGTCGAGGTCGGCGTGCAGTTCTTCGCGTACGGCGTTGCGCAGCCGGACCACCTGCAGCGAGTTGCCGCCCAGGTCGAAGAACGTGTCGTGCAAGCCGATCCGGTCCAGGGGCACGCCGAGCAGGTCATGCCAGATGCGCGCGAGGGCCCGTTCGGTGTCGGTGCCCGGCGGGACGTGGGTGCGCTCCCGCGCCTGCGGGGTGGGCAGCTTGGCGTGGTCGAGTTTGCCGTTTCCGGTCAGCGGCAACGCCTCCAGCTCGATCACATGAGCCGGAACCATGTGCAACGGCAACCGCTGCATCAGCTGCTCCCGCACTCCCGCCGCGGGGCCGACCACGTAACCGACCAGCGCGGCCTGCGGCGTGCCGGGCTGATCCACGGTGACCACCGCCTGCCGGACACCGTCGACAGCGGCCAACGCGTGCTCGACCTCCGCCAGCTCGATCCGCAGTCCCCGGATCTTCACCTGCCGATCACGGCGACCCAGGAATTCCAGGTTGCCGTCCGAACGCCACCGGACCACGTCACCGGTGCGATACATCCGTTCACCCGTGAACGGATCCGGCAGGAACCGCTCTGCGGTCAAACCGGGCCGATTCGCGTAACCCCGCGCCAGCCCGTCACCACCGATGAACAACTCCCCCGCCACCCCGACCGGCACCGGCTGCAGACGCTCGTCCAGAACGTAGACACGGTGATTGGTCATCGCCCGACCGATCGGCGGCGACTGACGCACACCGCCGGTCGGACACCGGTAATCGACACACGCCACCGTTGCTTCGGTTGGGCCGTAACCGTTGTGGAACTCCCGCGTCGGCGACACCCAACGGTTCACCAACTCAGCCGGGAAAGCTTCGAGGCCGACGAACAACGCCCGCAGATCAGTCAACGGCTCCGGATTCAACAGCCGCAGCACCGCCGGCGGGAGGTCCGCCACGGTGACCCGTGAGCTTTCCAGCAGCGCTTGGAGCTTGTCGGGGTCCAGGAGGGTCTCGCGGGGAGCGGTCACCACGGCGGCACCACTGCCGAGGGCGGCGAAGATGTCGAACACGCTCACGTCGAACGCCGGGTTGGCGAACTGCAGAAGCCGATCGCCGGGCTTGAGCCCGAACAGCTCCCTCGCGTTCTGCACGAAGCTGGCCGCGGCCCGGTGGGAGATCATCACGCCCTTGGGCTTACCGGTCGAACCCGAGGTGTAAATGATGTACGCCAGGTCATCCGGCGACACCTTGGTGTGCACCGGCCCGACCTCGGTCTGCGGCGCGGTGTCCAGGTGCCACTGTTTCAGCTGCGGCGGCAGATCCCCCGCCAGCGCGGACGTAGTCACCACCGCGATCGCCCCGGCATCCGCCAACTGCGCGGCCCACCGCGCCGGCGGCTGCTGCGGATCCAACGGCAACCACGCACCACCGGCCTTCAACACCCCCAACTCCGCGACCGGCAGCTCCGGGCCGCGATCGAGGAGAACACCCACCACCTTCCCGCGATCGACTCCCAGATCACGCAACGCGACCGCCACCCGATCGGCAGCCACGCTCAGATCGGCGTACGAAAGCTCGTCGATGACCGCCGGAGCATCCGGAGTCCGGGCAACCCACTCGGCCACCAAATCGTGCAGCAGCAACGCATCCCGGGCCGCCGGCCGCGGGTTCCAGCCCTGGATCTCCGCCCATTCGGCCTCGGCCAGCAACGGCAGGGTCGCCACCCGGGCCTCCGGGTCGGCGATGCCCAGCCGCAGGGCACGCTCGAAATGCCGCACCAGGCGCAGCATCCGGTCCTCATCGAACAGCTCCGTCGAATACTCGACCTGGACGGTGAGGGTCTCGCGTTCGATGACCGTCACGCCCACGTCGAAGCGGGCCTGGGTGCCCGTCACGTCGACCGGCTCGGCGCGCAGCCCCGGAAGCCGGAAGTCGGCGCCGCTGGTGCCCTCGGCCTGCAGCGTCAGGCTGACCTGGAACAGCGGGTTGCGGCCGGGCACCCGCTCCGGTTTGAGGGCGTCCACCACCATGCCGAACGGCACGTCCTGGTGGCCCAGCGCACCCAGCACCGACTCCGAGCAACGGCCTACCAGCTCACCGAACGTGGCCTCGCCGGCGGCATCGGCCCGCAGCACCACCGTGTTCGCGAACAGGCCGACCAGGTCCTCGGTCTCGGTGCGGGTGCGGCCCGAGAAGATCGAGCCGACGACCACGTCGGACTGCCCGGTCCAGCGGGTCAGCACCGACACGAAACCGGCCTGCAGAACGGCCAGCAGTGAGGTGCCGGTCGAGCGGGCCAGCGCGCGCACCCCGGCGGCCACGTCCGGGTCGAGGGTCTGTTCCAGCAGTGCGCCGGCCCCGGTGGGCTCGGCCGGGCGCGGGCGGTCGGCCGGAAAGTCCAGCACCGGCGCGCCGTCGAGACGTTCCCGCCAGTACGTCAGCTGGGCGTCGAGAACCGCGCGTCCGGCCTCGGACTGCTGCCAGGCGGCGTGGTCCACCGGCTGCACGGCCGGTGCCGGCAGCGAGCGGCCCTCGTAGAGCGCCGCGAGGTCGCGCGCCAGCACGCCCACCGACCAGCCGTCGGTGATGATGTGGTGCATCGCCAGCACCAGCACGTGGTCGGTCTCGGTCACGCGGGCCAGACCGAGGCGCAGCTGCGGACCGGACGCCATGTCGAACGGCCGCATGACCTGTTCGGTCGCCCAGTCGTGCACCCGCTCGGACGGCACCGGCTGGGCGTCGAGTGGCAGGTCGGCCGGGGCCGGTTCGATGATCTGCCGGGGGACGCCGTCGACGGTGACGATCCGGGTGCGCAGCGCCTCGTGCCGTCCGACCAGGGCGGTGAGGGCGCGGCGCAGGGCGGGAAGGTCGAGCCGGCCGTCCAGGCGCAGCACGATCGGCAGGTGGTAGAGGGCCGATTCGGGGTCCGCCTCGTGCAGGAACAGCAGGCCTTCCTGCTGCGGCGAGAGCGGCTGCGGCCGGTCGCGGTCGACGATGGTAAGCGCCTCGGCCCCGGCCTCGGCCGGGCCGGCCGCGTCGATCCGCGCGGCGAGATCCCGCAACACCGGGTGGGTGAAGAGGGTCGCGGCATCGAGGTCGGTGCGCAGCTTTTCGCGTACGGCGTTGCGCAGCCGAACCACCTGCAGCGAGTTGCCGCCGAGCTCGAAGAAGCTGTCCGTCCCGCCGATTTGGTCGAGCGGGGTGCCGAGCAGGTCGTGCCAGATGCCGGCGATGGCCCGCTCGGTGTCGGTGGCCGGCGGCCGGTGCTCCTGGGCCGCCGTGCTCGGGGCGGGCAGTTTGGCGTGGTCGAGTTTGCCGTTTCCGGTCAGCGGCAACGCGTCCAGCTCGATCAGGTGGGTCGGGACCATGTGCAGCGGCAGCCGTCGCATCAGCGCTTCGCGCACTCCGGCGACCGGCCCGACGACGTAGCCGACCAGCGCCGCTTTGGGGGTGCCCGGCTGGTCCACGGTGACCACCGCCTGCCGCACACCGTCGACAGCGGCCAACGCGTGTTCGACCTCCGCCAGCTCGATCCGCAGTCCCCGGATCTTCACCTGCCGATCCCGGCGACCCAGGAACTCCAGGTTGCCGTCCGAACGCCACCGCACGACATCACCGGTGCGATACATCCGCTCGTCGGTAAACGGGTCGGGCAGGAAGCGCTCGGCGGTCAGGCCGGGCCGGTTCGCGTAGCCGCGGGCGAGGCCGTCACCGCCGATGAACAGCTCCCCGGCGACGCCTACCGGGACGGGTTGCAGACGCTCGTCCAGAACGTAGACGCGGTGGTTGGTCATCGCGCGGCCGATCGGTGGCGACTGCCGCACACCGTCGGTCGGGCACCGGTAATCGACGCACGCCACGGTGGCTTCCGTCGGGCCGTAACCGTTGTGGAACTCCCGACTCGGCGACACCCAACGGTTGACCAGCTCGGCCGGGAAAGCTTCGAGGCCGACGAACAACGCCCGCAACTCCGTCAACGGCTCAGGATCCAACAGCCGCAGCACCGCCGGCGGGAGGTCGGCGACCGTCACACCCTGCATCAGTTGTTGCAGACGATCGGGGTCGAGGAGAGTCTCACGCGGAGCGGTCACCACCGCAGCGCCACTACCCAGAGCGGCGAAGATGTCGAACACACTCACGTCGAACGCCGGATTCGCGAACTGCAACAACCGATCGCCCGGCTTCAACCCGAACAGCTCACGGGCGTTCTGCACGAAACCCGCCGCCGCCCGATGCGAGATCATCACGCCCTTGGGCTTACCGGTCGAACCCGAGGTGTAAATGATGTACGCCAGATCATCCGGCGACACCCTCGTGTGCACCGGCTCGACATCGGTCTGCGGCGCGGTGTCCAGATGCCACTGCTTCACCCGCGGCGGCAGATCCCCCGCCAGCGCGGACGTAGTCACCACCGCGATCGCCCCGGCATCCGCCAACTGCGCGGCCCACCGCGCGGGCGGCTGCTGCGGATCCAACGGCAACCACGCACCACCGGCCTTCAACACCCCCAACTCCGCGACCGGCAGCTCCGGGCCGCGATCGAGGAGAACACCCACCACCTTCCCGCGATCGACTCCCAGATCACGCAACGCGACCGCCACCCGATCGGCAGCCACGCTCAGATCGGCGTACGAAAGCAGGTCGTCGTTGTTTATGACGGCGGGTGCGTCGGGCGTCCGGGCAACCCACTCGGCCACCAAATCGTGCAGCAGCAACGCATCCCGGGCCACCGGCTCCGGGTTCCAGCCCTGAATCTCCGCCCACTCCTCCGGCGCCAGCAACGGCAGGGTCGCCACCCGGCCCTCCGGGTCGGCGATACCCAGCCGCAGGGCACGCTCGAAATGCCGCACCAGGCGCAGCATCCGGTCCTCATCGAACAGCTCCGTCGAATACTCGACCTGCACCTCGAACGTCTGGTCCGGCTGCTCGATCACGGTCACGCCCACGTCGAACCGCGCCCGGGTGCCGGTCACCTCGACCGGCTCCACGCGGGTGCCGGGCAGCCGGAAACCGGCGTTGCTGGTGGCCGCGGCCTGCAGCGTCAGGCCCACCTGGAACAGCGGATTGCGGCCCGGCACCCGCTCCGGCTTCAGCGCGTCCACCACCATGCCGAACGGCACGTCCTGGTGGCCCAGCGCACCCAGCACCGACTCCGAGCAACGCCGCACGAGGTCACCGAACGTCGGGTCGCCGGCCGCGTCGACGCGCAGCACGACCGTGTTGGCGAAGTAGCCGACCAGCGGCTCGATGTCGGCCCGGGTGCGGCCGGACAGGACCGTGCCGGTCACCACGTCCGGCTGGCCCGACCAGCGCGACAGCACCGTGACGAAACCGGCCTGCAGGACCGGCAGCAACGAGGTTCGGGACGAGCGGGCCAGCGCGCGGACGGCCGTGGATACGTCCGGGTCGAGCCGGTGCCGCAGTACGGCGCCGGCGCCGGTGGGGTTGGCCGGGCGCACCCGGTCGGACGGGAAGTCCAGCACCGGGGCGCCGTCCAGGTGGGTGCGCCAGTAGTCGAGCTGTTCGTTCAGGTGGGCGCCGGTCACCCGGCCGCGCTGCCAGGCGGCGTAGTCGACGGGCTGGATCCGCAGCTCCGGCCGTGTCTCGCCGGCGTAGAGCGCGGCCAGGTCATCGGCAAACACTCCGGCCGACCAGCCGTCGGTGACGATGTGGTGCATCAGGAGGACGAGGACGTGCTCGTCCGGGCCGAGCCGGACCAGGCCGGTCCGCAACATCGGACCGGCGGCCAGGTCGATGGGGCGTTGCCCCTCCGCGTCCACCAGGGCGTGCAGCCGCTCCTCGCGCTCCGGGGCGGGCCGGTCGGCCAGGTCGGTGACCGGGAGGGGCCAGCGCGCCGGGGCGGGCAGAACACGCTGGTACGGGCCGCCGGCGTCGGATCCGAAGACGGTGCGCAGGCTCTCGTGCCGTTCCGCCAGGGCCCGGAACGCCTCCTCCAGCGCCGGCACGTCCACCGGGCCGTGCAGGCGCAGGGCGATCGGCACGTTGTAGACCGGCGATCCCGGGTCCAGCTGGTTCAGCAGCCACAGTGATTCCTGCTGGTGGGAGAGGATATGCCGGTCGCGCCGGGGCACCACCTCGATGGTGTCCGGGCCGGCCGCCGCCTGCCGGCGTTTCCGCAGGGCCAGTACGGCGCGGCGCTTCTCCTCGAGGGTCATCGCGCCGAGATCTGTCGTGCTCACCTGGTCTCCTCGCTGAGCAACCGGTCGAGTTCCGCCTCGGACAGGCCGGCGATCTCCTCTTCCAGCTCGACTTCGGCCGTCGCGGCGCGGGACCGTTCGGCGTCGATCGCCGCGGCCAGTTCGGCGAGGACCGGGCGGGCGAAGAGCGTCCGCAGTTCCACCGTGGTCCGGAGGGCGTCGGCGATCCGGGCGGTCAGCCTGGTCGCCTGCAGGGAGTTGCCGCCGAGGTCGAAGAAGCTGTCGGTGGCGCCGATCTGGTCGAGCGGGGTGCCGAGCAGGTCGTGCCAGATGCCGGCGATCGCGCGCTCGGTGTCGGTGCCCGGCGGCCGATGCTCCTGGGCGACCGTGTTCGGGGCGGGCAGCTTGGTGTGGTCGAGCTTGCCGTTCCCGGTCAGCGGCAACGCATCCAGCTCGATCACATAGGTCGGGACCATGTGCAACGGCAGCCGCTGCATCAACTGCTCCCGCACCCCGCCGGCCGGCCCGACGACATAACCGACCAGGGCGGCCTGCGGTGTGCCGGGCTGGTCGACGGTGACGACCGCCTGTCGCACACCTTCGACGGCAGTCAGCGCGTGCTCGACCTCGGCCAGCTCGATCCGCAGTCCCCGGATCTTCACCTGCCGGTCCCGACGGCCCAGGAACTCCAAGTTGCCGTCCGAACGCCACCGCACGACGTCACCGGTGCGATACATGCGCTCGCCGGTGAACGGATCCGGCAGGAACCGCTCCGCCGTCAGCCCGGGCCGGTTGGCATAACCCCGCGCCAGGCCGTCACCGCCGATGAACAACTCCCCCGCGACCCCGACGGGCACGGGTTGTAGATGTTCGTCGAGGACATAGACGCGGTGGTTGGTCATCGCACGGCCGATCGGCGGCGACTGTTCCAGACCGGTCGGCGGACACTTGTAATCCACACATGCCACGGTGGCTTCCGTCGGGCCGTAACCGTTGTGGAACTCTCGAGTCGGCGATACCCAACGGTTGACCAGCTCGGCCGGGAAAGCTTCGAGGCCGACGAACAACGCCCGCAGGTCGGTCAGCGGCTTCGGATCCAGCAGTCGCAGCACCGCCGGGGGCAGGTCAGCCACGGTGACTCGTGAGCTTTCCAGAAGGTCCTGGAGCTTGTCAGGGTCGAGGAGAGTCTCGCGCGAGGCGGTCACCACCGCGGCACCGCTGCCCAAGGCGGCGAAGATGTCGAACACACTCACGTCGAAAGCCGGATTGGCGAACTGCAGAAGCCGATCGCCCGGCTTCAACCCGAACAACTCACCGGCATTCTGCACGAAACTCGCGGCCGCCCGATGCGAGATCATCACGCCCTTGGGCTTACCGGTCGAACCCGACGTGTAGATGATGTAGGCCAAATCGTCCGGCGACACCTTGGTGTGCACCGGCTCGACCTCAGTCCGCGGTGCGGTGTCCAGATGCCACTGAGGCAGGTCGGCCGGCAGATCGGCAGCGAGCGCGGACGTCGTCACCACCGCGATCGCACCGGCATCCTCGAGCTGTGCGGCCCAACGGGCGGGCGGCTGCTGTGGATCCAACGGCAGCCAAGCACCACCAGCCTTCAACACACCCAACTCCGCGACCGGCAGACCCGGGCCACGGTCCAGGAGAACACCCACCACCGTCCCGCGATCGACTCCCAGATCACGCAACGCGACCGCCACCCGATCGGCAGCCACGCTCAGATCGGCGTACGAAAGCAGGTCGTCGTTGTTTATGACGGCGGGTGCGTCGGGCGTCCGGGAAACCCAGTCGGCCACCAGATCGTGCAGCGAACCCTCGCGAGCCAGCGGCGGCGGGTTCCAGCCCTGGATCTCGGCCCACTCCTCGGGCGCCAGCAACGGCAGCGTCGCCACCCGCGCCTCCGGGTCGGCGATACCCAGCCGCAGCGCACGCTCGAAATGCCGCACCAGGCGCAGCATCCGGTCCTCATCGAACAGCTCGGTCGAATACTCCAGCCAGACGCTCAGGGACCCGTCGGGCGCCTCGTCGACCTGGAAGGCCATGTCGAAGCGGGCGGTGCCGTTGTCGGCGGGCACCGGTTCGACGCTCAGGTCACCGAGCCGGAACCGGTCGAGGATGGCATCGGTGAGCAGGGTGAAGCTGATCTGGAAGAGCGGGTTGCGGCCCGGCACCCGATCCGGCTTCAGCGCGTCCACCACCGCGCCGAACGGCACGTCCTGGTTGCCCAGCGCGTCGAGCACCGCGTCCGAGCACCGGCGGGCGACGTCGGCGAACGTGGGATCGCCGTCCACCCCGACCCGCAGCACCGCCGAGTTGGCGAAGAAGCCCACCATCGACTCGGTCTCCGGCCGGGTGCGGCCGGACAGTACCGAGCCGATCACCACGTCGGACTGGCCCGACCAGCGGGACAGCACCGTGACGAAACCGGCCTGCAGCACCGCGAGAAGCGTGACGCGCAGGCACTGGGCCAGTTCCCGGACGCCGGCGGCCACGGCCGGGTCGAGCTTCTGGCGGACCACGGCCCCGGTGCCGGCCGGGGCGGCCGGGCGGGGCCGGTCGGCCGGGAAGTCGAGCACCGGCAGGTCGGTCAGCTGCCCGCGCCAGTACTCCAGCTGGCGGTCGAGCACCTCGCGGCCGGCCGCGGACTGCTGCCAGGCCGCGTGGTCCACCGGCTGGACGGCCGGCTCGGGCAGCGTCCGGCCCTCGTAGAGCGCCGCGAGTTCGCGCGCCATCACCCCGACCGACCAGCCGTCGGTGACGATGTGGTGCATGACCAGCAGCAGCACGTGCTCGTCCTCAGCCACCCGGGCCAGGCCGGTGCGCAGCAGCGGCCCCTCGGCCAGGTCGAACGGGCGCCGCACCTCGGCCGCGAGCCAGTCGGCCAGGCGGTCGCCGGCGAGGTCGGTGACGGGCAGTTCCCAGGTCTCCGGGGCCGGGCTGATCACCTGGTACGGCGATCCGTGCTCGGCCCGGAACGTGGTGCGCAGGCTCTCGTGCCGGACGACCAGCCCGCGCAGCGCCTCGCGCAGCGCTTCCCGGTCGAGGGTGCCGCGCAGGCGCAGCGCGAACGGCACCTGATAGGTGGCCGCGCCCGGGTCCAGCTGGTGCAGCAGCCACTGGTATCGCTGCTGCTTGGACACGGGCAGATAGCCCTCGCGCGGGATCCGCTCGATGGTGTTGCGCCGGGCCGCCTCCGCACGCCGGCGACGCTGCCGCAGGTCGGCAAGCGCCCGCTTGGTGTCGTTGACACTCCCCGTCGTCATGTCGCTGCTACTCCCCTTCGGTGAGATCGCGGTCCGCTGCTGGGAACGCCTGGGCCCATTCCTTCTCGGCGATGGCGGTGGCCTGCTGCCACGGCGGCTGGTAGTCCAGCTGGGCGGCGTACCCGGCGATCCGGTCGCGGTCGGCCCAGACCTTCCGGAATCCCTCGGCGTAGCGCATCAGCAGGTCGCCGGCGTCCGGGTGCAGGTGCGCCTTCTGGATGGCGAAGGAGTTGTCGATGACCGCGTGGGTGATCGGGAAGTCGCTCTCCCGGTAGGGCCGGTCGAGGACGCCGGGCAACGCCCACGGGTACTCCCCGAGCCCGCGGTGCTCCCGGAAGACCCGCTGGGCGGGTAGTGGCATCAGCTGGTAGGGCGCGGCCGGTACCCCCTCGGCCCGCAGGGCCCGCTGCACGGCCGCCCGGATCGGGCCGGCGTGCTCGGGGCCGAGCCCGAACGCGGCGGGGTCGATCCGGAACCGCAGGATGTGCCAGGCGTGGGTGCGGTCGGCCGGTGGCCCGGGAAGGGCGAGGCCGGTCAGGCCGGCCAGTTCGTCCAGCATCCGGCGTACGTTGTGGTCGCGCTGCTCGCACTCCTCGGGGAAGCGGGCCAGCTGGCTGCGGGTGAACGCGGCCTGCAGCGCGCTGGGCTTGTTGTTCCAGCCCAGCTCGTGGGCCACGTAGCTGCGTTCGCCCTTGGCCGCGATCAGCTCGCCGAACTGCCGCAGCATGGTGGCCCGGGCCGCCAGCTCCGGGTCGTCGGTGGTGATCAGGCCGCCCTCGCCACAGGTGGCGAGGTTCTTGCTCACGTTGAGGCTGAACGTGTTGATGGCGCCGAGCGAGCCGACCGGGCGCCCCCGGTAACGGGCGCCGTGGGCTTGCGCGGCGTCCTCCACCACCGGGATGCCGTAGCGTCCGGCCACGGCGAGGATCTCGTCCATGTCGACCGGCAGGCCGTGCAGGTGGACCACCACGACGGCCCGGGTGCGGGGGCTGATCGCCGCCTCGACGGTCGCCGCGGTGACGTTGTAGGTGTACGGGTCGACGTCGGCGAAGACCGGCACGGCCATCAGATGCAGGGGCGCGGCGGCGGTGGCGATGAAGCTGAGCGCCGGCACGACGACCTCGTCGCCCGGGCCGACGCCGAGTGCCCGCAGGGCCACCGAGAGGGCGGCGGTGCCGTTGCTGACCGCGATGCAGTGCCGGGTGCCGGCCTGCTCGGCCCATTCGCGTTCCAGGCCGGGGATCTCCTGTTCGCCGGCGGCGGCCGCGGTGAACCGCCCGGAGTCGAGGGCGCGCAGCACCGCCTCCCGGTCGGCGGGGGTGACCCGCGGCCAGGCGGGGATGCGGGTGCCGCGGGCGACGGCGGGCCGTCCGCCGAACAGGGCGAGGCCGGTACGGGTTTCCGAGGTCGTGGTCACAGTTGGGCTCTCTCCCGGTCCAGCGCGAGCAGCGCGCGTTCCTGATCGTTGAGCAGGGCGTCGAAGCGGCCGGCCAGGCGCGGGGCGCTCAGTCCGGTGCTGGTGAGGGCGGCCATGATGCGGACCGCGGACCAGTGGTGGGCGATGCGCTCCACCTCGCGGGCCCGCTCGGCCAGCGAGGGCAGTCCGGCGGTGCGGGCGGCCTCGGCGAGCCAGTCGGCGTGCACGGCGGTGCCGACGAGCACCGCGCCGGCCGCGACGAACAGTTCGTCGCGGATGTCCTCGCCGGCGGACAACCGTTTCACGGTGTCGTCGAAGAACTCGCGCATGCCGGCCAGCCCGGTGTAGCCGCCGTCGCCGGTCGCGGGTTCCGCGAAGTGCCGCAGGTTGAGATCGAGGACGCGGGCCACCTCGGCGCGGTCCAGGGCGGGCACGGCGTCCGGTGCGGGCAGCTCGACGCTCAGCCAGCGGTTGTCGATGCGTACGCCGGTGAAGAACATGTCCCGGTCGTGCACCACCTCGTTGCCCGAGTCGCGGGAGGCGGTCAGCTCGGCGAGGGTGATGTCGCCGTGGAAGGCGGGCGGTACCGCGTCGAGCACCCGCACGGTGCCCGCCTCGTCGTCGAAGCCGTGCACCACGACCAGGTGGTTGGAGTGCACGTCGTGGTAGGCGGGCCGGAACGGCAGGTGGTAGTTGTCGACCGCGACCGCGACCGGGATGCCGGCGGCCACCGACGCGCGCACCTCGGCCCAGCCCGCCTCGGCGCCGGCCGGCTCGTGCCAGGTCGACGCGACCTCGTGATGGGGTGCCAGCGCCCGCAGCAGCGAGGTCTCCGGCGGGCACGGGTAGTAGTACTCCTCGCGGCGTACGCCGTCCGGCCGGTGCCGGAAGGTCCAGGCCGCACCGAGGATCGGCAGGGCGGGCAGCCCGTGGAAATCGAGCAGGGTGGCGAAGCAGGAGTGCAGGCAGCCGCCGAGATCGTGCCGCCAGGATCGGACGCCGTCCACCACGGTTCTCATCGGTGCTCCTGTCCGGCCGCCGGGACGAGGGTCATGGCGAAGATGTGGATCGCCGGGTTGTCCGGCAGGCGTACGGCTCGCAGCGCGGCGTCGCGGGGCACCGGCACCCGCTGCCGCCAGATCGATGGCCCGAATTTCCGGTCGACGTGCCGCGGGTAGTGCAGGTGGGTGCATCGGTAGGCGGCCGTCTCGCCGAAGTGGGCGGCGGTCTCCGGCCAGAAGTCCGAGACGCGCAGCCATTCCGGATCGACGCCGCCGTCGGCGTAGTGCAGCCACAGCGGGTCCTCGGTGCGGCGTTCGGCCGCGGCGAGCAACTGGATCCAGTCGTAGCGGCCGGCCGGCACCTCGATGAGCTGGCCCGCGCAGCGGACGTTGTCCGGCCGGCCCGGCGCGGCCGGCGGGAAGCGGAACGGGATGTCGTCCACCCGGACCGGTCCCGCGGCGGGTAGCTGGTCGGCGGGGTACGTGTTGCCCCAGATGTTGAAGCCGCCCGCGTCTTTCCGGTCGGCGGTGGTGATGCCGGTGTTGTCGGCATACGGATCGAGGTCGACGGCGAGCGGAGAGCTCATGATCACCTGGCCACGGTTGTAGTAACGAGTGGTTCCGCGCCGGGCGCGGGCCGGTAGCGGGCGTGCAGGTCGGGGTGAACGGTGCGGGGCATGAGGTGGGCGCGCAGCTGGGCGCGGGGAACCGGGAAGTGGACCTCGGCACCGGCGGGCCGGCCGTGCCGGGCCAGGCCGGCCAGCACCTCGTCGTGCCGGCCGGGATCGGGGTGCACGTCGACGCCGGCCAGGCGGGCGCCCGGGCCGGCCGTCGCGGTGCCGGTGCCGATGACCGCGGTGAGCCCACGGTCGTCGAGCAGCCAGGTGACGACCAGGGCCGCCTCCGGCCCCGGCGGCAGCCAGGCCGGTCCGGCGGTCACCGGAGTGCCCGGTGACCGGATCATCGAGACCTCGCTCAGCGGCTTGTCGCCGGGCAGCCAGTGCCGTTCGGGCCGGTAGCCGAGCCGGGCGTAGAAGGGCGGAAGGCAGCGCTCGACCACGGCGTCGAGGCGGATCCGGGCGATGCCCGCGGCGACCGCGGCCTCGTCCACCATGGACAGCAGCGCGCGGGCCGCTCCGGTGCGGCGCCGGGCCGGATCGGTGGCGACCCGGCTGATCTCCCACTCCCCCGCATGCGGGTGCACCCGCAGCACGCCGGTGAGCCGGCCCGCCGGGTCTCGCACCACCCAGACGAGTGCTCCGGCGCGCAGGTCGGCGCGGACCGACGCGGCGGTCTCCCGGGCGCCGTCCGGCACCGGAAGGCCGGGGAACGGGTCGCCGGCCGCGTAGGCGGCGCGGGTCAGGGCGGCGATCTCCCCGGCCTCGGCGGCCGATGCCCGCTCACTCATGATCGAGGAGGAGCTGGTGGAAGCAGTCGGCGGCGAAGTGCAGCGCCTCCACGGCGATCCGCTCGTCCGCGCAGTGCAGCAGGCCGCGGTAACCGCGGTCGAGCGGATGCCGCAGCGGGAACCAGCCGAAGCACTGGATGCCGAGCCGCGGGAACAGCCGGGCGTCGGTGGACGCCGTGGTCACCATCGGGAACGCGATGCCGCCGGGGTCGCTGCCGGTGAGGATCGAGGCGAGCCGGTCGTAGAAGCCGTCGAGCCGCGGCGGCGGCATCATCTCCCCCTCGACCAGGATCTCCAGGTCCATCTCGACGCCGGCCCGGGCGCGCAGGGCGGCGAGGAAGTCCGCGGTGCCGAAGTCGCCGGGCAGCAGCCGCCCGTCCAGCTCCACGGAGATGTCGGTGGGCAGCACGTTGGTGGCCGTGCCGCCGTGCACGACGGTGGCGTTGACCGTGTGGCGCACCAGTGAGCGCAGGTAGCGGGCGTCGGCCTCGTCGAAACCGTCGAGTGCGGCGGCGTCGGCCGGGTTGTCGCGGAAGCCGGCGATCCGGCCGCTGATCGGCTCGGGCAGCGCCCCGGCCAGCTCGTCCAGCATCCGCCGCACCACCGGGGTGAGGCAGATGTCCAGCCCGCCGTCGTCGATGGCGGCCAGCAGCCGGTACAGCTTGTGGGCCGCGCCGCCCGGCCCGGCGACCCGGGAGGCGTGTCCGCCGTCGCCGCGCAGCGTGGCACGCACCCAGCAGGCCCGTTTCTCGGCGACGACGATCGGGTGCAGCCGCACTCGCCGGCCCAGTCCCAGCTCGGCGCCGCCGTCCTCGCCGATCGCGTGGCGCACCCCGGCGAACAGCTCCGGGTGCTGCTCCACCAGGAAGTGGGCGCCGGTGGTGCTGCCGTTCTCCTCATCCGGCATCACCGCGAGGATCACGTCACCGGCCGGCGGGGTGCCGTCGGCGGCCAGCCGCAGCACGGCGGCGAGCATGGTGGCCAGGTGTCCCTTCATGTCGACCGCGCCGCGGCCCCAGAGCTCGCCGTCGACCACGTCGGCGGCGAACGGCGGGCGGCTCCACGGCTGCCCGGCGACCGGCACCACATCCACGTGGGCGTGCAGCAGCAGCGGCGGGGCCACCCCGCGGCCGGCCAGGCGGGCGACGAGGTTGGGCCGCTGCGGATCGACCGCCAGCAGCCGCGTCTCGAGGCCGGCCGCGTCGAGCAGGTCGCGGATCCAGATGACGCACTCGGCCTCCGCGCCGGGCGGGTTGACGGTGGGGAACCGGATGAGCTGCTGGGCGATGGCCACCGGTTCGGTCGGCAGCTGGACCCGGGACGGGACGGTGACGCTCACGCCAGACGCTCCTCGATCAGCGCGGCCAGCTTCGCCACGGTGGGGTTGGCGTAGAAGTCGCGCGGGCCGATCACGACGTCCCACTGGGCGGAGATCTCGCCGGTGATCCGTACGGCCATCAGTGAGTGGCCGCCGAGCTCGAAGAAGTCGTCGTCGGCGCCCACCTCGTCCAGCCCCATCAGGTCGGCCCAGAGTGCGGCGACGGCGGTCTCCAGCTCGCCGTCCGGGGCGGTCCAGTCGCTGCTCAGCTCGGGCCGCCGCGGCAGTTCCCAGGCGCGCAGGGCGGCCCGGTCGACCTTGCCGTTGTGGTTGAGCGGCATCGCGCCGAGTTGCACGAAGCGGGCCGGTACCAGGTAGTCGGGCAACTGCTCGGTCAGCTCGAAGCGCAGGTCGGGCACCGGCAGCTTCTCCGCGCCGATGAGGAACGCCACCAGCCGCCGGCCGCTGCGCGGGTGGTCCTGTGCGACCACGACAGCGTCGAGCACCCCGGACAGGGCCAGCAGCGCGGCCTCCACCTCGCCGGGCTCGATCCGGAACCCGCGGATCTTGACCTGGTCGTCGGCGCGGCCGAGGAACTCCACCATGCCGTCGGGCAGGAGACGGGCGAGGTCACCGGTGCGGTACATGCGGGCGCCCGGGGTGGCCGCGAACGGGTCGGGCAGGAACCGCTCGGCGGTGTGCCCGGGCCGGCCGAGGTAGCCGTGGGCGAGGCCGTCGCCGCCGGTCCAGAGTTCGCCGGGTTCGCCGTCCGGCACCGGCCGCAGCCGGTCGTCTAGCAGGTGGACGGTGGTGCCGTTGATGGGCCGCCCGATCGGCACGGTGGCGGTGGTGACCGGCGCCGTCATCGGGTGACAGCAGGTGAAGGTGGTGTTCTCGGTGGGGCCGTAGCCGTTGACGACGGTGGTGCCGGGCAGCGCGGCGAGCGCCCGGCCGACGTGCGCCACGGAGAGCACGTCGCCGCCGGCCAGCAGGTAGCGCAGACCGGCCAGGCGCTCGATCGGACCGTCCACCATCTGGTGGAACAGCCCCGCGGTGAGCCACATGACGGTGACGCCGGCGTGCCGCACCGTGCCGGCCAGTTCGTCCAGGGTCGGCTCGCCGGCCGGGAAGACCACGATCCGCGCGCCGTGCGCCAGCGGTGCCCAGATCTCCAATGTGGAGGCGTCGAAGGCGACCGGGGCCAGGCACAGCACCGCGTCGTCCGGGCCGAGGTGCACGTAGTCCGGGTCGGCAACCAGCCGGACCACGCCCCGATGCGGGACGATCACGCCCTTCGGCGTGCCGGTGGAGCCGGAGGTGTAGGCGATGTAGGCGGTGGAGTCGGCGGTGACGTCCGGGTCGTGCCCGGTGACCGGCCCGGCGTACGCGTCCGGGTCGTCCAGGTTGATCACCTGCGCCGCGAGTTCGGCGGCGTCACCGGCCAGCGCCCGCTCGGTGAGCAGCACGGCGGTGCCGGCGTCGGCCACGGTGTGCCGGTGCCGCTCGTACGGATGCCGGGTGTCCAGGGCGACGTAGGCGGCGCCCGCCTTGAGAATGGCCAGCAGGCCGACGATCAGGTCGGCGGAACGGCGAGCCAGGACACCGACGTGGTCGCCGGCGGCCACGCCGTGGTGGCGCAGGGTCGCGGCCAGGCGGCCGGCCCGATCGTCCAGCTCGGCGTACGTGAGCCGGGTGTCCCCGCACTCGACCGCGGGTGCGTCCGGTGTCCGCCCGGCCCAGGCCGCCACCAGGCCGTGCACCGTACGGGCTTCGACGGTTACCGAGGTAGCTGTCATGTCCACTCCCTGGGTCAGCGCAGGCTCAGCGGCCGCATGTCGGTCCACACCTCGTCGACGTGGGCCAGGCACTCCGCCTTGGTGCCGCGGGTCCCGTCCGGGCGCCAACCGCCGGGCACCGCCAGCTCGGCGGGCCAGATCGAGTACTGCTCCTGCTGGTTGACGACGACGACGTACTCGCGGGCGTCCTCGTCCTCCGGGCCGGACATCGCATCCACCTCTTTCTGTTCAGCTTTCGGGCTCTGCATTGGAAGTTATGGCGGGGGCGGGGTCGCACACATCCACGCGGCGATGCAATCCGGTCCAGCCGGGGTAGCCGTGTCGTTGACGACCGTCCAGACCGCTCAGGCGGCCTCGCGGACCAGGCCCGTCTGGTAGGCGAACGCGACCATCTGGGCCCGATCGCGCAGGTCGAGCTTGTGGCGGATGCGGTGCAGATGCGTGCGGATGGTGCTCACGCTGATGTACAGCAACGTCGAAGCGTCCTGAATGGACACTCCCTGGCCCATCAGCGTCAGCACCTCCCGCTCGCGCTCGGTCAGGCCGACGATCTCGGGCGAGACCGCGGGGCGGGGGTCGGCGCCGAAGTCGCAGAACCAGTCGACGAGTTTGGTGGCCACCTCGGAGCTCAGCACGGTGCGGCCGCGCGCGACGCCCCGGGCGGCGGCGAGCACTTCTTCGGAGTCGGAGTCCCGGCTGAGCAGGCCTCTCGCGCCGGCCTGCAGCAGCTCGACGATCACGTCGTGCGCCATCTCCTGATAGAAGACCAGGCAGTGGGTGCGCCGGGTGCTGAGGTCGTCGCCCTTGGCGGCCAGCTCGCGGACCAGGTCGAGTCCGACACCGGGCTTCGCGGTGCCCAGCAGCAGGGCGTCCGGCCGCAGGCGGCGCACCTGGACGGTGGCTTCCTTGAGGTCCGAGGTGGCTCCGACGACCTCGAGGTCCGGAATGGCATCGAGCAACGTCCGAATTCCGTCACGGACGAGTGGTAATTGGTCGCACACGAGGACGGTGCCAAGCATGAATCGGATCCCCCATCTTGATCCACTATCAGTGACACTTCGGTCACAGCGACCATCTTTACCCGGTCCTCGGGATTCACGCTTTTTGATCTCTACTTTTCTGTACGGCCAATGCGTCTCCGTACAAAGTGGAGGTAATTCCGGCATACCTCGCCTGTAGGCCGAGTAGGGCATCATGACCCCTGCGCACGTTCACATCCGACACAATTCCGGAACCATTACAGAATGGCCGGGAAGTCATCGTCGTAAATGTAGAAACAATGGTGCGGCGCCGCCGAGTCAGGTATTGTGCGCCTCCGGACCGGCGTCCAGCGGATCCTTGAGCCGCAGCACGGGCGAGAAAAGCAGGATCAGCGTCGGCAGCAGCAGACCCGCCACCCCGATGAACAATCCGTTGCGCACGCCGACGGTCGTCGCCACCACACCGGTGACCACCGAGCCGAGCGGGATGGCCGCGTAACTGGCCAGCCGCATCACGGCGTTGACCCGGCCCAGCAGGTTCGGCGGTGCCACCGTCTGGCGCAGCGTCACCGAACCGATCACCGAGATCGTCACGCCGAAACCGGCCAGCAGATACGACGTGGCGATCAGCGCGCCCGCGGTGAGCGTGGAGCCGTGCGCGAGCGGCACCAGAACCGGTGCCACGCAACCGATCGCGGTGCCGGCCACGAAGGACGGGCCGAACCCGAAGCGGCGCACCACCCGGGGCGCGATGACCGCGCCGGCCAGGCCGCCGACACTGCCGACGCTGATGCACAGGCCGAGCAGACCGGGGCTGAGCCCGAGCTGGCTCAGCGCGTACAGGGTCACCAGCGTCTCGCCGAATTGGACGAAGAAGTTGAAGGTGAACGACTCCAGGCAGATCGTGCGCAGGAACGGGTCGCGGCCGACGACCGCGACACCCTCGCCGATCTGCCGGCGCAGTCCGACCCGGGGCTCGTCCGCCTCGACCGGCGGCCGGTCCGGTGTCCGGATCGTCCGGAGGGAGAAGACCGAGAAGAGGTACGAGAACGCGTCGACGATCAGTGTCACCGGGGCGGTGAGCACCTGGACCAGTCCGCCCGCGACGCCCGGCCCGGCGACCTCGGAGACCGAGTAGCTGACCGACAGCTTGCTGTTGCCGTCGACGAGCTGATCCTTGGTCACCACGGTCGGCAGGTAGGACAGGTAGGCAACGTCGAACACGACGGTGCCGGTGCCGATCAGCAACAGCGCGATCGACAGCCAGCTCAGGTGCAGCAGGCCGGTCAGGCCGGCCACCGCGATCAGCGCGATCAGCACGCCGCGCACCAGATTCGCGGCGATCATCGCGGGCCGAGCCGGGTGCCGGTCGACCCACAGACCCACCGGCAGGGTCAGGAAGAGGAACGGCAGGAACTCCATGGTGCGCAGCAGGCTCAGCTGCCCGGCGTCGGCGCCCAGCGCGGTGATGGCCAGCACCGGCACCGCGAACGTGGTGATCTGCGTACCGATCATGGAGACGGACTCGCCGCCCCAGAACCACAGGAAGTCCCGGTTACGCCAGATGGACGGCGTGGTCTCCGTAGTCGTCACGTAACTCTCATTCCCCGGATGACGGTTACGTAACCTGCAATCCGGATAAGGTGGTGTCATGAGATCCGGCTCGTCCCGCTCCGTCCCCGCCGCCGCTCCGGGGCGACTCGGCATGGTCCAGGACTTCCTGAACACGCTGCATGTCGAGCGGGGCACCGACGAGCTCGGCAACCCCGCCACGGCGTATGTCTTCCTGCCGCCGGACGGGCCGGACCTGCCGCCACCCGGTCCGGAAGACCTGGCCCGGCTGCGCGTTCTGCGCCGGGAGTTACGGGCGCGATGCGGCGACGGCCCCCGGGACGACGACGCGTTCGCCGACCTCGCCGCGCAGGCGCCGCTGCGGCTCGCCCCCGGCGACGACGGCCCCCTCGAACTGACGCCGACCGGCGAGGGCAACCGCGCGGTTCCGGCCCTGCTGCTCGCCGCCGTCTACGACGCCGAACGCGACGGCACGTGGAGCCGCCTCAAGATCTGCCACCACGACGGCTGCCGGTGGGTCTTCTACGACGAGTCGCGCAGCCGGACGGGGACCTGGTGCGCCATGGGCATCTGCGGCAACCGCACGAAGGTCGCCGCCTACCGCCGCCGGACCGCCTCCGTCAGCAACGCGGCGGCCGCCCGCCGCAGCTCGGTCGGGCGCCCCCAGAGCAGCGCGTCGACCGCCGCCCGGCGGTAGAACAGCTGCGCGTCGTGCTCCTCGGTCATGCCGACCGCGCCGTGCAGCTGCACGGCTTCGGTGCCCGCGCTGCGGACCAGATCGGCGGCGGTGGCGAGCGCCTCGTACGCGGCCAGCCGGGCGTCGTCGCCCTCGTCCGCCAGCCAGGCGGCGTAACAGGTCAGCAATCGGGCCGCGTGCACCCGGGTGCTCAGGTCGGCCATCCGGAACGCCGGACCCTGGAAACTGCCCACCGGTTGGCCGAACTGGCGGCGTTCCCGGGTGTAGGCGACCGTCTCGTCCAGCGCCGCCTGTGCCGCCCCGACGAGCTGGGCCGCGTGCCGGATCCGGGCCGTCACCAGCGCCGCCGCCCAGGCGTCGGCGGCCGGGGCACCGGCGGCCAGCTCCACCACGTCGGCGACCGGCACTCCGCGGAAGGTGACCTCGTAGAAGTCGCCGCGGCCGATGTCGTCGTGCCGGCGCCAGGTGACACCGGGGTGGTCGCCCGGCACCAGCAGCAGTCGCGGGCCGGCGGCCGCCACTCCGGCGAGCAGGAACCAGGAGACGTCCGCGGCGAACGCCACGAACTGGCGTACCGCGTGCACACCACCGTCCAGATCGAGGCGGCCCGGCCGGTCCGGCTCGTCGCCGGTCCGCTCCCGAACGGCGACGGCGACCGCCTCCCCGTCGGTCATCCGCGCGCCCAGGTCATCGTGCCCGGCCGCCGCGGCCAGCTCGATCGCGACCGCGGTGTCCGCCCACGGGCTCTGGTAAAGCGCGGCGCCGACCTTCTCGGCGACCACCACCTGCTCGGCCACGGTCAACCCGCGCAACCCGCCGAGCTCGCAGAAGGTCTGCCAGACCGCCTGCCGGACGTCCGTCTCGTCCTCGTCGAGCGGCGCGATCGCGCCGGCCCCCAGCTCGCGGTTGCCCATCCGGCGCAGGTCGTCCCGCATGTCCTCGCCGAACAGCTCGTCGAACCGGGCGGCCGCGGCCCGCTGTCCCGCACTGAGCGTCAAATTCATCGGATCGTTCTCCTTCTCAGCTCAGCAGTTGCAGGCCGGTCGAGGCGATGAGATAGCGCATGATCTCGGAGGTGCCCGCCGAGAGGGTGATGCCCGGCCCCTCCCGGTGCGCGGCCTCACGCCGCCCCCCGCCGTTGTCCGCGGCGTCCCAGCCGGACAGCGTCGCGTCCAGGCCGCCGATCTCCAGCGCGAACTCGCTGATCTGCTTGAACAACTCGGTGGCGTACAGCTTGGACCGGGCCGTGGTGACCCCGTCCAGCCGGCCGTCCCGCAGATCGGAGATGACCTGCCAGGCCATCAGGTGCGCGGCGGTCGCGGCCGCGTGGAGCTCGACCAGCCGCTGCTGGTACGCCGGATCGTCCAGAGTGCCGTCCCGCGCGGCCCGCTGCAGCACCTCGTCCAGCAGCCGGCGGGCCTTGGCCTGGAATTCCAGGCCGGTCCGCTCCACCGGCAGCACCTCGTTGATCACCTGCCACCCGCCGTCGACCTCGCCGATCACGTGCTCGCGGGTGAGCCGGATGCCGTCCAGGGTGACGTCGCAGAACTGCTCGTCGGACATGTTCCAGATCGGCTGGATCTGCACCCCCGGGGACCGCATCGGCACCACGAACAGGGTGATGCCGTGGAAGCGGACGGCACTGTCGGTGGTGCGGGCCGCGCAGAGGGCGAAGTCGGCGAACTGCGACTTGAGGCTGTAGATCTTCCGCCCGTACAGCCGCCAGCCGTCACCGTCGGGCTCGGCCCGGGTCCGCAACGCGGCCAGGTCGGAGCCGACGCCGGGCTCGCTGTAGAGCACGCTCCAGTTCTGCTCGCCGGCCGCCAGCGCCGGCAGGTAGGTCCGCTTCTGCTGCTCGGTGCCGACCAGCAGCAGCACCAGGCCGACGATGTCGATGCTGACGATGTGCACCAGGTCGGGCACCTTGGCGCGGATCAGCTCCTCGGTCAGGATCGACTTCTCGACGATGGTGCCGCCCAGCCCGCCGTACTCCGGCGGCCAGTTCACCGCGAGCCAGCGTTTCTCGCCCAGCCAGCGGTACACATCGAGCAGGCCCGGCTCCTCGCGCGGTGGCAGGTGCCGGACCGCGTCGGCGACCTTGCGCACCCGGTCCTCGGCGAGGAACTCGCGCACCTGGCGCCGGAACTCCTCCTGCTCCTCGGTGAAGTTGAATCGCATCGTCACACCTCCGGACAGAGCGGTTCCCAGCCGGGCGGAACGCTCTGCGGGCACCGCCGACAGGGAAATCGAACCATCGGCGAATGCCACCGGCAACGCACGACACCGAAGAGCAGCGCGGTGATGACGACCGTTGCTACCCGCCTCAACGCAGTGCTGACAAACCGTTGGACGCTCAGTCCGGATCGCGGGCCGGCGCGGCGTCGCCGGCGAACAGGCCGGTCGGGTCGGTGGCGTGGCGCACGCGCTCGACCCGGGCCCGGATCTCGTCGTCGTACGACCGCTGCGGCCGGTCGAGATCGTCGACGAAGTTGGGCGCCGTGAAGCCGGTCAGGGACGGTTCGAGAGCTGTCCGTACGGCCTTGAGGTCCTGTTCGGTGTCCGCACCGGCCAGGCCGACCCCGTAGTAGTGCAACGGTGCCGCGAACCGGTCCAGCGCCCCGCCGTTCGCCGCGCCGGTGGCGAACGCACCGCCGAGCTGGCGCAGTTCCAGCGCGATCAGGTTCGGCCCGGCCTCCAGGACCCGCGCCCAGTCGGCCTCGCCGATCTCGTGGAGCAGCGCGGAGTCCGAGTGGAAGGGCACCGGTTCGGCCGGGTCCAGGTGGACGCCGGCCAGCGCTTCCGGAGCGGCCTCCGCCCACGTGTTCGCCACCGGCGGGGCGATCGCCGACAGCGGGGACAGCATCTCGTCGGCGATGCGCCGGGCGGCCGGCCGGTCCGCCTCGGCCGGTGCGATCACCGCACCGTCCAGCGCGAGGACGCGCTTGCCGGCCAGGTACGGCGGGAGGAACGGCAGCGGTGGCAGCGACAGCATGCGGAAGCTGGTGGTGATCTCCGGTGGGGCGGTGCGGGCCCACGCCTGCCAGACCGGCGCCAGCCGCGCGGCGTCGGCGGGGTCCCAGACGGCCATGCCGGTGACGATCCGGTGCATCGGGATCAGGTCGATCTCGGCCGCCACCACGACGCCGAACCCGCCGCCCCCGCCGCGCAGCGCCCAGAAGAGATCCGGGCGCTGCGTGCTGCTCGTCTCGACCACCTCGCCGTCGGCCAGGACGACGGTGAGCGAACGCAGCGAGTTCGCGGCCAGCCCGAAGCGGCGGCCGTAGAAGCTGAGGCCGCCGCCGAGCAGGTAGCCGATGACGCCGACGCTGGAGGACGAGCCGTGCAGGGCGGTGAGCCCGTACCGGGTCGTCTCGGGCAGGACGTCGCCCCAGGTCTTGCCGGCCGGCACGCGGGCCGTTCGGGCTTCCGGATCGACGCGTACGGGCGTGTCGAGCACCGGCCGCAACAGCAGGGAATCGGTGAGCGGGCCGGTGCGGCCCATCGCGTGACCGGTGGTGGTCAGCCGTAGCGGCCGGCCTGACCGGCGCGCGGCGGCGACAGCGCGGACGACGTCGTCGACCGAGCGGGCGGTGAACGCCCCGGCCGGTTCGACCGGCACCGCGAGCTGGAACGAGGCGGTGGCCGCCGCGTACTCGGCGGTCCCGGGTCGGCTGAACGGGGTCATGAACGTTCCTCCGTCAGTTCCGCGCGATGGGCGGCCAGGAATTCGGTCAGGCCGGCCGGATTCGGGTTGACCGCGCGTGCGGCCTCGAGATCGCGGCGGCCGAGGTACGACCCGGGGAACTCGGTGTAGTACTGGAACATGTTGCCCAGCTCGTCCGCCCCCGGGAAGCCGAGATCGCGCACCTGGTCGGGGGTGGGCGGCCGGTAGGCCACCGGCTCACCGATCACCGTGCCGAGCGCCGCGGCGATCTGCTCGCCGGTCAGATGGTCACTGGCCACCGGGATGGTTGCGCCGATGGTGTCGGCCGGCCGCCGCAGCACGTGCAGCACGGCCTGGCCGATGTCGTCCGAGGAGGCACCGGCGATCGCGGTGTCGCCGATCGGCAGGTGCAGCGCGAGCGTCCCGTCGGGGTCGCGTTGCGGCTTCTGCAGGCCCAGCAGGTTGTCCCAGTAGAAGGACATCAGCAGGTACGTCGTGGGCAGGCCGGACTTGGCGAACAGGGCGTCGGCCGCGCCGCCCTTCACGTCGAAGTGCGGCACCCGGTAGCCGCCCTCGATCATCGGCATCCGGTCATCGCCGGCCGGGATGACCTCCCGGGTGTCCTCCAGGGTCGACCACACCACGTGCCGCAGGCCGGCCGCCTGTGCGGCGCCGATCAGGTTCTCCACCTCGGACAGTTCCCGGGCCGGGGAGCGGTGCTCCCAGTACGGGGTGACGAGGAACGCGCCGTACGCCCCGTCGAACGCCGCGCGGAGGCTGCCCTCGTCGGCGAGGTCGGCCGCGACCACCTCGGCGCCGAGTTCGGCCAGCGCCCGCGCCCGGCCCGATGTGGCGTCGCGCGTCACCGCTCGTACGGTGAACTCGCCGTCGGCCAGCAGCGCCCGCGCGACCGCGCCGCCCTGCGTGCCGGTCGCGCCGAGCACGGCAATAACCTTGTTGTCAGACATCAGAAGCCTCCGGTTGCTCAAAGAACGATGACGGTCTTGCCGTGCAGGGCGCCCGCGGCGGCCTGGGTGTGCACGGCCGGCAGCTCGGCCAGCGGGAACCGCTGCGCCACGTCGACCCGCAGTTCGCCGGAGTCGACCAGCGCGACCAGCCGGGCCAGCTGCTCGGCGTCGCTGCGGACGAACAGGTCGATGCCGCGCACGCCGCGCTGGTCGTCGCTGGGCGCGGGCATCCACACCGTGGTGTTGACCAGAACGCCGCCCGGGCGGATCAGGGTGAGCAGCGCGGCCAGTTGCGCCGGCTCGATCGGCGCCAGGTTCAGCACGACGTCGACCGGGGCGGTCACCGCGGCGTGGTCGAGAACCTCATCCGCGCCGGCCGCTTTGGCCTGGTCACCACTGTGCGGGCCGGCCACCCCGATCACGTGGGCGCCGGCGTTCTTCGCCAGCTGAACGGCGTAGGCGCCGACCGCCCCGCCCGCGCCGTTGATCAGTACGCGTTGCCCGGCCGAGAGGTTCGCGTGGTCGAAGAGTGCCTGCCACGCGGTGAGACCCACGATCGGCAGGGCGGCCGCGTCGGCCAGCGGGATGCCGGTGGGCGCCGGCGCGAGGATCTCGGCCGGAGCAACGACATATTCCGCGGCCGCGCCGTCGGCCACCATCGGCAGGAACCCCACGACCCGGTCCCCGATCGCGAACCCGCCGACGCCCTCGCCCAGCGCCGCGATCGTGCCGGACACGTCGATGCCCGGCGTGTGCGGCAGCGTCACCGGGATCGGGCCCTGCATGAAACCCGCGCGGATGTTGCCGTCGACGCCGTTGAAGGACGTCGCGGCGACCCGGATCAGCACCTGGCCGGCACCGGGGACGGGCTGCTCGACGTCTTCGTAGCGCAGGACGCTCGGGTCGCCGTACTCGTGGAAACGCACTGCCTTCATGTCTTGCCTCCCTGTTTAGTGCTTCGAGTTCGAAGCACTTCCTGACCATAGCGCGCTTCGAATTCGAAGCAAGTAGTGAACGATGTGAGCTGACCGACAGCTAGCCAACCGCCACGAAGATCACCAGAACCTGACCCGACACCGGGTCCGCCAGGACCTGCCGGTACCGCCCCAACTCGCCCGGTAGTGACATCGCCGGGCCGGTCCGCAACAGCACCTCGCCGAACCGGGAGAACACCACTGCGGGGCAGTCCGGCAGAGCCTCGATGATCCGCGTCAGGACGGCACTGACCCGACCGTCCCCGAAGTGCCGCAGTTCCCCGTCCACCGATCAAGCGTGGCGTGAACCGGAACGCGGGTGAATGGCACCGTTATCCACGGACAACCGGACCATGGATAACGAGACGGGCTCAGGCCATCATGACCAGGCGCTGAAGCTTCTCGTCACTCGGTGAGCCGGGCTCCGCCAGGAAGACCAGCAACTCCTGGCCCTCGTCGGGGTCCACCAGTCGCCGGGCGTGGAGCTCCAACTCGCCCAGCTGCGGGTGCAGGTAGCGCTTGAGGTCGTGGTGGTGGGTGATGTCCACCTCGTGCATCCGCCAGACCTCGGCGAACTCGGGGCTGACCGCCAGCAGCGCCTCGACGATCTCACCCGCCCGGCCGCCGGGATCGGCGGTGTACGCCGCGCGGATCTCCGCGGCGAAGACCCGGCCGCGCACGGCATGGTCCTCGGTGGGATAGAGCTCGCGCTGCGTCGGGTCGGTGAACCAGCGGTAGACCAGGTACCGCGACATACCGCTGAACCGGGTGTAGTCGCCGAGCAGGGCGACCGCCGAACGGGTCTGCAACAACGCCTCGCCGAACGGGGACAACACCACCGCCGGCGTGTCGGAGAGCCGTTCCACGATGCGCCGCATGGCCGGGCTGACCTGCTCGTCGCGCGGCGAGCGCCGCGGCGCCGAATGCCCGCCCAGGGCGAACAGGTGCTCGCGCTCGCTCGGCCGCAGCTTCAGGGCCCGCGCCAGGGCGCCCAGCATCTGTTCCGACGGCATCGGCCCGCGCTGCTGCTCGAGGCGGCTGTAGTAATCGGCCGACATGCCGGCCAGCACGGCGAGCTCCTCGCGCCGCAGCCCACCAGTTCGACGCCGGGAACCACGGGGCAGCCCGACGTCCTCCGGCTGCAGCGCCTCCCGGCGGGCCCGGAGAAAGTCGGCCAGCAGTGCCCGGTCCGTCCCTCGCGCCGCCATTCACTCGCCCCGGTTGCGGCCGGCGCGCGGTTTCGCGGACCGTGGCGGGTTGGCGCGCATATGGTCGCGAACCCGGCCGAGAACCTCGCCCAGGGCGGCGAGGTCGGTGCCGGTCATCGGTTCGAACAACAGCTGCCGGACCCGATCGACGTGCCCCGGCAGCACGTGGGCGACCAGATCCCGCCCGGCGTCGGTGACCGTCACCATGGTGCTGCGCTCGTCGTCCGGCGACGGCGACCGGCTGATCAGGCCGCGCTTGTCCAGCAAACCGGCCTGGTAGGTGAGCCCGCTGCGGCTGTACACGACGCCGTCGGCCAGGTCGGTCATCCGCAGCCGGCCCTCGGGCGCGTTCGCCAGGCGGGCCAGGATCTGGAACTGCACCCAGCTGAGATCGCCGTCGGCGCGCAGGTGCTCGTCCACCGCGTACTGAAGGAGGCTGCTCACCTCCATCAGAGCGAAGTACGTACCGAGCTGCTCCGCGTTCAGGCCACCCGCCGGTTCACTCACCCGACGATCGTACTTGCTTTGAATTCGAAGTTCACCCGCCCCGGGCCGAACGCCGGCCCGGTCTAGGGGTTCCGGAACCCGAGGCCGGCCAGCACGCGCCGGAGCTGTCGGTCGGTGGTGAGTTCGCCGTCGACGGCGAGCACCGGCACCGCCGGAGGTGGGGCCGGTGGAGGCGCCGTCCGGTGGCGATCCCGGTCTTCCGATCTCCGAGCCCGGCGCGCGGCGAACAGGTCGGCATCGCCGTCGATGTGAACCATGCAGAGACCGGCGGTACCCGATGCCGCGCGCAGCCGATCCCACTCCTCGCCGCCGCGCAGCTCGGCGGTGAACGGCGCGACCAGGACGGCCCGGCCCGCGGTGGCGACGGTGTCCCGCGTTACAGCGCACAGGGCGGCGTACCGGCCGTCTCGCACCGCGCCGCCGTGCGGCGAGGCGAGCCAGTGACCGCCGAAGATCTCCGCGGGTAGGCGATCGAGCAGCGGATTCGTGACGGAGTCCAGGTCGAGCAGCGGGGCTCGGAGGGCCGTCGCGAGGGCTCGGCCGAGCGTGGATTTGCCGCTCCCGGCGACTCCGGCGATGGCCACGACAACGGGTTCGATCGGTTGACAATCCTTTGCGGAGGGCCACATCATGAAAGCCATGTTACCGGTGACATGACCAATCATGACACCGGTGACATGACCTTTTCCCTCCGGTTAGGAGAACTCCTGTGACCCACCGCGCACGGCTGGTCGCCGGCCTCGACCTGGGCAGCACCAGCATGAAAATGCTGGTCACCGACGAAGCCGGCGCCCAGATCGGCGCCGCCCAGGTGCCGACGCCGTGGCGGGCCGGCCCCGGTGGCGTCACCGAGATGACGGCCGAGGCGCTGCTCGACGCCGTGCGCTCGCTGATCGCCGCCGGCGCCGGCGCCGTCGCCCAGGTGACCGCGGCGCCGATCGATGCCATCGCGATCGCGGGCATGGCGGAGACCGGCATGGTCATCGACCGGCACGGCGCCGCCATCGCCCCCGGGATGGCGTGGTTCGATCCGCGCGGCGGCGACCAGGTCGCGGCGTTTCCCGCCGAGATCCGCGCCGAGTTCGCCGGCCGCACCGGGCTGCCGCTGGGTGCTCAGGTCAGCGTGGCCAAGCTGGCCTGGCTGCGGGATCAGGGCGTGCTGCTGCGTGGCTCGCGCTGGCTCAACCTGCCGGAGTTCGTCGCGTTGGCGCTCGGTGGCGACGTCGTGCTCGAACAGTCGCTGACCTCGCGCACCGGGCTGCTCGACCAGGACACCGGCCGCCCCTGGCCGCGGATGCTCGACGTCCTCGGGGTCGACGAGGCCTTCCTGCCGGCGCTGGTGGAGGCCGGCAGCCCGGTGGGCGAGACGGCCGCCGGCGCGGTCCCGGACAGCATGGCCGGCGCACTGCTGACCGTCGCCGGGCACGACCACCTGGTCGCGGCCGAGGCCGGCGGCCCACTGCCGGCCGACCACTACCACGTGTCCATGGGCACGGCCGAGGTGCTGCTGCGCGTGATCGACGGCCCACTCAGCTTCGACGCCCGGCGCCGCCTCGCCGGTCATCTGATCAACGAGGTCCGGCACGTCGTGCCGGGCAAGCACGTGCTCGTCGCCGGGGTCAAGACCGGGCTGTTGCTGCGCCGGCTCCTGCAGACCGCCGGCATCGACGACCGGCCGGGCCGCGACCGCCTGGACACCGCCGTCATGGCGCTGCCCTACGAGGGGAAGCTGCCGGCCGGTGCCATCGACGTCGCCGGCGCACGCAACGACGACGGTGTCCTCAAACTGACCGTCCGCGCCGACGGGGTCAGCCCGGCCGAGGTGTTCGGCGCCGTGCTGCGGCACAGCAACGACGAGATCGCGTTGCTGATCGAAGCCATCGACCGGGAACTGCCCCCGGCGGCCGGCGCCACCCTGACCGGCGGCTGGGCCGGCATGGCCGCGGTGCGGCGCGCCCGGGCCCGCGTCCTGCCGCCGATGACCGCGTCGGCCCGCGACCAGGAGACCGCGTACGGGGCCACCCGGGTCGCCGTCCGCGCACTCACCACGAACCCACCGAAGATTGGAACCGCACCGTGAATCCGCTGACCACCATCGAACGCCGCGGCATGTCCGCGATCTCCACGCCCGGCGGCCGGATGCTCATCGTCGCCGCCGACCAGCGCAACGGCATGAAGGCCGCGATGAACGACGCACCGGACGGACCGGCGTCGATCAGCACCGCCGAACTGGCCGAGGCGAAGGCCGACCTCGTCCGCTACCTGGCCAACAACGCGCCGGCCATCCTGCTCGACCCGGAGGTCGCGCTACCGGCGGTCGTCGACGACGGCGTCCTGATCCGGGGCACCTCGCTGGTCGTCGGCATGGACGCCTCCGGCTTCGCGACCGTGGACGGGCTGCGCCACACCGACTTCGTACCGGGCATGACCGCCCGCCGCGTGCGCGAGCTCGGCGGCGACGCGGCCAAGATGCTCTGGTACCTGCGCCCGGATCGACAGGACACCCGGTCCCGGGTCGCCACCGACATGCGTGAGCTCATCCAGGCCTGCACGGCCGAGGGTGTCCTGCTGATCGTCGAGCTGCTGACCTACCGGCTCGAGGACGAGACCGAGGAGCAGTACGCGGCGGCGTTCCCGGGGCTCGTGGCCGACGGCGCACGGCTGGCCGTCGAGTGCGGGGCGAAGGTCCTGAAGCTGCAGTACCCCGGCTCGGCGGAAGGCTGCGCCGCGGTCACCGCGGCCGCGGACGGCGTGCCGTGGGCCGTGCTGTCGGCCGGCGTCGACCACGAGACCTTCATGAAGCAGGTCGGCATCGCAATGGCGAACGGGGCCGGCGGGGCCATGGCGGGCCGCTCGCTGTGGAAGGACAGCCTGTCGGTGTCGCACGACCTCCGTAAGGACTATCTGACCAAGCGCGCCCTGCCGCGCCTGCAGGAACTCGCGGAGGTGGTTGACGGCCGCGGCTGACCGCGGCGCGTCCGGGCGTTGCGGCAGGTCGGATATGCTGCCGCAGCGTTTGACGAGACGACCCGGAGGTGACCCATGGCGACGATGCGGGACGTTGCCGCGCGCGCCGGGGTGAGCGCGAAGACGGTTTCCCGGGTCTTCAACAACGACCCCCACGTGCTCCCCGAGACCCGTTCCCAGGTGGAACAGATCATGAAGGAGCTCAACTACGTCCCCAACGTCCTTGCGACGACCTTCCGCTCCGGCAAGGCGTCGGCCATCGGCGTGGCGGTTCCCGACATCGTCGACCCCTTCTTCGCCGCCATCGCCCGAGCCGTCGACCGGGTCGCCCGCGACCGGGGCGTGGCCACGCTCCTCACCAATCTGGGCGACGATCCGGCCCGGGAACGCGACATCATCGAGTCGTTGCTGAGCCGGCGGCTCGCCGGGCTGATCGTCGCCCCGATCGGGGCCGATCATGCGTGGCTGAAACGATGGACGGACAGCACGCCCATGGTGTTCGTCGATCGGGCGCCGGCCGGTCTGTCCGCCGACACCTTCACCGACAACGACGAGGCCGGCGGGCACCTGGCCACCCGCCACCTGATCGAGCACGGCCACCGGCGGATCGCGTACGTCGCCGGCAACCCGCACCTGTCGACGGAGACCAACCGGCTGGCCGGATATCGCCGCGCACTCACCGAGGCCGGGATCGAGCCGGACCCTCAACTGGTGGCGGCGGACGTCAACGACCGCGCCGCCACCGAGGCGGCGATGACCCGGCTGCTCGGCCTGGCCGATCGGCCCACGGCGATCTTCTCGTCCAACGCCCGCAGTTCGATGCTGGTGGTGCATGCCCTGCCGGCGAACGAGTTGGCGGTCGTCGGCTTCGGCGACTTCCCGATGGCCGACATGCTGCATCCCGCGCTGACCGTGATCGATCAGGACCCGGATCAGCTCGGCCGGTTCGCCGCGAGCCGCGTGTTCGAGCGCGCGGACCATCCGAAACGCCGGTTGCGGCGCACCACCGTCCTCGACGTCACGCTGACCGAACGCGAATCCTGCAAGATCACCCAGCGCTAGATCGCCAGAGCTTCGTCCGGCGCGGCCGGCAGGCTTTCCTGGCCGCAGCAGGATTCGCGGGTGATGAGCGGCACGGGCAGGACGATCTGCCGCTTGAGCCGGCGCCGGGGGTGCTCGATCCGGTCGAACAGCCGGGTCGCGGCCACCCGGCCGACCGAGGCCGGGTCCTGGTCGACGACGGTCGGCGCCGGCTGGATCGCCTCGGCCAGCGGGAAGTCGCCGAAGCTGACCAGCGGGACGGACTGGTACCCGGCGACCCGCAGCGCCGGGATGATGCCGATGGTGGACCAGGCGTTGGAGGAGAACAACGCGGTCGGCGGCGTGTCGGCGTTCAGCAGATCGACGGCCGCCGCGCCGGCTTCACCGCCGGTGGCCGGTCCGAACCGGATCAGACGCGAATCCTCGGCGACTCCGGCGTGGCGGAGCGCGTCGCGGTAGCCCTTGAGACGGCGGGCGGTGGTGGCCGTGGCGATCGTGTCGCCGATGAACGCGATGCGGCGGTGTCCGTGCCCGATCAGGTGCTCGGTGGCCGCCCAGGCACCGCCGTGGTCGTCCTCGACGACGCTGTCCGCGACGACGCCGGTCGGTGGGCGGTCGATGAACACGATGGCGATCCGGCCCTGCCAGGGCTTCAGGTAGGACTGGTCGGCCGAGACCGGTGTCGTGATGAGACCGATGAGCTGGCGGCGGAGCAGTGCCTCGACCCGGTCCTGTTCCTCGGCGCCGTCCTGACCGAGGCTGGTGATCAGTACCGCGAGCCCGCGGGACCGGGCGATCTGTTCGATCTCGCGGGTGAGACGGGCGAAGAACGGATCGGAGAGGTCGGGGATGGCCACCCCGATCGCGGCGTCCCGGCCGGAGCGGAAGGTGCGGGCCAGTTCGTTCGGCAGGTAGTTGAGCTCGGCGATGGCCTGCTCCACCCGCCGGCGGACATCGGCCGAAACGTATCGATCGTTGTTGATGACCCGGGAAACCGACTTGGCGCTGACGCCGGCACGCTCCGCGACTTGGCGCATGGTGCTCATCTGCTCAACCTCCTGCCGAGTCTGCTCAACCTCCTGCCGAGACGATACGTCGGCGCCGCTCCTATGTCACCGGTGACATATTCTCAAGATTCTTTATCTGACACCGGTGACAGACACCGATGTCATGTCCTAGTGTTCGTTTCCAACGAGTTACGAAGTGGCCACCGAGTGGGACCGGCGTCGTCACGGCGATCGATCTCCGAAGGAGCTGGGACATGAGAGCCGTCGTCTACGACGCCCCCCGCAGCTACGCCGTCACCGACATCCCGGTCCCGCCGGTCGGTGCGGGCGAGGTGCTCATCAAGGTCGGCCAGGTCGGGGTGTGCGGCACCGATCTGCACATCCACGAGGGCGACTTCAACGCCGTGTTCCCGCTGATCCCCGGCCATGAGCTGGTCGGCGTGGTGGAGCAGCTCGGTGCCGGTGTTGCCGGTCTGCGCGTCGGTGAGCAGGTGACGGTCAACCCGAACGTGCACTGCGGGCACTGCTCGTACTGCCGGGCCGGGCGGCTGATCCTCTGCGAGAACCTCAAGGGCTACGGCAGCAACTTCCCCGGCTTCTTCGCCGAGTACGTCGCGGTTCCGCAGACCCTGGTGTTCTCGGTCGACGGCCTGCCCGCCGACACCGCCGTGTTCACCGAACCGGCCGGCTGCGCGATGCACGGGCTGGAGACCCTCGACCTCCGGCCGGGCTCGAGCGTGCTGGTCTTCGGGTCCGGACCGACCGGGCTGCTGCTGGCGCAGCTGATCGCGCACGGCGGGGCGTCTTCGGTCACGGTCGCCGCCCCGTCGGCGTTCAAGCTCGAGACCGCCGCGGCACTGGGCATCGATCGGACCGTCCGGATCAGCCGCGACGACCCGGAGAGCAACATCGCCGTCCTCAAGGAGGCGTCGCCGGACGGGGACGGCTACGACGTGGTCGTCGAGGCCACCGGCTCACCCCGGATCGGCGACATCTGCGTGCCCCTGACCCGCAACGGCGGCACGGTCCTGGTGTACGGCGTCACCCGGACCGAGGACATCGTCACCGTCCACCCGTTCGACGTCTTCCGCCGCGAGATCACCATCAAGGGTTCGTTCGCCGAGATCTCGTCGTTCGGCGCCGCCATCGCCGCGCTGCGCGGCGGCCGCGCGAAGACCGACGGGATCATCACCCACCGCTTCGCGCTGGACGACTACGGCAAAGCCCTCGACGCCCTGCAGAACGATCCCACGGTGCACAAGGTCGTCATCGTCCCCTGACCGAACCTTCCGAACACACCCCGTCGAAGGAGGTGATCCGACCATGTCGCCGACCGTACTCGGCATCGACCTGGGCACCAGCTCGGTGAAGGCGGTGGTCGCCCGCCTCGACGGGACCGTCGTCGCGCAGGCCCGCGGCGGCTATCCGGTTTCCCACCCGCGCCTGGGGTGGAGCGAGACGCCTACGGGCGACTGGTTCGACGCCACGGCCGGGGCGGTCCGCGCCGCCGTCGCCGAGGCCGGTTCGCAGCCGGTCGCGATCGGGCTGTCCGGCCAGATGCACGGGGTAGTCCTGGCCGACGAGGACGGCCGGGCGATCCGGCCGGCCATGCTCTGGTCCGATTCCCGGGCGGTCGACCAGATCCAGGAGTACGACCGCCTGCCCGATCCGCTGCTGGCCCGGCTGGCCAATCCCCTCAGTCCGGGCATGGCCGGGCCACTGCTGGCCTGGCTGGTGATCCACGAGGCGGTGACGTACCGGGCCGCGCGCTGGACGTTGCAGCCGAAGGACTGGCTGCGGGCCCAGTTGACCGGCCGGTTCGCCACCGAACCGAGCGACGCGTCGGCGACCCTGCTCTACGACATCGCCGGTGACACCTGGAGCACCGAGCTGCTCGGCGCTCTTGGACTCGACGCGGCCAAACTCCCCCCGATCCTGGGTTGTTCGGCCGCGCCGGCCGGCCGGCTGACCGTGGCCGCGGCGGCCCGGCTCGGCCTGCGCCCCGGCGTGCCGGTCGCGGCGGGCGCGGCCGACACCGCCGCCGCGGCGCTCGGTTCCCGGCTGACCGAACCCGAACGATCCAGCTGACCATCGGCACCGGCGCGCAACTCGTCATGCCGGTGGCCGAACGGCCCGATCCGTTGCCGGCGCACCCCGTCACGCACCTCTACCGGTCGGCGGCCGACACCGGCTGGTACCGGATGGGAGCCGTCCTCAACGGTGGCCTGACCCTGGACTGGGTGTGCCGGACCCTCGGCGTCGGCTGGCCCGAGCTCTACGCCGCCGCCGCGATCGGCCCGCAGGCCGACGACCCGTACTTCCTGCCGCACGTCAACGGCGAACGCACGCCGCACCTCGACCCGGCCCTCCGCGGCGCCTGGACCGGCCTCGGGCCGCGGCACGACCGTACCCATCTGCTGCGCGCAGCGCTCGAGGGTGTCGCCTTCGGCATCCTGGATGCGCTCGACAGCCTCGACCCGGCCGGCCAGGTCACCCAGCTGCGCCTGGCCGGCGGCGGCACCACCGACCCGGCGTGGCGGCAGATGCTCACCGACGTCCTCGGCCGGGCCCTGGTGCCGGTGGACGTGCCCGCGGCCTCGGGGCTCGGCGCGGCACTTCTCGGCGCCCGCGCCGCCGGCCTGACCGATCGCTTCCCACCCCGGCCCTCGTCCGCCACGGCCGGCAATGCTCCCGGCCCTCGGCACGAGCTCTATCACGACCGCCATGCGGCCTTCCGCCGCAAGGTCCGCGCCCTGCGCGACAGCGACAGCACCACGGTCGGCGCGTACGCCGGCACGACGCCGCACGGCGCCGCTCCCGCACTCGGATAGTTCCCGGACGCCGCGTTCCCCGGCCCCTGGTCGCGGTGTGCCACCACACCGAAAGGTTTCCCCTATGGCACCACTTCTGGAGGCACGCGGCCTGTCGCGGAGCTTCGGACACGTCCGGGCGCTCGACGACGCGTCGTTCGACATCGAAGCCGGTGAGGTCGTCGCCTTGATCGGCGACAACGGAGCCGGCAAGTCCACCCTGGTCAAGGCACTCACCGGCAACCTGCCCGTCGACTCCGGCGAGCTGTATTTCGAGGGCGCGCCGGTCACCATCCACAGCCCGCACCAGGCCTCGGAGATGGGCATGGAGGTCGTGTACCAGGACCTCGCCCTGGCCCCCCACCTCAACCCGGTACAGAACATGTTCCTGGGCCGCGAGATCCCCCGCAAAGGTTTGCTCGGCTCCCTCGGATTCATGGACGAGAAGAAGATGCGCGCCACCGCCGAGGCCGGCTTCGCCGAGCTCGGCGGCACCGTCCGCTCGTTCACCGCGCCCGTCGGCGCGATGTCCGGCGGGCAGCGTCAGCAGATCGCGATCGTCCGCGCGATCAGCTGGGCCGACAAGATCGTCTTCCTGGACGAACCGACCGCCGCGCTCGGCGTCGTGCAGACCAGGAACGTCCTGGACACCATCAAACGCGTACGGGACAAGGGGATCGCCGTGGTCCTCATCTCGCACTCCATGCCCCACGTCCTGCAGGTCGCCGACCGCATCCAGGTCATGCGCCTGGGCACCCGGGTGGCGACCATGCCGGCCGAAGGCACGACCGTCGAGCAGCTGGTCGGTGCGATGACCGGCGCTCTGGACTCGCAGACCGTCAAGCGCAAGGAAAACGCGTCATGAGCGTCATCACCCCGCCCGGCCAGGCCCCCGACCAGCAAGCCGTCATCGAGCCGCCGGCGCGGCAGTCGTACCTCCGGCGCGCCGCGAACCTGCAATCGGTCTGGATCCTCGGCGTCCTCGTCGTCATCATCGCCGCCTTCTCCGCGGCGGCCGGCACCAAGTTCCTGTCCACCAGCAACTTCTCGCTGATCTCCCAGAACATCGCGGTCTGGGCCGTGCTCGGGGTCGGGATGACCTTCGTCATCATCACCTCCGGCATCGACCTGTCCATCGGCTCGGTGCTGGTCTTCTCGTCCGTCATCGCGGCCAAGATCATGGAATCGGTCGGCGGGGACGGCTGGTCCACCGCGGCCGCCGGGATCGGCGGAGCGCTCGCGTCCGGGATCGCCTGGGGCGCGCTCAACGGCTTCCTCATCGCCAAGGCGAAGATCCCGCCGCTGATCGTCACCCTCGGCGCGCTGTCGGTCGCGCTCGGCCTGGCCCAGGTCCTCACCGGCGGCATCGACATCCGCTCGGTCCCGGAATCGCTGACCGACTTCAACACGTACATCAAGATCCTTGGCATTCCGGCGCTGCCCTTCGTCGCCCTGATCGTGCTGATCATCGGTGGGATCGTGCTGCACAAGACGAAGTTCGGCCGATACACGTACGCCGTGGGCTCCAACGAACTCGGCGCCCGCCGGGTCGGCATCAACGTCGACCGGCACCTGATCCTGGTGTACGCCCTGTCCGGCGCCTGCGCCGGACTCGGCGCGGTGCTGGCCCTGGCCCAGTTCGGCACCACCACCATCGCCGGGCAGTCGCTGACCAACCTCAACGTGATCGCGGCCGTCGTCATCGGCGGCACCTCGATCTTCGGCGGCGAAGGCTCGATCTTCGGCACCGTCGTCGGCCTGTTCATCCCCGCGGTCCTGCAGGCCGGCTTCGTCATCGTCGGCGTCGAGGCCTTCTGGCAGGGCGTCGCCGTCGGATCGGTCCTCGTCGCCGCCGTCTACGTCGACCAGTCCCGCCGCGCTGCCGCCCTGCGGGGCAGTTCCCGGCCGTCCTTCCTCGCCCTCCTCGGAGCCAAGAAAGCTAAGGAACCCGCCCGATGATCAAATCTCGAATCCTCCTGGCCGCCGGCAGCGTCGCCGCGGTCGCCGTCCTGGCCGCGTGCAGCAGCTCCAAGCCCGCCGAAAGCACCACCAACACGGCCGCCGGGGATCCCAGCGCGCCCGCCGCCTCGGCCGCCGTAGCACCGGCGAAAGCGGCGAAGAACTACAGCATCCAGTTCATCCAGGGTGTGGCCGGCGACGAGTTCTACATCACCATGCAGTGCGGGATCGAGGCCGAAGCGGCCAAGCTCGGCGTCAGCGTCAAGACCCAGGGCCCGCAGAAGTTCGACCCCACCCTGCAGAAGCCGATCCTCGACTCGGTCGTGGCGGCCAAGCCCGACGCCATCCTCATCGCCCCGACCGACGTCACCGCCATGCAGACGCCGCTGAAGGCCGCGGCGGCGGCCGGCATCAAGGTCGTGCTCGTGGACACCACCACCGAGGACCCGTCGTACGCGGCCAGCGCCATCGCCTCGGACAACGTCGGCGGCGGAAAGGCGGCGTTCGAGGCCATCAAGCAGCTCAACCCGGGCGGCGGCAAGGTCATGGTGATGTCCACCGACCCCGGCGTCTCCACCGTCGACCAGCGCATCCAGGGTTTCGAAGAGGCCGCCAAGGCCGACTCGAAGTTCCAGTATCTGCCGGTGCAGTACTCGCACAACGACCCGGCCACGGCGGCCAACCTGATCAGCTCCGCGCTGCAGAAGGACTCCGACATCATCGGCGTCTTCGCCGCCAACCTGTTCGCGGCCGAGGGCACCGCCACCGGCGTCCGCCAGGCCGGCAAGACCAGCACGGTCAAGATCGTCGGCTTCGACGCGGGCCCGAACCAGATCAAGGCCCTGCAGCAGGGCACGGTGCAGGCCCTGATCGCCCAGCAGCCCGGGGCGATCGGCCAGTACGGGGTCGACGAGGCCGTCGCCGCCCTCGACGGCGGCCAGGTCGCGCCGAAGATCCAGACCAGCTTCACCACCATCACCAAGGACAACCTGAGCAGCGAGGGCGGGCAGGCCGCGTACAAGTCCAGTTGCTGACCGAGCGGGCGCGGGTCACCGGACCCGCGCCCGTCACCAGGAGGTGCGGCGTCATGGAATTCGATGTGCTGGTCGAGATTCCGAAGGGAACCCGCAACAAGTACGAGGTCGATCCGGGAACCGGTCGCATCCATCTCGACCGGACGCTGTTCACCGCGACCCAGTACCCCGCCGACTACGGCTACATCGAAGGCACCTGCGGCACCGGTGGCACGGCACTCGACGCCCTGGTGCTGGTGCGCGAGCCGACCTTCCCCGGCTGCCTGGTGCTCAGCCGGGCGATCGGCCTCTTCCGGATGCGCGACGAGATCGGCCCCACGCCCAAGGTGCTGACCGTGCCCACGGCCGACCCCCGGCTCGCCTATCTGCAGGACATCACCGATCTGGACCGGTTCCTGCTCCTGGAGATCCAGCACTTCTTCGAGATCTACAAGGCGGTCGAGCCGGGCAAGACCGTGCAGATCGACGAGGAGCCCTGGTCCGGGCGGGCGGAAGCGGAGGCCGAGATCGAGCGAGCCGTCGAGCGAGCGCGCCACTGAGATCCTGAAGATCGGCCGGCTCGGGCCGATAGGCAGTGCATGAGACGTGTCCCGGCGCCGGCGGTACCGATCTTCGCCACGCTCACCGGCTCGGTGTCCGTTTTCGCCCCGGGGACCACGGCCGCCCACGTCGCGTACCTCATCGGTTTCGGCGGTGTGGTGCTGTGCGCGTGGCTGGGCCTGCGGACGATCTCCGGACCGAGCAGGGGCGCTTTCCGGCTGGTCGCGGCCGCGCTGTCGGTCTGGCTCACCGGTGACGTCCTGTACGACCTGCTGGACCGTTTCGCCGGCCCGGTCGGTGACGTCTCCCCGTCCGACCTTCTCTGGCTCTCCGGCTATCCGCTGCTGATGGCGGCCATGGTCAAGCTGGTCCGGCTGCGGGCGCCCGGCCGGCTGCGGGACGGCATGCTCGACGCCGCCGCCATGACGACGGTGGTGGCCTGGCTGTTCTGGCAGTTCCTGATCCTGCCGGCGGCCGAGTCCCAGGACCTCTCCACCGGCACGATCGTCGGCGCGCTCTACCCGTTCGGCGACGTGATGTTCTTCGCCGGCACCGCGATCCTGGTCTTCGCCCCCGGTGCCACCCGCGGATCGGCCCGCTATCTGGTCTCGGCCCTGATCCTGACCGTGATCGGCGACGTCAGCATCTCGCTGCTGCCGGTCCTGTTCGAGAACCTGTCCCGTTCGGGCCAGGCCGACCGGTTCGACGGCCTGCTCCTGCTGGCGAACAGCCTGCTGGCGGCGGCCATCGTGCGGCAGGACGCGGCGCGGATCGCCGAGCCGGACCGCGGGTCGGCGGCGCAACGACTGCATCCGGCGCGCGTGGTGTTCCTCGGCATCGCCCTGGTGGTGATGCCCACGGTGACCGGCCTGTACTCGTTCCACACCACGCTCAGCCGGGTGTCGCTGCTCGTCTCGATCGCGCTGTTGACCACGTTCATCCTGATGCGGTTCGTCTTCGTGGTACGCGAGCAGGAGCACATGAAGATCGCGCTGGCGCACCGGGCCGAGCACGACCAACTGACCGGACTGGCCAACCGGACCACGCTGCACACCCAACTGGAGCTGGAACTGCTCCGGCCGTCCGGGTTCGGCCCGCTCGTTCTCTACCTGGATCTCGACGGCTTCAAACAGATCAACGACCGGTACGGCCACGCCGCCGGCGACCTGATCCTGGTCGAGTTCGCCCGGCGGCTGACCAGCACGATCCGGCCGGCGGACACCGCGGCCCGGTTCGGCGGAGACGAGTTCGTCGTGCTCACCACCGCCGTCCAGGACGAGGCCGGCGCCCGGCAGTTGGCCGCCCGGCTGCGCGCGCTGGCCGACGAACCGGTCGCCTGGCGCGGCGAGACTCTCCGCTTCGGGGTCAGCGTCGGCCTGGCGGCGTGGGGCCCGCTGGACCGGCCGAGCGCCGACGGCCTGTTCGCCGCGGCCGACGCGGCCATGTACGCCGAGAAGACCGCCCGCAAACAGGCCGCGGCGCGCTACGCCGCTTCGATGTCGGAGAACAGCCCCTTGAACGGAACCTGAGATCCCACGAGCGCGCCGAACAGCTCGCCGGCCGCCGGAGTCGCGACCGCGGCGGAGGCGTCCCCGTAGCTCTCGAAATAAAGATCGAGCGTCCGATACGCCGGGGTGGCCGTGCCGTCCTCCTTCGGCCACACCTTGGCCGATTCGAGCCGCCGCAGCTTCGGGAGCTTCTCCGCGGCCGCCCTCATCTCCGCGTAAAGGAGCTCGAACGCGCTCGGGTCGGCCGGATTGTCGATGATCAACGTGATCTTGGTAGGCATCGCATCTCCTCAGATAGAACGAAAATCAAAATCTCAGCGGCCGTACGCCTCGAGCAGGCGCAGCCAGACCTCGCTGACGGTCGGGTAGGCGGGCACGGCATGCCACAGCCGGTCCAGCGGAACCTCGCCGACCACCGCGATGGTCGCCGCGTGCAGGAGTTCGGCCACGTCCGGGCCGACCAGGGTGAATCCGACGAGCACGTGTCGATCCTCGTCGACGACCATCCGGGCGTGCCCCTGATAGCCGTCGGCGTGCAGCGCGGATCCCGCGACCGCGGCCAGGTCGTAGTCGACGACCCGGACCCGCAGCCCGGCGGCCTGCGCGGCGGCGGCGGTAAGACCCACCGACGCGACCTCGGGGTCGGTGAAGACGACCTGCGGCACGGCACGCTCGTCGGCCGTGGCGGCGTGCCGGCCCCACCGGCCGTCCTCGACCGGGGCGCCCTCGGCGCGCGCCACGATCACGTCCCCCACCGCACGAGCCTGGTACTTGCCCTGGTGGGTCAGCAGAGCCCGCCGGTTGACGTCGCCGGCGGCGTACAACCAGCCGCCCGCGTCGACGACCCGCAGCGTGTCGTCGACGGTGAGCCAGGAACCGGGCTTCAGGCCGATCGAGTCGAGCCCGATGTCCTGCGTGTTCGGCGTACGGCCGATAGCGACCAGAAGTTCGTCGGCGTCGATCCGCTCGCCGTCGGTGAGGGTGAGGTGCACGACGCCGTCGCTGTCCCGGCTCACCGACGCGACCTCGGCACCGGTGCGCACCGACGCGCCCGCCTGCCGCAACGACTGCGTGACCAGCTCGCCGGCGAACGGCTCCGCGAGGTGCAGCACCCCGTCCCGGGCCAGCATCGTCACCGTGGATCCGAGACTCGTGAACGCGGTCGCCATCTCCGACGCCACCACGCCACCGCCGATGACGGCGAGGCGAGCGGGCACCTCCTGCGCGGCGGCCGCCTCCCGGCTGGTCCACGGCACCGCCTCACGCAGACCGGTGATGTCCGGGAGCAGTGCGCTGCTTCCGGTGGCGACGACGACCGCGTGCCGCGCGGTGAGCGTCGTCGTGGACCCGTCCAGGGTCACCTCGACGACCCGCTCGGAGGTGATCCGCCCCTGGCCCCGGTACAGCGTGATGCCGGCCGACTCCAGCCAGGCCACCTGCCCGTCGTCCGTCCAGTTCGAGGCGAACGCGTCGCGGCGGCGCAGCACGGCGGCCGCGTCCAGATCCCCGGTGACCGCCTCCCGGGCGCCCGGCAGCCGGCGTGCGGCCTGCAGTGCGGCCGAACTCCGCAGCAGCGCCTTGGTCGGCATGCAGGCCCAGTAGGAGCACTCGCCGCCGACCAGCTCGCGCTCGACCACGGCGACGGTCAGACCGCCCCGCACGATCCGATCGGCGACGTTCTCCCCGACCGGTCCCGCCCCGATGACCACGACGTCGTACATGTCAGTTTCCCTTCGCCGTACGGCCGAGCCGGATGGCCGCGATGAGGAAGAAGATGGCGCCCGGGATGGCGTAGCCGACGGCGTTGGTCAGCACCGGGTTGTCCGCGGACGCACCGGCGATGAACGATCCGCCGGCGAGCACCGAGATGCCGCCGCTGATGATCATCGGCCACTGCCCGCCCATCCGGCGGCGAGTTACCCCCACGATCAACTGGATGAGGCCGGCAACCACCGCCCAGGCGCCCCAGACCCGCAGGACCGCCGGGATGCCGGACGCCGCGCCGACGGCCAGGCCGGCGGCCGCCAGCAGGCTGATCGCGACGTTCACGTAGAGCAGCACCGGCGAACCGGTGGCTCGCGAGGCACGGGCGTCGACGATGGCGGCGGCCACGTCGAACAGCGGATAGATGACCAGCAGCGTCGCGGTGAGCGGGTTGAGGTGCTTCGCGAGCGGGATCATCACGAGGGCCCAGACGAGCGCGAACGCGAAGCGCACGAAGTACAGGCGCCGCAGGGCGAAGGCGGTCGTCGAGATGCCGGGGGCGGCAACGGTGGTCATGGGCTTTCCTCCGAGAGGAGAACGAACGTTCTGTCTCACGGAACGATGACGGCTGCGCTGGCGGTTGTCAAGACCGAACGTTCTATCCACCTGGCGGACGATGGCGAGACCGAACGTTCTGTCGCTACGCTGGTCGGATGACGCGTCCGTCCGAGGCTCGAGAGCGCCTGCTGACCACCGCGACCGGGATCTTCTACGCGGAGGGCATCCACTCGGTCGGGGTCGATCGGATCATCGCCGAGGCCAAGGTGACCAGGGCCACCTTCTATCGCCACTTCCCCGGCAAGGAAGACCTGGTCCTGGCCTATCTGCGGAGCGCCGACGCGGCCATCCGCGCACAGATCGACGCGGCCGCCGGCGACGACCAGCCCGCCGGCGACGCCGTCCGGGCCGTGGCGACCTCGATCGCCGACGGCATCCGCTCCCCCGGTTTCCGCGGATGCGCCTTCCTGAACGCCGTCGCCGAGTACCCCGATCCGGCCCACCCGGTGCACCGGGCCGTCCTCGCCCACCGGCAGTGGTTCCTCGACACGATCAACACCCTGATGGCGAACATCGAGGAGACCGAGGCCGCGGCGGCCGCGCAGCACTTCGTGATGCTCCGCGACGGCGCCATGGCCGCCGGTTGCCTCTTCGACCCGGCGCTGATCTGCGACACCTTCCTGCGCGGTGTCGAGGGACTCGTGCGGATCCACGGCTCGCGGCAAGCTTCGGACTCACCGCGAGCCGTGGTCTGACCTCAGGCCGCGACGGCCCCGGACAGGAAACGCTCCGCGTTGGCGGTCAGCAGCTTGGTGCGCTGGGTCTCGGTCAGGAACGACGCGGTCCGGACCACGTTGCCGGCCGGCCGCTCCCCCAGCGGGTACGGGTAGTCGCTGCCCACCACCACCCGGTCCTCCCCCATGGTGTCCACCAGCAGCCGCAGGGCCGGCTCGCTGAACACCACCGAGTCGACGTAGAACCGGTCGACGTACTCGCTCGGCGGGCGCGTCGACCGTCCTCGTACCAGATCTCCCCGCTTCTCCCAGGCGTTGTCCGCCCGGCCCAGCCAGAACGGGAAGCTGCCGCCGCCGTGCGCGAAGCACAGCCGCAGCGACTCCGGCACCCGGTCCAGGACGCCGCCGAGGACCAGTGCGAGCGCCGACAGGTGCGTCTCGGCCGGCATCCCGGTCAGCCAGCGCGCCATCCAGCGGTCCAGGCGGGGGCCGTCCGGCATGTCCCAGGGGTGCACGAAGACCGGCGCGCCCACCTCGGCGCAGTGCTGAAGGAACTCGACGATCCCGGCGTCGTCCAGGTCGCGGTCGCCGACGTGGTTGCCGATCTCCACACCGGCGTGACCGGCGGCGAGGCAGCGATCGAGCTCGGCGCAGGCGGCCGCCGGGTCCTGCAGCGGCACCTGGCAGAACGGGATCAGGCGTGGATCGCCGGCGGTGATCTCCAGGGTCAGGTCGTTGAAGATCCGGGCCAGTTTCACCGCCTGGTCCGGCGTACGGTCATATCCGAAGAACACCGGCGTGGGCGAGACGACCTGCCGGGCCACCCCGTCGGCGGCCATGTCCGCGAAGCGGACGGCCGGGTCCCAGCAGGACGAGTCGATCCGGCGGAATTCGCTGTCGCGAATCATGATGACCGCTTCGCGCTCGGTCTCCACCTCGAGCCAGGGCCAGCCGGACCCGCCGCACGCGACGGCGAGGTCCGGCCACCCCTTGGGTACGACGTGGGTGTGGACGTCGATCACGTCAGCCCTTGCCCGGGTGCAGGGCGCCGCAGTTCGCGCAGGTGCGGGCCTTCTCGTCGGCGTAGAAGGCGGTGAACACCGGCGGCAGGTCCTCGACGATGTCGCGGACCTGGAGTTCGACCTCGTGCACCAGGTGGCTGCACTCGAAGCAGTACCACTGGAACTTCTCCAGCGTGCCCTCCTCGCGCACCCGCTCGACCACCAGGCCGATGGAGCCGGGCTCGGGGCGCTGCGGCGAGTGCGGCGTGTTGCCCGGCAGCACCCACATCTCGCCCTCGCGGATGTGCACGTCCTGCGGACCCTCCGGGGTCATGGTCTTGACGTGCATGTTGCCTTTGACCTGGTAGAAGAACTCCTCGTACGGATCGACGTGGAAGTCGGTCCGGGCGTTCGGGCCGCCGACCACCATGACGATGAAGTCCGAGCCGGTGGGGAACATCTGCTTGTTGCCGACCGGCGGCTTGAGCAGGTGCTTGTTGTCCTCGATCCAGCCGGGGAAGTTGATCGGGTCGGTCATGACGCCTCCTTGGACGGCAGAGCTGCGACGGCTTGGATTTCGATCAGCAGGTGCGGGTGCGGCAGCTGGTGCACCGCGACGGTGGTGCGCGACGGCCCGGTCTCGTCGAAGAACTCGCCGTAGACGGCGTTGTAGCCACCGAAGTCGTTCATGTTGACCAGGTAGGTCGTGATCTGCACGAGGTCGGACAGACCGGCGCCGACCGAGGCCAGGATGTCGGCGATGTTGGCGATGACGGCCCGGGTCTGCTCGGCGATGTCGAGCGTCGTGGTGCCCATGTCGTCGACCGCGGCCCCGGCGATCGTGTTGTCCGGCCGGCGGCTGCTGGTGCCGCTCACGAACGCGAACCCGCCGGCCACCTTGACGTGCGGAAACCTTCCGCGCGGGGTGGCCTTGCCGGCCACCACCCGCGCGGTCATGCGGAGACCTTCAGCGCGGCGGTGCCGAGCTTTTCCACTTCGACGCGTACGGTCTGGCCGGGCCCCACCGCGACGGCTGCGGTGGCCGCCCCGGCCAGCACGATCCACTCGTCTTCCAGGCCGCCGGCGAGCCGTTTCGCGTCGGCGAAGGCGCGCCGCGGGTCGCCCAGGATCGCCGCGGTCGAGCCGATCTCCACGACCCGGCCGTCCACCTCGAGCAGCACGCCCAGGTTGTCGACGCCGTCCGGCACCGGCTGCCAGGCGCCGACCACGAAGCCGGCCGCCGACGTGTTGTCGGCGATCACCTCGGCCAGGGTGAACTTGAAGTCGAGCCAGCGCGAGTCGATCACCTCGATGGCCGGGGCGATCGCGGCGATCTCGCCGTCGCGCACCAGGAAGGCCACCTCGGGCTCGACCTTCGGGTGGATGCGGGGTGCGAGGTCGAGCACGCCGCCGTCCGGGACCCGCATGGCGTCGGTCAGCCGGCCCCAGATGACCTCGTCGACGCCCATCTGCTGCATCTTGGCCCGGCTGGTGAGGCCCAGCTTGACCCCGACGATCCTCTCGCCGCGGGCCAGGCGGCGTTCCACCAGGTCCTGCTGAGCGGAGTACGGCTCGCCGACCTCGAACGAGCCCGACGCGAGCTCGGTGGCCGTGGTGAGCGCACGATCCAGAGCGTCGACAATCACGAGTTCTCCTTCGCCAGGTCCAGCGCCACGTCCACGATCATGTCCTCCTGGCCACCGACCATCCGGCGTTTGCCGAGCTCCACGAGAATCGTGCGCACGTCAACGCCGTACGTGCCGGCCGCGGTCTCGGCGTGCCGGAGGAACGACGAATACACCCCGGCGTAGCCGAGCGACAGCGTCTCCCGGTCCACCCGCACCGGCCGGTCCTGCAGCGGGCGCACCAGGTCGTCGGCCGCGTCCATCAGGGCGAACACGTCGCAGCCGTGCTTCCAGCCGTTCAGTTCGGCGACCGCGGCGAACACCTCGAGCGGCGCGTTGCCCGCCCCGGCGCCCATCCCGGCCAGCGAGGCGTCCACCCGGTACACCCCGTGCTCGACCGCGACCAGGCTGTTGGCCACGCCCAGGGACAGATTGTGGTGGGCGTGGATGCCGATCTCGGTTGCCGGGTCGAGGATCTCCCGGTACGCGTCGGCCCGCGCGGCCACGTCGTTCATGGTGAGCCGGCCGCCGGAGTCGGTGATGTAGACGCAGTGCGCGCCGTACGACTCCATCAGCTTGGCCTGCTTCGCCAGCTCGGCGGGCGGGCTCATGTGCGACATCATCAGGAACCCGGCGACGTCCATGCCGTTCTCCCGTGCCCACGCGATGTGCTGGGCGGAGATGTCCGCCTCGGTGCAGTGGGTGGCGACCCGCACGCTGGTCACCCCGAGGTCGCGGGCGGCCCGCAGGTCGGCGATCGTGCCGATGCCGGGCAGCAGCAGGGTGGTGAGCCGGGCGTTCGTCAGCACCGACGCGGCCGCGCTGATCCACTCGGCGTCGGTGGCCGCGCCCCGGCCGTAGTTGATGCTCGACCCGGCGAGGCCGTCGCCGTGCGCCACCTCGATCGCGGCGACCCCGGCGGCGTCCAGCGCGGCGGCGATCTCCCGCACCTGATCGACCGTGTAGCGGTGGCCGATGGCGTGCATGCCGTCCCGCAACGTCACGTCCTGCACATAGATCTCGGTCATGCCGTCACCAGCTCCTCGGCGGTCCGCACCGCGGCGGACGTCATGATGTCCAGGTTGCCGGCGTACTCCGGCAGGTAGTGACCTGCGCCGGAGACCTCCAGGAAGACCGTCACCAGCAGCCCGTCGTCGAGCACCCGGAACTGCACGTCCTGCTTGAGTCGATAGCCGGGCACGTATTGCTGGACGCCGGTGACCATCTCCTCGATCGACGCGGCGATTCGCGCGCGGTCGGCGTCGGCCGAAGGGCACAGGCAGTACACCGTGTCGCGCATCAGCAGCGGCGGCTCGGCCGGGTTCAGCACGATGATCGCCTTGCCCCTGGCCGCGCCGCCGACCACTTCGAGGGCGCGGGCGGTGGTCTCGGTGAACTCGTCGATGTTGGCCCGGGTGCCCGGTCCGGCCGATCGCGACGCGATCGAGGCGACGATCTCGGCGTACGCGACCGGAGTCACCGCGGCTACGGCGGCGACGATCGGCACGGTCGCCTGCCCGCCGCAGGTCACCATGTTCACGTTGCGCTCGGCCTGGAACGACGCGAGGTTGACCGGCGGGACCACGTAGGGCCCGAGGGCGGCCGGGGTCAGGTCGACCACGGTCACCGGATAGTTCGCCAGTACCGCGTCGTTGTGCCGGTGCGCGCCCGCCGAGGTGGCGTCGAAGACCACCCGCACGTCGGCGAACTCCGGCAGCGCCACCAGGCCCTCGACCCCCTTCGCGGTGGTGGCCACGCCGAGCCGTTTCGCCCGGGCCAGGCCGTCCGACTCGGCGTCGATGCCGGCCATCGCGACCATGCGCAACGACGACGACGTACGCATGACCTTGAACATCAGATCGGTGCCGATGTTGCCGGAACCGATCACGGCCACCCCGACGCTCACCGCTGCGCTCACTGTTTCGCTCCCTTCGCGAAGTTCGCCCGGACCGAGCCGAGGCCGGAGATCCGCGCTTCGTAGGAGGCACCGGGGGTCACCGGCACCATCGGGCCGAGCGCACCGGACAGCACGACGTCGCCCGCCCGCAGCGGGCTGCCGTTGCCCGCCAGCGTGGTGGCCAGCCAGGCCACTGCGTGCAGCGGGTTGCCGAGGCAGGCCGCGCCGGCCCCGACCGACACCGGTTCGCCGGCGCTCTCCAGCACCGCGCCGCACAGCCGCAGGTCCACATCGGACACCCGGCGGGGCGTGGTGCCGAGAACGTACCGGCCGCTGGAGGCGTTGTCCGCGACGGTGTCGACGATCGAGATGTCCCAGCCGGCGATCCGCGAGTCGACCACCTCGATGGCCGGCAGCAGGAAGTCGGTGGCCCGCAGCACGTCGGCCACGGTCACCTGCTCCTCCGGCAGATCACGGCCGAGCACGAACGCCACCTCCGCCTCGACCCGGGGCTGGATCAGCGTGTCCGGGTCGATCTCGGCGCCGTCCGGCACCGCCATGTCGGCGAAGAGCACGCCGAAGTCCGGCTGGTAGACGCCGAACGCGCGCTGCACGGCCGGCGCGGTCAGCCCGATCTTGGCGCCGACCGGGCGGCGGCCGGCCGCGAGCCAGGTCTCGACCTGGGCGCTCTGCGCCCGATAGGCGGCATCGACGTCCCCGGCCCGGATGATCCGGTCGCGCAGGGGTGGGACCGGCTTTCCCGAGGCGTACGCCTCCAGAAGCTCAGCAGCGGCATCGGTCACGACATGTCCACGCAGACGTTGGTGTATTCGGAGTAGAAGTCCAGTGAGTGGCGGCCACCCTCGCGGCCCACGCCGGAGGCCCGCATCCCGCCGAACGGGGTGCGCAGGTCGCGCAGGAACCAGGTGTTCACCCAGACCAGGCCGGCGTCGAGCTGGGCGCCGGCCCGCAGTGCCCGGCCGACGTCGCGGGTCCAGACCGTCCCGGCCAGGCCGTACACGCTGTCGTTGGCCAGCGCGAAGGCCTCCTGTTCGTCGTCGAACGGCGCGACGTGGCAGATCGGCCCGAAGATCTCCTCGCGGACCGTACGGGCGTCCTGGCCGAGCCCGGTGATGACGGTGGGTTCGATGTACGACCCGCCGTCCCGGGCGTCGCCGAAGTGCGGCACTCCGCCACCGGCCAGGAACGTCGCGCCTTCGGAGCGGGCCAGCTCGTAGTAGCCGGCCACCTTGTCCCGGTGCGCCTTGGAGATCAGCGGCATGGTGCCGGTGCCCTCGTCGGTCGGCCAGCCGTAGGTCAACTCCTTGGCCCGCGCGGCCAGCCGGGTGGTGAACTCGTCGAAGATCGACCGGTGCACGTAGAGGCGTTCGGTGCACAGGCAGACCTGGCCGCCGTTGGTGAAGCTGGACCGCACGCTGCCGGCCACCGCGGCGTCCAGATCGGCGTCGGCGAAGACCAGGCCGGCGTTCTTGCCGCCGAGCTCGAACGACACCGCCTTCACGCCGTCCGCGGCGTTGCGCATGATCGCCGCGCCGGTGGCGGACTCGCCGGTGAAGGTGATCGCGTCCACGTCCGGGTGGGTGGTCAGCCATTCGCCGGCCGCGTCCGGGCCGTGCCCGTGCACCAGGTTGAAGACACCGTCCGGCACCCCGGCCGCGGCCATCACCTCGGCCAGCACGGTGGCCGACGCCGGGGTCTCCTCGCTGGGCTTGACCACGACCGCGTTGCCGCAGGCCAGCGCGGGCGCCACCTTCCAGGTCAGGAGCAGCAGCGGCAGGTTCCACGGGACGATGACGGCGACCACGCCGACCGGTTTGCGGACCGCGTAGTTCAACGCCCGGCCGCCACCGGCGGTGGCCGTGGTGAACGACTCGGTGCCGGTCGCGGCCACCACGTCGGCGAACGCCCGGAAGTTGGCGGCGCCGCGCGGGATGTCCAGGGTGCGGGCCTGGGCCAGCGTCTTGCCGGTGTCGGCGACCTCGGCGGTGACCAGGTCCTCGAAGCGCCGCTCCAGCTCGTCGGCGATCCGGCGCAGCACGGTGGCCCGCTCCTGCTCGGTGGTGCGGCCCCACGGCCCGCGCACGGCGGCCCGGGCGGCGGCGACCGCGTCGTCCACGGTGGAGCGGTCCGACTCGGTGACCGCGAAGACCGTCTCTCCGGTGACCGGCGACGCCTTCGCGAAGGTGGCGGTGGCCGCCCGGAACTCGCCGGCCACGAAGTTCCGCAGCTGCGGCGGCTCACCCGGCGGGCGGCCGGTGGCCAGCGCGGGATCCCACCGGCCGGTCATCGGGTCACCGCCCGGCCGACCAGCGCGGCCAGGCCGGCGGCGGCCAGCAGACCGGCGGCGGCGAGCACCTGATGCTGGCGGCGGACCCGGCGGCGCACCTCGGCGTACGGCGTCGTGGAGAAGGAGACCATCTCGTAGCGCGAGACGTACCGGCCGGGCAGCCAGCGTTCGAGGGTGTGCTCGATGCTCTTGCCCAGCTTGAACAGCGGGTCGGCGACCTTGTCGCGCATCTCGACGAAGTTGGCCAGGGCCATCGCGGCGATCGCCTCGCTGTTCTCCCGGCGGCCCTTCTCGTACGCCGGCAGCGCGGCCGCCCAGTCGTCGCCGGTCGCGTCCAGGCAGCGGTCCAGCTCGACGACGTCCTCGAACGCGGCGTTGGCGCCCTGGCCGTAGAACGGGACGATGGCGTGCGCGGCGTCGCCGATCAGCGCGACCCGGCCGAGCATCTGCCAGGGTCCGCAGTGGACGGTGCCGAGCAGGCCGACCGGGTTGTGCCGGTAGTCGTCGGCCAGGCCCGGGATCAGCTCCAGCAGGTCGGGATAGTGCCGGCGGAAGTGCCGTTCGACCGCCGCCGGGCTGCCCAGCGAGGCGAAGCTGCCGGTGCCGCCCATCGGCCAGAACAGGGTGCCGGTGAACGAGCGGTCCGGGTTGGGCAGCGCGATCATCATCGAGGTGCCGCGTGGCCAGATGTGCAGGGCGCCCGGGTCGAGCGCGAACTCGCCGTCGCGGGCCGGGATGGTGAGCTCCTTGTAGCCGTAGTCGAGGAAGCTGACCGTCTCGTCGAACCGCTCCCCGGCGTACGCCAGGAGCAGCCCGCGCACCGCCGAACCGGAACCGTCGGCACCCAGCACGATGTCCGCCTTGGCCTGCGTCCCGTCGGCGAAGCCGAGGGTTCCGGTCTCCGGGTCGAGCCCGGTCAGCGGATGGTCGAAGTGGACGGTGACCCCGGCGGTCTGTTCCGCCGCGTCGAGCAGCGCGTCGTTGAGCGCGCCCCGGCCGATCGAGTTGATCGCCCGGTCGCCGGCCAGGCTGTAGGGCTGGAAGTTCGCCTCGCCGTCGAGCGGGTGCACCATCCGGCCGTGCATCGGCAGCGCTCCGGCCAGCACCTGGTCGGCCAGCCCGATCCGGCGCAGCGCGTCGATGCCGCGCTCGGAGAGGGCCAGGTTGATCGAGCGGCCCCGCTCGGCCCCGGTGACCCGCGGGTCGGACCGGCGCTCGTAGACGTCGACGCGATATCCGCGGCGGCCCAGATAGGCGGCGAGCAGGCTGCCGGTCAGCCCGGCCCCGATCACCGCCACGTGTTCCCGGCTCATCGGTTCTCCTCCACGCAGGCTTTCAGTGCTTCGGCGGCTCGGCGGCAGTCCTCGTACGTCGAATAGAGCGGCACCGGCGCGAACCGCACGATGTCCGGCTGCCGGGCGTCGGCGATCACGCCGTGCTCGAAGCGCAGCCGCTTGGTCAGCGCGCCGGCGTTGCCCTCGTGCAGCCGCACCGAGAGCTGGCAGCCGTGCCGTTCCGGTTCCCGCGGTGTGATCACCGACAGCGGCCGGTCGGCGGCCACCTCGTCCAGCAACCCACGCAGATGGGTGGTCAGGCGCAGGCTGCGCGCGCGCAGCGCAGGCATGCCGACCTCGTCGAAGATCCGCAGCGAGGTGCGCACCGGGCCCATCGCGAAGATCGGCGGGTTGGAGACCTGCCAGGCGTCGGCGCTGCGGGGCGGGCGGGACTCGGCGGTCATCTCGAACCGGGTGGCCGGCTCGGTGCTCCACCAGCCCTCCAGGCGCGGCCGGTCGGGGTCACCGTGGTGGCGCTCGTGGACGAAGACACCGGCCAGCGCACCGGGCCCGGCGTTCAGGTACTTGTACGAGCACCAGGCGGCGAAGTCGGCGCCCCACTCGTGCAGGGCGAGGGGCACGTTGCCGGCGGCGTGCGCGAGGTCCCAGCCGACCACCGCGCCGGCCGCCCGCCCGGCCGCGGTGATCGCCGCCATGTCCATCAGCTCGCCGGTGAGGTAGTTGACGCCGCCGAACAGCACCAGCGCCACCGTGTCGCCCTCGGCGGCCAGGAACGCCAGCACGTCCTCGGTGCGCAGGGTGTCCTCGCCGGCGCGCGGGCGCAGCCGGACGACGGTGGTGTCCGGGTCGAGGCCGTGCAGGCGGGCCTGGCTGCGCACGGCGTAGCTGTCCGAGGGGAACGCCGCGTCCTCGATGACGATCCGGGTGCGCCGGCCGGCCGGGCGGTAGAACGACACCATCAGCAGGTGCAGGTCGACGGTGAGCGAGTTCATCACCACGACCTCCGACGGCAGCGCGCCGACCAGCCGCGCGGCCGGCGCGGTGAGCAGTTCGTGGTAGGGCAACCAGGGGCGGGCGGCGTCCAGATGACCCTCGACGCCGAGCCGGGCCCAGTCGTCCAGGTCCTCCAGCAGCTCGGTGCGGGTGGCCCGGGGCTGCAGCCCGAGCGAGTTGCCGGCGAAGTAGGCGACCTCCGGGTGGTCGCCGCCCTCGGCCGGCGGGATGTGGAAGAGGTGGCGGTGACCGGGATCGTCGTGGTCGAGCATCACATCTCCGTCCGGGAGGTCCACAGTTCCGGGAAGACGGTGCGGTTCATGCTGCGCTGCAACCAGGCCACCCCGTTGGAGCCGCCGGTGCCGGTCTTCGCGCCCATGGTCCGCTGCACCGCCTTGAGGTGCAGGTAACGCCAGTCGCCGAACCGGTCGGCGACCTCGGTGAGGGCCTCGCCGAGCAGCCGCAGGTGGTTCTCCGGGCCGGGGTCGCGGTAGATCCGCACCCAGGCGTCGGACACCGACGGGTCGGCCTCGTGCTCCACGGCGTAGTCCCGGTCGAGCAGTTCCGGCTTGAGGTCGTGCCCGTGCCGGGCGAGCAGCGCGATCACCTCGTCCCAGAGGCTCGGCTCGTGCAGGGCGGCGGTCAGCTCGTCGAACGCGTCGCTGCCCTTGAACGGCCGGATCAGCGCCGGGTTGCGCAGCCCGAGCAGGAACTCCACCTGCCGGTACATGGCCGACTGGAAGCCGGAGCCCTCGCCGAGCAGGTCCCGGAAGCGGTTGAAGTCGGCCGGGGTCATCCAGCGCAGCGTCTGCCAGGCGGCGTTGAGGCCCTCGAGGTGCAGGGCGGCCCGGCGCAGCGGGGCCAGGGCCGGCCAGACCTGATCGGCTCGGAGGTGGTCGCGAGCCTGCGTCAGCTCGTGCCGGACGAGCTTGAAGTACAGCTCCATGATCTGGCTGACGACGAGGAACGACATCTCGCCCGGGTCGCCGCTGAGGGTGCGTTGCAGCGTGTGCAGGGTGCTGGCGTGCACGTAGGAGTCGTAGGGCACACGCTGCCCGAACTCCAGGGTCGGCCGCCCGCTGTTGGCCGCCGACCGTTCGTCGCGCTCGGCAGCGGTCGTCGGCCGGACGACAGCAGTGTTCACCGGATCCACGTACTCTCCTCGCCTACCGCGTCGGCTGGGACTGCTCCATGCTTTCGTTGTCAGGGCTCTCCCGGAATGCCGAATTAACGGTGCTGACCTCGATGAACAGTCGATCGGCGGCTAGATTCGCAAGATCGGTTTGCGATCGGAAGGTGGCCGGATGGACGCCATGGACTGGGCCCTTCTCCGGGAGTTGCAGGACGACGCCCGGCTCTCCTACAGCGAGTTGTCCCGGCGGGTGCATCTGTCCCCACCGGCGGTCGCCGAGCGGGTGCGGCGGCTCGAGGAGACCGGGGTGATCACCGGCTATCACGCCCAGGTCGATCTGGCCAAGGCCGGCCGCGAGGTGCTCGCCCTGATCCGGATGTCCTGTTACGGGCCGACCTGCGTGCTGCGCGACGACAAGGTCGCCACCTGGCCCGAGGTGCTGGAGATCAACCGGGTCACCGGCGACACCTGTTCCGTGCTGAAGGTCGCGGCCGGCTCGATCGAGGCGTTCGAGGAGGTGATCGACCGGCTCGGCGGGTACGGCGCGCCGTCCAGCACCATGATCCTCTCGACCCCGCTGTCCTGGCAGCCGATCGTGCCGATCGACTCATGACCGCGGAACCGGTTTTAGGTACGATCGAACAAGTTTCGGAGCACAGGAGGTAACCGTGCCGGTCACGGAACCGATCGAGGAGACCTCGTCGGCACAGGTCGGTCCGCGCATCCGCGAGTTCCGGAAACAGCGCGGCCTGACGCTGCGCAGCCTGGCCGCCCGCTCCGGGCTGTCGATCGGCTTCCTGTCCCAGGTCGAGCGGGGCATCTCGTCGATCGGGCTGACCGCGCTGGGCAGTGTGGCGAGCGCGCTGGGGCACTCGGTGTCGGAGTTCTTCGACGACACGCCGGCCGTCGGGCACGACCCGGTGGTCGTGCCGATGCCCAGCCACTTCACCCTGACCCGCGGCGAGAACACCGCCACGCAGTACGTTTCCGGCCAGCAGACCTACCGGATGCTGTCCGAGCGGGGCGCCGGTCTGGTGCTCGAGCCGATGCTGGTGCACATCGCGCCGGGCGGCCAGCGGGAGAACGCGTACGGGCACGCCGGCGAGGAGTTCGCCTACGTGATCTCCGGGGAGTTGCTCTACGAGGTGGACGGCGTCGAGCACCGGTTGCGGCCGGGCGACAGCGTGCACCTGCGGTCCTCGGTGCCGCACCGGATGTACAACGACACCGGCACGGTGACCACCGTGGTCTCGGTGGTCACCCCGCGGCTGTTCTGACCCACCGCGGTCGCTCGCTGTTCACGAGGGTGAAATCAACCGGCTGGTCTCCGCCATCGTCGCGGCCCAGATCGGCGAGCCGGGGGAGATCACGTCGAAGTGGTCGCCGGGCTGCTCCAGCAGCGTCAGGCCGGCGGCGGCGGCGAACCGGCGGTTGATGTCCACCAGGTCGAGGCCGTCCCCGCTGCCCTGCACCAGCAGCGCGGGCGAGGCGAGCGGCAGCCGGGCCATCGGGTCGCCGGCCGCGTACACCGCCGGCACCTCGGCCGGCGTGCCGCCGAGCGCCGTCGTGATCGCGCCCTCGCCGAGAAACCGCCGCTGCCCCTCGGCCAGGTCGAGCACGCCGGCCAGGGACACCGCGAGCGCGAGGTCCGGGTCGTCGGCCGCCAGGCGCAGGGCGAGCTGACCGCCGGCCGAGTGGCCGAACAGGACGATCGGTGCGCCGGGATGCCGGTCGCGGGCCGCGGCCACGCCGGCCGCCACGTCGGCCGTGGTGGCCGCCCAGCCGTGCCGGTCCGGCCGGCGGTACTCCAGGTTCCAGCTGGTCCAGCCCCGCTCGGCCAGGTCGATCGCGAGGGCGTCCATCAGGTCGGCGGCCCAGATGGACCGCCAGAACCCGCCGTGGATCAGGATCCCGACCGGCGCGGGGGCGGCACCGGCCGGGGTCCGCTCATCGGCCCACTGCTCCGGGTGGTCGCCGTAGGCCACCCGGGCCGCGGGCGCGCGCAGCCGGTGCACGGCGTGCCGGATCGCCCAGACCAGTCCCCACACGCCGCGGCCGTGCAGATGCGCCGGCCCGGCCGGGTCGGCGACCGTCAGGTCGTACCAGACGACCGACGCGGGGGCCGCCGCCATCAGCGCCGGGTCGGCCGGTGTCACCACGGCCGGGCCGTCGTGCCCGGCCAGCGCCTCGGCCGTCTCGGCCGGGCCGGTGGTCAAAACCACCCGCAGACCGACGTCCAGGTCCCAGGCCGTGTCACCGGCCAGCTTCGTGAGCAGACCGTGGTCGGCGACCAGATCCGGGCCCAGCACCAGCAGGACGTCCATCGGGGCAGCTCCTATCGGGACAGCAGGGGCAGGACTTCGGATCCGAGCAGATCGACGCCGCGGTCGTCGGTGAGGCCGTGCGGGGTGCCGAACTCGACCCGGTGCACCCCGGCGTCGATCAGCGCCTGGGCCTGCTTCGCGACCTGTCCGGGGGTGCCGGAGAAGGCGAACCGGTCGAGCACGTCGTCCGGGACCAGGCGGCCGGCGGCCTCGTGCGCACCAGCTTCGACCAGCCCGGACACCTCGGCGACCAGGCCCGGCGGCAGGGTGACGGTGGGGTCCAGGTCGGCGACCACGGCCAGGTACATGGCCACCTCGGTGCGCGCCTTGGCGCGGGCCGCCGCACCGTCGGTGTCGACCACGGTGACCGCGCCCAGCACGATGCCGATCTCGGCGACGTCCCGGCCGGCCGCCTCGGCGCCCGGCCGCAACCGGTCCCGCACCACCGGGATCATCTCCGGGTTGGCGCTGCCGCCCACCTTGATCTCGTCGGCGATCCGCCCGGCCAGCGCGGCACCGCGCGGTCCCCACGCGCCGAGCAGCAGCGGGACCCGGGGGCGGTGCCGCTCGTAGCGCAGCGCGGTGTCCGGCGCGAGGGTGAACATCCGGCCGTCGTAACCAGTGCGGTCGCCGCTCAGCAGCCGGCCGACCACCTCGGCCGCCTCGGCCAGCGCGGTGAGCGGGCGCGGCTGGGGCAGGCCGACCGCGTCCAGCCAGGTGCCCCGGGCCAGGCCGAGGTAGGCCCGGCCGTGCGAGGCCAGGTCGAGCGCGGCGATCTGCCCGGCGATCTCGTACGGCGCCATCGAGTACGGGTTCAGGCAGGCCGGCCCGAGCCGCACCCGGCTGGTGGCACCGGCCATCTCCAGCAGCGGGAAGATCGGCGGCTGGTACATCAGGTCACCGAACACGGTGAGCACGTCGAAACCGGCCGCCTCGGCGGATCGCGCCAGCCGGGCGTACGCGCCGGCCGGTTTGTCGCTCTGCAGGCCGAGACCGATCTCCACCATCAGGTGAGGTCCGCCGAGTTCATCCGCCGCTTGCCGGTGCGCTCCACCTTCATCACCAGGCGCTCCCCCGGGTCGGGGCAGATGAAGTGCGAATCCTGGGCCAGCCAGTCACCGGCGGCGAGCTCGCGCTGCTTGGCGGCGAGGAACGGCAGCACCGACGCGAGCGCGTACACGCAGAAGTGTTTGCCCTCGGGGATCGTCAGGTGCGCGCTCTCGGTGAGGTCGAAGTGGTCGCCGACCGCCATGCCGCACACCGAGCGGCCCTCGATCCGGTCGACGCTGACCCGCAGGTCGTAGATGTCCATGTCACCGTCGTCGCTCATGCTTCTCCTTCGTCGATTCGCACGATGATCTTGCCGGTGGTGCGCCGGTCGGCCAGGTCGGCCAGCGCGGCGGGTGCCTCGGCGAGCGGGACGACCCGGCTGATCGGCGGGCGCAGTTCGCCGGCCGCGCACCGGCGGAACAGCTCCCGGTAAGCGGCCCGCACCTCGGCCGGCCGGGTCCACGGGTAACGCGATCCCCAGGAGAGACCGATCAGGTCGGCGTTGCGGGCGATCAGCCGGGCCGGGTCGACCGGTGGCGGCGGGCCGCCGGCCATGCCCACGCTGACCAGCCGGCCCTCGAAGGCGAGGCAGTCCAGCGACCGGCTCAGCAGGTCGCCGCCGACCGGGTCGACCACCACGTCGACCTCGCCGGCGACCGTCTCGAATTCGCCGTAGCCGATCGCCACGGCGGCGCCCTGGGCGCGGCAGATCGCCAGCTTTGCCGGCGTTCCGGCGGTGGCCACGACCCGGGCGCCCCGGGCCACCGCGAGCTGGATTGTGGCGATGCCGACCCCGCCCGCCCCGGCGTGCACCAGCAGCGTCTCGCCGGCCGCCAGGCGCGCTCGGTCCAGCGCGAACCAGGCCGTCTGGTAGGTGACCGGCAGCGCGGCCGCGGTCGCCGGGTCCACGTCGGACGGACGCTCGACCACCAGGCCGGCGTCGATCGTGACGGTGTCGCCGAGGGCGCCGTGCGGCAGCGCCGGGCAGGCCACCACCTCCCGGCCGACCAGGTGCTCGGCGCCCGGCCCGGCGTCCAGCACCCGGCCGCTCGCCTCGACACCGGGGGTCATCGGCGGGTCCGGCCGCACCGGGTACTCGCCCCGGCACAGCGACACGTCGAGGAAGTTGAGGCCGACCGCGCGCACCGCCAGCCGCACCTGACCGGGGCCGGGCGGCGGGTCGTCGGGCAGCGACGCGAGCCGCAGCACGTCCCGCGGGCCGCCCGGCTCGGTCGCGATCAGCCGGCGGATCACGGCCGGACCAGTTCCGAGTGGTGGTGCACGATCCGCCAGCTGCCGTCCAGGCACCGCAGCACGTCGGTGACCCGGCTGCGCTGCTCGGGGCCGCCGCCGACGGACCGGGCCACCAGCACGTAGCGGGCCACGCCGACCTCGCCCCAGACGTCGATGCGCTTCTCGGTGGCGAACAGCGCCGCCAGCACCGGCCGCTCCCCCGCGCTGTCCCGGGTGTCCCGGAACTCGTCCAGCTCCTTGCGGGTCCGCAGCGGGCCGGGCAGGTGCGTCTCCCAGGTGGTGACGTCCTCGTGCAGGTGCTCGTCGAAGCGGGCCCGGTCACCGGCCAGGAAGGCCGTGTACATGTCGTCGATGCCGGCCGCGATCGCCGCGGCACCGGTCTCCGCGAAGCTCATCGCCGCTCCTCGTCCCGGACCACCACGCCGCCCTTCATCACCCAGCGCACACCGCGGAACGCCCCGGTGTCGTCGAGCGGGTCGTCGTCCATCGCGATCAGGTCGGCGTACCTACCCTCCTCGACGGTGCCCAGGTCGTCCTCGGCGCCGAGCCAGCGGATCGGGCCGCGGGTGCCGGCGTGCAGTGCCCGCGCCGGGCCGAGCCGCTCGGCCAGGTTCTCCAGCTCCCGGACGGTGGCGTTGGTGCCCTCGAACGACCAGAACGGCGGCATGTCGCTGCCGAGCAGGATCTCCACCCCGGCCTCCACGGCCATCGCGAAGCTCTCCAGATGCCGCGGGCCGGCGCCGAGCGAACGGCACTGCATCCACTCCGGCACGCCCAGCTCGTCGAAGAACTCCTTGCACCGGGTCACCAGCAGGGTCGGTACCAGCGCCGTGCCGCGCGCGGCCATCCGCGCGGCGACCTCCGGGGTGAGCTGATAGCCGTGTTCGACACAGTCGAGGCCCAGCTCGACCGCGGCGGCGATCACCTCGGCCGGACCGGCGTGCGCGGTGACTTTGCGGCCCCAGGCGTGCGCGGTCTCGATGACCGCGGCCATCTCGTCGGCGAACAGCTGCGGGGTGGCGATGCCCTCGTGCTCGCCGGCGATCCCGCCGGAGATCATCACCTTGATCAGGTCGGCGCCGGCCTTGATCTGGCTGCGGACACCGTGCCGGAACCCGACCGGGCCGTCGCACTCCATCGTGTCGCCGCTCTCGTGGCCGTGACCGCCGGTGCAGACCAGCGCCCGCCCGGCCGTGTACATCCGCGGGCCGGGGACCCGGCCGGCGTTGATCGCCCGGCGCAGGGCGAAGTCGGCGTGGTCCTTCTCGGCGACGTTGCGGACCGTGGTGACCCCGCAGTCGAGTGTGCGGCGGGCTCCGTCGGCCATGTAGAGGGCCAGGTCGTGCGGGCCGAGATCCTTGACGCTGTCGCCGCCCGGGCCGGGCAGCGACAGCGAGAAATGGGTGTGCATGTTGGTCAGGCCGGGCGTCACGTACGCGCCGTTCAGGTCGCGTTCGACGACCGGTCCGGCGGCCCGGGCGCGCGCGGCGACCTCGGCGTACGGGCCGGTCGCGGCGATCCGGTCGCCGTCGATCCAGACCCCGGCGTCCTTCTGCGCGGGCACGCCGTCGAGCACCCGGGCGTCCACCACGGTGCAGTTGCCGAGAAGCTGGTTCACACGATCACCCCGTACACCTTCCGGGCCGCCTCGTCCGAGACGTACCCCTCCTGAACGTCATGGCGCACCGCGGCCGGGTCCCGCCCGGCCGGGTCGCCGTGCCCGCCGCCACCCGCGGTCAGCAGCGTCACCCGGTCGCCTACCCGCACCGGCGTGCGCTTCGTGCTGATCCGCCGCTCGCGGGCGGTGCCGGGGAAGACGACGACCTGGTTGGGCTCGGGCTGCCGGCCGCCGTCGAGCGCCCACGGCGCGCTCTTCGTCTTCTTGATCACCGACAGGAACTCGCCGTCGGTCACGAACCTGATGTCGCGGCGCAGCCCGCAGCCGCCGCGGAACCGGCCGGCCCCGCCCGAGTCGGCGCGGATCTCGACGCGTTCGAAGAACATCCCGGTCTTCGCCTCGAGCACCTCGACCGGCGTGTTGCGCGCCTGGGTCTGGCACAGGTGGTTGGCCGGGCCGATGCCGTCGTGGTCGGGTGCGCCGCCCCAGCCGACCGGATCGTTGTTGCTGACCGCGAACATCGCCCCGGTGTCCGGGTGGACGCCGACCATCATGAAGCCGGGCACGTCACCGCCGCTGGAGGCGGGCAGCCGCTCCGGCATGCCCTGCGCGAGGGCCTTGTAGATCAGTTCCAGCGCGACCGTGCCGGTCCACTGGGTGAACGTCGCGGCCGGGTAGACCGCGTGGAACAGGGTGCCCGGCTCGGCCTCGACCCGCAGCGGTGCGAAGTGCCCGGCGTTGGTCTGCTCCTCCGGGGTGGTGATCGCCTTGAACGCCACCCGGCAGGTCGCGATGGTTCCGCCGATCGGCATGTTGACCGGGCCGGGCACGGCCGGCGAGGAGCCGGCGAAGTCGACCGTGAACGTGCCGTCCCGGATGGTCACGGTGGCCCGCATGAGGATCGGGTCGTCGGTGACGCCGTCGTCGTCGAGCCAGTCCTCGGCCGTCCAGCTGCCCTGCGGCAGCCGGGCGACCGCCTCGGCCGCCGACTCGGCCGCCGCCGCGACGAACCGGTCGACCACCTGCTCCACCACCGGTGCGGTGTAGCGGTCGAACAGCTCGGCCACCCGCCGCTCGCCGGTGCGCAGCGCCGCGATCTGGGCGTTCAGATCGCCCAGCACCAGGTCGGGCATCCGGGAGTTGAAGCGGATCAGCTCGTGGATGTCGTGCACCGGTTCACCACCGGCGTACACCCTGGTGCCCGGAAAGATCAGGCCCTCCTGGTGCATGTCGGTGGAGTCGAGCACGTAGCCCGGGTCCTTGGCGCCCAGGTCCATCCAGTGGGCCCGGATGCACAGGTACGCCACCAGTTCGTCCCGGGAGAACACCGGCGCGAACATCGTCGCGTCGTAGGAGTGCGCCGCGTTCCAGTACGGGTAGTTGAGCAGCACGACGTCGCCCTCGTTCAGCGCGCCGGCGTACTCCACGCCCTTGCGGATCGAGTAGTCGTTGGCGCCCAGGAACCGGGACAGGCCGGTGGACTCGGCGACCAGCCGCAGCGACCGGTCGTAGATCGAGATGCCGAAGTCGTGCACCTCATAGATCACCGGGTTGAACGCGGTGCGCACCAGCGCCGCCCGCATCTCCTCGGCCGCCGACACGAGGTGGTTGCGGATGACCTCGACCGTGGCGCCGTCAGTCATCGAGGCTCACCCCGTAGACGTCGCGCGCCGCGTCCCGCGACACGTAGCCCTCGGCCACGTCCCGGCGCACCGCGGCCGGGTCCCGGTCGGCCGGCGAGCCGTGCCCGCCGCCACCCGCGGTGAGCAGGGTGACCCGGTCTCCCGGCACCACGGCCAGCCGCTTGGTGCTGATCCGCTCCTCGCGGTCGGTGCCGGGGAACGCGATGATCTGGTTCGCCTCCGGCCGCAGGCCGCCCGCCAGCGCCCACGGCCGGGTCTTCGTCTTCTTGATGACCATCAGGAACTCGCCCGGCGTGACGAACCGGATGTCCCGCCGCAGGCCGGCGCCGCCGCGGTGCCGGCCCGCACCGCCCGAGTCGGTGCGGATCTCGACCCGCTCCATGAACATGCCGGTGCGGGCCTCCATCACCTCGATCGGGGTGCCACGGCCGGTGCTGCCGGAGACGTGGGTGGCCGCGTCGGTGCCGTCGTGCTCGGCGGTGCCGCCCCAGCCGACCAGGTCGTTGTTGCTGACCGCGAACATCGCGCCGGTGTCCGGGTGGATGCCGACCATCATGAAGCCGGGCACGTCACCGCCGCTGGAGGCGGGCAGCCGCTCCGGCATGCCCTGCGCGAGGGCCTTGAGGATCAGCTCGAACGCGACGATGCCGGTCCACAGCGTGAACGTGGGCTGTGGATAGATCGCGTGGAACAGCGTGCCGGGCTCGGCGCGCACCTCGAGCGGCGCCACCGTGCCGGCGTTGGAGGGCTCGTCCGGCGAGGTGAGCGACTTGAGGATGACCTTGCAGATGGCCTCGGTGGCGCCGAACGGCATGTTGATCGGGCCGCGGGTGGCCGGCGACGAACCGGCGAAGTCCACCAGGAAGGTGCCGTCCGCGATGGTGACGGTGACCCGCATCTTGACCGGCTCGTCGGAGATGCCGTCGTCGTCCAGGTAGTCCTCGGCGGTCCAGCTTCCCTGCGGCAGCGCGGCGAGGGCGGCCCGGGTGCGGGCCTCGCCGTCCGCGATGATCTGCTCGATCGCGGCCAGCACGGTGGGCCGGCCGAACTTCGTGTAGATCTCCAGCAGGCGGCGCTCGCCGGTGCGGATGGCGGCGATCTGGGCGTGCAGGTCGCCGAGGATCGCGTCGGGCATCCGGGAGTTGAACCGCAGCAGCTCGTGGATGTCGTGCACCGGCTCGCCCCGGGAGACCACCTTGGTGCCGGGGAAGATCATGCCTTCCTGGTGCATATCGGTGGAGTCGAGCACGTAGCCCGGGTCCTTGGCGCCCAGGTCCATCCAGTGCGCCCGGATGCAGAGGAAGCCGATCAGGTCGTCGCCGTCGAACACCGGGGCGAACAGGGTGGCGTCGGAGGCGTGCGCCGCGTTCCAGTACGGGTAGTTGAGCAGCACCACGTCGCCCTGGTGCAGGTTCTCGACGCCGACGTACTCGACGCCCTTGCGCAGCGAGTAGTCGTTGGCACCGAGGAACGAGGTGAGCCCGGTGGCCTCGGCGACCGGCCGCATCCGCGCGTCGTAGAGCGAGAGCCCGAAGTCGTGCACCTCGTAGATGACCGGGTTGAACGAGGTGCGGATCAGGGTGGCCCGCATCTCCTCGGCGGCGGACAGCAGATAGCTGCGCACGACCTCGACGCGAGCACCGTCCAGAGTGGTCATGCCGCCTCCCTCAACGTGACGAGCAGGTAGCCGTGGTCGTCGACGGTAACCAGCTGGCCGCTCGGCACCACGGTCGTCGACGTGCCCTCGTCCACCAGGGCCGGCCCGGGGAACGTGTTGCCGGCCTCGAGATCGGCGCGGTCGTAGACGGCGAACGGGACGATCGCGCGGGTGCCGAAGTCGAAGGCGTCCCGGTGCGTACGGGGTTTCGCCTCGCCGCCCTTGGCGACCAGCGGCAGCTCCGGCCGCTGGGTGCGCCCGATACCGCGTACCCGAAGGTTGAGGATCTGCAGCGGGTTGGTCATGGTGTGGCCGTAACGGGCGTGGTGCGTCTCGTCGAAGGCGGTCCGCACCGATGCCGCGTCCAGTGTGGACCCGACCGTGACCATCAGGCTGTGCTCCTGGCCCAGGTAACGCAGCTCGAACTGCCGCTCCAGCACACCCTCGCCGGCCGGCACGCCCTGCGCGGCCAGCGACGCGACCGCCTCGGGCTCGGTCTCGGCGAACAGCGGCTCCAGCGCCGCCAGGTCGGCGTCGTCGAGGGTGGTCATCACGGTGCGGCTGAAGTCGTTGACGATGTCGGCCGAGAGCATGCCCCAGGCCGAGAAGCCGGACGGCGCGAACGGGACCAGCACCTCGCCGATGCCCATCTCGCGGGCCAGCAGCGGCGCCAGCAGGGGCCCGGCGCCGCCGAAGGCGAGCAGCGAGAACACCCGCGGGTCGTGGCCGCGTTCGACGGTGATCTGCCGGACCGCGCCGACCGTCTTGGCCAGCAGCACGTCGAAGATGCCGGCCGCGGCCGCGGCCACGGACAGGCCGAGCGGCTCGGCGAGCTGCTCGCGGATCGCGTCCCGGGCGGCCTCGTCGGCCAGGCCCATGTCGCCGCCGAGGAACCGCTGCGGGTCGACGAAGCCGAGCACCACGGCGGCGTCGGTCACGGTCGGCGCGGTGCCGCCGCGGCCGTAGCAGACCGGGCCGGGCGCGGCGCCGGCGCTCTGCGGGCCGACCTTCAGCAGACCCCGGTCGAGCCAGGCGATCGACCCGCCGCCGGCGCCGATCGTGCGGATGTCGTACGTCGGGATCAGCAGCGGGAAATGTTCGAGCTGAGCCTCGTACGCGGCGACCGCGCTGCCCTTCTCGATCACGCACGCGTCCAGCGAGGTGCCGCCGATGTCGAACGTCAGCACGTTGTCCCGGCCCAGCTCGTTGGCCAGGTAGGCGGCGCCCACGATGCCGCCGGCCGGGCCGGAGAGCACGGTATGGGTGGGTGACGTCTTGGCCACCGCGCCGGTCATCGAGCCGCCACCGGACCGCATGATCAGGAACCGGCCGGCGAACCCCTGCTCGGCCAGCCCGTTCTCGAGCTCGTCCACGTAGCGTTCGAAGATCGGGCGGATGTACGCCTCCAGCACGGTCGTGCTGGTCCGCTCGTACTCGCGGTACTCGCGCACGATGTCGGTGGACAGCGACAGGCTCACCGCGGGGTAGGCGGCGCGGATGATCCGGGCGGTCTCCCGCTCGTGCGCCGGGTCGAGGTACGAGTGCAGGAAGCAGATCGCGATCGACGTGACGCCCTGCACCTCGACCAGTTCGCGGGCGGCGGCCAGCACGCTGTCCGGGTCCAGCTCCTCAACCACGGTGCCCTTGTAGTCGAGCCGCCCGGTCACGCCCGCGGTGAAGCGGCGCTGCACCAGGCTCTCCGGCCGCTGATAGCGGAAGTCGTACATGTGGTCGGCCGGCACGTTGCCCCGGCCGATCAGGAAGATGTCCCGGAAGCCGGCGTTCGTGATGATGCCGGTGTTGCCGCCGCGCCGCTCCAGCACCGCGTTGAGGCCGAGCGTGGTGCCGTGGATGAACAGCTCCACATCGGACAGGTCGGTGCCGAGCGCCGCGATCGCGTTGAGCACGCCCTCGGCCGGGTGGGCCGGCGTGGTGGACGCCTTGCGGAAACGCACCTGGCCGGTTCGGGTGTCGAGCTCCATCGCGTCGACGAAGGTGCCGCCGATGTCCACGGCCAGCCGGATACTCATGAGTCGCTCTTTCCGATCAGGGCGGGCAGCTCGGGGACGCGCCAGCAGGCGGCCCGGCTCTCGCCGTACGGCTGAAGGGTCTGCTCCTGCGACCGGCAGGTGTCGGTGACGAACGGGCAGCGGGCGGCCAGCGCGCAGCCGGTCGCCGCGTCCGCCTCGTCCAGGTCCTTGACCAGCTGGACGTCGGCGGCGCGGGTCGCGCCGAGCCGTGGTGCGCTGCCCAGCAGGGCCCGGGTGTAGGGGTGCCGCGGATGGTCGAAGACCTCGTCGACCGGCCCTTCCTCGACCACCCGGCCCAGGTAGAGCACCACGACCCGGTCGGCGAAACCGCGGACCGTCGCGAGGTCGTGCGAGATGAACACCGAGCCGTGCCCGGCGTCCGCGGCCACGTCCGCGATGACCTCGAGGATCTGGGCCTGGACGGTGACGTCGAGCGCGCTCGTCGGCTCGTCGAAGACGATCAGGTCGGGCTCGCCGACCAGCGCGCGGGCGATGCCGATCCGCTGCGCCTGACCGCCGGAGAGCTCGTGCGGGTAGCGGGTGAGGATCGAGTCGTCCAGCTCCATCCGGCCCAGCGCCGCCTCGACGCGCCGCGCGCGGTCCGCGGTGGAGACCTTGGCGGCGCGCAGCGGCTCGGCGATCGAGTCGGCGACCGTACGCCGTGGGCTGAGCGAACCGATCGGGTCCTGGAACACCATCTGCGCCCGGGTCCGCTCCACCCGGCTGCGCTTGCGGACGTCCTTGCCGGCCACCGCGACCGCACCGGCGGACGGCTCGACCAGGCCCATGATGAGTTTCGCGAGGGTGCTCTTGCCGCAGCCGCTCTCACCGACCACGCCGAGCGTCTCGCCGGTCCGCAGTTCGAGGCTGACGCCGCGCAGCGCGTGGTGCCCGCCCGAGCCGAACCGGCTGCGGTAGACCACATGAGCGTCCTCGACCCGCAGCACAATCCGGCCGGCCTCCGTCGCCGCGTTGTCCGATTTTTCGGCATTTACCACACTCAAGGGGGCTTCCTGCGGATGGAAGCAGGCCAGCGACCAGCCGTCCGCCAGCTTCTCGGTCTCCGGCCGCGTCGTGCGGCAGACGTCGGTGGCGTGGGCGCAGCGCGGCGCGAACGGGCAGTCGTGCGGCGCCGCGGTCAGCAGCGGCATCCCGCCGGCCGTCGCGACGACCCGGCCGCCGCCCACATCCGGCACCGAGCGCAGCAGCGCCCGCGTGTACGGATGGGCCGGCTCCCGCAGCACCTTCGCGGCCGGCCCGGTCTCCACCACCGTCCCGGCGTAGAGCACCACGACCCGGTCGCACACCTCGGCGATCGACGCCAGGTCGTGCGAGATCAACAGCACGCCGCGCCCGTCGGTGTCCGCGGCGTGCCGGAACTGCCGCAGGATCTCGGCGGTCAGCGTCACGTCCAGGCCGGTGGTCGGCTCGTCCGCGATCAGCAGGCTGGGCGCGCACCCAGCCGCCAGCGAGATCATCACCCGCTGCGCCATGCCTCCGGACAGCTCGTGCGGGTAGGCCCGCAACCGCTGCCCGGGGTTGCGGATGCCGACCGAGGCGAACAGCTCCGCCGCGCTCTCCACCGCCCGGTCGCCGCTCATACCCTGGTGCGTGACAAGACGATCAATCAACTGCCGGCCCACCGTACGGGTCGGGCTGAGCGCTCCCCGCGGGTTCTGGAAGCAGATCGCCGCGCCGCGTCCCCGATGCTTCGCCAGCGCCGCCGCATCCATCCGCAGCACGTCCGCGCCGTCGAAACCGACCCGGCCGGTGGCGTGCGAGCCGGACGGCAGCATGCCGACGATCGCCCGGGCGACCATGCTCTTGCCGCCGCCGCTCTCCCCCACCAGGCCGACCACCTCGCCGGGCGCGACCGAGAAACTGACGTTGCTGAGCGCCGCCACCTGGCGGCCGGGCCGCCGGATGACGACCGAGAGATCTTCGATGTCGAGCATGGTCACCGCCGCTTCGCGTCCGCGCGTTCCTGCAGGCCCTCGCCGAGCAGGCTGAAGCCGAGGACGCAGACGAGCAGGGCCAGGCCGGGCGGGACCGAGGTCCACCAACGGCCGGCCACGACGTCCGACGTGCCGAGGCTGATCATCGAGCCCCACTCGGCGGTGGGCACCGTGACGCCCAGGCCGAGGAAGGAGAGACCGGCCAGGGTGAGCATCGCCCAGCCGCAGTTCAGCGGGGCGATCACCCGGACCGGGGTGAGGCTGTTCGGCAGCAGGTGCCGCCAGAGGATGCCGAACATCGAGGCGCCGGAGGTCTTCGCCGCTTCGATGTACGCCATCTCGCGCAGGGTGCGCACCTCGGCGCGGACCAGCCGGGCGTACGCCGGTGCGTTCACCGCCGCGATCGTCAGCACCAGGTTGCCGAACCCGTCGCCGAGCAGCGCGGCCACCGCGAGCGCCAGGATGAACGTGGGGAACGCCTGGAAGATGTCGACGATCCGCATGAGCACGTCGTCGACCCAGCCGCCCAGGTAACCGGCGAGCAGGCCGAGCAGCGTGCCGACCACCACCGCGAGGGCCACCGCGCAGACCGCGATGCCCAGGTCGATCCGGGCCGCGTGCAGCACCCGGCTCCACACGTCCATGCCGTTGCCGTCGGTGCCGAGCAGGTGGGCTCCGCCCGGCGTGGCGAGCGTGCCGGCCGGGTCGATCTCGGTCGGGCCCCACTTCGAGAGCAGCGGGGCGAAGACGGCGGCGAGGGCCGCGACGACCAGGATCGCGCCGCCCACGTAGATCAGCGCCCGGGCGAACCGGCGGTCGCGGTCGCCGCCACCGATCACCACCGGGGCGAGTTGCGGATCGGCCATCAGATCCTCACTCTCGGGTCGAGCACGGCGTGCACCACGTCGGCGATGAGGAAGATCAGGACATAGCAGAGGGCGATGATCAGCACGGACGCCTGGACGACCGGATAGTCGCGGTAGAGCAGCCCGCGCAGCGCCCACTGGCCGAAGCCCTGCCAGGAGTAGACGTACTCGACCAGCACGGTGGAGCCGATCGCCGTACCGAAAACGAGCGCGGCCAACGACGGAAGCCGGACCAGCGTCGCCCGGCGCAGGTAACCGCGCAGCAGGGTGCGCTCGGGCAGGCCGTGCGCGGCCGCCGCCGCGTACGCCTCGCTGTGCAGCACCTCCAGGGCCGACGCCCGGACGCTGCGCAGCAGCGGCGCCAGCACCCCGATGACCAGCGTGAGCACCGGCAGCACCAGATGGGCCGCGGCCGACGCCATGGCCGGCCCGTTGCCGGTGAGGACGGCGTCGACCAGGTCAGCCCCGGTCAGCGGGGTGAGGTTGGTGTCCGGGTCGACGCGGCCGCTGGGCGCCGGGAACCAGCCCAGCGCGGCGTAGCCGACCAGGATCAGCACCAGGCCCAGCCAGAACTCGGGGATCGAGTTGCCGAACAGGGCGAAGATCCGCACCGTGTGGTCGCCGAGCCGGTCGGCCCGGCGGGCCGACCAGATCCCCAGCCAGATGGCCAGCACCACGGCGATCGCGACCGCGATCACCACCAGTTCCAGAGTGGGCCCGAGGCGCAGCGCCATCTCGCCGCTGACCGGGCTGCCACTCTGGATCGAGGTGCCGAAGTTGCCGGTGAACAGTCCCCCGAGGTAGTCGAGGAACTGTTTCCACAGCGGCTGGTCGAGGCCGAACCTGGCGCGCGCTGCCGCCGCGTCGGCCTCGGTGGCGTTGGGCCCGAGAATGCTGCGGATCGGATCGCCCGGCAGCACCCGGACCAGCAGGAAGGTCAGCACGACCACCCCGAGCAGAACCGGGATCAGCTGGAGCAGCCGCCGACCGACGAAACGCAGAATTCGCACGGGCTCAGGCCGATGCGCTCAGGTAACGCAGACGGGCCAGGCCGTCCATCGGTTGGACCCAGCCGGCCACCTTCTCGCGTACCGGAAGGTTGAAGTTGGGCTGACAGATGATCACCCAGGGCACATCCGTCGCGAGGATCGACTGGACCTGCGTCCACAACGCCTTGCGGGCCGCGTCGTCCACCGTCGTGTGCGACTTGGTGTAGATCTGCTCGATCTCCGGGTTGGAGTAGTTGGAGTAGTTCAGGGCGGCGCCCTTCACGAAGCTGGTGGCCAGCATGTACTCCACGTCGTTCACCCAGAGCTGGCCGGTGGTGATCTGCAGCGGGATGCTCTTCTTGGTGCGCCGCTCGCCGAGGGTGGCCGGGTCCAGCGGGGTCAGCTTCAGCGTGATCCCGGCCTTGGCCGCCTCGGCCTGCACCTGGATCGCGATCTTCTGCTGCTCGTCGTTGTTCGCCTCGAAGACCAGCTCCGAGGAGACCGCCGTCTTGCCGGACGCGGCCAGCGCTGCCTTCGCCTTGTCGAGGTCGTAGCCGAACGGGTAACCGGTCTCCGAGTAGCCCGGCATGTCCAGCGGCACCAGGCTCTTGGTGGGCCGGGCGTCGTTGTTGTAGACGTTCTTGATGATCTGCTCGTAGGGCACGGCGTAGGCCAGCGCCTTCCGCACGTTCACGTCGTCGAACGGCGCGTTGGTGACCGACATCTGGATGGCGACCTGGTTGTTGCTCGCCGCCGAGAGCACCTTGACGCCGTCCACCTTCTTCAGGTCCTGCAGGTCCTGACCGGTGATGCCGAGCGCCACGTCGATGTCGCCGGCCTGCAGTTGGAGGCGCTGGTTGGCGGCCGCCGGCACCACCGAGATCCGGATGGTCGGCGTCTTCGCGCCGTCCGGCCCGGGGTAGCCGGTGTTGGCGCTCAGCTCGATCTCCTGGCCCTGGGTGGCCTTGCTGACGTTGAAGTAGCCACCGGTCGGCGCGTTCTTGGCGAACCATTCCTTGGCCCACGGGTCGGCGTCGGTGGCGTGCTTCTTGGCCTCGACCGAGTCGAAGACGTACAGCGAGATGGCCTGGATCTGGCGGGTCAGGGCGCTCGGGAACTCCTGGTGGAACTCGACGGTGTAGTCGTCCTTGACCACCACCTGCTCCGCCTTGGTGAGGCCGATCGTGCGGTAGATGCCGGCGACGTTGGCCTGGGCAGCGAACGCGCGGTCCTTCGACCACTTCACGTCGGCGGCCTTCATCTCGTTGCCGCTCGCGAACTTCACGCCCTGGCGCAGCTTCAGCGTCCAGACCTTCTGCTCGCTGTCCGGCTCGAACGACTCGGCGAAGGTCGGCGTGATGTTCGCGGTGTCGAGGATCTGGCTGTCCCCGGCCGTCGTGACGCCGTAGTCGATCATGTATGGGTAGACGTTCTTGAACAGCATCAGCGCGGTCAGGTCGAAACCCACGAAGTCCTGGTCCCAGCTGGAGAGATAGCTGGAGACGGCGATCCGCAGGGTGCTCGCGGCCGGCCCGGCCGAGGCGCCGGACTTCGGGTCGGACTTGCTGCCGGCAGCGCACGCACCGGCCGTCATGAGGAGCGCCACGCTGCCACCGAGCTGGAGCAGGCCGCGACGGGAAATGTTTGGCGGAGCCATGGATGGTCCTCCTAGAGCCGAACGGCAACCGGCCCATCGAAAGGGCCATGAACGGAGTTCTACCGGATAACGTGAGAGTGAACAAGAGCTCGGCCGTTGTTCACAACAAGACCTCAACAATCCGTCCCACGCCTCATCCGAATAGCCGATGACCTGCGTAGAAAGAGTTCACACGCGTTCACACAGCCGATACCAGCCCTTGTTCACGGTAGCCGCCCCCGGTCGCACCCCGGGCCGGTTCAGCCGCGCCGCTGCCTGAGCAGGTACAGCGCTCGGTCCACGGCCGGCGTGACCTCGGCCGGATCCGCCGCGGTGACGATGACGCCATAGATCGTCCGGTGCGCGAGCAGGACGTCGTTCACCGAGATGTGGCCGCCCACCAGCCCGGCCCCGGCTCGACGATCGGCCCCGCCGTGGTCTTCGGCCTGCGCGCCGCTCGGCACATGGCCCGCTCCGCCGCCTGAATCGCCCCGCGCGGGAGGGCTCGACCTTCCCGCGCGGGCTGCACACCGTCTAAGGCATCCTAGGAACCTGGGCTATTTCCAATACCGCCTTTCCTCCCGGTCCGGGTCCTTGACGATCCTGCACTCGGCGTCGAGCCACATGGTGGCGCGGTCTTTGGTCGTGTAGGCGGGCCATCGCGGCACGTCCGGAGCGGTGGGCCGGCCGTGGCGGGCGAAGCCGGCCCACAGCGCGCTCATGTGCCGCGCGGTCGCCCGCTGCCCGGGCAACGCGCCGGCGCCGGTGTTGGCGAACTTGAGGTTGATGTCGGAGGCGTGCGGTGAGCCGAGCGGGAAGTTGGTGCCGGGCACGAGGGTCGGGTCGGGGTAGGCGAGCTGATACATGTACGCGGGCGCGGCCCGTTGCGCCGCCGTGGCCTCGGCGATCTTGATGGCGTCGCGCCAGATCGGCGAGGTGGTGATCGCGAAGTAGAGCTGCGCCGGGGTCGCGGCGGGCCGGGAGTGCCGGAAGGTCGCGATGATCCGATCGAGTTCGGCGCCCTGATAGGTGCTGCTCAGGTTGGTGCGCAGGCCGGCTTCGTCGATGTTGAAGATGTCGGGCGGCCCGAAGAGGCTGAAGAACACCGTCTCGTCGCGGCAGGTGCCGACCATCAGCGGTTTGCCGGCCGAGAACGACGCGGCGCCGTCGGCGAAGGGGTGCCGCGGAATGACGCGGCCGTCGACGAAGGCGCCGAAGCCGGGAAGCGGGCCGGGGTCGCCCCAGGGCGCGACGCCGTTCGCGGCTTCGGACTGCTGGATCTCCAGCAGCCGTGCGGCCGGGATCTCGTGCAGCCGGGGGATGTCCGCCCGGGTCAGGCCGAGCAGTTCGAGCGTGCGCTGGGCGCGGGCGGTGGCACCGTCGCGGGTGGGGAACCGCAGCGGGGCGGCGCTCTCGATCGACGCCTTGTGGAACAGCCGCGCCGCCGCCGGCATGGTGTAAATGGCCGCGGTCTTGGCGCCGCCGCCGCTCTCGCCCCAGACCATGATGTTGTCCGGGTCGCCGCCGAAGTTGTCGATGTTCTCGCTGGTCCAGCGCAGGGCGCCGAGGATGTCGAGCATTCCGGCGTTGGCGGCGTAGTCACCGTGGGCGAGGTCGCCCAGGAACAGATAGCCCAGCAGGCCGAGCCGGTGGTTGGACTCGACCACCACCACGTCGTAGAGCTGCGCGAGATGGGTGCCGTCCTGCCCGGTGGCCGAGCCGGAGCCGATCATGTAGCCGCCGCCGTGGTTGTAGAACATCACCGGCCGCCGCCGGCCGTCGGCGGCCGGGGTCCAGATGTTGAGGTACAGGCAGTCCTCGGAGGGAGCCGGCATGCGGCCCGTCCCCATTTCCCCGCCCGCGACCTGGAACGCCGGATTCGGAAAATCCACCGCATCGCGTACGCCGGACCAGCGGGCGGGCGGTTTCGGTGCCTGGAACCGCAGCCGGCCGAGCGGCGGCGTGGCGTAGGGGACGCCGAGGAACTTGACGATGCCGTCCTCGCGCCGCCCGCGCACCCGGCCGTAGCGGGTCGCCGCCTCGTCGCTTCGCCGGCCGCCGTGCGCCTGGGCCGGCAACGGCAGGCTCATCGCGGCGGCCGCGGACAGCGAACCGCCGATCATCGTCCGGCGGGTCATCTTGGAACTCACGATCAGACCTCCCAGGGTCGGGTCAGGATCCGGTGCGCACAGTGAAGGAGTGCGACCCGGACGGGACGGCATACACGGCGTAGGCGCCGTCGATGCGCCGGAACGTCGCGCGGTTCGAGGCGGCCACGGCACGCTGGTCCGCGGCCGGCACCCACACCTCGGCCCGGGTATTGGCGGGAACGGTGACCGCCAGGGCGAAGCGGCCGTCCTTCTTCGTCCACGCCGAGCGGGCCCAGCCGGCCGGCGTCTCGTAGGAGCCGCCCGCCTTCGTCAGGTCACCCACCGGTTTGGGCTTGAAGACGAGCCGGTCGTACGCCAGGGAACCAGGCGCGGCCTGGATGCCGGCGATGCCGGCGTGGAACCACTCCTCGATCTGGGCCAGGATCATGTGGTTCTTGGAGTCGCCGCGGTTCCAGCGCTCGCCGATGGTGGTCATGCCGCCCGGATTGGCCGGCGTCGACTCCAGGAAGTAGCCGTAGCTGGGCTGGTCGTTCTGTTGCAGGACCGCCCACAGCACGTCGTCGCGGTCGCCGTTCATCAGCGCCCGGACGGTCGGGCCCATGCCGATGGTGCCGCCGCTGAGGTGCGGCCCGGCGCCGTTGGGGTGGAAGGCGTAGATCAGCTCGACCAGGGCGTCGAGGACCCCGCCCCGGCGGTCCGCCGGAACCAGACCGGCGTCGAGGGCGAGCGCCTGCGCGGCCTGGGTCGGCCCTTCCGGCCCGGCGTAGCGGCCCAGCTCCTCATCGAAGAACGCCTGGTTGAACGCCGCCCTGATCTGTTCGGCCAGCGCCGCGTAGCGGGTGGCGTCGGCGTGGTGGCCGGTCAGCGACGCGATCTTGGCCATCGACCGGATCGTCAGGTAGTAGCCCCAGGTTCCGGTGATGCGGCCGGAGACCGGTTCGGCGCTGACCCAGTCGGCCAGGGCCGCGTCGACGAAGTACCCGTCCACCACCTTCTGCCGCTGGAGATAGTCGACGAAGCGGGCGAGCCGGTCGTAGGACGCGGCCATGGTGGCGGTGTCGCCGTAGAGCTGATGCAGGATCGACGGGACCAGCACGATCGCGTTGCCCCAGTTGATCTCGTCACCGAAGCGGCCGGTGTAACCCCAGTCGTAAACCGGGGTCTTCAGCGCGACGCTGCCCGCCATCGGGGTGTCCGCCACGGACTGTCCCTCGACGAGGTGCCGCATCGTCGTACGCATGAAGGCATTGAGTTGGAAGTCGCGGTGGATCGCGCCCATCGGCATCGTGTAGTCCGCCGGGTAGGACAGTTTCTCGCGCCCGGGGCAGTCGGTGAAGACGCTCATGATGTTCGCGGCGAACGAGTAGCGCGACATCGTGTGGACGCGGTTCACCCGGGCGTTCGACGACGTGAAGGTGCCGGCGATCGGGGTGTCGGCCTGCAGGCGTACGCCGGTGATCAGGTCCTTGGTGGGTTCGAAGCCCTCCGGAAGGCCGGTGACCTGCACCCACTGCATGCCGAAGTAGTTGAAGTTCGGGTGCCACGTCTCGCTGCGGCCACCCGCGGTGGTGTAGGTGTTGAACAGGTCGACGCCGCGGGATCCGCCGCCACCCATCAGGGATGCCTGGTTGACGGTGCCGTCCGGGTTGAGTGATTCGGCCGGGGCCACCTTCACCGTCGTGCCGGCCGGGAGGCGGTCGAGCTCGAGCCGGGGCCAGCCGACGATGTTCTGGCCAAAATCAAAGACCCACGTTCCGGGTACGGGGTTGGCGACCGAGACCGGCTTGAACTCCTCCTGCACGGTGACCGGCTCGGCGGTGCGGGCGACGAGTTCGGTGGCCAGGTTCGGTGGCGGGGCGAAGCCGGCGTCGATCCAGCCGGTCGCCGTGCCGTCGCGGCGTTTCGCTGCGGCGCTGAGATCGGCCCCTGGAACGTTCCAGTCTGGCTGTTCGCGGCGGGCGTCGTAGTCGGAGCCGGAATACCAGGCGTCGGTGACCAGCGGACCCAGCGCGGTACGCCAGGACCGGTCGGTCACAATCGTCGCGGTGCTGCCGTCGCGGTACCGGATCTCCAGGCGGCCGATGAAGCGCGGCGTGACCGCGGCACCGGCGGAGGCGTCAATCGCGGCGATGTTGTTGCCCGAGCCGGTGACCTTCGCCCCGGCCGGGTGGTTCTCGGCCAGCGGCGGGGTGAAGGTGATGCTGCCGGTGGCGATCGCCGTGATGGTCCGCGATTCGAGCCGGTCTCCCCCGCCGCCGGTGTCGACGTTGACGGTGCCGCCGACGTGGTAACCGGTGCTGTCGCTGACCGCGACGGCGGTGCTGCCGGCCGGGGCGTCCGCGGTGAGATTGCCGTTGCCCTTGAGCTGGCTCTGCCACCAGGAGTACGGGGCGGTGCGCCCGACCGCGGGGTTGGTGACGCTGCGGCGCACGTAGGCGGGACCGTTGCCGAGCTCGACGCCGACGGCGTTGGCCCCGGGCCGCAGCGCGGAGGTGAGGTCGTAGGTGCGGTATTCGCTGGAGAGCTGGTAGTTGGAGTTGCCGGGGGCGAGGACCTCGTCGGTGATCTCCCGCCCGTTGAGGGTGGCGTGGTGCAGTCCGACGCCGGAGAGGTAGAGCCGGGCGTCGGCGACCGTCCGGTGCTTCGGCACCGCGAACTGGCGGGCGAAGATCGGCAACGGCTGGTTCTCGGTCCGATCGGGGTAGTCGATCCAGCGCGCCGTACCCCAATCGGCCGGGTCGAGCAGTCCGATGCTCCACGTGGACGGAGCGGACCAGGCGGACTTCCTGCGGTGGGCGTCCCAGACCCGGACCCGCCAGGCGACGGTGTCCCGGGAGCCGAGCTCACGGCCGAACCGGACCTGCCGGCTCTGGCCCGAGACCTTGCCGGTGCGCCACAACAGGCGTCCGGCGTACAGGTCGGCGACGGTGGGTGCGGCCTGCACCTCGTACGCGGTCTGCCGGTCGGCGGCGCAGACGAGCCGCCGGCAGTCGCCGGTCTGGGTCATCTGCCAGGCGAGAGTGGGCCGGGTGTGGTCGAGGCCCAGCGGGGAGTCGTAGCGGCCGTCGACGCTGAGGCGCACCACCCGCACGGCGCCGGCGGATCCGGAGTGGGCACTGGCCGGCCCGGGGACTCCGAGGGTGAGCAGTAACGCTGTCGTCAGGATCGCGGGTCTTCTCATCGGGGTGCCTCCAGCGGGGAAGTCCGTCACGGATGGCCTATTCGCCCTTTTTGTATTCGGCGTCCATGTCCTTGAGGACCGCGTCCGCGGTGGCCTGGTTGCTGAAGACCTCCTGCAGGCCGCTGAGCATGGTCTGCTGCACCTTGGCGTTGGGCCACAGCTGGTCCATGAACGGCACCGTGCGGTTCTCCCGCACGAAGGTGGTCAACTCCGTCAGGCCCGGGTCCACGGTGGTGCCCGCGTCGGGGAGCGTCGGGAGACTGCCCTGCTTCTCGTTGAACAGCTTCATGCCCGCCGGCGACATCACGAACGTGATGAACTCGAGCGCCAGCTCCTTGTTCTTGGCCTTGGCGTTGACGCCGTAACCGGCGCCGGCCGCGGCCGGCATGAGGAAGGTGGCGGGGTCGTCGGTGGCCGGCAGCGCCGTCATCGTGAACTTGCCGCTGGGGTTCTTGCCCTTGAGCAGGCTGATGATCCAGTTGCCCTGCACGATGCCGAGGGTCCTGCCGGTCGCCGCCAGGGTCTGACTGGCCTCGTAACTGGTGCCCAGCGGGTTCTCTTGGAAGCAGCCGGCCTTGCTCATGTCCTGGTACTTGGCCATCGCCTGGGTCCACGCCGATCCGGCGAAGGTGGCCTGCCCGCCGGCCAGCTTGGTGTTGAAGTCGCGGTCCTGGCCGAAGACCACGGTCGCGGCCAGCCCGTAGAGGACCAGCTGGGTAACCCAGTTGTCCTGGATGCCCAGGGCGTAGGCGGGCGTGCCCTTGGCCGCGGCGTCCCGGCAGAAGGTGAGCAGCTGGCTCCAGGTCGTCGGCGCCTTCAGCCCGGACTTCGCGAGGGCGTCGTCGTTGTAGACCGCGCCGATGCCGTTGAGTCCGAACAGCGCGTTGTACGTCTTCCCGTCGTACTGGGCGACGCTCTTGAACGAATCGGGCAGCTTGGCCGCCCACGGCTGGTCGGACAGGTCGAGCAGATAGCCGGGCTTGGCCAGCACGTACGTGGCGCCGGGGTTGCCGTTGCCGGGCCACACGGTCATCACGTCCGGCGCGGTTCCCGAGGAGAGCTGCGTACGGATCTGGGCCTGGTACTGGTCGGCGCCGCTGGTCGTAAAGTTGACCTTGACACCGGGGTTGGCCGCTTCGAACGCCTTGACGACGTCCTCGATGGAGCCCTGGTCGACCGAGGCGAGGGTGAGGGTCTTGTTGTCGCCGCCGGAATCCGAGTTGGCGTTGGTGCCGCTGCTGCACGCCGCGGTGAGCAGGACGGCGGCGAGCCCGACCGGGATACTTTTCTTCATGATTGTCATCCTTTGAGTCCTCCGGCGAAGCCGTTGATGATGCTGCGCTGCAGTGCGAGATAGACCGCCAGAACCGGCACGATGCTGATCAGCAGGGCGGCGAAGATGAGGTTCCAGTCCGAGACGAACTGGCCGACGAAGCCGGCCACGGCGACCGGCACGGTCTGCTGGTCGCTGCCGCTCAGATAGAGCAGCGGCGTGAAGAAGTCGTTCCAGACCGCGACGGCGTTGAGCACCAGAGCCGTGACGGTGACCGGCTTGAGCATGGGCAGGACGATGTGGCGGAACGTCGCCAGCGGGCTCGCTCCGTCGATCGACGCGGCTTCCTCGAAGTCGCGAGGCAGGGCCCGCAGGAAACCGACGTACAGGAAGGTCGTGAACGGCACCTGCAGGCCGGCGTAGAACAGCACCAGCGACCAGACCGAACCGAGCAGTCCGAGGTCGCGGACCGTCTGGTAGAGCGGCAGCGACGCGAGCTGGAACGGCAGGATCAGGCCGAGCATGATCAGCAGGAATGTGCCGCGCGACCAGTGGGCCGTGCTTCTCGCCAGGGGATACGCGGCGAGCGCGGAGACGGCCAGCACGATGAGGACGCTGACGGTGGTCACCAGCACGCTGTTGATCAGCGCGCCGCCCAGGCCGGCCTCACGCCACGCCCCGGTGAAGTTACCGAACGTGGGCGACGTGGTCGGCACGATCGGCGAGGACGTGTCCGACGGCGGCCGGATCGCCAGGTTGACCAGCACGTAGACCGGGAAGGCGAAGACGATGCCGACCGCGATCATCACCATCTCGAGGACGAAGGTGCGCTTCGTGTAACGGTTCATGAGGCCGCCCTCTCGTTGCGGGACAGGACGGCGAACTGGCCGGCGGAGACGATCGCGACGATGACCGTGAGCACGACGGCGAGGGCGATGCTGTAGCCGAACTCGCCGAGGGTGAAGGCGTCCTTGTAGATCAGCGTGGAGATGGTGTCGGTCGCGTGCCCGGGGCCGCCGCCGGTGAGCGCGTACACCTGGTCGAACAGCTTGATCCCGCCGATGATCGACAGCATCAGGTTGATCGTGATCGCCGGTGCCAGCAGCGGGCGGACGATCGACCAGAAGCGGCGCACCGGTCCGGTGCCGTCGATCGCGGCGGCCTCGTAGATCTCACGCGGGATCGATTGGAGCCCGGCCAGGAAGATGACCATCGAGTAGCCGGCGAACTGCCACACCACGACCAGCACGACCATCCACAACGCCAGATCGGGGTCGCCGAGCCAGTCCCGGCCCCAGGGCCCGAGCACCGCGTTGACCGCACCGTCCGGGCCGAGCAGGTTGCGCCAGAGGTAGGCGGTGACGATCGGGGTGACCACGGCCGGGGCGAACAGGAGCACCCGGAGGAAGTTGCGAGTCTTGATCGTGCTGTTGACGCCGAGGGCGAGCAGCAGGCCGATGCCGTTCTGGATGACGGTGATGGCGACCGCGATCAGCAGCGTGTGCCAGACCGCCTGCAGCGCATCGCCGTCGTTGAGCATGTCGGTGAAGTTGCGCAGGCCGACGAAGGCGAGCTCGGGGTCGAGGCCGTCCCAGTCGGTGAAGGCGTAGTAGACGCCGCGCGCACTGGGCACCAGCACCACGAAGGCGAACAACAGCAGTGCCGGCAGGGTGAACCACCAGGGCGGGGTGACCCGGCTGCGCCGGCGGACCTTGGGAACAGATGTCACGAGAACCCACTGACTGAATCGTTTCATGGGAATTTGACCACGTGATGTGGGTAACGTTTTCCGCAATGTTTCGCCGACACTACGAGTAGATGCCAGACGCGTCAAGACCAGTTGTGGGCATCGTTTCCCACGACCTCAGCAGCTTCTGGCGTCGTCTCGACGTGATCTATGGTGGGTAACGTTTCTCGTGCCTTAGGAGCCCGCATGCGCCCGTCCCGACGCATCACGATCGTCGACGTCGCCCGGCACGCCGGGGTGTCCACCACCGCCGTCTCCAAGGTCATGCGCAACGCGTACGGCGCCAGCCCCGAGATGCAGGTCAAGGTGCGCGCCGCCATCGAGGAGCTCGGCTACCGGCCGTCCGCCGCGGCCCGCGGCCTGCGCGGGCAGACCTACACGATCGGCGTGATGCTGCCCGAGATGCGCAACCCGTTCTTCGCCGACATCCTCGACGGCGTCACCGAACAACTCGGCGGCACCGACTACCAGGTGCTGATGGCCGCCTGCTGCAACGACGAGCCCGGCGAGGCCCGCATCACCGAGGCGATGATCGACCGGAGCATGGACGGCGTCATCCTCATCGCCCCGATCTCCGAACGCCGCCACCTGCAGAAAGTCGCGCGCACGGTCCCCACGGTGGTGGTCGGCCGGCACGGTCACTCCCCCGACTACGACACCGTCACCGACGACGACTTCGCCGGCGCCGGCATCGTCGTCGACCACCTCGTCGGGCTCGGTCACCGGCGGATCGCCCACATCGAGCACGCCGAGCGCAATCCCGTACGCCTCAAGGAGATGCCCAACGCCCTGCGCGCCGACGGCTACCGGCACGCCATGCAGGCACACGGTCTCGGCGACTTCATCGACATCGCCTCCACCACCTACACCCAGCGGGGCGGCTACCTCGGCGCCCAGCAACTCCTGGCCCGCCCGACCCGCCCGACCGCGATCTTCGCCGGCGCCGACATCGTCGCGATGGGCGTGCTCGACGCCCTCACCGAAGCCGGCCTGTCCGCACCCGCGGACATCTCCCTGGCCGGGTACGACGACACCATGTTCGCCGCCTTCGGCCCGATCTCCCTGACCACCATCGACCAGGCCGGCCACCAGATGGGCGTGAACGCCGCCCGCCTGCTGCTCGACCGGATCGCCGACCGCGACCGGCCGACCGCTCAGGTGAAGCTCTCCCCCACCCTCGTCACCCGGCGCACCACCGCCGAGCTGGTGCCGCGACCGCAGCGGCCGGCGGCGGCAGGTTGAGAACGTCTACAGCCTCGGCTCGTCGGAGGAGATCGTCGGCCGGGCCATCCGCAAATACTCCGAGCGCGAGGGCGTCGGATCCCTGCCGTGGAGTCCGCCGGCCAAGGGCCGCGAGCTGGGTGGGTGCGTGCGCGACACCCACGGTTTCGCCCGCCGCGTTCCCCGCGAGGCAATGACACGATCCGATACCAACCCAGCACAGTGACCGTCGTGAGTGGATATTGTCGCGCCAGTGGCGACCGGCGTTACCGCGTTCGTCCGCACTTCATGACCACCGGGTTTTGTCCGTACCCACAGGACGGGATGAACACGATGCGTGCATCAGAAATGCAGGCGGGGCGACGCCGGGCGGTCATCGCCGCCGGCGTCGTCGCGGCGCTGTCGATCGGCATGGTCGGCTGCGCGAAGAGTGACCGCGACAGCGGCAACGAGGGCAAAGCCGCCGGCGGCACCTTCATCTTCGCGGGGGCCGGCGATCCGAAGAACTTCGACCCGATCTTCAACGACGACGGCGAGTCGTTCCGGCCCATCCGGCAGCTGTACGACACCCTCGTCACCCACAAGCCGGGCACCGCCGAGCTGACCGGTGGCTTGGCGGAGAGCTGGTCCAACGACCCGACCGGCAAGGTCTGGACGTTCAAGCTGCGCCAGGGTGTGAAGTTCCACGACGGCACCGCGCTGGACGCCACGGCGGTCTGTGCGAACTTCGACCGCTGGTACAACATGAAGGGCGAGGCCGCCCAGTCCCAGATGATCTACTACACCGATGTCTTCGGTGGGTTCGCCGGCAGCCCGGACGCCGTCTACGACAACTGCATGGCGCAGGACGCCGGCACCGCGGTCGTGACGATGAAGAAGTACAAGGGCGCCTTCCCGGGTGCGTTCGCGCTGACCGCGTTCTCCATCGCCAGCCCGGCCGCGATGAAGCAGTACGGCTCGGACACGGTGACGCAGAACGGTGACTCGTTCTCGTACAGCGCGTTCGCCAACGAGCACCCGACCGGCACCGGCGCGTTCACGTTCGGCGGCTGGAACAAGGCGACCGGCGAGATCACCCTGAACAAGAACCCGGACTACTGGGGCGACAAGGCCAAGGTCGACAAGATGATCATCAAGGTCATCAAGGACGAGAACACCCGGAAGCAGGAGCTGCGCGCCGGCACGGTACAGGCGATCGACTTCCCGGCTCCGGCCGACCGCAAGGCGCTGGCGAACGAGGGTTACAAGGTGCTCGACCGGCCCGCCTTCAACATTCTCTACCTGGGCATCAACCAGAAGAACAACCCGAAACTCAAGGATCTGCGGGTCCGGCAGGCGATCGCGTACGCACTCAACCGCGCCCAGCTGGTGCAGACCAAGGGGCCGGGCGGCTCGGCGGTGGCCGACCAGTTCCTGCCGAACACGGTCCTCGGCTACGCCCCGGACGTGCAGAAGTACGAGTACAGCGTGGACAAGGCGAAGCAGCTGCTGTCCGAGGCCGGCGCGACCGGTCTGACGCTCAACTTCTACTACCCGACCGAGGTGTCCCGGCCGTACATGCCGAACCCGCAGGAGATCTTCACGGTGCTGGCGAACGACCTGCAGGCGGCCGGCATCAAGGTCAACGGCGTCCCGCGGCCGTGGAACGGCGGCTTCAAGGACGACGTGCAGCAGTTCGGCAAGCAGGACCTGCACATTCTCGGCTGGACCGGCGACTACAACGACCCGGGCAACTTCGTCGGTACCTTCTTCGGCCGGCCCAAGGTCGAGTTCGGCGATCAGTCGATGGCCGATATGTTCACCGCCATCGGCAAGGCCGACGCGACCGTCGACCAGGCCGCCAAGAAGGCCGCGTTCGAGCAGGTCAACCGCGACCTCGCCACCAAGTGGCTGCCGGCCGTGCCGATCTGGCACGCCCCGCCGGCCGTGGTGACCACGAAGAACGTCGAGGGCCTGGTGCCCAGTCCGCTCACCGCCGAGCAGTTCAACACCGTCTCGCTCACCAAATAGGTCTTGCCGGCCCGGACCTTCGCGAAAGGTCCGGGCCGTCCAGCTGATCGAAGGACCGCTACATGGTGAGAGTGATCTTGCGTCGGCTGATCCAGCTGATCGCCACCGTGATCGCCCTGATGACCCTGGTCTTCTTCTGGTTGCGCAGCCTGCCCGGCGGACCGGTCGACGCACTGCTGGGCGAACGCGCGACCCCGCAGACCCGGGAGTTACTGACCCGGGCCCTCGGCTACGACCAGCCGATCTGGGTCCAGTACGGCCGCTTCCTCAAGAACGTGGTGACCGGCAACTTCGGCAACTCCATCCGGACCGGCGAGCCGGTGACCGAGGTGATCAGCCGGGCCTTCCCGGCCACCATCGAGCTGGCCGTCGCGGCCATCATCATCGCGATCGGGCTGGGCATCCCGCTGGGATATCTCGCGGCCCGGCACCGCGGGCGCCTGCTCGACAACGCGACCATCATCGTCACCCTGGTCGGTATCTCGATCCCGATCTTCTTTCTGGGTTACCTGCTCAAGGACTGGCTGACCCAGGACATCCACCTGTTCCCGCCGTCCGGCCGGATCACCACCGGCCTGGGCAACACCGACGTGACCGGCTTCTTCGTCCTGGACGGGCTGCTGACGCGGGAGCTCGACGCCTCCGCCGACGCCCTCTGGCATCTGGTCCTGCCCGCGTTCACCCTGGCGACGATCCCCCTCGCGATCATCATCCGGATCACCCGGGCGAGCGTGCTGGACGTCCTGGACGAGGACTACATCCGCACCGCGGACGCCAAGGGCCTGCGCAACGCCACCGTCCGCAAGCGGCACGTCCTGCGCAATGCTCTGCTGCCGGTGGTCACCACCATCGGCCTGCAGACCGGTGCGCTGCTGGCCGGCGCGGTGCTGACCGAGAAGGTCTACAACTGGGGCGGCCTGGGCACGCTGATCACCGACTCGATCAGCGGCGGTCGCGACTACCCCGTACTCCAGGCCCTGATCCTGCTCGCCGCCGTCGTCTTCATCGTGGTCAACCTGGCGGTCGACCTCTCGTACGCGTTCATCGACCCGAGGGTGCGTGTGAAGTGAGCGGATCCGGTGGCATCGCGACGCTCGCCGATCACAAGCGCCGGCGGGTCGAAGAGCTGATCGCGCGCACCTCCGAGGCCGGCGGGGTCAGCCTGATCCGCGACGCCGGGCGCCGGCTGCTGCGCAACCCGACCGCGGTCGTCGGCGCGGCCATCATCCTGCTGTTCCTGGTCATCGCGATCTTCGCGCCGCTGGTGGCGCCGCACGACCCGGTGCAGCGGTTCCCCGAACTGACCCGGGACCTGACCGTCGACCACATCCCGGGCGCCACCGCCGGGCATCCCCTGGGCAGCGACCCGCTGGGCCGGGACTTCGCCTCCCGGATGATCTACGGCGCCCGCCAGACGCTGTTCGTCGGCGTCCTCGCCACCCTCATCGGCCTGCTGCTGGGCGTGCTGCTCGGCGTGATCGCCGGCGCCGTCGGGGGCCGGGTCGACATGGTGGTCATGCGGCTCACCGACGTCATGCTGGCCCTGCCCAGCCTCCTGCTGGCGATCACCCTGGTCGCCCTGGCCAGCCGGTCCACCCAGTGGACGGTGATCATCGCGGTCGCGGTGGTGAACGTGCCGATCTTCGCCCGCCTGCTCCGGGGGTCGATGCTGGCGCAACGGGAGAGTGATCACGTGCTCGCGGCCCGCGCGCTGGGCGTGAAGCGGCACGACATCGTGCTGCGGCACATGCTGCCGAACTCGCTCACCGCGGTCATCGTGCAGGCCACCCTGACCTTCGCGGTAGCCATCCTGGACGCGGCCGCGCTGTCGTTCCTGGGCCTCGGCGACCCGGACATCAACCGGGCCGAGTGGGGCCTGATGCTGGGGGTGGACGGCGTGCGGTATTTCGAGGTCCGCCCGGAGCTGGCCTACTTCCCGGCCCTGGCGATCATTCTCGTGGCCCTCGGCTTCACCCTGCTGGGTGAGAGCATCCGTGAGGCGCTCGACCCGAAGAACCGGCGGTGATTTGTCGTGGCTCTGCTCGACGTACGTGATCTGTCGGTCGTCTTCCAGCGCAGGGGCACCCGGCCCGTCACGGCGGTGGACGGGGTCAGCTTCACGGTCGAACCCGGCCAGACGGTCGGGCTGGTCGGCGAGTCCGGCTGCGGCAAGTCGGTGACCAGCCTGGCGATCATGGGCCTGCTCCCCCGCCGCGGCAACACGGTCGCCGGCGAAGTCTTGTTCGAGAACACCGACCTGCTGAAACTGCGCCCGGCGGAGCTGCGGGACCGGCGGGGCCGGGATATCGGCATGATCTTCCAGGACCCGTTGTCCTCGCTGAACCCGGTGATCCCTCTCGGACTGCAGGTGGCCGAGGTGCTGGAACGCCACCAGGGCCGGACCCGGCGGGAGGCACTGCGGGAGGCCCGCGGCCTGCTCGACGCGGTCGGCATTCCCGACCCGGAGCGACGGCTCAAGGAGTTTCCGCACCAGCTCTCCGGGGGCATGCGGCAGCGGGCGCTGATCGCCATCGCGCTGGCCTGCAAGCCGCGGCTGCTGATCGCCGACGAGCCGACCACGGCGCTGGACGTGACCATCCAGGCGCAGATCCTCACCCTGCTCAAGGAACTGGTCGACAACTCCGGCACGGCGCTGGTCATGATCACCCACGACCTGGGCGTGGTGGCCGGCCTCTGCGACACGGTCAACGTCCTGTACGCCGGCAAGGTGGTCGAGCGGGCCGGACGCCACCACCTGTTCGCCGAGCCGCGCCACCCGTACACCGATGGTCTGTTGCAGTCGGTTCCCCGCCTGGATGCCGACCGCGGCGGGCGGCTGCACCAGATCCGCGGTTCGGTCAGCGACAACATCCCGTGGTCGGAGGGCTGCGCCTTCGCTCCCCGCTGCGACCGGGTGATCGACGACTGCATCGGCGAGACGGTGCCCCTGCTGGGTGGCGCGTTGCGATGCACGAACCCCGTACCCAAGGAGGTGCCGGTATGACCGAGGCACTGGTCAAGATCGACAACCTCAAGGTCCACTTCCCGATCAAAAGCGGACTGCTCTTCGACCGTACGGTCGGGTACGTCTATGCCGTCGACGGTGTCTCCCTGGAGATCAGGAAGGGCGAGACGTACGGCCTGGTCGGCGAGTCCGGGTGTGGCAAGTCGACGCTGGGCCGCGGGCTGTTGCGCCTGGTCGAGCCGACCAGTGGCGAGATCACCTTCGACGGCACCGACGTCCGCTCGCTCGAGGGCGAGCGGATGCGACTGTTCCGCCGGCGCATGCAGATGGTGTTCCAGGACCCGATGTCCAGCCTGGACCCGCGGCAGTCGGTGCAGTCCATGCTCGTCGAGGGCCTCAAGGCGCACGGCCTGCACACCGACCGGGCCGGTGTGCAGAAGCGGCTGAGAGCCACCCTGGACTCGGTCGGGCTGCCGGCGTCGGCGCTGAACAGGTACCCGCACGAGTTCTCCGGCGGGCAGCGGCAGCGCATCGGCATCGCCCGGGCCCTGGTCCTCGGCCCCGAGCTGATCGTGGCCGACGAGCCGGTGTCCGCGCTGGACGTGTCCATCCAGGCCCAGGTGATCAACCTGCTCGGCGACCTGCAGGAGTCGCTCGGGCTGACCTATCTGGTCATCGCGCACGACCTGGCCGTGGTCCGGCACATCTCCGACACCATCGGCGTGATGTATCTCGGATCGCTGGTCGAGGAGGCCGACGGCGATCAGCTCTACGAGCGCCCCCTGCATCCGTACACCCGGGCTCTGCTCTCGGCCGTGCCCATCCCCGACCCGCGGGTGGAGGACCGGCGGGAGCGCATCCTGCTGGCCGGTGACCTGCCGTCGCCGGCCGATCCGCCGAGCGGATGCCGGTTCCGCACCCGGTGCCCGTGGTCGCAGCCCCGGTGCACCGACGAACGGCCCGAGCTGCGCGTGTTCGACGACTCCGGGCAGCGGGTGGCGTGTCACTTCGCCGAGCAGATCCAAAGCGGTGAGCTGACCGCGCACGAGGTCCGGGCCGAACTCGTCCGACCGGATTCCGACCGGGCACCCGAAGTGGGCGCGGAGCTGATCGTGACCCGGACCGACCTGCCGGCACCGTAGCCGGACCGGGTACCTCCCTCTTCCGTGCCAATCCGATCGGTCGTCGCGGCGATACGGACCCGTCCTGGCGTAGAAATTGCCGTGCGCACGGCTTACGGTGTGCGGACTGACAACCGAGGAGGGTGTAGTGGCGGACCTGCCATCAGAGCAGCCCGATCCCGCGAAGGCGGCGAAGGCCGCTCCCGCGGACACGAACAACGATGTTCCCGCCGCCCCCGTGCCGGCACCCCAGCTGCTGGTCATGCCGCCTACCGACGTGATCCCGTCGATGGTCTGGCCCGGGACCGACGGCGAGACGGCCTGGGCGATCCCGATCCAGATCCCATCCGGGACGCGGGGGTACGCACTGTTCGTACCCATGGTCCCGGCCCCGGCGTCGGTCCCGGCCGTCACCAGGCCCGCCGTCACCGTGCCCGCCGTCCCCAAGCCGGCTGATCAGGCCGAGAAAACCACGGTCAAGCCGGCCCCACCCACCCCGCCGGCACCGGCGCCGGCGGAGGACGCGACCCCGACACCCCCGCCGGTCCCGGCGCTGGTCTCTCAGCGCCCGCAACCTCAGGCACCGCCGTACCCGGCGCGCCCGTTCGGCACGTACGAGCGGACGCCGAGCCCGTGGCAGACGTTCCGCAAGAAGCACTGGGCCGGGCCGAAGGAGGCCAAGGGCTGGGCCGTCCCGGCCGGTGTGCTGGCCGGCGCCCTCGGTTTCCTGATCTTCCTGCCGCTGGACCGGGTGGGTATCGGCTGGTTCCTCGGCTGGCTGGTGCTGACGCTCGGAGTGGCGTTCGGCGTCCGGGAATCCACCGATCTGCCGCGCGGCGAGCGGCTGGTCCGGTCCGGCTGGGCCGCGGCGGCGCTCGCCCTGATGCTCGTCCCGGCGTTCCGCAACGCGTGGTGGCTGGTGACGTTCAGCGTGCTCGGCGCGATCGGCTGCACCGCGCTGGCGATCGTCGGCGGCCGGCAGGTCCGGTCGATCCTGTTCAGCCTGATAGCCGCGCCCTACGCGGCGTTCGCCGGCATCCCCTGGGTCCGTAAGCACCTGAAAGCGAGCCGCAGCCCGGGAATCGCCCGGCGGACGTTCTTCTCGGTCGCCCTCACCGTCATGGTGCTGCTCGTCTTCGGCGCGCTGCTGTCGTCCGCCGACGTCGCGTTCTCCCAGCTGCTGGACGATGTCATCCCCGACTTCGCGATCGGCTCGATCTTCCAGTGGATCTTCCTGGCCGTGGCCGGCGGCCTGCTCGCCGTCGCCGGGATCTACACGCTGACCGCGCCGCCGGCGACGTCCAGCCTGGACACCGAGGGCAAGGGACGGTTCGGCCTGATCGAGTGGGCGCCGGCCGGTGCCGCACTGGTGCTGCTCTTCGGCGGTTTCGTGGCGGTCCAGTTCACCGTGCTGTTCGGTGGGAGCCGGCACGTGCTGAAGACGGCCGGGCTCAGCTACTCGCAGTACGCCCGGAGCGGCTTCTGGCAGCTGGTCGCCGTCACCCTGCTGTCGCTGGCGCTGATCGCGGCCCTGGCCCGCTGGGCGAAACGGGACCAGCCGGCGGAACGGGTCCTGCTCCGCGTACTCCTCGGTCTGCTGTGTGCCCTGAGCGTCGTCATCGTGGCATCCGCGCTGTCGCGGATGTGGGAATACCAGCGGGTCTACAGCTTCACCGGTGAGCGGATCTTCGTGATGGCGTCGGAAATGCTGCTCGGCGTGATCTTCGTGCTGATCGCGGTCGCCGGCATCAAGTGGCAGGGCCGCTGGATCCCCGGAACCACCGTCGGACTGGCCGTGCTGATGCTGCTCGGCCTGGCCGCCCTGGACCCCGAGGGCTACGTGGCCAGCCGCAACGCCGCCCGCTACGCGGGCTCCGGGAAGATCGACGCCTGGTACCTGCGTGCCCTCTCGGCCGACGCGACCCCGGCCCTGACCAAACTGCCCGATCCGGTACGCCGGTGCACGCTCAGCTGGATCGCGGCGGATCTCAAGAACCCCGACCCCTGGTACGCCTGGAACCTCGGCCGGGAACGGGCTCGCGATGCCCTCGCGGAACTGGGCCCCGCCGCGATCGGCAACCAGAAGGACTGCAAGTCCGCCGACCAGTTCGACCTGCCCAAGACCCGCAGATGAGCGACGGTGCTCCGGTTCCGTGACCGGAGCACCGTCCCGCGTTCCGAAAGCTGATCGACCTGCACGTCCGCCGGCGTCTCGCCGCGCCGTTGCCTCCGGCCGGAAGGGCTCACGGACGCAGGCGTACGGGCCCCGCGTCGATCGCCACCCGGAAGAGGGAGTACGGGTACTGCCGCAGGTCCTTGCCGTGCTGGTACTTGTCCTGCCGGTGCAGCTGGTTGGCGGTGACGTAGAGGTAACCGCCGGCGACCGACATGGTGTCCGGCCAGAGCAGCCGCGGATCGTGCACGAGTGTCTCGAACGTGCCGTCCGGCAACCGGCGCAGAACGGCGTTCTGCTCGCAGCTGGTCACGTAGAGCCGCCCCTGGTCGTCGGTCTCCAGGCCGTCGGAGACGCCGCCCTTGTCGCCCTCGTCCACGACGGTCGCGGCGACCTCGGCGTCGCTCACCGAGCGGTCGGCCAGCGCCACGGCGTCCACGCTGTACCAGCGGCGGGAGGCGAGCGGGCAGTAGTAGATCCGGGAGCCGTCGGCCGCGATGGCGATGCCGTCCGAGCCCATCAGCACCGGCTCGGCCGGCCCATCCGGCGGCCGTTCCATGAACACCGCCCCCTCGACGATCGGCAGCAGGTCCGGCGGCCGGACCGCCTTGGTGGACGGGTGATCGTGCAACCGCCGCCACGCCTGCCCGGTGGCCAGGTCGACGACGATCAGCCCGTTCGGCCCCTGATCGGACGAGTCGGTGATGTACGCGACCCCGGCCTCGCCTCGCCGCAGATCGAACCGCACGTCGTTGAGGTAGGTCGTCGGCAGGGCCACGTCCGGCTCGAACAGGATGGTCTGCACGACCGCATCGCCGTTGGCCAGGTCGACGCAGACCAGTTTCGGCCCGCCGCGCCGAGTCTTCCGGAACATCGGCGCGCCGGTGTCGAGCACCCAGAGCCGGTCGGCGGGATCGACCACGATGCTCTGCACGGACACGAAGGCGGCCGGGTCATCGTCGCCGGCCGGACTGTTCAGGTGCTGATCGGGAAAGGCGACCGCCCGACCGTCGCGGATCTCGGCAACGGTGAAGGCGACGTCGTCGCCCCACTTCGGGAAGTTGACGAACACCCGTCCGGTGGCCGACACGCTCACGCCGGTCGGCATCGGCCCGTCATCGAACCGGTGCACCGTCTCGAGGGCACCGATGGTCTCGTCCTGTGGCTGGTTCATGGAGCCTCCTTCAGCTCAGCGGTGGAAGTTGCTGCGGACGGTCGAGCACGTCATGGAAGAGGTCACCCCGTTCGGCCAGGCGCGGCAGGATCGTGCGGATCGTGAAGCCGTCCGGCCGCAGCGACGGATCATCCAGCTCGTCCCATTCGATGGGGGCGGAGACCGGCGCGCCGGCGGCGGGCCGCGGACTGTACGGCGCGACCAGCGTCTTGTTGATCGCGTTCTGGGTGTAGTCGAGCCGGGCCCGCCCGCCGCGGTCGCTGCGTTGCCATTTCCAGCTGACCAGCTCGGGCAGGACCGCACCGACCGTCCGGGACAGCCGCTCCACCCAGGCCCGGGTCTCGTCGAAGCTGGGCCCGGCGTCGATCGGCACCCAGATCTGGATACCCCGCCGCCCGGTGACCTTGGCCCGCGCGGCCACGCCGAGATGCTCGAACGCGGTGCGGTGCAGCCGGGCGAGCTCGAGTACGTCCGCCCACCGGGTCGACACCCCCGGGTCGAGGTCGATGAGCGCATAGCTGGGCTCGTGCGGCGCGGAGACCCGCGAGGTCCACGGATGCCATTCGAGGCCGCCGAAGTTGGCCGCCCAGACCAGAGCGGCCGGCTCGTCCACGACCAGGTAGGTCCGCGTCTCCCCTGGATCGGCCTCCGGGTTGTCCCAGCGTGGCAGCCAGTCGGGCGCGTGGCCGGGCAGCTCCTTGTGCCAGAAGCCGGGCCGGTCGGCGCCGTCCGGGTAGCGGTGCAGGTTGAGCGCCCGCCGGGTCAGATAGGGCACCAGGATGGGCGCGACCTGCGCGGTGTAGCGGAGGAACTCGCGCTTGGTGACCGGCGCCTCGCCGTCCCGCCCTGGAAAGAGCACCTTGTCGAGGTTGGTGACCCGCAGCGACCGGCCGAAGATCTCCCAGGTGCCGCCCTTGCCGAGGGCGTCGAGCGCGGCCGGCGAGCCCGCGTCGGCCGCGGGGAAGTCGCGCTTCTTCCGGTCGGTGCTGAGCGACATAGCACCCGAGTACCCCCGCTCCGGACGAACTACCGCTCCGGGTTCAGGCTGAGAAGCAGCAGGGTGGCGTCGTCCACGGCCGGCCCCTCGTGGAACTCGGCGACGGCGTGCGCCAGCCGTCGCAGGGCCTCCGGCGCGGGCAGCCCCGCGGCGGCGTGCCGTTCGGCGTGCTCGATGAGCCGGCCCGTCCCGAACATCTCCTGCTCGGTGTTCCGCGCCTCGGTGATGCCGTCGGTGTAGAGCAGCAGCGAATCACCGGGGTGCAGGAGTTCGTGGCCGAGCGCCGGCCCGGTGGGCGGCACCCCGAGCGGCGTACGGCGTCCGGCCGGTAGTTCCTTGACGAACTTACCGTCGCGCAGCAGCAGCGGCGCCGGATGTCCGGCGTTGATGTACCGCAGCGCGCCGGTCTCCGTGTCGAGTTCGGCCAGGATCGCCGTGACGAACCGGGCTTCGGCCCCGAACTGCTCCAGCAGCGCCGCGTCGGCGGCGGCGGCCTGCGCCGGCAGGTCGCCGCCGGCCCGCCGGGCGGCCCGGATCGACACCGTCGCGACGGTGTGCGCCAGTCCGGCTCGCAGGCCGTGCCCGACCGCGTCGAAGACCGACATCCGGGCCATCGAGCCGTCGATGGCGTAGTCGTAGCCGTCGCCGCCGACGTCGTAGCGCGGTTCGAGGATCGCGCTGATCGTCAGGCGCTCGCAGGCGACCGTCATCGGCGGCAGCATCTGATCGAGCAGTTCCGCACTGGCCGACATCGGCCTGGCCCGGCGGGCCCGGGGCAGAAAGTCGCCCTTGGGAGTGGTCACCGTGACCATGTGCCCGACCAGGCCGGCCATCGTCTCGCACCGCCGGCGCAGCGCCTCGTCGCCGGTGTCGAGGCCGCCGGGAAAGACGAACTCGATGACCCCGAGCCGGTCCGTGCCGTTGACCATCGGCACCCACCACCCCGAATCCCCGGTCGGCCGGGTCCGCACCAGGCTGAACGCCGTACCGGCGAGGGTGCCCTCGATCGACAGCGGCTCACCGGCGGGCCGGTCGGCGGTCGGGATCATCCGCAGCGCGCGCTGCTCGTCATCGACCAGGTAGATCGTCGTCCGGATGCCGAGCGGCGCCAGCGCGGCGGACACCGCGGGCGCCAACTCCTGCGGCTGCCACAGGTGCGAGCGGCCCAGCACGCCGGACAGCGCCTCGAGCCAGAGGCCGTCCTGCTCCGATGTCATGAGCCCACCTTCCTAGAGATTCCCGGGCAGGCTGCCGACTTCGCCCGTTCCCGCCGCAGTTCTCCGCCCGGCGTCCGCTTACGCGACATATCGAGGGCGGGGCGGGCAACCGGGCGCGGTCCGGTCGTTTGGCGCCGGTCCGCGGGGGAACAAACCCGGACACCGAATGACCGTTGTCGATGCGAATGGCGACGAGGCCGGAACGATCACCGCCGTGCGGATGCCGGGCACCGAGGTACGCCCGGACGTCGCCGCCGGCGTGCCGAGGAGTTGATGGGCGTGGGCTATCTCCGGATCGACCGCAGCAGCGCGACAAGCCCGGGTCGCGGCGTAGCGCGACCCGGGGGCCGGCCGCGCTACGAGGTACGTTCGCGGGCCTGGTCCCGCAGCCGGGACTGATCGATTTCCCGCTCCGGGTGCCGGCGCAGATATTCGAGCTCCAGGTCGGCGGTGCGCTCGGAGTGATGCTGCAGCGCCTGGGTCGGCGCGTGCAGGAAGGTCTCGTGCCGCGTGCGGTGCAGCTGCTCCAGCTCCCGCAGCAGATCATCCTCGGACAGGTCGGCCGCCGCGATCCCGGTTTCGGCAAGCCTGTCGTCGTCCGGGCCGTCGAACTCCATGCCCACCCCCTCATGATTGGTACCCGTTTTCAGCGCATTCCCATACCCACCCGGGAAGCCCCTAATCGTCGCGGGGGCACACATGGAGCCCGCTTGATGGGGTAGTCGGGCCGCATGGCTAAAGAGTTGCGCGCGCCCGGGCTCCTGCTCGGCATCGGCCTGGGCGGATTCGTGGACGGCATCGTCCTGCATCAGCTGCTGCAGTGGCATCACATGCTGAGCAGCACCGACTCCGACCGCATCGGCGTGAAGTACTACTCCCCCGACGAGGTGACCGGGCTACGGATGAACACCGCCTGGGACGGTACGTTCCACGTCGTCACGTGGCTGTTCGTCCTGGCCGGACTGGCCCTGCTGTACTCGCGGCTGACCACCGACCGGCGCCGCGTCTGGACCAGGCGGGCGCTCTGGGGCTGGGTGCTCGCCGGCTGGGGACTGTTCAATCTGGTCGAGGGCATCATCGACCACGAGATCCTGGGCATTCACCATGTCCGGAGCGGACCGCACCAGACCGCCTGGGACGTCGGCTTCCTGGCGCTCGGCGCGGTCCTGGTAGCGGCCGGATGGCTGATCCAGCGTGAGCGCGCGGACGCGCTCGCCGTCCGGTGACCGGCCACCGGCACGGCGATGCGGATCTCGTTCTGCTCGCCGCGGCGCTGCTCGCGCTCGGCTACGAATGGCTGAGCATCCGCGTCTCCGGGCCGGCCCGCAGCTGGCCGGCGTGGCGCGGCGCGTCGTTCATGGCCGGCTGCGCCGTGCTGGCCCTGGCCGCCGGTATCGCGCCGGGCACCTTCGCCGGGCACATGACCCGGCATCTGCTGATCGGCATGGTCGCGCCGCTCGGCCTGATCCTGGGTGCGCCGATCACTCTGCTTCTCCGGTTCCTGCCGGCAGCACATGCCCGGCGAGTGGTGCGGGCGTTGCGAACCCCCGCGGTGCGACTGGTCACCCACCCGGTCACCGCTCTGTGCCTCACGGTGGGCACGCTGGCCGCGCTCTACTGCACTCCCCTGTTCGCCCGGGCCGGCGCCGACCCGGCCGTACATCAAGCCTTGGATCTGCATTTTCTGCTCTCCGGTTGGCTGTTCGCGTGGGCCGTCGCCGCGCCCGACCCGATGCCGCACCGGCCTTCGGTGAAGACGCGGCTGATCGTCCTCGGCATCGCCGTCGCCGCGCACGCCACCCTGTCGCAGCTGTTGTACGCCGGCGCCCTCGTGCGCATCCCGGCGAGCACGGCCGACCGGCAGACCGGCGCCACGATCATGTACTACGGCGGTGATCTCACCGAGCTACTGCTCGCCGGCGCCCTGGCGGCGACCTGGCGCCCCCGACGCCGGCCCGCGGCCGCGCGGTCGTCAGTCGGTCCGCACCGGCAACCGCTGCAGGCCCCGCATCAGCAGGCCGGGGCGCCAGCCCGGCTCCTCGTCGGTCGCCAGCCGTAGCCCCGGGAAGCGGACCAGCAGCCGGCCGAACGCGATCTGCGCCTCCAGCCGGGCCAGCGGCGCGCCGAGGCAGTAGTGGATGCCGTGGCCGAACGCCAGGTGCGGATTCTGCGGCCGGTCGAGTCGCAGGTCGGCCGCGTCCGGGAAGCGGTTGCCGTCGCGGTTGGCGGACAACAGGCTGATGACGACGATCTCGCCGGCCGGCACGACGGCGCCGCCGATCTCGACGTCCTCGGTGGTGATGCGGAACGTGGCGGTCTCGACCGGGCTCTCGTAGCGGAGGAACTCCTCGACGGCGGCCGGCAGCCGGGCGGGGTCGGCGCGGAGCCGCTCCCACCGCTCGCGGTCCGACAGCAGCAGGTAGGAGCCGTTTCCGATCAGGTTGACGGTGGTCTCGTGACCGGCGATGAGCAGCAGGAACACCATCGACGACAGCTCGTCCTCGGAGAGCTGGTCGGCCTGGTCGCGCACCGCGATCAGGTCCGAGAGCAGGTCGTCGCCCGGGTGCTGCCGCCGTTCGGCGATCAGCGCTCGCACGTAGGACACCAGCGCGGCCATCGCGGCCGGCAGCCGGTTCCGCAGCGCCTGGCCCCCGACCAGCGTGTTGGACCAGCTGCGGAAGCTGTCCCGATCCTCCGACGGGATGCCGAGCAGCTCGCAGATCACCTGGATGGGCAGCGGGAACGCGAGCGCGTCGATCAGGTCGACCTGCTCCCGGCCGGCCATGGCGTCGAGCAGATCGTCGGTGATCTGCTCGATGCGCGGGCGCAGCGCCTCGATCCGCCGGGCGGTGAAGGCCGCGGTGACCAGGCGGCGCAGGCGGGTGTGGTCGGGCGGGTCGGCGGCCAGCATGTGATGGCTGATGGCTTTGCGGATGTCCGCCGGGATCGGGTCGTTGACCTGCGACGGCTGGATCTCCTTGGAGAGGCGAGGGTCGGTGAGGGCCTGCCGGGCGTCGTCGTACCCGGTGACGAGCCAGCCGCCGGCACCGCCTGGGAGAACGACCGGGCGGACGGGGCCGCTCTGCCGCCAGCGTGCGTAGAACGAGTGGGGATCGGCGTGGAACGCCGGATCAGCCAGGTCATCTCGGACGTCCGGGGTCATCGCGTCATCCTCCATCGTCGGCCCAGGTGCGGTCGGCCGTGGTCGACCGTGTGCCGTCGTGTTCGATTCGGATCGTTTCAGCTCGGCGAAGTGATGCCTGTCGATATGATTCCGCGAACCTACCGCCGATCGGAATGGGTCGCCATGTCACGCAGGCGCGTATCGACCGCCGTGGCCGTGTTCCTGCTCGGGTACGGGGTGATCGCACCGTCGTACCCGGCAGCCGCGGTTGTCGCCGAACCGGGGCAGACCATCGACGTCGCCGTGAACGCGGCCGACATCGCCGCGGGCAACGTCAACGGCCTGACGTTCAAGGGCTTCGGCGTGCTGAGCGCGAACAGCACCAGTGCCCTCCTGCTGGACTACAAGGCCCAGCATCCGGACAGCTACGCGCGACTGCTGCGGATCCTGTTCGGCGGCGAGCACCCCATCATGACCCACGTCAAGATCGAGATGGGGAACGACCGGAACAACTCGACCGGCCCGGACCCCGCCACCATGCGCTGGGAGACGGAACCGGCCGACGTCGCGCGCGCCCCGGGCTTCCAGCTGGCCGCCGACGCCAAGCGGATCAACCCCGATCTCAAGGTCAGCATTCTGCGCTGGAACGCGCCGGCCTGGGCGGACAGCAACGACAAGATCTATCGGTGGTACAAGGACACGATTCTCGCGGCCTATCGCGCCTACGGCTTCATGGTGGACTACGTCAACCCCGGTGTGAACGAGGCCGCGGCCGACCTGACCTGGACGAAGCGGTACGCGAACCTGGTGCGCACCGACACCACCGGCTTCCGGCCCGGTGAGGCCGACCGCTACCACCGGATCAAGATCGTCATCTCCGACGAGGCCGGCATCGGCACGTTCGGGCCGTCGATGACCGCCGACGCCGATCTGCGTACGGCGGTGGCGGTGGCCGGTTACCACTACAACACCGACGACGACAGCGCCGGCAGCTTCAAGCAACTCGCCGAGCAGTACGACAAGGAGGTCTGGAACAGCGAGGCCCAGGCCACCTTCAGCAACTCGGCGTTCCGGCCGAACAACAACACCCCCGACCCGACCGTGCCCGGCACCGGCCTGGGCGGCTCGGGCAGCGCGCTGGAGATGGCCAACACCGTCGTCAAAGGCTTCGTGATGTCCCGCCGGACGCATTTCGTCTACCAGCCGGCGATCGGCTCGTTCTACGAGGGCGGCCAGTACGCGTTCAAGGAACTCGTCTCGGCCCGCGACCCGTGGTCCGGATGGATGCACTACGACGCCGGCCTGGCCGTGCTGCAGCACTTCACCAGTTTCGCGGCCGCCGGCTGGGAGAACGACACCGGCACGGCCGGGATCTGGCGGGCCGTCCCGCAGGCCAGCGCGTCCACCGCCACCGGCACCAATCCGGTCGTGGGCCGCAACGGCCTGCCCGACTACCTGACCATGGCGGCGCCGGACGCGACGGACTTCTCGACGGTCATCGTCAACGACTCCGAGCAGGCCAAGACGTACCGGATCAGACCGAGCGGATTCCGGTTGGGCGAGTCGCCCCGGCTCGCGGCCTGGGAGACCCGGGCCGCGGACCCGGGCCAGGCCTTCGACGCGAACTACAAGAGGCACGTCGCCGACCTGGCGGCCGGGCCGGATGGCGCGTACACCGTCGAGGTCAAGCCGTACGCCGTCGTCACCGTCACCTCCCTGGACGTGACCGGCGACCCGCAGTGGACGGCACCGTTGCCGGTGGAGGGTGAGCGCCCGGTTCTGGACGCCGATCCGGCGCACGGCGTGCTCTGGGCCGACGGGTTCGACTACCGCGGCAAGACCGTGCCGGTCATCGGCGCGGACGGCTCGGTCACGAACAGGCGGAAGGACTTCACCGCCTCGCGCGGCGGCGACACCGGCGCCGATCCGCTGTACACCTGGGATCGCAACGGCGCGTTCGAGGCCGTCAGGGTCAACGACCGGGAGTACGTGCTGCGCCAGCAGGTGGACCGGGAAGCCACCGGCGTCGGCCGCGCGTGGAACGACGGCGAGCCGATCACCGGCGTCGGCGACCTGCGGTGGACCGACTACCAGGCGCGCGTCGACGTGCGCTTCGAGCGCGGGCCGGCGGCCGACAACTACGCCGCGATCGGCGCACGCTCGACCGGCGGCGGCAGTTCGCACAGCCTCAACGGCACCCCGTACGCGCTGCGCCTGGGATCGGACGGCACCTGGCAGTTCCGCCGCACCGGCACGACGGTTGCCGGCGGCACCCTCGACGGGTTCGACCCGGCCGGATGGCACCGGCTGGCGATCCGGGTCACCGGCAACCAGGTGACCGGGTTCGTCGACGGCCGGCCGGTGTTCACCTGGAGCGATCCCGCACCATTCCTGTCCGGCCGGGTCGACCTGGCGAGCGGCTTCCACTACACCCGGTTCGACAACCTGCGGATCGAACGGGTGCCGGGCTTCCATCCCTACTACGCGGAACTGCTCGACAACCTGCAGATGAACGATCTGATCTACGGCGGCGGCTGGCGGCACACCAACGGCCGCGGCATGTACGAATACCACCGCTCGGCGTCGACGAGTCAGGGCGCCGGCGCCACGCTCACGTCCACGTTCACCGGCTCCGGCCTCGACATCCTCGGCCCCAACGACGGCAGCGCACGCCTCGACGTACGGGTGGACGGCAGCCTTGTCGCGACGGACCAGCCGACCAGGGCGTCCACCAACTTCCAGCAGACCTTCGACCTGCGCGACCTGCCGCCGGGCCGGCACACGGTGACGCTCGAGGTGCGCAGCGGGACACTGGCGGTGGACGCGGTGGGGATACGCACGAACAGCTGGCGGTGACCTACTGTGCCCGGCGAAGATCCCGGCTGGTCAGCGCCAGCAGCCCGGCGAGGGCGCAACCGCCCGCGCTGACCGCGAGCACGGTGCGGGGGGCGACTTCCTGGAGGGCGATGGCGGCCAGGGCCGCGCCGAGCGGGGTCGCCACCGACAGCAGGCTGCGTTGCAGGCCGAACACGGCTCCGTGCCGGGCCGGCGAGACCCAGCGCTGCAGGGCGCCGGTCTCGATGGTGGTGTACGGGCCCCAGATCGCGCCGCCGACCAGGAACAGCGCGGCGGCCGGTAGCACCTGGTGGATGACCGCGATCGGCAGCATGACCGCGCCCCAGACGAGGGCGCCCACGGCGTTGACCAGGCCGGGGCGGCGCCGGCTGAGCAGCGGCGCGGCGGTCAGGGTGGCGAGCGCGCCGATGCCGAACAGGGCCCACAACAGGCTGTAGGCGCCCTCGGTGGCACCGAGCTGACCCCGTACGAATGGCGGGCTGGCGGTTTCGAACGGCCCGTAGGCGAAGTAGTAGGCGGTGGACAGGGCGATGAGGGCGAGCACGCGCGGGGGCACCCGCCGGTTGGCGTCCCGTTCTCGCGGCGGGCCGGCGGGGCGGCCGGCCGTCGCCGGCGGATCAGGGTCGGGGCGCGGCAGCGTGAGCGCGAGTGCCGCCGCGACCAGGAGCAGGCCGGCCGGCACGACCATGCTCGTGGCGGCGCCGAGCAGGGCCAGCGAGGGCCCGGCCAGGGCGGCGCCGAGCATCAGCGGCAGCTGGTCGCCGAGAGCGACCACGGCGTTGGCCCGCCCGAGCTGCTCGGTGTCGGCGATCCGGGGGACCAGCCAGCGGACGCCGGCGTAGCTGGCCGGGGCGAGGGCACCGCAGAGCCCGCCGAGGACGAGCACCGGCACCAGGGGCAGCGTGTCCGCCGCACGGGAGCTCAGCACGAGCAGCAGCAGAAGAACGGCCCGGCCGGTCAGATCGAGCAGGATCAGGCGGCGACCACCCCACCGGTCGACGGCCCGCCCCAGCAGCACACCGGTGGTCAGCGTCGGCAGGCGCAGGACCAGCACGACCGCCGCCGTCTGAACCGCCGACCAGCCCTGCGGCTGGGCGACCCACAGCAGCAGGAAGAGTACGAAGTTGTCCGCCGTCGAGGCCAGTGAGGTCACCGCCCCGGCGGTCCACACCGCCCGCGGGAGCCGCCGGCCCGATATCTCCGGCCGGGTGCCCGGCCGGGTCTCGGTCATGACCCGCCGCCGGGGGTGGCCGGGACACTGCGGTCGACGGGGCAGTCGCGTCCGCAGGCCTCCCAGGAGCAGGTGCGGCAGGTCGCGTCGGCCTGCGGGCGGCGGCGTTGCTGCCCGGTCAGGACGGCGGCCATCGCGTCGACGAGCAGGCTCCGCTGCTCGGCCGGGACGGCGGCCAGAAGGCCGTCGACGATGCGGTCGCGCTCGCCGCGCCAGCGGTCCAGGCTGTCGGCGCCGCGCTCGGTCACATGCAACGGCACACCCCGGCCGGTCGAGACGCCGCGGCGCAGCAGGTCCCGGCCGGCGAGCCGATCGACGAGGCGCACGGTGCCGGACTGGGTGAGCTCGACCCGGCCGCGCAGCCAGTCCAGCGAGCACCCGTCGTGCTCGGCGACCAGCGTCAGGGCCGCGAGCTCCCGGGGGTCCAGCTCGGCGTGCCGCATGCCGCCGCGCAGTTGATCGTGCACCGCGAGCACATACGCGGCGACCACGTTGCTGGTATGCATGACTCATACATATCAGGTTGGTCAGCGGGCGGCCGGCCGAGGGCTGGGTTACGGTGCGAGGAGACGTGCGCCGCCCGACCACGAGGATCGCGATGACCAAGACCGATGACGACGTCGCCCTCGAAGCAGCGCTGGATCCGCTGGTCCTCGCGCTGGACATCGGCTCCACCGCAACCCGGGGCGGCGTGCACGACGCGTCCGGGCGGCGGGTCCACGGCCTGCAGCACAAGGTTCCGCACGCCTTCACGGTGGCGACCGACGGCACGTCGGTCATCGACCCCGACCAGGTGACCGCGGAGGTCGAGCAGGTCCTCGACGCGGTGACCGGCAACCCGCGACTGGCCACGCGCATCGCCGGGGTCGCGATGGACACCTTCGCCGCCTCGCTGATCGCGGTCGACCGGGCCGGACGCGCGCTCACCCCCTGCCTGACCTACGCCGACTCGCGCAGCGCCACGGCGGTCACCGCACTACGGGAGCAGCTCGACGAGCACGCGGTACAGCAGCGCACCGGCACCCGCCTGCACACCAGCTACCACGCCCCGCGCCTGCGCTGGCTCGCTGCAGCGCAACCGCACGTCGTCGCCGAGGCCGCACACTGGTGGTCCCTGGGCGAGTACATCTGGGCCCGGCTGATCGGGCACCCGCTCGCCGGGACGTCCACGGTCGCGTGGACCGGCCTGCTCGACCGGCGCACCGGCGAGCTCGACGCCGAGCTGCTCGCCGCCGCGGGCGCCGACCGCGGGCAGTTCTCCCCGCCGCTGGACATGACGCAGCCGGCACCCTCGGCGGCACCGGCGCGCCGGCCCGCCCTCGCCCGGGCCACCTGGTTTCCCGTCATCACCGACGGCTTCGCCAGCAACATCGGATCCGGGGCGACCGACGCCACGGTGATGACCGCGGCGACCGCCACCAGCGGTGCGCTGCGGGTGCTGCTCGACGGCCCGGCCGATCCCCTGCCGTTCGGGTTGTGGAACTACCGGGTCGACGCGCGGCGCACGCTGCTCGGCGGGGCGATCAACGACGTCGGCCGCGCCGTCAGCTGGGCGCAGGGCACGCTGCGCCTGAGCCCGGCGCTCGCGAACGCCCTCACCGCGCCGCCGAGCGACGCCACCCCGCTCGTGCTGCCCTACCTCACCGGTGAACGCGCGCCGGGCTGGGCCGGCGGGGCTCGCGCCACGTTCGCCGGGGTGTCCGCGGCCACCGACGCCGACACGCTCTTCCGCGCGGTCGTCGAGGGCGTGGCCATGACCTATGCGCGCGTCGCCGACGAACTGCACCCGGCCGCCCCGCAGGTCGTGGAGGTCGCGGCGGCCGGCCGGGTCAGCAACGACCAGCCCGAGTGGCTTCAGATCCTCGCCGACGTGCTCGGGCGACCCGTCACCCACGTGACCCGGCGGCGCGCCACGCAGCGGGGCACGGCGCTGCTCGCGCTCGACGTGCTGGCACCGGACGTCCGGCGCGCACCCCGGGCCACCGGAGTGACGTACGAACCCCGGCCCGTGCACGCCGATCACTACGCGGAACGACGGGCCCGGTTCGCCGAGATGTACGACGCGCTCGTACGCGCCTGACCGTTCAGCCGAGCAGGGACCGCAGGGTCTCGGCGTCCCGCACGGCGTTGCCCGCGCCGTCGTTGTTGAAGTAGGCGTACACCTCCCGGCCCTGGCCGTTCCACTCCCGGATCCGGTCCGCCCACCAGGCGAGACTGTCGTGCGGGTACGACCCGGCGTACAGATGCTCGGAATCGGGTCCGTGCATGCGCAGGTAGACGAAAGGCGCGGTGGCCCGGAGCACACACGGCAACCGGGCGCCGCTCATCACGCAATAGGCCACACCGCGGCGCTCCAACAGGTCGAACACCGCGTCGACGTGCCAGCTCGGATGCCGGAATTCGACAGCCGTGCGGACCCAGCCCGGTAGCAGGTCGAGAAAGTACTCGAGGCGGGCATCGTCACGGTGCTGATTCGGGCCCAACTGCACGAGGAACACCCCGCGCCGGTCGCCGAGCTCGTGCAGGCCGGCAACGATGCGCTGGACCCACTCCTCGGGCGCGTACAGCTTCTTCGCGTGCGTCAAGCCACGGGGAGCCTTGACCGACAGCTGAAACCCGTCGGGCAGCCGTCGCCGCCAGCCGGCAAAAGTCGCCGCCGTGGGCCAGCGGTAGAAACTCGCGTTGAGTTCGACCGTGGAAAACCGTCGCACATAGTGCTCGAGGCGGGCCCGCGCGGGCGTGGCCGGCGGATAGAGAACGCCGTCCCAATGGTCATAGCTCCAACCGGACGTCCCGACAGACCTCATGCCGTGCAGAGGAGCGAGTAGAAGTCCGCCAGCGCCCGCGGGTCCGGGCAGTCGATCACCGCGTGCTCGTAACGTCCGATCATGGATTTCCGGATACCCCGGCCGGACCGGCTCAAGCCGCTCACGTTTCGGCAGGCTGGACGTCCTCGCGGTAGGGACGGAAGAACTCGCGCAGCTCCCGCGCGTACAGCTCCGGCTCCTCGAACAGCGCGAAGTGGCCGCCCCGGTCGAGTTCGGTCAGGCGCACGACGTTCGCCGTGCGCTCGAGCCAGGCGCGCGGCGGGTGGAGTGTGTCGCCGGGAAAGAGCGCGAAGCCGGACGGCACCTCGACCCGGCGGGTGTGCTGTTCGCGCGGGATGGCGGCGTTGGCGGCGTACATGCGCATCGACGAGCCGATCGTCGCGGTCAGCCAGTACCGGGTGAGAAGCGCGCAGATCTCGTCCCGGGTGAAGCTGCGCTCGACATCGCCGTGGCAGTCGCTCCACGCCCGCAGCTTCTCGACGATCCAGGCCGCCAGCCCGGCCGGTGAGTCGGTCAGCCCGACGGCGGCGGTCTGCGGCTTGGTGCGGTGCATCTCGGCGTACGCTCCCTCGCCGGCCTTCCAGGCCGCCGCCGCGTCGAGAAAGGCCTGCTCCTCCGGTGCGAGATCGGGGAAGGTGACAACCGGGAGGCTGGCCTCCATCCGGTGCACGGCGACGACCCGGTCCGGGTGGTCCAGGGCGAGGTAACGGCTCACCGCACTGCCGATGTCCCCACCGGCAACACCGAACCGCGGACAGCCCAGCGCGGTCATCAGCTCGGCCCACAGGCCGGCGACCGCGATCGAGTCGACGGCCCGGCGGTCCGAGTGCCCGAACCCCGGCATGTCCGGCACGATCACGTCGAACGCGTCGGCCGGGTCCGCGCCGTGCGCACCCGGGTCGGTGAGCAGCGGCACCACCTTCTCGTACCGCCACGACGAGTCCGGCCAGCCATGGCACAGGATCAAGGGCAGCACGGGCCGGGCCGGCCCGACGGCGCGGGCATGCAGAAAAACAATGCCAAGACCTTGGAGGTACGTGCGGAAGCGTGGCAGGCGCGCGAGGGCGGCTTCCTGAACCGGCCAGTCGAACTCCCCGGCCCAGTAGTCGACGAGCTCCCGCAGGTAGGTGAGGTCGGTGCCGAGCGACCACCCCGCGTCCTCGGGCGCGTCCGGCCAGCGCGTCGCGCGCAGCCGCGCCCGGAGATCCGCGAGCTCCGCGGCGCCGGCCCGCACCTCGAACGGCTCGACGACCGCCGGGCCCGGTGACGAGGAAGGCATGATCACAGCCTATCGGCAGTGCAGCAGGCAGAACTCGCCGCGCTCGCCTATGTCATCGCTTCGTAGACGGCTCCGATGTAGTCGGCGCTTCGGTCGGAACCCAGGATGTCGCCGCCCATCCGGTTCATGACGTAGCCGATCGTCATCCGCCGGTCGAGATCGACCACGCCCATCGACCCACCCCAACCACCCCAGTAACCGATGCGACCGGAGGGCACCCACGCGAGGGTACGGGGATCGGACAGCGCGAAACCCAGTCCCCACCTCAGGAACAGGCCATTGACCTGATCGATACCGGCGGTCTGCTCCGCCAGCACCGCCCTTCGCCACTCGGCGGTGTTCGCCTCCTCCGCCGTCACCGCGGGACCGGTGAACGTCCGGTACGCCGGCTGCGAGTGATCGAGATCTTCGATGTCGAAGGGCAGGGGTGGCGGCGGCACGATGTCGGCCACCCCGGCCGAGCGCCCGGTCGTCGGCGCCGAGGCGGAAGTCGGCCCCCAACGGGACGGCGATCTCCTGCTCGACGAACTCGCCCAGCGTGCGGCCGTCGACCCGGCGCACCAGTTCGTCGAGCAGGTGACCGTAGACCCACAGGTGGTAGCCGGACGCGGTGCCCGGCTCCCACCACGGCGCCTGAGCAGCCAGCCGGGCCGCCGTCGCGTCGTGGTCGTACAGCTCCGCGACGCGGGCCGGGGCGGCCAGCCCGGACACCCCGGACGCGTGTGAGAGCACGTGGCGTACCGTCACCCGGTCCTTGCCGTTGGCGGCGAACTCGGGCCAGTAGCGGTGCAGCGGCGCGTCGAGGTCGACGCGGCCACGGTCGGCGAGCATCAGCACGGCCAGCGTGCTGACCAGTTTGGTGATCGACCAGACGTTGGTGATGGTGTCGCGTTCCCACGGGTGGGTGCGGGCGATGTCGCGGTGGCCGCCCCACAGATCCACCACGGTCTCCCCGTCGAGGTCGACCGTGATCGAGGCACCCAGTTCCGTGCCGTCGGCCAGGTGGCCGGCCAGCAACTCGCGGACGGCGGTGAACGGTTCGGTGACGGTCCCGTGGACCGATGTCGATGTCATGCGGAAACCCTGCCGGGTTCGCACCGGTGTGAGAGTCAAGCGGTAGTCGCCGACGTCACCGTCGCCTACCGTGGGATTCGTGACGATGACCATCGGTCAGATGACCGCGCGTACGGGTGTTCCGCCGCGGTTGTTGCGCTATTACGAGGATCGGCAACTGATCGTTCCGCCCCGTGACCGCAACGGCTACCGGGTGTACTGCGAGCTCGGTGTCGCACGGGTCGAACAGATCCGCTCGTTGCTCGACGCGGGCCTGCCCACGAAACTGATCAAGGCCGTGCTGCCTCGGCTGAACAGCTCCGACGTCACCGTGCTGTCCGGCGACGGCGACGAGGTCCGCACCGCGCTGTGCCGGGAGGCCACGTCGCTGCCGCACCGCATCGACGAGTTGACGGCTCGCCGGAGGCACTGGTGCGCTATGCCGAGGCCGTGACGTACTGATCCCGGGTGATGCGGCGGCGCTCGATCAGATAGCCGGTGAGCACGAACCCGAGGCTGGGCAGGGTGGTCATCAGCTGCGGCCAGGTGTTCTCACCGGGCGGGTCGACGCTGGATATTCCCGGATAGAACACGACGGACAGTTGGGTGAGGCCGTAGATGCTCGCGATGGTGGCGGCAGTCGCCAGCGATGCGCGCGTCTGGGCGGGCTTCCACAGGTAGTAGAGGGCCGCCACCCCCAGTGCGACGCCCATGCTCATGGTTTGCGCGTTGTGGAACTTCGCGTGCGGCGGCCAGGCCGGATTGTAGATGTGCGACTCGTTCCAGTCGGCGACATAGACGCCGACACCGGTTCCCGCCGCGGACAGGGAGATGAGCACCTTTCCCCACGGGAAATTCCTGCGGTTTCGATCTGACACGTTGTCCCCCTCGATGGTGATGTCGCGTCGAGACATCACGATATTGATGTCTCGCCGCGACGTCAACCCGTCGGAGCCCGGCGCCGCTCTCGTGGCGATCGAGCCGGGGAGACGATGGCGGTGAGAAGCGACATCACGGTTTCGGTGATGGTCGCCAGGTCGGCTTCGTCGTCGCCGTCCAGCCACTTGCGGTAGGCCGCACGGAAGATCTGACTTCCGGTGCCGGCCGCGAGCTCAGCGATGTCGGGGTCGACTCCGCGCTCGACGAGTGCCCGGCGGAACCGATCGGCCATCTGGTGCTGTTTGATCAGATCCCGTTCCAGCAGCCGCGGGTCCGACGCGATCAGCCGGCCCCGTCGGCGCAGGTCTTCTCGTGATCCGAGACTTTCCCAGTCGTAGCCGGCCAGGGTGCGGATCACCGCCGGAAGCGGCTGCGTGAGGTCGGGGGTCCGCAGGAGTTCCTCGACGAGCGCCTCGGTGAGGACGTTCGCGTCGGCGAAGAAGATCTCTTCCTTGTCCGGGAAGTACCGGAAGAACGTCCGGGTGGTGACGCGGGCGCGTTCCGCGATCTGGACCGCACTGGTCGCCTCGAAGCCTTGCTCCTCGAACAGTTCCATGGCGGCCTGCCTCATCCGCTCTTCACTGCCGTGTTCCCACCTAGGCATGGCGCCAGGATACTCAGCACGCTGATGTCTCGCCATGACATCAGCTGCTACCGTGATGTCACGGCGCGACAACAGTAGAAGAGGGGTTGCCATGAAGCGCATCCAATATCACCGGTACGGCGGCCCGGAAGTCCTGCGGCTGCAGAGCTTCGAGCCGCCATCACCGGGCCAGGGCGAGGTTCTCGTACGGGTGAAAGCCGCCGCCGCCAACGCGATGGACTGGAAAATCCGCAACGGCGAGATGCGCCTGATGACCGGCCGCGGCTTCCCGCGTGGGGCCGGCAACGAATTCGCGGGCGTCGTCGAGGCGGTCGGCGCGGGCGTCACCAGGTTCGGTGTCGGCGACGCGGTGCTCGGCGGAACAAGCCTCAAGGGGGCGGGAGCGTTCGCCGAGATGGTCATCGCCGACGAGAAGGCGGTGGTGCACAAGCCGCCGGAGGTGTCCTACGAGCAGGCCGCCGCGATCCCGGTGGTCGGCATCACCGCGTTCCAGGCCCTGCTCCGCAAGGGAAAGCTACGACCCGGGCAGACCGTCTTCGTCAACGGCTGTCTCGGCGGCGTCGGCCGGGCCGCCGCGCAGATCGCGATGATGTCCGGCGCCTCGGTGGGAGGCAGCTGCCGCGCCACCGACGCGGCGGAGGCGCACGACCTCGGCATCGCCCCGGTCGTCGAGTTCGGCTTCGATCCGGCCCGGCTCGACGAACGATTCGACCTGGTCCTCGACACCGCCGGCACACTTCCGGCCAGGGTGGCCCGGGCGTTGCTGAGGCCCGGCGGTCGCATCATCGACATCGTCCCCGCGCCGGTGAAGTTCGCGAGGAGTGCCCTGCCCGGGGCCTATCGCCTGATGATCGCCCAGCCCAGCATCGAGGATCTCGAGGAGGTGACCCGCATCGCCGCCCGGGGACGGCTGCGAATTCCGATCGCTCGCACCGTGCCGCTCGCCGACGCGATCCCGGCGCTCACCGAGCTCGAACTTCACCACCTTCCCAGAGGCGGCAAGCTGATCATCACGGCCGGAGATCCGCGGCAATGACGGCGCGGGTCACCGTGGCGTCGGATACCACGTCCAGGGCCGCGCGGACCTCGTCCATCCGCCGGGCCAGGTCCGGCGCCCGTTCCCGCAGGGCGTCGAGGTCGCCGCGCAGGCCCAGCACCTGGGTCCACAGCACGGCACGGCCCTGCTCGGCCAGTTCGAGGCCGAGCCGGTGGCGGCCGGCCAGCAGCGCCGCGGCGGCCGCGTCCGAGCCGAGCCCCGCCCAGCGCGCCAGGTGCGCTTCCCGGGTGTCGCGGCCGAGCCCGTGCCAGGCGACCTGGGGCAGCGCCTCGACGGCCGCGCGGTAGCCGTCGGCGGCGGTGCCGGCGTCGTCGGCCCGGACGCCGGTGTCGCCCCACATCCGCGCCGCCCGCAGCCGGGACTGCGGTGACGACGCGGCCGAGGAGGTCGCGGCCCGCCACGCCGCGACCGCGCCCGGGACATCCGGCCGGTCGGCCGGCGCCATCAGCGCGATCCCGAGGTTCGACAGGTGCGGTGCATGGTCCGGGTGGTAGGGATGCGTACCGGTGGCCGCCTGCCGGGCCAGGTCGACGGCCTGCTCCCGGTCGCGCGGATCGCCGGTCCGGGCGAACCGGGCGAGCAGGATCATGGCCAGGTTCGACTGGAAGCGGCACCGGTCGGGGTGCGGCTCGATGGTCGCGTCGACGGCGCGGCGGGCGGCCGCGGCGGCGGCGTCCAGGACCGCCGGGTCGTGGTCGAGTTCGAACCGGCACAGCAGCGCGTTGCCGAGGTTGGACAGGTGCGTCGCCCTGGCCCCGGCCTCCCGCACCGCGTCCACGGCGCGCTGTGCGGCGTCCACCGCCGCGGTGAGATCGGCGGCGTGGCCGGTGCGTTCGAACCGGGCCAGCAGCGTCACCGCGTGGTTCGACCACCGGTCCGCCCGTTGCGACTCGGCGACACCGGACCCCTCGGCCGCCGCCCGGGTCACGGCCACCGCCTCGTCCAGGACATCCGGTTCACCGGTGCGGTCGAACCGGGCCGTCAGCGCATTGCCCAGGTTCATCCCGTACATGGCCCGGTCGGGGCCGTCGGCCGGGCCGGCGACCGCCTCCCGGTAGGCGCCGATGGCCTGGTGCAGGTCGTCGAGCGTCCCGGTGTGCCGGAACCGGGCCTGCAGCGCGTTGCCGAGGTTCGACAGGCAGGCACCGCGGCCGGCGTGCCCGGCCGGGATCGCCGCGGCCGCCCGGCGCAGGACGTCGACGGCTTCGTCGACGTCGGCCCGCTGCCCGGTCCGGTCGAAGAGCGCGGTCAGCGAGGCACCGAGGTTGGTGGAGTACCGGACGAGGTCGGGGTGATCGGCCGGCGTCACCGTGACCGCCCAGCGCCCGGCCTCGACCGCCGCGGTCAGGTCGTCGACCTGACCGGCACGGGTGTACCTGGTCCGCAGCGCGTTGCCCAGATCGGACAGGTACCGGGCGAACATCGGCGCACCGGCCGGGGTCGCCTCGACGGCACGGCCCGCGGCGGCCACCGCCCCTTCCAGGTCTGCCGGCGCGGCGGTGCGGTCGAACCGGGCCCGCAGGTAGATCCCGAGATTGGACCACCAGCCGGCCCGGTCGGGATCGTCGTCACGGGTGCCCGCGACCGCCTCGACGGCCGCGTCGACCGCGGCGTCGAGATCGGCCGGGTCGCCGAAGCGCAGGTAGTGCTGGAACCGGGCGTTGCCGAGTCGGGCCAGATGCAGCGGCCGGTCGGCACCGGCGACGGCCACCGCTTCCTCGGCCAGGTCGACGGACTCGGTCAGGTCGGCGTCGGCCCCGGTGAGTTCGAAGCGCGTCCACAGAAAACTGCTGAGGGTCGACAGCCGGTCGGCCCGCGCCGGGTGCCCGGGCGGCGCGGCCGCCAGCGCCTGCCGGCCGACCAGGACCGCCTCGTCGA
>NZ_BOQN01000134.1 GCF_018332695.1 Paractinoplanes toevensis
CAACCCCATTAGCCCCACTCAGCTGGGCCAATCCGGACACGGCGCCAGTGGTCATGACCGGCCCGGCTGTCGGGCCGGATGGCGCAGTACCGGTGCCGCCATTGCCGCTGCCATTGCCGCCGTCGACCTCGCAGCAGTTGTCCGGCATGTTGTCCAGGGTCACAAAATAGGCGTCGCCATTGAGGATTCGGTCCCCACCGTAGAAGACCGCGAGGAGGCTACCGACTTTTTCGTTTGCGGCAGGATCGACGGGATGGACTGCCGACGTCTGGTCCGCCGGGCCAGACGTCCGGTACATGTTCTCTTCGCTGGCGAGGAACGGATATTCATCGCAATGCTTTTTTCCGATAATCTTATCAGGGTCGTTGGGGTCACGGACGTTCGCGTAATCGGCGCCGTACTGTGCCTTACAATAGACGTCCTGGTTCCTTGATGGCTTCGGGAAGAGCCTGTGGAGCGGTTTCCATCCGCCATCTTTATCGTCGGCTCCCACCGTCGGCTGCTTGTAGTATCCACCCGGAACATATTGACCGGGGGCAGCATTCGCGTTTACTCTGCTCAAGTGGTGCATTGCATTGTGCATGAATTCCATCGCGTCCTTGATGGTGTATTCCGCACCGTATTTGTCCTCATAAACAGCGTTGTAGTCGAGGTGGAAGTTTCCAGCGCTATCCGGAAACGAGCACCCTGCCTTGGTGTACACGTAGGTCGCGTTGTCGCACCTGCCCGTGATTTCTGCCGTGGCGGTCTTGACGCCGAGTAGGTCATTGTAGAAGACCACCTCGTATTTGAATCGACCGCTCCGCTCGGCGCCACCGCTACCGTTAGGAGTGCTCGTCGTAATGATCTGGGTGTAGTGGTTAGTGCCCTTCGTCTTCCACTGCGCGAGGGGCCGGCTCTCACCCTGGTCCGGTTCTGAATCACACTGCGATGGGGCTTCGTATTTGCAACCGACGTATATTCTCTGCGGCGTCAAGTCCTCCTGCACACCCCATGCCGGAACGATGGCGTCTACCCAGACATCCCAGGTGACCTGCCGCATGTTCTGCGCTCCACGCCCGATCACCGTGATCAATTCAGTGGCGGCTCCCACCTCTTCACGAACCCCGTTCTCTATCACGAAGTTTCTAATAGTGAATACGCCCCTGAGGCAGACCGAAAAATGATTCTTGACGTACCAGTCGTGACCACCCGCCTTCACATAGTCATCCTGGCATTCTTGCCACGTGATGTAGCTCTTCGAGCTTGACTTCACGACATCAGGATCATCCAGCGCAGCCTTCGCCAGGAGTTTCGGTGAGGCGCCGACGGACCGCCCGAGCGGATGGCCAGCCACGGCGGCTGCCGCGCTGACACCATTGGCGTCGGGGGCGGGGGGCGACGTCGCTGTCACGCCTTCAGACGGGGAGGCGTTGCCGGGCGCAGGGGAGGCCGGCGTCTCGGCGGAACCTTCCGTGGCCGACTGCGACGGCTCCGCTGTCGATGACGGTCCCGCTCCAGGCGGTGCCGTAGTCGCAGACCCGGAACTCGTCCAGGGCGTAGGCGAGCCGGCAGGCCCGGGCGCGGAGCCGGCGGGAGCCGGCGTCGCTGTTCCCGGGTCAGCGATGGGAGCCTCGTTAGCGTCGGTCAGGGCTGGTGGGACCACGACGGCGTCATCCGGTGCGTCCGGGTAGAAGTCAGGAACGTTGGAGTTCTGTCGCGTGTCTTCGACGGCCGCGTCCGCCTGGGCAGGCGTCATGGAGCCATTGATGTCGTTGACCACATCACTCCACGGCTGGGCAACCGGGTCGGCGACATCCAGCTGGGTGCCCGAGTCCGGATCGGTCATTCCGGACGCTGACCCCGGCGTGCCGTCGGGTGCCGCCGCGGTTTGCGGTGTACTCGATGCCGGGGAGGTAGAAGTGCCATCATCGGCGAGCGCCGGTGTGCTTTGAACAGTGGTGCACAACGCGGCGACGACAGCAACGACCGTTAACCGAATTCTGCGCATAATGTCCCAAATGTCGGAGAGACGGCAAGCGTAGCGACCTGTGGTTGCGCTGAGGACCGCCTGTGATCTTCCTTTGAACGACAAAGTAGGTATTCGGGTAAGGGACGCCTCAAACAAACATCAACCGGCGGTTGGACTCAGCCGTGTGGTTTCCGCGCCGCAGACGCTGTCATCACGCAACATCGGACTCACGCGCAGCAGAAGAAACACGGTGCAGCCCGGCGGCGCCAAATGAAATCGATACGTTCGGTCGGCTATTACCGGCTGAACGATCGCGGTTGGTCGACCTGCGGTACTACTCGACGAGCCGTAATTCCTGACCACTCCACTCTCGCCGGTAGAGACAGAATGACCAGTGCCACTAGCATTCGTAGGTCCCCGATTGGGAAGGATGGGGTGATGAGACTCCGCCACCTCACCACGACGACGCTGGTCGTCTTGTGCGTAGCCATGGCGGCTGGAAGCTCGGCATACGGCGAAAGCTCCGCGCCGGCGCCGAACCCGACGCCTTCGACGCAACCGCCCGCTCCAATCGAACAGGGACATCGCCTTGACATCGGTGTCCAAGACACAGCCGCTCCTCATCCCAGCGGCCAAACCCTCGACGAGCTGATCGGCGAACTCAACCGGCCCATGACGCCAGCCGAGGCGGCGGCAGCCGCCGCCGAGACCCGCGCGAAGTCCAACGTTCCCGACTTCTACCCGGACGCAGCCGACGATCCAGCGGTAGCGCCGCCGCCACTCGACTGACGGCAGCCCCCTACAGGCCAACAAGCCAACGGGTGCGGGATGACGACAACGCCCCCGCCAGCAGCTTGGCCTTGGCCGATGATCTTCGTAGCTTCGGGTTGATAGCCTGATCCCCGCCCTCCGGACGTAGCCCATTGGGCGATTGGTCCGGTGTCGTGATGAAGCATTTACGGCTCGCAGGCACCGAGTTGGGTCGGCGAGGATGAGTTTTGGTCCGAGCCGAGCAAGGCTGTCATGCATGATGAACGGCATGACCGACGACGTAGCGACGTTCTGGCGCGACATCGTAAGCTGGCTGGAAACCAATACTCCATGCGAGATTGTACGGATACGTCCACCAGCGTCGGACGCATCGATCGCCGAAATAGAGTCCGCCATTGGCCACCCGGTGCCTGATTCGATGCGACAATGGTGGCAGTTGACCGACGGCGTTACGCAAGTCGGCACTCCCGTCATACCGCCACGTTTCGCCCCTCTACCCTGCGCGATGGCATTGCAGGAAATGCAGCTGCGACTCTCAATTATGACGGACGAGCCCATCATTCCGAATGATGGTTCAATCGATACCGCAGGCGAGAGCACTCACCGTTTTCACCATCTCTTCCTGCCGATCGCCGAAGATAACAGCGGTGACCTAATATGTATTGATCTGCGCTCGGGGCATTTGCAAGGGTGCCTTATCCTCTGGGACCATGAGGGTGGATGGCACGATGCCTTCCTCTGGACAAACGTGGCCGCGATGCTCGAGGACGTCCGCAACGCCATGCGTGACGGAACACCAGCGCTATCTGCATACGCTATCCGTCACGCCCGATACTTCGCAGGATACGACATCGAACATGTGGCCTGGAAGGCCGATGTCTCGCCGTCCATGGAACTCAGTTGGAAAAGCGAAAGGGTGGAAGTTCCCGACGTCGAATGATCCGAATTCACCAGCCAGCGATCAATAACGACCATAACCTCGCAGACGGTACCCAGAACAGGGCCCGACGAGTTGCAGAGATGGATGATCGAACCGCAGACAGGCGCCCGACACTTCGCCAAACGCATCCACGAGATGATCATCCGCCCGACGAACTAATGCACTCAGGCCGTTGGGGTCGGGGCTGAGGTGGGCCAGCCGCGTGCGGGGACCGTCGCAATTTCGGGTGAACGCAGCGGTGATCTGGGTGGCTCAGGGGCAGGTGGCAGGGATGTGCAGCCAGCGGCGGTGTTGGACGCGGGTGAGCCGGGCAGTGGTGTGCAGCAGCCAGTAGCGCAGTCGTTTCGGTTCAGCTTGGGCGAGGTCCCCGTCTAGGGCGTGCAGTTGTAGCCAGGCGATCAGGTCGGCGGCGCTTGCTCTATCTCGCTCGTCGATGTCCGAGCGGTGAATGCGGCTTGCTGCTGGGCGTCGGTGAGCTCCGCCAACGATCGGTGCCACCCCTACACCCCGTTGGGCCGAGATCGCACACGGAAGCTGAACGCCGACAAACCCCACCGGGATGCCCGGGAACAGGTGATGGCCGCGGTTGTTGCTCGATAGTCTCCCGGAATGAGTGCGCTCGGCCGCTGATGGCTCAGGAGAACACCGCAAGTGACCTCTCGCGTACCTTGTCGAACTCGATCCGCTCCCGCTCGTTGAGGTCCTGGGTCTGCCCGAGGGCGAGTACACCGCGCGGCGAGAGGCGAGAGCCGGCGGCCGTCGCAGCCGCCTCGATCTGCTGATCTGCGCGTCAGGTGCCACCGACCCAGTTGCGGTGCTGGAGCTGAAGGGCGCTTCAGGCGAGCAGGGCTGGACGCCGCGCACGCTCGTGCCGAGGAGATTGCGCACGATCATTCCCACGTGAGCATGCCCATCTGGCAGCTCCACGTCGACCATGCCGAGCCGGATCCACTTGCTCTCGTACAGCGACCGCTGCCCGTAGACGCGCCAACGGCTCTCGTCGTCGGGCTCCGGCGGGGTGAAGGCGTCATCAGGCTATGTCTGCGTCACCCCGTCATTGTCTCCACTCGCGGCGTGAACGGTCACGCGCGGGTCGATGCCCCTTCATGGGTCGCTGGCCAGGTACTGGCCCCGCATCGGCCTCTGGGCTCGTCTACGCCTCAGACAGCTGATACCGCAGGGTGCTGTACTCCGTCCCGGGAACGACAGACCAGCCCGCCGGCCATCGATCATGCCGGCCATCCCGATTAACTATCCGGCAGGACCCGAAACCCATACTGCCGAGGCCGTCGCGGTGGGTGGCCTCGTCGAACTTGGCCGTCCCGTAGAAGGTGGCTCTGTGGAACCAGACGTTCCCGGCGAAGGTGGCTCCGCCGAACTCGGCGGTCCAGGCGAAGGTGGCCGAGCCGAACTCGGCGGTTCCAGTAAAGGTGGCTGCGTTGAACCAGGCGTTCACCGTAAAGGTGGCCCCGTTGAACCGGGCATCCATGGTGAAGGTAGCTCCTTCGAACCACGCATCCCCGGTGAAAGTGGCTCCTTCGAACAAGGCATCCCCGGTGAAAGTGGCTCCGCCGAACTCGGCGTTCTCCGTGAAGGTGGCTCCGCGGAACCATGCTTCCCCCATGAACGTGGCCCCGCCGAATCTGGCGCTTCTGATCGCAGCGCGGATGAGTGTCCAGTCGACGAGGGTTGCGCCGGTGAGGTCGAGGTCGATACGCGGCCAGAACTGTTGGCGGGGGTTCGCTTCCATGCCCTTGAGGTCGGCGGTGGGTATGTCGTCGGGCCGGCGGAGGTGGGCGGTGAGGATGCGCTGGGCCGTGAGCCGCACCTGGAGTTCTTGTCGCCGGTCGCGGCCGGACGCCGCACCGGCGTCTGTTGCGGTCGCGGCTACGCCCGCAGGGTGGGTGTTCTTGGTCGGCTCAGCCGGTGGGGTGTACGGCATCCGTAGGTAGGCGCAGATGACGTTGACGATGGTTTGCCGCTGGCCAGGGTTGTTCTCCGCGACACGTTCGAGGGCGTACAAGCCACCCAGCCGGACGGCGGCATCGGTCGAGCCGAGTTGCTCAACGGCTTTGGTGTACAGCTCGGTCACGCGCCGGTCGGCGGCATCAGCCTCCAGATGCGTCTGCTTGCGCAGCTCATGATCCTGCTTGCTGAGCTCGAGCTGATGGCTGCGTTCGGACAGTTGCTGTCGGCGGACGCTCAACAGCAGCGCGGCGGCGGCGCCCCCGGCGGCGATGAACCCGAGCCCATACTTAATCGCATCGATCTCCAGCTGGGCACGGTCGGCGCCGTGCAGCCGGTTGGCGATCAGCCACATCCCGATAAGACCGACGATACCGAGTCCGGCGACAGTAGCCGCGACGGTGAAGATCCCGCGGTCGGACAGCAGCCACGGCCAGCGCAGCCCCGGCGACTCGGGTCGGTCAGCCTGGCCCTGCAGGTCGCCTGCTTGCTTCTCGGCCGGAAGCCGGTCGTTGGCTTGGTCTCGATCTGCCACAAGCGCATGGTGACCGATCCATACACGCGGAGCATCACTCTATCGGGTTGCTGTCTTGCCATTTCGGACTGCCGATTCCGATCAGGAGAGCGGCGAGATAGCCATGAACCAACTACTACGGCCTCGCTGAGGCCTGAGCTAACCGAACCGCGCAACCGGGCCGCCGAGCGTCTGTTGCGGCGCTTGCAAGGCAGGAATCCCGCACGATGGTTCGCGGTCGGATCCTCCTCGGACGGGGTAACGTCCCAAATTCGGCCAGTGCTACCCCGCCTACGGTCGTGGGTCCTACGGAGCGGTACGGCGAAGCCGACCGACCCACCAGGAATGGGTAATCAACAGGGGGGCATCATCTCGTCGCACCAGGATCCGCAATGTCGGCGCCTTCGCTGAGGAGTCGAACACCTCGTCGGCGCGACGGAGGTCGGCCTGTCGTAGGTGCTCGACGCGCCGCACCGTGTCGAGGTCATCCACCGTGGCGCGGCCCGTACTTTGCCCCGGCTTCGGGATGAGCGCGGCGTAGAGGTCTGTGGTGAGGTCGCTCTCGGCGAACTCCAGCAGCGGGTAGTAGGAGTTCGCGCTGGCGGTCTGCCGGATGAACACCACGATCCGGCCTCGATCCGCCCGTCGGTAGGCGGAACGGCCGCCCTCCTCGCTGCCGACCACGAACACGTATTCGTCGTCGTCGCGACGGACCGTATACCGGGTGGCGTCGACGTACTTCGCCTCGCCGGTCGGCCACCGGTAGGTGAACGATCGGGGTGGCAGCGCCTTTGTGTCGCTGATCGAGAAGTCGATCGGGTCACCGGCGGTGTCGATTATCGCCGGTTCGCTGCCTGGCGGGGCAACCGTTGCCGTCGAGTTGAGCAGCCCGCGGATACGTCCGGAAGTCCGGTCGATGTCGTCCAGGAGCATCCGGATCTCGGCGGCGGTTTGGCCTGATACCGTCATGGACGCCTCCGAGTAAAAAATACTGTCAGGAACACTCTGGCCCGTACGTTCGAAGTAAGCAATACTTGCGGCAGAGTCTTTTTTTACTTGGACAGTTACGCGTCGGCGTACGGCGCCAGACGGTCTCGCAGGAGCCAGGATCGCCACGTGGGAGCGGGACTCCGGGGGTCTCTGCTCGGCGATGCGTCTCGGGAACTGCCTGCGTTCGGTTGGGCTGCCGATCGGGAAGGCCGTATTGATGAGACGAACGCTCTTCGCGGCGGCACTCCGACGCCGGCATTGATTCGCCGTTGACCGGTTGATCAGTCCTGCTGATCTAGCAAGGTCGTGCCGACGAAGGTGGGCACGCAGTCATGGCGAGTGCGGCGGAGTGCTGCGGATATGCACCATAAGTCGACCTTACGATGTTCCAGGATGTCTGCCATCCCGACCGAAGGTCGAACACCATATCCTGTATGCGAGGAACGTACCCGCTCCCACCTCGGCCCAGAGCTCGGTGCGACGCTGGTGCTTCGCCAACAGCTCGCACAGCTCTGCTGCGGCACCGTCATTGACCCCAGCGTGCTTACGCAACACGGTGATCGCGTCGTCGGTCCGACGCTGTTCTTCCAACGCGTCGGCGAGCACCCTGCCCGCAGCCCAGTCACCGGCGTCGGAACGGCTCCGCAGTCCTTCTAGATCGCGTCGTTCGAGCAGGACGCCCGCCAACACCTTCATCGCCGACACATCCTGCGCGTCGGCGAGCTGCCGCAGCTCGTCGAGGTGACCCTGGCCGGCCAATAGCTCGGCTATCCGCCGACGCACGTCATGGACAAAGTCGTTCTTGCTTAACTGGCCGCGTAACACCTCGAGCGATGTTTCCTGCGAGATGCGCAGCTGTTGCAACCGGTCGGCCATGCCGTGCTGGCCGGCGTCGGCGCGCCGCTGCAACTCAGCTGTCTTGCCTCGCGCGGCCAGCACATCCGCCAGCCGCAGGGCTGCGCCGATGTCACCGGCATCCGCCAATTGGGCGAGATCATCCCAGCGGCCGTTGTCTTCGAGTAGACGCAACAGCCGACTATGCGCGAACACGTTGCCTTCAGCGGCACGCTTACGCAATTCCTGCTCGCGTCCCTCGCCAGCGAGAAACTCCGCCAGCAACAGCCTCGCGAATTCGTCGGTCTCCGCTCGCCGCCGCAGGTCGTCGATGCGGCCCTGTTCTACCAGCTCGCGCGAATGTGCTAACGCCACTTGCTGACGCGCAATGGGATCTCCGCAGTCCGCGGCGCGCTGCATGAACTCCGCTGCCAACTCGGACCTACCCCGCGCGGACGCGCGGGAGGCCAGGGTGGTGAGGCGCATGGCGTCACCCGGTTGGTGATCGGCAAGGGCCCGCCAGACGACATCGGGCAGCTCCATGGCGCGTCGCGTCAAGCACGCGCGCTGGTACAAGAAGTCAGCCGTGATCCAGCCGGCAATCTGTCCCATACCTGCGGATACCGCCGACAGGCAGCCGGTGGCGCCGTGCATCCGCGTGGTGGCGTAGGTGATCGCCTGCTCGAGCCAGTCGTCCGGAGCTTGCGCCCGCAGCGCGTCCGACACGTACGCGGGAGCAGCGTGGAAAAGAAACTCGCGGGTCAGTGGCGCATCCTCACCAATACGGCGAGCATCCAACGAGGCGGTGATCACTGCTTTGCCGTAGCACTGCCGCGGGTCGGTGACGTCGGCGTGTTCCCACCAGCGGACCAATTCGGGACCCGCCGCCAGGACCTGCGTGAATCCGGCGTCCCGGGTGCCCAGGGCGACCCTGATCCGCGGGTCGCCACCCAAACGCTCGGCGCGATCCCGTTCAGCGGAAGTGAGGGCGTCGGGGACGTCGACAACCCGAGCTAGACGCAGCAGGGCGCGGTCATTGTCGTACGGGTCCGGCTCCGCGGGTGTTCGTGACGCGACCCGGGCGGCGTATTCGGCCGGCCATAAGGTCGCCGCCACTACCAGCCCCGCGTCGAGCAGCGCGCGAACGGCGCCGATCGGCAGTCCGCCCGGTTCGTTCAAGTAGCGCTGCAATTCGTCCAGCCAGACAACCGTGCGCTTCACGGCTGTGTCAGCAATTGCGCGCACGGCCGCGGCGTCGGCCGGCTGCAGCAGCCACCACTCGGGCAGCGCTGCCCTGATGGCTTCTAACATCGATCGGCTCTTGCCGACCGATGAGCTTCCGCGAACTAGGACGAAACCGCCGCGGCGGCTGGCCGCAGTGATCGCCGTGCGCAGGTCCGCGTCCAGGTCGCGCGGCACATACGGTGGCAGCTCGTCCGCGCCGCCCTCAAGCTGGATTGAGGCGTGGACGCCCAGTCGGCGCGGGTCCGCGTCGCGAACGCGCACCGCACCGGGCGGCCTGCGCAGATGTGCCGTGCTGACCCGCTCCAACGCGGCCAGCCACGGCTGCTGCGCGTCCGTGGCGAGCCCGCAGGCGGACAGGAACGTGACCACGGTGTCCGGGGATGGGATCGACTTGCCGCGGATTAGATCGCTGATCGTGCTGGGCGCCAGCGCATGACGCTTCTTCGCCGGCTCGCCGCCGACGGCCTTGTCCAGGGACGAATACGACCGTCTGGCGCGCAACAGGTTCAGGGCGTCGGCTAATTCCGGCAGGGTGTACACCCGGCCCGGGTCGGGCGAGCCAGCGCTATTCGGTGGAGATTCACCGGAGGGCACCGAACCACCGTAGACCTCCATTTCAATGCGGCGGTAGGCGCTGATCACCCGCAAGCGGTACGAGCAGCCGCTTCGGCTTCCTCCGGCCTTGCTGCCGGACCCGCCCCACGGCTGCGACCGTCAGGTCAACAACCGACAGGGCCCCGGCCGGCCAGCCCGCTCTAGATCTAAACGCGGGAGACGACCATGAACACCTACGACTGGATCACCATCGTCCACGCCGTCGGCGACCTGCTCTACCTCGTCGCAGCGATTATTACGGTCATCACCATCCTGGCCGAGCGTCGCCAGCGATAGGCCCGGAACGTGAGGTCGGGAGCAGATTGCGGGAATGCCCTGCTCCTGCCTCCAGCGCAGCAGCCTGCCGCCGCCGTCGGCACATCGGCGCTGGCCGCCGCCACACCGCCCTCACCGACCGCCTCAACTCATAGAGCCCTGCGATCGGTACCGGAAGATCGAGGGGAATCGGGGCATGCCCACGGGCTCTGGAGAAGAACACCGAGGCAGGGGCCGAGCATTGATGACCCACGCTGGCGTGTGGTGTTTGCTCGCTGCCGTTGTGTCTGCCGCTGGCACGGTTGGCCGGCGGTCGCTCGTGGCTGACATATGAGCCGGTTATCGGCCTGGCCAAGGTACTCAGGTGGCAGACCAGATTGCGATATCTTTCGCGCTAACGAGGACTCCGGCGTCAGGCCTCGAAGGCACCGCCGGCGGCCAAAGATATCGACGTACCTGCCGTTAGAACTAAAACTACCCACTTTGCTCATGGCGGTCCGGTTTGCGCACAACCAAGGCGTTCACGGCCCGGTGCCCGACACACTGTCTCGGTCTGTCAGCGTGTCGCCGACTCGCCGCATGATCCTCTTGTCGGCTTGTCCAATACATCCCAATGGAGGCCCCGCGGCGAACAGAGTGGTGGCCCGGGGGCCGGGTGATTTCTTACGGTGTGCGAATGTCATCTCCTCAGTCCAGCACCGTTCCGGTTTCCGGAGCGCCGCGGACGTCACGCCTGGCAAGTTTGGGCCCTCGACGCTGGCGGGCGTCGGCGTTGTTCCTTGTCGGCGTCCTGGTGGCGGGCATCGCGGGCACGGGCTACCTGTGGTTGCGGGACAGCGGCCGCCGTCAGGTCTGGGTGGCCGCCAGCGACCTTCCGGCATACCGCCAGTTTTCGCCCGGGGACCTGCGGCTGGCCTGGATCCGGGCGGGCGAACTCCCCCGCGACTCACTCGGCAAAGACGCGGTGGTCGTGGATCGGTACAGCCTTTCGGCCCTCCGCCGGGGCAGGCCGTTGCCCGCGGCCACCGTAGGGCCGGCGTTACCCGGCGGCAGTCTGAAGGGCCGATCCGTGGTGAGCTTGCCGGCGTCGGCGGCGGACATCGGCGGTGCGCTGATCGCTCGCGGCGGCCGGATCGCCGTGCTCCTGTCCAGCACGGCGAGCGAGGGGCCTCGCAACGGGGTGCTGAACGACGCGTTCGTGCTCGACGTGCGACCGGTCGGCAAGCAACCCGACGCGTTCGTCGTGGTCCTGGGTGTTCCCGCAGCAAGCGAGTCGGTGCTGCTGGCCGCGGGTGGAACGGCGAAAATGTTCTTCGTGCGGACGGCCGAAGGGTCGCCCTGACGCAGCGTCATTCGCCGTGATCGCGCCGGCGCCGGCGCCGGTGCAGCGACTGAGGTCTTCCCCATGACGGCGGCGAGTTGTTCACGATGAAGCCGGTGATCTCCTTGAAAGCGGCTCGCTCGTCGCGCACGTCGGGCGGTGTAGGCCACTGCTCTAGCAGGAGATGCCGGTAAAGGTCGAACGCGGTCCGTTGTTGCTCGGCCAATTCCTCCGCCGCGGAGAAAGAGAGCACATAGAACAGGTACGCGATCAGGGCGCCACCGATGAAGCAGACGGCGAACAGCAAAGGCGGGCCGCCGCAGAGGAGAGTCACCGCCGCGCCAATGAACCCGGTCGTCGCGGACAGGAACGAGACCACGAGCGGAAACTCGTACTCGACGATGAACTCCTCGTATTCCGCCCGGAACTCGGCCGGCAGCAGCGGGAACAGTCGCGGCCAGAACTGGATGGTGTCCATCTCGTAACGCGACAGGGCATAGCGTTCCCCCGCGAGCAGGATGTTGCCGAGCGTGGTCGGCAGAACCTCGCCCTCCTCGGCCTCCTCGGAGGCGTCCTCGATCAACGTGTAGCGGTGGAATGCGCGCTCGTGATCGTCATTCTCACCCTCCCACAGCTCCCACCTTCGCTTCCTGTGCCAGTCGATGCCGGGTGCGTTCCGGCCGAAGAGACGGATCAAGGGGTATCCCTCGAAGATCTGTACGATGGTGCGCCATTGGCTGGCGACCGCTACGGCCAGGAACCAGACGATCGCCGACACGGTGAGGAGAGTGACAGCCTTACTGATGGCGTCGAGCCGGCCCCACCACGCGCCGACGATCCGCATCGAGCCGACATTCTGGATCACCACAAGGGCCAGGACGCCGGCGAATACGGTCGTGGGAAGCAGCGCATTGAACAGGAACCGGCGCCGGAACACCGTGGACAAGGTGGCCAGCGTGCCGGGAATCATCGGCTCAGCTACCGGGTGGAGGATTCACGCGTATGGCTCGAGCGCCGCACCGCGGGCAGTAGCGAAGGTTGGGCGCGCGTTTCGCGGTCCACGTGCAGACCGTGCATTTGAAACGGACCTTCGGCTGGCGTCGCGGAATACCGGCGGGCCGGCCACCTCCAGGTGCCATCGACGCCCCCTGCCAACGGCCGGACCTCTCTTGTCCATGACTATGACCGATGGTCGCGTGGAATCCACCCGATGTACAGAGGGCGCCGTGTAGTCCCCATCCGCACGCCGCCGTCGCGCCGAGCCCGATCCACTTCGTCCTACTCCGCATGGGTCGGATCATGTCGCGGGCAACTTGGCGGCCCGACCCGGAACCCATCAACCGCGGTCATCTATCGGTTACGGATCGAAGGGACGGAGGTGTTGAGAAACCGCACCGCTACGCGTCGTTGAAGACCGCGGCGCGGGCGCGGTGCAGGGTCGGCTTCTCGATCTGGTCGACGACGGCGACGGCCAGATCCGCGTTCGAAGGACCGCTCTCGACGGCTCGCCGCCGAGCCGGTAGCGGCCCCGGCGCAAGCTGGCCATCAGGAGCATGGCCGGCAGGGTGAGCATCGTCCACTCGGCGCCGTAATCCTGCAACCGCGTCAGGTCGGCGCCGTAATCCCGCAGCCGCGTCAGGCCGGCAGCGTGTCCCTCCCCGAACGCCCGGAATAGCTCGGGCAGCGATTCGGCGCCCTCAAGGTTGCTGAATAGGCCGATCGTGAGGATCCGGAGGACGCGGGAGCGGCGCGTCGGCCGCGTGGGATAAGAACTCCGGATCAAGGTCGGGGGCGCTGTTGCGTTGTTCGATCGGAGACGTGTTCGGCCTGGCCGCCAGGCTGCGGTGACCCGGCCCCGCCGCGGTGCGGTGTCATCGTTCGGAGTCAGGTCGCCGTGCCGAGTTCGGTGAACGCGGCTGCCAAGCGCAGCCGGAGTGGCGTCTCGGTCTCGTAGTGTCCGCGGCGCAGGTTCTGAAGGAAGGCGTGCCCGGTGATCACGGTCTGGGCGGGGCCCGTCGGTGCGTAGTCCGCGCATCGGCAGGAGCCGGTGCTGAGCCAGCTGCGATCGGCTTCGACCTAAGTTGTTCGCATATTGTTCAATGGGATGCCACGCTGCCGAGCTACCGCCGTCTCGCCGACCGCGCCGGCTGGTGTCGCCGCCGCGGTCGCCTCGGTTGCCGGGTTCATCGCCCCGTGGGGAGCGGATCGTCCCCGCGGCCTGCGGCAACGGGGTAGCTGGAAACTCAGAACGCCATGCTGGCTCGTTCATGGCCGGCGCTGGTAGCCATCGACGGGTGGCGCGCAGCGTCACCGCAAAGCCACAGCGACGTCCGGAATAAGCAGTCGACCTTGCTGGGTGGCAAATGGTCGAAACGTCACATGACGGGATAAACGAGCATTCGGTCAAAGGAGTGATCACTCAATTGACTTAAAGTGATTTTCGCGTTTACGGTTACCCGCCGATCCTGCAAGACCACTCAACGCCGAGGGGAACAGGACGTCGGATGCCCGACAAGCCCCACCTGTCCGTTTCACCCCCGAGGGTTGCCACTCTCCGCTTACTGTCGGCATCATGGGGTATCAGAAATGTCAGAGCCACGCTCTACAGTTGGCAGCTCAACCAACCAGGTCCACCCCTTCGCCTGGAAGGCTCAGCTAGATGGCAATCAAGATCAAAAAGCCGAAACGAATCAGGGATCGGAAGGTCAAGCTCAGCCCCAGCAAGCCTGCAGTCGAGGTAACGGAACTGAGCGACGACGAGTGGCGCGCCGCCGCCCGGCGCGGATTGCAGCGGCTCGGCCTCACCTTCGAAGAGCTCGCCCAACAGGCAGCCGGTCGCCGCTTCGACAGCCCCGAGGCCCTGAAGTTCTGGCGGGTCCTCGGCGGTGAGCGGCCTTGACCTCGGCTCCCAGGCGCGGCGATTCGCCCAAGTCCTGCAGGATGTCCTGAACCGGACTGTATGTGACAACGCTCAAGTTAACGCTGTCATCAATAACAAGACGAAGAGTGCGCACATCGGGACGCGCTTGAGCCGCACGGACTTCATGACCGACAAGGTCCAGATGCGCTCGCGTGCCCGCACGAAGATCTGGCTCGATGTCAGCTCTGTCTGGTATCGCAACGACGAGGGCTTCCTCACTGCCAGGAGCACCTATTGTGGCGTCTATTTAGGTGACGCCCACGAGCAACTGCTCCTGCACTACGACTATGAGCGCGAGAAAGATCTCTACACAGAGGCCCATATCCAGGTCGCCGGCACCCATCCGGCACTAGAACGGATGCTGGAAGAAGTTGGTCGTAGCGGCGACCACATGAAGGACCTGCACTTACCAGTTGGAGGGCGCCGGCTACGACCGTCCCTTGAAGACCTTCTGGAAAGCTTGATCGCTGAGCGACTACTCGATCCGAAATCAGGCTACGAGAAGGTTCTCAATGACTCACGGCGCGACTACCGCATCAAGCAAATCTCGGCCCTTGTCCGCTCGAATCAGGAAACGGCGGCAGCTGCGCTTCGTTCGGCAGGCTGGGAAGTAACCAAGAAGTCCGAGGAAGGATTTTTTTCCGGATTTCGCAAGCATCGAGGACGGTAGCTACGCACACACACAAGTCCGTCGTACGCCTACATCTCCAGCGTACGCGGACTCGATGCGCGTCCCAGGCATCCGAGACTGCGGTGTGGGTGAAACTCGCACCTGCGAATCAGTAAGTTCACCGGGAGAACCAAAACTCGATTAAAAGGCCAGTTGTCCGTCATCTCGTGCCGGTTTGATCGATCCGGCTTACCTGTCGCGGATGTGAAGTGGTAGGCAGGCGCCAAGCGACCTCCGTCAGGGCCTACCGTGACAACCGGAACTTCCGCTCGCCGTCGACCTCGGCGTTTCGGCGAAAGGTGACACCCGAGTGAATGCCGACCGCGTGGACGGTCATTAACGGTGTCAGTGCCGATGCTCGCACCGCGCCCATCCCCATTCGCTCGTGCGGCGTTGAGGTCTGGACTGAAGATTTCTTGCCTATAGCTGAACGGTGCGGTGTTCTCGGCCGTCCGGACCGGATTCGGGCAGCGCTGACCAATCGGCCGACCACGACCGCGTTATCGCTACTGATCGGATGGTCAAGGCCGTGCGACCGTGGACCCCTAGGGCCGGCACGACATCGCACATGCCGGTACGGACCTCCCGTAAGGGGAATCTTTTGCGTACAACGCGAATAGCGAGACGCCTAGCCGCGCTGGTTGCGGTAGCAATCGGCGCGTTGGTCATTCCGGGCACGCCAGCGCAGGCCATCATCGGCGGACGCACCGTGCAGGCGGACTCCGAGTACCCGGCTGTCGGCCGGCTACTGGTGCCCTACGCTGGCGGAAAGGAGCTGTGCACTGCCATTCTGATCCGCACCGATGTCGCCCTGACAGCGAAGCATTGCTTCACCGCCCGCGGCTACGACTCGAAAAACGGCCCGATCACCCTGCGTTTCGGCAGCCGGATGGCGTCGAGCGGCGGGCAGGTCAGGGAGGCAACGAGTTTCGTTCTCGGGGACGGTTTCGATCTCGCGTTGATTCAGTTCCCGTCGGTCACCGGCATCCGCCCTCTCCCGCTGGTGACCAAGGCCGAGTCAGCGCTGTACAAGAACGGCACAGTCGCACTGATCGTGGGTTGGGGTGGAACAGCGAGCGGCGAGGTGGCCAAGCAGCTCCAGGAAGGCGCCCTCAAGATTGAGGATCAGGTGTATAGCCTGCCTCAGACGATCAAGGGCTATAACTACCTGATGAAGGCCTCGCCATACAGCGGGAAGATCGCCGGCGGCGACAGCGGAGGCCCCCTGATCAACGAGCACGTCGATAATGGCGCTGTTCTACAGACCGTGGTCGGCGTTCTCTCGCAGGGCTCCAAGGGCGACGCGGCGGCGTACACCAAGGTCGGGTCCACCCGGCCCTGGATCATGGACTACCTCAACCGGACCCCGGTGATCGTGCCCGAGCCGGCGCAGTCCGTGCCGACCCCGGTTCCCGTGCCGGCGAACAAGGCACCTTCGGCATCGTTCACCGCGACCCGGCTGACCGGCGCCGGCAACATGGTCATGCTGGACGGCACGGTCTCCAAGGACCCGGACGGCACCATCCGTTCCTGGCAATGGCTGGTCGACGGCGCTGCAGTCCAGACCGGTTCACGGGTCACGGTCGCACTCGGTGCCGGCGTCTCTAAGTCGGTTACCTTGCGTGTGACCGACGACAAGGGTGCGGCAGCGGCAGTGACCCGGACAATATTGACGCCCAACCGCGCCCCCGTGATCAGCGCGACCGTGCCAGCGGATGGTGCGTTTTCCGCCTCCACCACGCCAACGCTGTCGGTCACGGCTTCCGATCCGGACACCGATGCCCTCCAGCTGTCTTACCGCGTGACCGGCCCGTCGGTGGATGTCTCCTCCGGCTGGGTCTCCGGCAGTTGGACGGTGCCGACACAGCGGCTCGACCCAGGCACTACATATGAGCTGACCGCGACCGTCAAGGACGCCGGCGGCCTGACCGCGACGCGCAAGTCCACCTTCACCGTGGCGATGTTGCCCACCGCCGCCGACGTGGTCGCCACCTCGACCGGTGCCGGCTACTGGCAGGTCGACACATACGGCAACGTCTTCGCATTCGGTGACGCGCCGTCGCTCGGCACCCTGCCCAGCGTCGGCGTCAAGGTCAACAACGTCATCGGTATGGCTCGCACCCCGAGCAGCCGGGGATACTGGCTGGTAGGTAGCGACGGCGGGGTGTTCTCGTTCGGTGACGCGCCATTCTTCGGGTCAATGGGCGGCAAGCCGCTCAACGCCCCGGTCGTTGGCATGGCGCCTACCCGCACCGGCAAGGGCTACTGGCTGGCCGCAGCGGACGGTGGCGTATTCGCGTTCGGTGACGCCGGCTTCTACGGCTCCATGGGCGGCAAACACCTCAATGGCCCGGTCACGGCCATCGCCCCGACCGTGACCGGTAACGGCTACTGGCTCAGCGCCCGCGACGGCGGCATCTTCTCGTTCGGCGACGCGCAGTTCTTCGGGTCGATGGGCGGCAAACAGCTCAACGCGCCCGTTGTCGACATGGACACCACCCCGGACGGCCGCGGGTATTGGATGACGGCCGAGGACGGCGGTGTCTTCGCATTCGGCAACGCCCGGTTCTACGGTTCGATGGCGGGTCAACACCTCAACGGTCACGTCACCGGAATGGCGGCGACTGCGGACGGCGGCGGCTACTGGCTGAACGCCTGCGACGGCGGGATCTTCAGCTTCGGCAATGCCACCTTCCGCGGATCGCATCCAACATTCCAGTGCCGGGGCATCGGCTGAATTCGCTAAGACGAGCTCGCGGTCCGGGGACCACGTGCCGGGCCGCGAGCCCTCATCCACGCATACCAAGACAACAGCCACTCCCGGTCGCTTCCCTGGCAGCGTCGGCCGGAGGCGTCACGGCTGCTCGACACGATCAAACACTGCACCGGCGAGGTCGACGCGGTGGTGATCGGTGAGCCACAGCGAGCTTTCTACGGCAGCCAGTTCGATCTAGTCTTTCCTCTCTTCGTGCACTACGGCGTCGGCCTATGGGTGCCGGAGGTTGGCGGGGCGATCGATCCCGGCTCCGACGCCCACCATCTCGTCATGGCGATGTACGGCGGCATGAGCAAACGCGAACGCAATCGCATCAAGGTCCGCGTGCGGTCGGCGATGAGAGCACAGACCGAGCTCGAAGGTCGATACCTCGGCGGTCGGCCGCCGTACGGTATCGGCTTGCGGACGCCGGTCCGCACCCGAATCCCGCAAAGGCCGCCGACGGCCGGCGGCTGCATCGACTCGAACCGGATCCGGTCACGGCGCCCGTAGTGCAGCGAATCTTCGCCGAGTACGTCGCCGGCCGCGGGATGACGTCGATCGCCCGTGGGCTGACCCAAAACGGTATTGCCTGCCCGTCGGCCTACGACCGGGCCCGCAACCCCCACCGGCAAACTCGGATCTGGGAGACCACGGCGATCCGCGCGATCTTGCAGTATCCGCAATACACCGGCCGTCAGGTGTGGAACCGCGTACGCACCGATGAGGTCCTCATCGATATCGACGACGTAGCCCTGGGACACGAGAACCGGCGGTGCTGGAACGACCCGAGCCAGTGGGTGTGGTCTCGTTCCGAGTCCGACACGTCACTGATCAGTCCCGACCGCTACGCACGCGCCCAGGAGACGGTCAAGCGGCGCGGCACCTGAGGCGACACCGGAAGAGCCCCGCGTCGCAGTGGCCGTCCCTACCTTTCTGCGGCCTCATCACCTGTGGTGTCTGCGGCCGCAAGATGGTTGGTACACCGAACCACGATCGGCTCTACTACTGGTGTACCGCGAGCCGCGACTTCGCCCGCCAGCACCGGATAAGCCATCCGCGCGCGCTGTACCTGCGCGAAGACTCGATCGTTACCCTGATCGACCAGTCAACTCGGCGCCGAGTTGACCGGCGACCACCTGACCGAGAATCTTCGCCGAGCCGCCAACGCCCAGTATCAAGCCGCGCTCGCCTCTCAGCTGTCGGCCAGCGAGGTCGAGGAGTTGCAGCAGACGATCAACGACGCCGAACGCAGGACCGGCCGCTACCGGGCAGCGCTCGACGCAGGAGCCGATCCCGCCCTGATCGCCGGCTGGATAGCCGACACCACCGCGATGAAGAACAACGCCCAGACCCGACTGCGCCTCGACCAATCACCACCACAGCGGCTGCCCACCGCACAACTGCAGACCATCGCCAGCGAAATCGAGGACCTGCTCCACCAGCTCCAACACGCCGATTCGCACGACAAGGCCGATCTCTACAGCCGGATCGGTCTTCACATGACTTACCAGGCCGCGCCGAAGACGTTGACAACCCAGGTCACCCACAGCGAACTGTCTTCGATCTGTGTCCGCGGCATGAGCCTCGCGACACCGACAATTCCGTCAAGAACGGGAGGTTCTTGAAGTCATGGGGTCAACCCTCAACGCCTGAGCCAACCGCTCGGCGCGTCGAGGCGGCTTGCTCACTTCAGTTCGAGGTTGTCCTGGTCAGGCTCGGCGATGGTGCAGGTCAAGTAACCGTGCCTGGCCGATTCTCCCTGCCCAGAATCGGACAGGGTCGTCTCGCGCAAGGCCGCTGAGGAGAGTTCATCGACAAACCTGCTGGCCACGCTATCGAGCTTCCGTCGAAGCCGGGTCGAGGAAGAAGAGGCACTGCTCACTGTTGAATTCGACAACCTTCGCGACGAACCGGAACTTGTCGCCTTTGCGTACGGTGCCGGGGATCTTCGTACCGGTCAGTTTCAGGTCGAGGATATCGACGTTCTCGTACTTGAAGGCCGGGCCAACTTTGGTGTTCGCCCCGTTGTCGCCTGGGCCAAGGAGCAGGTCGTATCGGGTGTCGTAGCCGCCGTGGTGCGCCACGTTCACGATCGAGCCGTCAAACGCTACGGTCCGGCCTGCGAACTTGGTCGCGAAGTCCGCGTTCGCGTCGTCGCAGGAGTCTGCCTTCAGCAGCGTCGCGAACTCGGGATTGTTCTCTGCCGTGATCACGTCGGTACTGGCCGACTCAGTCGCTGTCGGAGTCGGCGTGGCGGAAGTACTCCCGGCCGCGACAGCTGTCGTCCCGGCCGAATCGCTCTGCTTTTCGTCTCCGTCGCCGAATGCGACGCCGACGCCGACGATACCGGCCAAGACCACGAGTGCGGCGGCCGCCGCTGCGACCAGAGTCCAAGGCAACGGCTTCTTCCTGCGACGGAAGTTCAGGGTGGAGCGAAGCGTGCCCTGGGCCTGATCGACGAGTTCCCAGCCGTCCTTCTGCATCTTCGAGATCACCAGGCCGTCGGTGCCGCGAACTGTCCGCACGGTCTTGAATTCATACTTGATCTCGCCAGCCACGTGGCCCACCCCAACTGATTGCTCATACCCAACGGCCGTCCGAGCATAGGGGTCTCACCAGGACTTCGGCAGCACCGAAAGGTCGACCTGAATGGGTGAGTCCTCAGGTTCTCCGCAGGACCGCTGCTACCGTGTCCCCGGTCGATTACCAGTCGTCCACGGCGTTTAGTCGGACGACTCCGTCGCGTGCGCCGACCGCCAGGGTGGCACCGTCTGGCGCGTATTCGAGTGAGGTAACCGGGCCGTACCGGCCGTCGATGGTGTGAACCGGTATACCGTTGCTAGCGTCGAAGATCTTTATCCGGCCGTGGCCGTCATCCACGGCGATGCTGTTCCTGATCAGTGGATTGAACGCGGTAACGGCGGAGCGGGCGTCGCTGCGCAGGAAGCGCACCGGACGCCCGTTGCTGGCATCCCAAATGCCCGGCGGCGCACCCGCCGCGGCGACGGCAAGGGTATTTCGTGTCAGCGGATCGAACCGGACTGAGGTGACCTCTCCCGGTATCTGTGTACCGACGCTGATACGGGCGCCATCGCTGCTGTTCCAGACTTCCAGAGCGCCGTCGCCGCCGGCCGCCAAGTGACCCTCGTTCTGGTAGTCGAACGCTACGGCGGTGATATCGGGCAGTCCGGTGTGCAGTTCGCGGACTAGCTGGCCAGTGTCCGTCTGCAGGATCCGGATCGTTCCGCCTTCGCCGACGGTTGCGACGATTCCCCGCCGCTGTGGATCGAACGCGAAAATCATCCTAGGTCCGGCGGCCCGACCCGTGATGCTGAGCAAGGGCTTACCGGTCGTGGTATCCCAAAGCCGTAGCAGGCCGTTCGTGCCGGCGGTCGCTAGGATGTTGCGGCTCAGCGGATCGAACTGCACGTCAGTGATTTGTTCATCGCCAGTGATGAGGGTGTGAAGCCGCACCACGGTACGAGTGTCCCAGACCTCGACGGCACCACCAGCGCCGGTGACCGCGAAGTCTCCGGTCGCGAATCTGCCGAACCGACTGAAGGCCACAAGCGTCACCGCAGCCGGTCTGGCGACATGAACCTGTCTGGTGGTGACAACGGCGCGGTCGTGAACCGTCAGCACTCGGGGTCGCGGAGCGACCATGCCCACCAACACCAGAGCCACCGCCGCCATCGTCAGCAGTCCGGGTCGCCGTACCCTCCGCAACAGCTCGGCGCCGGTACGTGCCGGATGCCGGATGCCGGACCGGTCGCCACGAGCAGAGCCGGCCTCGTCTCGGTCTTCACCGGATCCCAGGGCCGTTGCCTGTCCACCGAGGTTCACGTCACTGCCAGAGCCGGTGTGTTTTTGCTGCTGCCCTGCGATGCCGGCGTCTTCAAGCTCGACCGATTCAACCGATTCAACCGATTCAACCGACTCGGGGTAATGGGGCGCCGGCGGCGGCATGCTTCGAGCGTTGCGGGATGCTGCAGCACGGGCCCGCTCCCAGCGCTCGGTCCACTCAGCCGGATCACCGCCGCACGCTCGCACGTAGGCCTCGACCGTCTCCCACTGCGGCACATGGTCGCCACCCGCTGCCTCGGCCAATGCGGTACGGGAGCGGCCCGTTCGGCGAGCCATCTGCAGATACTTCGGAGATCCGGCTGCGGTACGCAGGGCACGCAACTGCATCGCGAAGGCGGCGGCGGGCCCCGACGCCGGATCAAGTGGACGCTCCGCACGAGACATGTGACCCAGAGTGCCGATAGTCCGTCGACTCATGCAATAGACCGTCGCCGCAGGCGACGTCCACGCAACGGCATACAACCGGATGGGTACCGGCCGCTCGGTCGGCACCGGCAGGGCTGTCAGCGCCTACCGGTTACCCACCTTTCCGAGGAGGATCCTCATGACCACTCCCGTCCGCCGCCTGCTCACCATCGCGACGCTCACCATCGCGACGGCGAGCGCCGCGATGGTGACTCAGCCTGGGGCTGCGGAAGCCGGCACCCCCCGGCGTCCAGGCCAAGTACGGCAGCAGCACCCTTGATCTCAAGCACGGCTGGTCGACTGCTCGTTCCTGCGTCGTCACCCGGGCGCAGACCACCTGCTACGCCAGCAACGCCGAGGCGGACGCCGCGATCGGTGCGGCGCCGGTGGCGAGCCTCGCCATCCCGGCCTGCGCCTCTGGTTGGTTGTGCCTGTGGGAGGACGCCAACGGCGGCGGCCGGCGCCTGATCTTCCAGAGCGAGGGCTGGCAGAGCCTGGTGCCGTACGGCTTCGAAAGGAAGACCTCGTCGTGGCGCAACAATCAGCCCTGTAGCGACGCGGCCATCCTCGGCGATGGGGCCGGTGGTGTTCTGAACCTTGGCGACTGCGCGTACGGCGCGTCGATGGGCTCCTGGGACAACCGGGCCGTCGACGTCGGGGCCTGATTCCATCACGCCGGCTGCAGCATCATCTGTCCGCCCGGCTGCTGGAGCAGCCCTCAACCGGCGAGCCCTCTTCCCGCTGGGAGAGGGCTCGCCCCTTTTGACCCTCACCGACCGCTCGAGCCAGCCTTGCTGTGCGCCTCACCGCTGCTGCGGGGCGGCGGCGTCGCCGAGCAGGTGGCCGGCCGGTGAGCGACTTGGGGCTGCGGAGTGAAGGATGCGCTGACAGTATGGTGAAATCAGCGCCGCCAACGACGCCGAAATCTTCCACGATGACCTTGCAGAACAGGCGGCGCTCGTCGTCGACGATGCCGAGCCGCCCGCCCTCGAGTTGGCCACGGTGTGTGAGCTCTATCGGCAGGTGCTGAGGACCCACCGTTTCGACGGCAGTTTCAACGACATCGCCACGCTGCTGCACGACTGGTTCGTCGAGAACGGATTCCCGACGATCTTCTTTCTGCTGACCCACAGCAGATTCCGCAGAACGAGTTCCAGGCGCTCGCGGCGGCGGGCGTCTCGCCTACGGGTAATAAACACCTGAACGGTGGTCATCCCCCCACTAGCAGCAGACCATCGGCGGCTGGCGGATCACCGGCCTGGCCCCGGGCACGAAGACCCCGGTTGGCTGGACTTCCACCTACGACGTGCCGCGGCGGACTTTACCGCCTGGCTTCCTCTTTTGCCCGGTGCGGATGGTCGCGACCCGGGGCGGAGGCGGGTCTGTGTTTTGAGGTCCGTTGTTACACTTCGGCGGGCATCGATGAGCCGGGGGAGAGCCGATGTCGAATGTCTCGGACGCTGGGGCGTTTCTGGATCCGGACGCGTCTCGCGCCTACCTGCGGACGTGGCGTGAGGACGCCGACCGCAAGGCGGAACTTGCCGCTGCGATGGCCGCGCGGATCGAGCAGTTGCGCACGTCGGTCAAGGATGACAATGACTTGGCGCAGGTGACGGTCGACTCCGCTGGTGTGTTGGTGGATCTGGTGTTGACTGAGCGTATTCATCGGTTCGAGCCGGAGATGGTGGCGCGGGCGGTGATGAGCGCGTTGCGTCAGGCCCGGGTAAGGGCGGCGGAGCAGGCGCAGGAGATCGCGGCCGAGGCGTTAGGGCCTGATTCGATGTCGGCGCGGCTGATCGGTGAGCGGATGCAGCAGGCGTTGGAGGGCGAGGACCCCGCCGCCGACACCTCCGGCCCGAGCCCGGACAGGCACCAGGGGCAGGGCTGGCCCGGCCACACCTGGGGGCGGTGAACCGGCGTGGGTGACTTTTTCCATGTGGATCAGACGCAGTTGCATCGGCATGCGGCGAGGGTGCAGGCCGTGCGTGACCAGCTCGGCGCGATCAAGGGTGCCAGCCAGGCGATCACGCAGGACGACGCCGCATACGGGCTGTTATGTGGGTGGATTGCGGGGATCTTGGCGGGCCGTCACCGCGACGCCGAGGAGTTGTTCACGCTGGTCGACGAGAACCTGCAGGCGGCGGCCGACGCGATCACCGCGACCGCCAATGATTACGAGGCCGCCGACACTGCGGCGCACGGCCGGATCACGCAGGCGGGTGGAGGGCTGAGCTGATGGTGTCCAACACGTCCCTGGTCGCTTCCTCCACCACGACCCGTACCGGGTACACCGGTATCAGCCTGGCCGACGGCGCCCAAGGCCTCTACCAGTCGGTTAAGGGCGGCAGCTGGGTCGACACTCTGCTGGCCGGGGGAGCCTTGGTCGGTGACGCGGCGGCCACGGTCCTCGACCCGTTCAGCGCGTTGTTGTCCAGTGGGCTGGGTTGGGCGATGGAGCATTTCGAGCCGCTGCGCAGCATTCTCGACAAACTTGCCGGCATCCCCGACCTGGTCACCGCACATGCGCAGACCTGGGCCAATATGGCCGGCGCGTTGCAGACGATGGCGGAGGACTTGCAGTCGAACCTGGCCGCGGACCTGCCCGACTGGGGTGGCGCTGCTTCCGAGGCGTATCAGGGGCTGATGGCTCACAACGTCGATGGGCTCGGTGGCCTCGCCGGGCTGGCCGACATCATGTCCTCGGCCACCCAGGCGGCGGGCAACCTGGTGCAGTTCGTCCGGGACATCGTCCGTGACCTGATCTGCGACCTGGTCGCTCGGGTGATCGTCTGGTGCGCTGAGGCCATTTTCGTGGTCACGATCCCGGTGGTCGTTTCGCAGATCATCGCCGCGGTGGCCAAGTGGTGCGGTCGGATCTTCGGCTACACCGGCGCGTTGATCTCCAGCCTGGAGAATCTGACCACCCTGATGGAGGGGTGAGCAGCGGTGGCGGGCAGATCCCACGGCGGATCATCGTCGGACGGCGGCGCCCCGACGACCCGCAGCCACGGCGGTGACGACGAGGGCGGCAGTAGCCCGCGGACACGTACCCGTGGTGGTGGCACGGGCAGCGTCGTGCAGCTCACCGTGGCCCTGAAAGAGAAGTTTGCCGCCGGTAAAGCCGGCAAGTCGGCTGTGCTGGCCAACGAGCACGCCTTCAAAGCCGCGAAGGACGGCACCGGGCCGGCGCCGAAGGAAGCAGTGCTGTACCTGCAGAACCGCGGTGACTTCCACGCCGGTGACTTCCACCGCAAGGCCGACGATCTCAAACAGCTCAGTCAGGACGAGGCCCTGTATAAGGCGGAACCCGACCGCGGCACGGTGTATCACAAGCAGGCCGACGGCTTCGGCCGGCAACCCGGCAAACGGTCGATCACCAACGTTTTCCGGGACCGGGTCATCACCCGGCTGTCCAAGACCGGTAAACGCACCGCGAACGACCTGCCCGGCCCCCGCCCGGTGCGCAGCGAGGCGAACAAGACGTTGCTGGACAAGCTGTATGCGGGTAAGGGCACGGTCCGGAAGGCCGGCGACGCACTGGACCCTGACCACATCCACGAGCTACAGCTCAAGGGCAGGGACGAACACAGTAACCTACGGCTGATGGACGCCTGGACCAACCGCGAGATGGGCCGGGACATATCGGTGGCCCTTCGTGACGTCCCGCCAGGTACCCGAGTGATTGTGAGGCTGGTCGAGTGACAACGATCGAGACTCTCCGCGAGAAGATCGACACGCTGCGTGCCGTCGAGGCCGAGCGGCGGTTCGGGAACATCATCGACCCCGGCACGGCCCTCGAGCCGATCGGCGGGCTGCCGGACGGCACCACTGAGCTGTTCAGCCTGTTCACCAGGCTGGCGGGCAGCTACTTCTACTTCAAGACACCGCCGCAGATCCGCACTCCCGACGCCTGGCAGGAACACGAGCCTGACGAGTCGCCGCTGGGTGACAGCTTGGAGATCGGTTACGAGATCCTCAGCGTCGGAGGGATCCTGCCCGACGATGGCCCTCACGACGACGAACGTGTCGGCGCGCCCATCCGGATGAGCACCGACGACGGGCACGTCTACTACCTCGACCCCGAGGACTACATCTTCCTGTACAAGAACCCCGACGCCGGCGGCGTGGACGTCGAGACCTTCGCCCCCGACCCGATCACGTTCTTCGACCAGTTCGTGCTCGGCGAGCAGTACACCCGGCTCGTGGAAGTTGTCTTGAGCGCCGACGCGGTGAACCGGCGGCACCGCAAGACCGGCGAGTACAGCGACTCGTGGCGGCGCCTGCTGATCGCCGCCGGCCTGTCCGAGTAGCACCGCTCGGACCTACCGTCGAGGACGAGGACATGACCGTAGACCCCCGCTTCCTGAGCCTCTGGACCGTCAACCAGCTGGTGCCGTTCCCGCGCGAGTCCTGGCTCGAAGGGGGAATCCCGGAGACCGACCTGCCCTACGGCGACGAGATCCCGCAGGACGTGACCATCGTCTACACCGCCCAGATCGAGGCGGAGGGCAGCTTCGACCTCTACGACGTGATCCAGCTGGCCACCGAGGACGGCAACCTCGACATCAAGCTGATCGTCCTGGGCGCGGTCGCCACCAACCCCAACCTGCTCTACGTGATGGACCCCCGCACCGGCGAGATCCTGCAGTACGACCTGGAACGCCAGGACATCCAGGGCGTCAACACCACCTTCCGTACCTTCGTCGAGTTCCTGTACCAGTTCGGCCGCTTCGTAACCGACGACGAAGGCAAACAAGGCCGCGCGGCCCGCGCCGCCGAACTCGCCCAACTGTTCGACACGCTCGACCCCCAAGCTATGAAACCCGAATGCTGGTGGCCGTTGGTCATCGCGCAGCTGAGCTGACCGATCATCATCACCGCCTGCCTGCCTGCCTGCCTGACAACGCCCGGGTGATTGGGCAGCTGGGCCCTGGCGTGCCCACAATCAAAGTCGCGGTTGAAATGCGGCAGCGGGCCGCCGAGGGCTGGGCTGGCTATGCGGCTGAGGTCAGCTGACGACAGCCGCTGACAGTAGTCCGTTGACCACGAGGCTCACCGGTAAACAAACGCACCAGTCGCGACCCGTCGATCACGGCCTTCTTCGCTGGCTCGGGCCGGATTGGTCCGGGGCGCTGCTTTATGACACCGGCCCGCGCCCCGCAGTGATGCCGGCATGCGCCAAAGAATGGCCGGCGCGACATGATGATCTAGCCAGTTAGTCGTGTCCTGCGGTTGGATTCAGCTGATGGTGTCGATGAGAGAGGTCAGCCCGAGCGACAGCATCGGAGTGGGATACCGGTCGAACATGGTCCGTTGCTCGACGTCCGGGCCGTCGGTGTCGACGAGCGTCAGCCAGGTCATGACGACCGGGTCCGGTGAATTTCGGTCCAGGCCGCGTAGGCCCGGTTGCGGGACGTCGTGGCCGGCAGCACGGAGTAGATCGGCGATGTCGTGCTGTTGCCGAGCGATGGCATGGTCCAGTTCGGTCCGCCACCGACGCAACGCGACGGCGAGGTCGTCGTTGCTTACCTGTTCCGGTTCGGGCGGCGTCGGGAGTTGATGGGCGGTGACCCAGTCGAGGACCTCGCTCGCGTGCAGTGACCTGGGGTCGGCGAGGCGGCTGCGGGTCAGGCCGTAAACGAGCAGGGCGGTCGCCTGCAGTGTCGTTTGGGATATGGGTATCTGCCGGCTCAGGTCGATGGCCGGACGTTGCGGGCTGATCCATGTCGCTGCTTGCCGGACCGCTGCTCGCCACCAGCCGGTGTCCCGGCCGGCGAGTTGCTCGGCGTAGGTCGTCATGAGCATCCGCTCATCGCAACAGCGGCAGGCGAGGAGGTCAACGCCCGGTGGAGTGACCGCAAGCGTCTCCACAGCGGCCGAAGATGCAGCAGCGCCCATCCTGAAAAGCTGCTGACACGATCTCTGCTCGGTCCAGTTGATCAATCTGCGCCGGCAGATTAGGACGCAGGCGAGGCTGACGAAGCCGTCGTGGATGTCGAGGCGGCGTTCCCCGCGCACAGCCAATCTGCGGAACGGATGCAGCAGGGCAAAGGTCTGTTCGACGACATAGCGGAGTTTGCCGAGTCCTTTGATGCCGGTGGTCTTGGGCTTGGGGATGATCGGTTCGGTGCCGCGTTCGCGGCAGGTCTGGCGGAACGCCGCGCTGCTGTAGGCCTTGTCGGCCAGCAGGGTGGCGAAGCGTCGCCGGGGACGTCCTGGCCGGCCGGCGATCGGCACTCTTGGCTTCCGGGCGGTCGAGTCGGATTCGGTATAACCCGAGGTTCCGAAGGATTGTCCCCGTGAATTCTCGGACGAGCATGGGGTGGGCTTGTTCAGATCGGAGATCAGGTGCTGGGCTGCCACCAGGAGGTGGGGATATGCCATTGCCCTCCGGAGTACGTCACGATGGACGGGCGGGCGGCGACGTCGATCGACTCCAGAATTTCGGCGGTCTCTGCCAGCATGGCCGCGATGCTTGGCCATAGCGGGCCGAGCTGGCCGCCCTCGTGGAACATTTTCATAACACAGCCCTGGCGCGGGCCTCTGCGGCAGTCGATGAAGAGTCTGTCGGGGTCTTCCGAGATCACGATCCATGACGGCGGATGTGCCCAGACGTCCTCGGTTGTCTCACCCGCCAGATCGTTCGCCACGTCGGCGAGGATCTGATCCTCGTTCGGATCTTGGCCGGACGCGAGGGCGATGGTTCTGGCGCTGGATGCGAGGTTCTTTATCGCGCCGTGGGTAGAGGCCGGGTAGCAGCCGCCTGGGTAGATGGATGCGGTGTCGCCACGGCCGTCCAGGACGCCGTTGAAGCATTGCCAGGATTGCGCGAGATCGGCCGGCAGGGCCACGCCGTGGGCTTGCTCTACCGCGCGGAGGTCAGCGTCGGTGGCCGGTTCAGCAAGCCTTGCCCGGACATGGGGTGCGTGTGTCTCGAACCATGTGGCAAGTCGTTCCCATGACTCCTGAACCTCGGTAACCATGCGTTTTAGGGTATCCGTTGGCGGGCGCTCCGCTGGGAAACCGGCAAGCAATTCCCCCTTCTTCTCCAATCAGAGGCAACGGCCGTCCGTGAATTGTCCAGCGATGCCGTGGTACGAGTCTCCATCGGCCTGGGGCAGCTCTGCGGCGTGCCCGATGAAGCAAATATCACCCACACGAACCGCATATAGTAGCGATCCTGGAGGGGCAGGGTCGCTACTGTCGGCCAGCCTGACAATATTGTCGCTGTAGCCGGCCTCCTGAAGCGCGGCCTTCGCCTGCCTGACGTCGTCAGGCCCTGGCTGGTGCCGAGTGGGATGTTCGTTGCATGATTGATCAGTGTGGGTGAGGCACCATCCGTCGTTCATGGCGAATGCAGCGATTTTAAAGTCGGTTGCCTGCAATGCCCCGTAGTCGACCCCTGCTGTCGGTAGGTGACGTGGTCCTTCGCCGCGAACCGGACGGCCGCAATACGCATTGCGGCCGTCACAGGCGATCCCAGCAGCGGTCGCCTGTCCTGTAGTTGTACATCCGCCTAATAGAGGGACGGCGGCCGCAACGGCGGCCAGGAACCACATATGCGCGTGCTGTGACCGCTGTTGGGTTGTGGCGCGGTTTCTGCGAAGGTTTTCCACATACCAATTCTAAGTCTTGGCAGCTATCGTTTTACTCCACCGATTAGGTAAACGGGTCATCCGTTGAGTCGGGCGGCGCCGGCCGGCATGGCCACGAACGGCGGCGCTTTGAAACGCCGCGGGTAGGGAGCGCGGCGGAGGTGGCGGGTGGATGCATCGCGGTTGGGTGCGGCCTACAGATGAGACAAGACGGTGGCGCACTCGGGCTCCCCGTGGAGCTCATTCGTGCGCCACCGTCTCTGCAGGGCGTTGTTGGGTTAAGCGAACCTCTGACTACTGGATAGTGATCACTTTGCAGGTGTGGTGATCCGGCTCAGGCCGCCGTCGATGACGTAGAGGTAAGTCCCGTCGGAGACGATGCCGTAGATTCCTTGTAGCCCGCTTGCCACCAGGTCAACTTCGCCTGTCGACTTGTTGACCCGAAAAAGAGCGTCAGCGTTCTGGTAACGGTCCGCGGAGCCGACCGCGTACAGATAGTTTCCCGCCGCGTAGAGGGTGTCGCCGGTGACCTGGTCGGGCAGGGTGGAGACAACAGATATTTCATGTGTTGTGCGGTCGAGTCTGTGCAGCACGTTGCGGCTGAAGTATTCACCGTCATCGTCGAAACCATTTTGAATCTGCACCCACCAGACGTAACTGCTGTCGGCGGCGACGCCGTTGCCGAATCCAGCGTCCGCAATGGGAACAGCCTTCCAATCAGTACTGGTGAGGTCCACTTCGTAGATCGTGCCGTCGTCGATGAACAGGTGGCCACCACTGACGGTTGCCGTTTTGTAGACACCGGAGGGAAGCAGTAGTTCCTTCCGCCCGGTGGCAAGGCCGTACGCATAGACCCCGTCACCATCGGCAAGGATGAGAGTCGACTTGTACGCGGCCAGCACGGTGGGCCGGAAGGAACTGTCCGCGCTGAAGGCGTATGCGGCAACCATCGTCTCGGCCTTGGTCTTCAGGTCGTACCGCCAGATGTCACTGCCCCGCGCCGTGTACAGGCCGGTGCCGACAAGCGCACCGCCATACCGTCGGTCCCACATGTTGTTTTCGGCCGTTACGAGCCGCTCGGGTGTGGTGAGTGGTTGCAGGCCGTCGAGGTCGTCGTCGTTGGTGTCCGACGTCCACGGGTCGCAGGTGTCGCACTCGCCGACCTGGACGTAGAAAGCGTCCTTGCCGTAGAGAATGCGGTCGGCGTTGTAGAACGTGCCGAGCAACCGGCCGGCCAATTCGTTCTGATCCTTCTGGATGGATTCGACCGAGAAGTCATTGTTGGGGTTGGCGGCACCTTCGTCGGTAGAGGCGAATGGATACTCATCGCACTGGTATTCCGGTCGGTTGGGCCTGTTTGGCAAACCGTTGCCAGCGTATTTTCCCTCGTTGTTGCAGGCATCCGTTGCGCGTGCTCTGTTCGCGGTTACCTGAGGGTTGGCGCTTAAGACACCGTCCACTTGGATCTTCCTGGGAATTCTGTGGAGCCCCGCCGAGGAGGTACTGCCGGTCCATTTCCCGGGAATGGACTTGTGGACGTTGTTTGTCTTAGGGTACGTCTCGTCCGGATAGTCCTGCGCTTTCTTGATGTGCGTCTGAATCTCACCGGTAAGTTGATCGTCCTTATACTGCAGATGCGGGATGACGTCCATCTGCACGCACGCGTGCGGGCTGTACTGGAAGTATGACGCGGAGTCGCAGCGGAAATTCACGTGAAAGAAATGGATGGTGTCGGCCAGGACGGGGATGGTGAGATTTCCGGTGCTCTTTTGGCGGAAGGTCCACCAATGTGACAGCACCTTGTCGGTGTCGGTTAGGGCTCCCTCCCAGTCCCAGACGATCCACGAGTGCCAGTCCCCGTCCCGGTTCCATTGTGCCCAAGTCCTGGTTACCGGCAGTCCGGCATGGTTCATCGGGTCGCCTACCATGCATTGCGCTGCCGTGCCGGATTCAACGTCGCACTCCGGTGACACGGAAACTATTTGCTCTGGCGCTGACGCCGCGTCCTGCGGCTCCTTGAAACGGTACTCGACGGAACCGGGCTTCATGCGGAAGTAGACCTTCATCTGGCGCTGCTTGCGGTCGCCGATTGCAACCCATTCGCCTTGGTAGTAGACCGTCCCGAGGTAGTCGTTCTTGATGGTTAGGTAGTTTGACGTATTCTTGGTGCGTTTGCACCAGACAGTCCTGTTCAGTGTCAAGCCTGGATCGACCTGTTGGTCGGGGTGGTCAAGGCAGTCCTCCCCCTCAGCCGGCGGAACGTCGCCGGTCGCGGCGGGGTATCCGGAGGCTGTCACACCGGCGGTTGCTATTTGCCTACTGCTTGGCGTCTCCGTGGCGGGCGAGTCGGAGTCCTCGTCGTGGTACGTGCTGGCTGTGGCCTCGTCAAACATCTCGTGCGAGCCGTTGGCGGCGGCCAGGCGCAGAATCGTGTCCGAGTCGTAGGCGCCTTGGTCCGAGTCCTGCGCCGCCCCGTACGTGCCGGTCCAGTTCCCGTTACGTTGCACGGCGAAGTTGAGCAGACCCTGTTGCGCTGCAGCCGTCACATCCCAGGTAAACATGATGGTGGCGGTGCGCGCCACGGCGTCGGTGACGGTCACCGTCGCGGTTTGGCCAGCTACGGCGGACGGTGTCCCGGTGACCACGCCGGTTTCGGTGTTGATCGTCATGCCTGGCGGGAGTCCGCTGGCGGACCACGAGTACGGGCTGGTGCCGCCGGTCGCGGCGAGGGTGAGGGTGGCTGCGGTGTCGGCGGTGCTGCTCTGGGCGCCGGGGTCGGTCAGGGTGATCGGTGCGGCGACGTCCCAGTCGAGGCTGATCGTCGCCGTGCGGGCGGCCGTATCGGCTGCGGTGATCGTGACGTTTCTGGTGCCCATGGTGGCGGGGATGCCGCTGATTTCACCGGTCGACGGGTTGATCGTCAGGCCTGCGGGGAGGTTGCCGGCCGTCCAGGTGTAGGTGCCGTTGCCGCCGCTGACCGCGAGGGTCTTGGACAGAGCCACGCCCGTCGTCGCGTACTGGATTCCCGGGTTGGTCAGCGATACCGGTATCGCCACCAGCCAGACGAACGACATCGTGGCTTTGCGATTGGCCGCGTCGGTCACGGTCACAGTCACGGTGCTGCTGCCTGCCTGCGCCGGGGTGCCGCTGACAGCTCCGGTCGACGCGTCAACGGCCAGCCCGGGTGGCAGCGCGGTGGCCGACCACCTGTACGGCGCGGTCCCGCCTGCGCCAGTGAGCGCGAGGGTCGCGGCGCGTCCGGCCGTGCCCTGCTGCTGGCCCGGGTCCGTAACCGTCAGGTTGGTGCTGATCGTCCAGGTGAAAATCATGGAAGCGGCGCGTGCACCGGCGTCGACGGCGGTCACGGTGACCGTGCTGGAACCCGCGGTGGTCGGGGTGCCGGTGATGGCTCCGGTGGTGGTGCTGATTGTCAGGCCGGCGGGTAGCCCGCTGGCCGACCACGTGTAGGGGGTGACGCCGCCCGAGGCGGACAGCGCCAGCGAGGCCGCGTCACCGGTCGTGCCGACCTGGGTGCCCGGGCTGGTCACGGCGACCGGCATAGCGATGTTCGTGCTGAACGACATGGTGCCCGAGATTGCCTTGGCGTCCGTGACGGTCACGGTGACCGTACCGGAACCTGCGCTGGTCGGGGTGCCGGTGATGACCCCGGTGGCGCTGTTGATCGTCAGGCCGGCCGGCAGGCCGCTGGCCGACCAAGCGTAGGGGGCGGTGCCGCTGGTCGCAGTCAGGGTTCGGGAGGTCGCGATGCCAATCGTGGCCTGAAGGCTCCCAGGGTTGGCCGGTACCGGGGCAGGCCCGGTGTTCCAGGTGAAGGTAGCCGTTCCAGTAACCACGGCGGCGTCCTTGGCAGTGATCGTGACCGTGGAGGTACCTGCCGCAGTGGGGGTGCCCGTGATGGCCCCGGTAGCGGTGTTGATCGAGAGGCCGGTCGGCAGGCCGCTGGCCGACCACGTGTAGGGGGTGGTGCCGCCAGCAGCGTTGCTGCTCAAGCTGACAGCCTTGCCGGCAGCGGTGGCCTGGGTCGCCGGGGTGGTCACGATGACCCCGGTGGCCCAGTTGAACGAGATGCTGCGGCCGACGGCCTTGGAGTCGGTGACGGTGACCGTCGTCGCGACGGTGCCGGCCGCGGTCGGCGTTCCGCTGATCGTTCCGGTCGACGGGTCGATCACCAGGCCAGTCGGCAGGCCGCTGGCCGACCAGGTGTAGGGGGTCGCCCCGCCGCTGGCCGAGTTGGCCAAAGTCAGGGCGACCTTGCTCGGGCTGCTCTGGTTGCCAGGGTTGACCGGAGTGGCTCCCGTGGCGACGTTCCATGTGAACGATGCGATATCAGCGGCCTTCGCCGTGTCTGTCGCGGTCACGGTGGCCGTGAAGGTGCCAGCAGTGGTTGCAGTGCCGGACACGGTGCCGGTGCTGCTGTTGATGCTCAACCCGGTGGGCAGCCCGCTGGCCGACCACGTGTACGGCGTATTGCCGCCGCGGGCTGCGATCGTCAGGCTCGCGGCCGCACCGGTGGCAGTTCCCTTCGTGCCCGGGTTCGTGACTACGACTCCGGTCCTCCAGGAGAAGGACACGCTGCTGGTCAGCTTCGCCTTGTCCGTCACCTTTACCGTGGCAGTTACTGTGGCGGCCACCGTCGGGGTACCGGAAATGACACCCGACGTGGCATTGATCGACAAACCGGCCGGCAGGCTGGTGGCCGACCACGTGTACGGCGTGGTGCCGCCTGAGGCGGACATCGTCAACGCCGCCGCCACCTTGCTTGGGCTGATCTGCGCACCCGGGTTCGCGACCGCTGGAGAGGCGGCCGCGTGTGCCGGTGTCACCGTCAGCAGGCTGGCCGCAAGGGCAAGCACACACGCGAGGATCAAGGATCGATGCCGTTCCAGTGGCGTACTTGCCATCTGCCGCGGCTGACCGTCGGGGAAGTGCGGGGAGTGGACCGCCATCAACGCTCCTTTGCAGAAACCGTTCCGCAACAAGCATCAGTTATGACCGAAAAACGGCATATAGCCAATTAGCTGGCGTCGGGCCTGCCCGGCCCAGAAGCATTCAGCTGGGCTGGCCGTCTTATCGGCCGTTCGGACTATCAGCCGCACACAAGCCATGTCACAGCTAAAACACAGATCTCTCGTGACGCCCCCACTGCACCCGGCTTACACCGGACATCCCAGGGTGACGTGACTCGCACAACAACTCACTCAAGAAACTGCATCGCCTGCCAGCGCAAGACCTACGGATCCTGGCCGGGTGCATCCGAGGTGCGGTTGTCGAGCTGAGGAGAGCGATCGACAGATCTGGAAGTGTCCTCGAAAGGGCGAGCCGGGTCATGACTCCTGGTACTTCGCTGTGCAGGTGACTCGGAGGGTCATCGACCGACAACGGTGTTGAACAGCAGGAGCCCGCCACCCGCCGCACCGCCGCCGCCGACGGCGGCCGCAGCCAAGGGGTGCCCGGCCCAGTAGGTTAGGACACCGGCAGTAGCGCCAGCGACGAGGGCGAGTAGCAGGATCACAGCGGCGCGTAGGCTCACCAGCGGCTCGGGTTGATGGCCCTCGGAGGACGGGCGGGTCATCGGGTCACCGGCTCGACAGCCGAAGCGGCACGTTCCTGCAGCATGGCCCCCTCCCGCTTCAGCTTTCGCCGGACCCGCTCGCCGAACCGGGCCGGCAGCCCGCACAGCAGCGCGGCGTGTTCCCACGTGTCCGCGTACCGCAAGCCGAGGGTCAGGGCGACCCGCCGCTCGTCCGGCCGCAGCATCCGCAGGACCCGGTCGATGCGCTCGTCCCATCCGCCAGCCAAACCGCCGAGCGCATCGCACGCTCCGAGGGTGTCAAGCAAGGTCAGCGGATCCGCGCCTCCGGAGCGCAACGGCCGGTCGAGCGAGCCTATCCGGGCACTCCGCAACCGGCTCTCTGAAAGGTCGCGCCACCACCGCCGTTGGTCGCGGACGTCCCTGGGCAGTCGACGCACCGCTGCATGGTCGCCGCCAGGATGGGCACCGTCCAGCGGTGCATGCAGCAGTGCGTTGCCGACAGCGTCGATGCTCTCCGCGGTGGGTCGGAGGCCGAGCCACCGCTCGGCAAACTCAGCAACGACCTCCCGGCTGACCAACGGGTCTTGGTGCACCACGGCATCTCGGGCGTGGTACGCGGCCCGCACGGCGCATCCAGCGGCCATCCAGGCCACCGCGGCCGGGTTGAGAAACGCATCAGGCTCGTCGATCACCACTGTCTGCCCGATGTGGCGCCAATACTTGAGCAGCCGAACGATGTCCCGAGCATCGATCTGGGTAGGGAGCATTCCGGGCCCGGCGATGCTCAGCCAGAGATGTTCGACGGCAGCGTCCCGGGGCGGCACGAGCCGCTGCACGATGGTCTCGATCTGCCAGCCGGTGACGGTCGGAGGAATGGCAATCTTGACTGAGGTCCTGCTCATATCGAGGCCGTTGAAGAACGCACCGGACGCCGCAACGGTAATACTGGACACCGAGTCGCTGTCGAGGTCCAGGAAGAGCGGCCCAGTGCAGTGCGGGCAGTCCTCTTCCAGCCGGTCCGCCGGCCGCGTCTCCTCCCGTCCACCGGAATAGGGCAGCAGTTTGTACTGCTTCACTTGAATCGCGCCGTTCGGCCCGATTTCGACGTTGTCGAACCCGGTGTCGCGGCGCGGCGCCACCCCCCAACGTCGCAACGTCTCGTCGGTCGAGACGCTGGGAATGCTGCTGGCGGGGTACTGGCTCTGGTCGTCCATACGTTCGTCCCTCGATTGCTCGTGGATGGATGCCTCACCTACAGGTCTCGGCAGCACCTAGAACGGCAATAAATCTCGAAGATCCTTCTTTGGTGACCTCGCGAAGGTCTCCAGCGGCGTCGCCGCCGCGCCTTTTGAGCGCCGCGAGTGGCGGGCCGCGCTCGACGACGCCCTCGCCGACGGCAATGTGCAGCACTTTCGGGCGGCCCGTGACGGCGTGAGACTGGTCGTGCCGAAGGGCCTGGCGAAGATCGCCGCGCCGGAGTTGACCCTCTCGCTCGACATGGACCTGGCGTCGCAGGGCGACAAGAAGATCCACCTCACCGGCTCGCAGAAGATCACGCCGCATGTGGCGTTCGCGTCGTTCCGTCGGCGTAAATGGGAACCACTCCATGGGCGACACAACAGCCCGCCCCGCTCGCGGCTCCGCCACTCCTGGTGCGCGGGGGGTGTGCTGGCGGGGCTTGCGGGCTGAATCTTGGTTACTGAGGTTTGAGATGCCGGTGACTGGGGGTACCGTGAGGTCCGGCTGTCGCGATTGGCCGAGCTACCTGGATCTCCCGGCACAGATCCAAGAGGGTGGTTGAAGGACACAAGTCCATCGCCGGGTTCATGCCGAGAGATTGTTCGGTACGTCTTATCTCGATCAAGCTGGCCGGGCAGCGGGACGGGAGAAGACCGTGCTATCGCCATACCTAGTCTCCGTTTTCGCCGCACTTGTGCGGCCTCTTGTGGTCGCCCTGGTTCACCTGCCGCTCCTCGTCGTGGTCATTCTCTCCACGCCTCTATGGATCCTTGCGGGTGTGCTTCCCAAGTCGCACGGCAAGTTGGCCCTTCAGTTCCTCAAGTATCTGCGTTCCTGGAGCGCCGAGCTGAGCATTGCGGTCGGGGGCGAGGGCAATGAGTAAGACGCGCGACCAGCAAGGAGCCCGGCTTCGTCTCAAATACACGGGCGAGTCGTATCAACACGCCCGTGACTCCATTGCGCTGCTGCTCCCCGGTAGCCCGGTCATTCCCGAGGCCCACGAACAGCAACAATGCGACCTGGAAGCAGTGATCCTCCATTGCCTCACAGGCGACGGGCGCGCCCTTCCATTCCTTGTGGAATCAGTGCATCCCGAGCCGCACAAGCTGGGTCTCATACCGAAAGAAAACGCGACGCAGGCCCTCACCGCCCACCTGATGGCGGCTGCGGAAGCTGCCATCGGATCGCGGTGCCCGTACGAGACCCTCTGGGCTTGACCCGATTCGA
>NZ_BOQN01000135.1 GCF_018332695.1 Paractinoplanes toevensis
CCCGAGTAGCAGCGGACTCCTAGAATCTGCTGTGAATCTGCCAGGACCACCTGGTAAGGCTGAATACTTCCTGGTGACCGATAGCGGACGAGTACCGTGAGGGAATGGTGAAAAGTACCCCGGGAGGGGAGTGAAATAGTACCTGAAACCGTTCGCCTACAATCCGTCAGAGCCTTTCGGGGTGATGGCGTGCCTTTTGAAGAATGAGCCTGCGAGTTAGTGGCACGTGGCGAGGTTAACCCGTGTGGGGTAGCCGTAGCGAAAGCGAGTCTTAATAGGGCGATTTTAGTCGCGTGTTCTAGACCCGAAGCGGGGTGATCTAGCCATGGGCAGGTTGAAGCGTGGGTAAGACTGCGTGGAGGACCGAACCCACCAACGTTGAAAAGTTGGGGGATGACCTGTGGTTAGGGGTGAAAGGCCAATCAAACTCCGTGATAGCTGGTTCTCCCCGAAATGCATTTAGGTGCAGCGTCGTGTGTTTCTTGCCGGAGGTAGAGCACTGGATGGTCTAGGGGGCCTACAAGCTTACCGAAATCAGCCAAACTCCGAATGCCGGTAAGTGAGAGCGCGGCAGTGAGACTGCGGGGGATAAGCTTCGTAGTCGAGAGGGAAACAGCCCAGATCACCAGCTAAGGCCCCTAAGCGTGTGCTAAGTGGAAAAGGATGTGGGGTCGCTTAGACAACCAGGAGGTTGGCTTAGAAGCAGCCATCCTTTAAAGAGTGCGTAATAGCTCACTGGTCAAGTGGTTCCGCGCCGACAATGTAGCGGGGCTCAAGCACACCGCCGAAGCTGTGGCATTCACATTTTAACTTCGCGGCCAGACTTGCTCTGGTTGTGCAGGTGTGTGGATGGGTAGGGGAGCGTCGTGTTGCCAGGGAAGCGCCGGGGTGACCCAGGCGTGGAGGCTACACGAGTGAGAATGCAGGCATGAGTAGCGAATGAAGAGTGAGAACCTCTTCCGCCGAATGACCAAGGGTTCCAGGGCCAGGCTAATCCGCCCTGGGTGAGTCGGGGCCTAAGGCGAGGCCGAGAGGCGTAGTCGATGGATAACGGGTTGATATTCCCGTACCCGCAAAGGAACGCCCAAGACGAACCTT
>NZ_BOQN01000136.1 GCF_018332695.1 Paractinoplanes toevensis
CCCCCCCCGCCACGACGGCGGTCCGGTTACGGCCCGGCCAACGCTGGACCAACCAGGCGAACAGCACGGCCGGCACGACCTGCGGTACGGCCTGGGTAAGCCCGGCCAGCAGGTCGTCCGTCGACGGCACCAGCGCGGACAGCACCATCATCGCGAGCACGCCGTACCGGCGCGGGCCGTGCCCGGCCTGCGCGACCAGCCAGATCGCACCCACGGCGGCGGCCGGCCACACGATCCCGTGTGTCGCCGACCCCACCAACAGGGCCAGCAGGTAGACCGACGCGAACCCGGCGGTGCGGGCGAGATATCGGGAGAAGCTCAAGGCCGCGGCCTCCACGCTCGGGGGGAGGTCCGATCGGCCGATGACCGGCCGAGTTGAGGGTTACCCGCCGGAAGCCGGCCGGTCGAGCAGGCCTTCACCCGATGCGCAGGTCAGGACGGCTTGGCGGACGGCGGCGACCCGCGCGGCGGCCTCGCGCTCGTCCAGCCCGCGCAGATTCCGCCATAGCTCCCGCGCCCGGGCGTTCTCCGTGGCGGAGCCGGCCTCGGACAGCTGCGATTCGGTGCCGAGCAACCACGACGACGCGGCGTTCACCACCGCCGCGTCCGGGCCGGGCCGGTCGTCCGGGCAGGCGAACGGGCGAACACCGAGGTTGTACACCAGGTACCCCTCGAGCCTGTCGAGGTCCGTCACGTGGCCGTCGTCGCCGATCGCCAGGGGGATGAGCAGCGTGTCCGAGGACTGGTCGACCGGCTTGTGGTCGCTGTCGACGTGCTCCTGCGCCCGGGTCGGGCCGTCGGGCAGCCGGTCGAGCGTCGCGAGCGCCGCGCGGGCCGGGGGCGTCACCTCGGCCAGGACGCCGCTGTGCAGCCGCGCGACGCAGATCTGCGGGGCGTCGTCCGTGCAGACCAGTTCGCGGGCGGCGGGGTCGATCGGATCCTCGACGAACGCCGATCCGCCCTGAAGGATCAGCGCTGCGGCGGCGATGCCGAGCACCGGGGGCACCAGAGCCATGAGCCGGGCGGGTCGATCGGCGGCGGCGAACAACAGCGCGGCGCCGGCCGCCAGGCCGGCCAGGTACAGCATCTGGGCGATGCTGAACCGCCCGGGGATGCTCGCGAAGTCGGTGGGGCCACCCAGGCCGTACGCCGGGAAAAGCAGGCTGCTCAGCCATTGCCGCTGTCCGGTGATCCCCCGGGCGACCAGCGGCGAGGCCATGGACGCGATCGCCAGGGCGGGAGCGGTGATGATGTACGGCAGAATCCGGCCCACCGCCAGACCGAACCAGGCAGCGGCGACCAACGCCGTCGCACCGGCCACCACCACTCCCGCGACGGCACCGGCCCGCAGGTACTGCGCCGTGTCGATGATCCGGAGCGCGGCCAGGCCGGTGGCGCCGGTGTACGCGACAACCATCGCGGCGCCGTAGACGAGCAGCATCGGCACGACCTGCTGGCTGCGCGGGCGCGGGACACCGGCGAACAACTCGTGGACTCCGGAGCGGTGTTCCCGGGCGGCCTGGCCGGCTCCGGCCGCCATGGCGATCCCGACCAGCAACGGGAGGTACCACCGCTGGTCCAGAGCCAGGATCATGTATCCGGAGGTCCACCGCTCGCGTGCCGAGTACAACAGCCAGGTGCCGGCGGCCAGCAGGGTCACGGCCACCCAGAGCACAGCGGAGCGGCGCAGCTCGATGAGAAGAATGCGGCTCATCGTCGCGTCCTCACGCCGGTGCGGTGGCCGGGCTCCGCGTCGAAGGCCGGTTCCAGAGTCCGTGTCACACGGAGAAAGACGCTGCCGAGCGGTCCCCGGGTTCTCGGTTGGCTATGGCTCGCATCACATTGTCTCGGCAACGCGGCTCCGGGCGCGTAGGCCGGCCCACAGCAGGACCGCGCCGGCGCCGATCAGGACCGGTTCGAGCGCGAAGCCGGCGGTCAGCCCGTGGCGGTCCGCGAGGGTGCCGATCAGGTACGGCGAGGCGGCGCTGACCAGGCCGATGACCAGTTGCGAGCGGGCGTTGGCGCGATCCTCGCGACCGTTGGCGGCGTCCAGGGTCAGCGCGATGGCCAGCGGGTAGAGGTTGGCGATGCCGGCGCCGCACACGAACAGGCCGAGGATGGCCGGGACCGGCCGGCCGGACAGCCAGAACAGGACGAAGCCGGCCCCGGAGATGGCCAGCGACACGTAGAGCAGGGCGACACCGCGGCCGGGCCGGCGGGTGATCCGGGCGCCGAGCAGGCGTCCGATCAGGATGCCGAGATAGTTGGCGCCCAGCGCGGTGCCGGCGGCCGCGGCGGACAGGCCGGTGCCGAGGAGCATCTGCGGTCCGAAGTACACGATGCAGAACTCGATCGCCACGCTGAACGCGGTCAGCACGATGAACAACCAGCAAGCCGCCGGCAGCCCGCCGGCTCCCGTGGTGGCCGGCTGCGCCGCGGAGGTGGGCAGCGGCCGGCGGCGGAAGCGCAGGTAGAGCACCGCGAGGACGATGGCCGGCAGGGCGAAGGCGGCCCGCCAGCCCAGCACGCCGGCGGCCAGCGCGCCGAGGACCAGCGGAGCGACCACAGCGGACGCACCGGCGCCGATGTTGGCCTCGGTCAGCGCCCGGTCGCGCTGGGAGCCGTGCCGGTCGGACAGGATCGCCTGGAGCACGGCGAGCATCGTCGTGCCGGCCAGCCCCATCAGAGCGGCGGCGATCAGGGTGACCGGGACGCCCGACCCGAGCGTGAACAGACCCGCGCCGGCGACGGTGGCCAGAGCCGAACCCCACAGCAGCACGGCCCGCGCCAGGCGGCCGGCCACCCACGCGAACCCGGCCCCGGCCAGGGCCGCGCCGAGCGACCACAGCACCGAGTAGAAGCCGACCAGCGTGTAGGAGAACCGCAGCTCCTCGCGGAGCAGCGTCACCGCCGGGCCGAAGGCATAGAGCCAGAAGGTGTACGCCGCGAGCGCCGCGTAGGACAGCACGGTCGGCGCGTCCCGGACGAAGTCGTCTCTCGTTGTGTATCGGTACACAAGTAGAGTCTGTGCCATGACCCGACCCGTCGGCAACCCCAGACGACGGCCGACCCTGCGCCAGGTGGCCAGCGCCGCCGGCGTTTCGCCGATGACGGTCTCCTACGCCTACTCCCAGCCTGACCGGGTCTCGGCCGAGACGGCGGCCAAGGTGCGCGCCGCGGCCGAGAAGCTCGGCTATCCCGGTCCCAATCCGGCCGCCCGCTCGCTGCGCAGCGGGCGGGTCGGCTCGCTGGGCGTCGTGCTCGGCGAACGGCTGAGCTACGCCTTCGACGACCCGCAGGCGGCCCGGTTCCTCGCCGGAGTCTCCGACGTGTGCGCGGCCGAGGGCGTCGGGCTCACCCTGGTCCCGATCACCGGCGCCCCCTCCGACGCGCAGCGCGTCGCGCAGGCGGCGGTGGACGGCTTCGTCGTCTGGACCACCAGCGACGACGACCCGGTCCTGGACGCCGTCGCCGGCACCGGCCTGCCCGCGGTGATCCACGCCGGTCCGCACCGGCCCGGCCTGCCGGTGATCGGCATCGACGACCGCGCCGCGGCCGAGGCGATCGGGCGGGTGGCGTTCGCGGCGGCCCGTCGGCCGCTCGTGCTCGGCTTCCCGCTCGACCGCGGCCGGGCCCGGCAGCTGCTCACCGGCGACGAGGTAGGTGAGATTCGATTCCCCGTCACGCGCCACCGTTGGGAAGGCTTCCGCGCGGCCTGGCCCGGGCCGGGGCTGCGACTGGCGGTGTGCCCGGTCAACAACGTCGCCGAGGGCGAGGCCTTCGCCCGTGAACTGCTCGGGAGCGCCGAACCGCCGGACGCCATCGCCGCGATGAGTGACGAGCTCGCGCTGGGTGCGCTGAGCGCCGCCGCCGCGGCCGGCCGGCCGGTCCCCGGCGACCTGGCCGTGACCGGCTGGGACGACAGCGACGCCGCCGCCTCCGCAGGGCTGACCACGCTGGCCCAGTCCTTGCGCGACCAGGGGGCACGCTGTGCCCGCACCGCACTCGGCCGTGGCATCGAACCCTCGGCCCGGGACGAGTGGCATGTCGTGGTGCGCACGACCACGCGGCTCGATCGATGAGCGGGGGGAATAGTCCCGGGCCGGCGGGGAAACCGGACTTCATGACATCACCGACCGGGAACAAGTTCGCCGTCGTGACCGGCGCGTCCAGCGGAATCGGGTTCGAGCTGGCGAAGCAGTTCGCCGAACACGATTACGACCTGCTGATCGCGGCCGAGGACGACGGCATCGAACAGGCCGCCGCGGACCTGCGCCGCGACGGAAAGAACCAGATCATTGCGGTACGCGCGGACCTGGCGACCTTCAACGGCGTCGAAGAGGTGTACGCGGCAGTCCGGCAGAGTGGTCGTGACGTCGACGCGCTGGCGCTCAACGCCGGGCGGGGGATCGGCGGCGATTTCACCCGCGAGACCGAGCTGGCCGACGAGCTGAACGTGATCGACGTCAACATCACCTCGACCGTCCATCTGGCCAAGCGGGTCCTGCCCGACATGGTCGCCCGCGACTCCGGCGCGGTGCTGTTCACGTCGTCGGTCGCCGCGATGATGCCGGGCACCTATCAGGCGGTCTACAACGCGTCGAAGTCGTTCGTGCAGTCGTTCGCCGAGGCGCTGCGCAACGAGCTCAAGGACACCGGAGTGTCGATCACCGCGTTGATGCCGGGTCCGACCGACACCAACTTCTTCCATCGTGCCGAGATGGACGACACCAGGGTCGGCGCGGGCGCGAAGGACGACCCGGCGGTGGTCGCCAAGCAGGGCTTCGAGGCGCTGATGAAGGGCAAGGAGAAGGTCGTCGCCGGCTCGGTGAAGACGAAGGTCCAGGGGGCCGCGTCCAAGGTCATGCCGGACAGCGCGAAGGCGGAGATGCACCGGAAGATGGCCGAGCCCGGCTCGGCCTGAGTGGACCGGCTCGCTCAGCTCACCGGCGGCCGGGCCCGTTGGGTGCGGGCGACCAGCGCCGCGGCGACGTCGCGGACCTTGCGGTTGGAGTCCTGCGAGATCCGGGTGAGGATCGCGAACGCCTCATCGGCCGAGCAGCGCCGGTCACCCATGATGATTCCCTTGGCCTGCTCGATCACCGCCCGGTTCTCCATCGCGGCCTGCATGTGCTGAGCGAGGTTGGCCTTGCTGTCGTACAGATGGGCGTTGGCCAGGGCGATGCCCGCATAACCCGCCAACGTCTGGGCGAGCCGGACCGTGGCGCAGTCGAAGGCGTTCTTCTGTCTGCCGTAGATGTTCATCGCGCCGTCGATCGTGTCCAGGATCGGCAGCCCGACGGAGAGGCTGCTGCCCACACCCGCCTCGTCGGCCCGAGCCGGCCAATCGTTCCACCGGCTGTCGGCCGTGGTGTCCGGTACGGACACGGTCGTCTTGCCGGCGGCTGCATCCAGGCAAGGGCCGGCCCGGTTGCCGTACTGAACCCGGTCGAGTCGCAGGGCGATCTCACCGGTGGCGACGGCGGTCTGCGGCCCGCTCTCCCGCACGAGGGTTATCGAAACTTCGTCGGCGCCCGGCAGTGTCGCCCGGGCCAGGTCCGCGACCCGGTTGAGGACGCCGTCGAGGTCGGTTTCCCCCAACTTGATCCGGCCGAGCTCCGTAAAGGCTGAAGCCGGGTCGGTGGATTCCTGCGGCATGTACGTCCAGAGATCCTGCAGCGGGCACAGAACGGCCGTTGGGCGACTATGCCAGGTGGGCGGGTGCCTGCCCAGAGGGGTCCGGCGACCCCCGGACCCGCGCCGCTGCTTGACGCTGGTTCCCTGACGTGCCACACACGCACGTCAGTCGCAGGGCAGCCATATTACCCGAATGCCGGGGCGACCGGAGCCTGGGGAATTGTTCGACACAGGTCAGCCTCGGCCGCGCGCCGCGTTGGCGACCAGTGCCTCGGCCACGTCGCGCAGCTTGCGGTTGGTGTCCTGGGACAGTTTGCTCAGGATCTTGAAGGCCTCGTCCGCGGTGCAGTGCCGATCGCCCATGATGATCCCCTTGGCCTGCTCGATCACCGCCCGGCTCTCCATCGCGGCTTGCATGTGCTGGGCCAGGGTCGCCGTCACGTCGTACAGGTGGGCATTGGCCAGGGCCACCGCGGCGTACCCGGAGAAGGTCTGCGCCATCAGAGCGGCGTCGTCGTCGAACGCGTCCGGTTTGGTCGCGTAGATGTTGAGCGCACCCGTGACGGTCTGATCCACCGGCAACCCGACCGACAGGGCACTGTGCACGCCGGAATCGAGCGCCAGGCTGCGGTAATCCGGCCACCGCTCCTCGCGGGTCAGGTCGGGTATCGAGACGGTGGCGGTGGTTGTCGCCGCCTCCAGGCAAGGACCGGCGCCGATCTCGTACTGCCGTTCGTCGAGGGCCAGGGCCAACTCGCCGGTGAACGCCGCGGTGCGCGGGCCCTTGCCCGGAATCAGCGTCACGGACACCTCGTCGGCGCCGGGTATGGTGCGTTTCGCCAGTTCGGCGATTCTTCCGAGCACGTGGTCGAGGTCTGTCTCGTTGAGCTTGATGCGGCCGAGTTCGGCGAACGCCTCGGTGGGGTCGAGCGGTTCCTGGTCGATCACGGGGAATCCCTAGAACGGGCACACCACGCGATCTCCGCCCGCGGGAATGCGCAGGTCTGCAGGAAATGACCGTCGGAAGGACGGACTGGCGCCGGCGCCACTTCTTGACGCGGGGCTCGCCGACACCGTCGAAGGCATCGGTCACAGGCGCACAGCATAGCCCAGCCGGGTGGACCGCAACCGAGCCGAAGACCGGGTGACGACTGACCCTCCAATCACACTTGGAGCTTGCTGGCCATCGTCCTTTCGGCTAGCGTCAGCTCATCGGTCAAGCAAAGTGCCGAGTTCCGTTGCGTGGTCACCATCCCGCCGGACGGCCCTTGCCTGATGCCGGGCGCCGCCCCCGCGATCGAGGGGAAACAAAATGAGCGCATCGGTTGTCGAGCCACAGCACACCCGGCGTTCCCAAACCGACGACGAGCAGCAGGCATGCGAGATGATCATGCTGCTGGCGAACACGGCGCCCGCCGACCCCGGCCGAGCCGACCTGCGGCGGCGCGCGATAGAAGCATGGCTGCCCATGGCGCTGCGACTCGGGCGCCGGTACGCCGGGCGCGGCGAGAATATCGACGACCTGCAGCAGGTCGCCACCGTCGGACTGATCAAAGCTGTCGACCGGTTCGATACCGAATACGGCGAGGACTTCGTCGGCTTCGCCGTCCCCACCATCCTCGGCGAACTCAGGCGGCACTTCCGCGACCGCGCCTGGTCGGTGCGCGTGCCGCGCCGGGTGCAGGAGATGCGGATGGCGATCAGCGGAGCCAACGCGGCCCTGTCGCAGACGCTGAACCGCCTGCCCACGGTCGCCGACATCGCCCGGCATCTCGGCGTCGACGAGGAAGCGGTGCTGGAAGGACTGGAGGGCGGCCGGGCGTTTCGGGCCACGTCCCTGTCCACGCCGGTCAACGACGAGGGCACGGTCGAGTTGATCGACCGGCTCGCCGAGGAGGATCACGGCTACGACCTGGTCGAGATCCAGCTCGCCCTCGGCTCCGCCCTCGACCGGCTCAGCGCCCGGGAAAGGCGCGTCCTGATCCTGAGGTTCTGGGGCAACCAGAACCAGGCCCGCATCGCCGAGCAGATCGGTGTGTCCCAGATGCAGGTCTCCCGGATCCTGTCCTCGGCACTGGCCCGGCTTCGCACCGATCTTGACGCCGAGCCCGCCGCCCGGCGTCCCTGACGAGGGCGGTCCTGACCAGGGCGGTCCGGCCGGAGGTCAGGCGGGCTGCTCGATGAGCGTGCGGCCGAGGGCGGCGGCGACGGGCTGCGTCCGGCGGCCGGTGACCCGGATCAACGCGATCCCGCCGGCCGCGGCCGCCGCCGTGGTGACGACGCCGGCCAGCACCAGCGCGCCCCGCGGGCCTTCCGTGTCGCACAGCCAGCCGACCAGTGGTGCACCGACGATGCCGGACAGCGAGGACGTCATGCCCAGCGCGGCCAGGACCCGGCCCCGCATGTCCTCGCGGGTGTCCAGCTGCACCCGGGTCGAGACGATCGTGTCGAGGATGACCGCGCCCGCCGCGATCGGCAGGATCAGCGCCGCGAAACCGAGGACGTTTGGGGCCAGGCCGGAGAAGAGCTGGAGGACGCTGATCACCAGGCCGGCCCCGACCAGCGCCGGCAGGGTGGCGCGGCCGGTGCCGGCCAGCAGCAGGCCGCCGGCCACGGCGCCGACCGCGAAGACCGTCGAGAGCACGCCGTACGCTCCCGGGCCGCCGTGCAGCGGACCGGCGGTCATGGCGGCCATCGTCACCTGGTAGTTGCGCCCGAGGGAGCCGAGCACGAACGACATCGCCAGCACGATCAGGACCACCGGCTGGCCGAGCACGTAGCGCAGGCCGGCCCGTACGCCCCGATCGGAGGCCGGCGCCTCGGCCAGCGTCCGCATCGAGCCGGGGCGCATGATCGCCAGCGCGCCGATCACGGCCAGGTACGAGGCCGCGTTGATCACGAAGAGCGGTGCGGGGCCGGTCAGGCCGACCAGAACGCCGCCCAGGGCCATGCCGCCGATCCGGCCGGCCGAGCTGAGCACCGAGCCGAGCGCCAGCGCGGAGCCGAGCGCCTCCCGGGACACCAGCGCCGAGCCGAAGCGACCCAGGCTGGGGCCCTCGACCGCGCTGATCACCCCGGAGAGCACAGCCACCAGATAGATCGGCCACAGCCGGCCGGTGTCGAACACCAGCGCCAGCGCGAGCAGCGCCCGGATGACCTGGCAGGCGATCAGCAGCGGCCGGGCGGGCAGCCGGTCGGCGAGGGCGCCACCCCAGCCGCCGAGGAGCAGCACCGGCAGGGCCTGCGCCATCACGGTGAAGCCCATGGTGGCGGCCGATCCGGTCACCGAGAGGACGACCCAGTTCAGCCCGAGCACCTGCATCCACGTGCCGCCCGTCGACACCAGGTCGGCGGCCGCCCAGAGACGGTAGTTGCGTTCGCGCAGCGGTGCGAGCATCGGAGCCAAGACGGCGGTCCCCCCAGGTGCGACGTACGCCGTATCTCGGCGCCGTACGCCCTATCGGGAAGCGCTTCTGACCTGCTTCGCCCGGGAAACCAGGTACAACCGGACCGCAACCGGGCTCACCAGCCGGTCGGGGGTGCCTCCAGGTGCACTGCCTTGGTCGCGGTCATCTCGTCCAGCAGCTCCGGTCCGTACCCGAAGCCCTGCCCGCTGCCCCGGCGGGGGTGCGCGGCGCCGCCCGGCGCGCCGCCGAACACCGCATTGACCTTGACCGTGCCGGCCGGGAGTCGGCGCCAGGCCTGCTGGGCGTGGCTCATCGAGCCGGTGAGCACGCTCGCCGCCAGGCCGTACGGGGAGTCCGCGGCGCGGTGCAGCGCCTCGTCGAACTCCTCGACGGTCGCCACCGGCGCCACCGGCCCGAACGTCTCCTCCCGCATCACGGCCATCTCGTCGGTGCAGTCGGCCAGCACGGTCGGGGGGTAGAAGGACCCCGGTCCGGGCGGCACCGCTCCGCCACGCAGCACCCGGGCGCCCTCCTTGACCGCCCGCTGCACCTGATCATCGACGGCGTCGCGGAGCCGCCGATCGACCAGCGGGCCGAGGTCGGCGGCCCAGCGGTCCGCCTCGGCCGTCAGGGCGTCGAGGAATGGCTCGGCGATGTCGCGGTGGACGTAGATGCGTTCGACGGCCACGCAGATCTGGCCCGAGTTGGCGAAAGATCCGACCGCGGCCTGCGCCGCCGCCCAGACCGGGTCGACACCGGCGTCCACGATCAGGGGATCGCTGCCGCCGTTCTCCAGCAGCGGCTTGGCGCCGGTACGGGCGCAGGCGGCGGCGATCGATCGGCCGGTGGCCGTCGAGCCGACCTGGGCGACGACGTCGACCGGCGCGGCGGCGAGCGCGGCGCCGACCGAGCCGTCGCCGTTCACCAGGGCGAGGACGCCCTCCGGGAAGTGCGGGGCGAGCAGCTGGGTGAGGCGCCAGCCGGTGGCCGGGGTGCGCTCGCTCGGCTTGTACACGACCGTGTTGCCGGTGACCAGGGCGGCGCCGAGCAGGCCGCAGGAGACGGCCACCGGGTCGTTCCACGGGGTGATCACCGCGACCACGCCGCGCGGTGTGTAGGCCATCAGGTCGATCGCCTCGTCGTTGCCGGCCAGGGTGCGGCCGCGGTGGGTCGGGCCGAGTTCCGCGTACTGGCGTAGGGTGCCGACCCCGGCCATGATCGACTCGCGGGCACCGTCGACCGGTTTGCCCATCTCGGCGTTCATCAACGTGGCCAGCTCGCCGGCCGCTTCGGTCACCGCGGTCGCCGCCGCGTGCAGGGCCGCCGCGCGATCCGCCGGGGCGGTCGCGGCCCATCCGGCCGCGGCTTGCCGCGCGGCTCGCACGGCCGCCACCACGTCCTCCTCGCCGGAGTGGGTCACCACCGTCACGGGCGTGCCGTCCGCCGGGTTGAGGACGGTCGACTTCCGGCCCGAGCCACCCTGTCCCCAGGCGCCCGATATCAATTGCTCAACCTCGTACATGCCGGGGCGGTTGCCCGGTAGCAACGACGTCAAACGTGTCGCCCGTCGATGTTTCGTGACCTATCAGTGCAGGTCAGCGTGGAGGAAATTCATCTGGAAGAAGTCGGTGATCTTGCGAATAAGCCAAAGATCGGCGGGTATCCCGCGCCGCATGCGAGTGCTGGGAATCAATGCGATCTTCCATGATCCGGCGGCCGCACTGGTCGTCGACGGTCAGGTGGTGGCCGCTGCCGAGGAGGAGCGGTTCAGTCGCCGCAAGCACGGCAAACGGCCGGTGCCGTTCGCCGCCTGGGAGCTGCCCGAGCTGGCCGCGGCCTGGTGCCTCGAAGAGGCCGGGCTGCGGCCGGGCGACCTCGACGCGGTTGCCTACTCCTTCGACCCGGGGCTGGCGCGCGACGCGGCGAGTCTCGGCCTCAACGACCCCTCGGACCATCTGCGCGTCGACTACGCCCGGCGGGCCCCGCAGTTCCTCGCCGCCGCGCTGCCCGGTCTCGACCCCGAGCAGGTGCGCTTCGTGCCGCACCACGTCGCCCACGCCGCCTCCGCCGGCCTCTCGGTGCCGGAGGACAGCGCGGTGCTGGTGCTCGATGGGCGCGGCGAGGCGGCCAGCCACCTGGCCGGCGCCTACCGCGGTGGCGAGCTCGAGGTGCTGAGATGCCAGGAGCTGCCGCACTCCCTCGGGCTGCTCTACGAAGACCTGACCCGGCACCTGGGCTTCCTGCACTCCAGCGACGAGTACAAGGTGATGGCGCTGGCCTCGTACGGCCGTCCCCGTTTCCTGAACGTCTTCCGCGACCTGGTGCGGGCCACCGACGACGGTGGCTTCACGGTCGAGCGGATCGACTGGGACGCCCTGGCCAAGGCCCGCGCCGCCGACGGCGAGATGACCGACGCGCACGCCGACCTGGCGTCCAGTGTGCAGACCCGGCTCGAAGAGGTGCTGCTCGACCTGGCCCGCTGGACGTACGAGGCGGCCGGCGGCCCGAAAACCCTCACGATGGCCGGCGGCACCGCGCTGAACTGCGTCGCGAACGCGCGGATCGCCGCCGAGGGGCCGTACGAGCGAGTGTGGGTGCAGCCCGCGGCCGGCGACTCCGGCACCGCGCTCGGCGCCGCGCTGGCCGTTACCGGCCGGAACGTGCCGTTCACCACCGCCGCGCTCGGCCGCGGCTGGACCGACGACGAGCTCGAGGCCGAGCTGAAGCGGGCCGGACTGCCCTACACCCGCCCCGAGTCGATCGCCGCCGAGACCGCACGGGTGCTCGCGGCCAACGGCATCGTCGCCTGGTATCAGGGCCGCAGCGAGTACGGTCCCCGCGCGCTCGGACACCGCTCGCTGCTGGCCCACCCCGGCGACGCCGACACCCAGACCCGGATGAACGACGTCAAGGGCCGCGAGCAGTTCCGGCCGATCGCCCCGATGGTCCGGGCCGAGCGGTTCGACGACATCTTCGAAGGCGTCAACCCGAGCCCGTACATGCTCTTCGTGCACCGGGTGAAACCGGAGTGGAAGGACCGCATCCCGGCCGTCACCCACGTCGACGGCACCGCCCGGGTGCAGACCGTGCACACCGCGACCGAGCCGCTGGTGGCCGAGATGCTCGCCGAGTTCGAGCGGCTCACCGGGCTGCCGGTGGTGGTCAACACCTCGCTGAACACCGCCGGCCGGCCGATGGTCGACACCCCGCGCGAGGCGATGGAGCTGTTCGGCTCGGCGCCGGTCGACCTGCTCGCGATGGGGCCGTTCGCCGTCCACCGGGCGAAGGCGTTCCAGGCGTGACCGCGACGATCGTGGTGCCCACGCTCGGCCGGCCCAGCCTCGGGCGCCTCCTCGAGGCGCTCGGCCCCGGCCTGGCGAAGCACCGGTTCGAGCTGCTGATCGTCGACGACCGCCCCGGCGACCGCCCACCGCTGGCCCTGCCGCCGGGCATCGAGGCCACCGTCCTGGATGGACCGGCCCGGGGACCGGCGGCCGCCCGCAACACGGGCTGGCGCGCCGCCCGGCACGAGTGGATCGCCTTCCTCGACGACGACGTGCTGCCCGATCCCGACTGGGCCGACCGGCTCGCCGACGATCTGGCCGAGGCGGGGGAGCACGTCGGCGGAGTGCAGGGTGTGCTGCGGGTGCCGCTGCCCGCCGACCGGCGGCCGACCGACTGGGAACGGGTGACCGCCGGGCTCGCCGACGGCGCCTGGATCACCGCCGACATGGCTTACCGCCGCGCCGCGCTGGCGCGCTGCGGCGGCTTCGACGAGCGTCTGCCGCGGGCTTTCCGGGAGGACGCCGAGCTTGCCTTCCGCGTACGCCGGGAAGGCTGGTCGTTGCGGCGTGGCCGGCGGCGGGTCACCCATCCGGTACGGCCGGAGGGCCGGTGGGTCAGCGTCCGCACCCAGCGCGGCAACGCCGACGACGCCCTGCTGCGCCACCTTTACGGCCCGCGCTGGCGACAGCGCCTGGAGATCCCGCCCGGCCGCCGCCACCGGCACGTCGCGATCACGGCCGCCCTGGTCACGGCCGGTGCCGCCGCGCTCGTTGCCGCAAGCGGACGACGAGGCTGGACGGCGGTCGCGGCCGGCGCCGGGCTGGCCTGGGCGGCCGGCACCGCCGAGTTCGCCGCGGCCCGCATCGCCCCCGGCCCTCGCGATCCGAGCGAGGTGGCGACGATGGTGGCCACCAGCGCCGTGATACCGCCGGTCGCCACCGTCCACTGGCTGCGCGGCTGGCTGCGCCGGCGCGCGGCCGAGCCCCTCGGCTCGCAGCCGGCCGGCCTGCCCCCGGCGCACCGCTGTCCGGCCGGGTGGGCCGCGCTGTCCCGGCCGACGGCCTCCCGTTCCGTTCCCACCCGGCCGTTCGCCTCCCGATCGGCGGAGGGCAGCCGGTGAGCGAACTCTTCGAAGCGGTCCTGTTCGACCGGGACGGCACCCTGATCGAGGACGTGCCCTACAACGGCGATCCCGCCCGGGTCGAGCCCATGCCCGGCGCCCGCGATGCCCTCGACCGGCTGCGCGCCGCGGGCCTGCGGCTGGGCGTGGTCACCAACCAGTCCGGTCTCGCCCGGGGCCGGTTCACCGCCGGCCAACTGGCCGCCGTGAACCGCCGCGTCGACGAGTTGCTCGGCCCGTTCGACACCTGGCAGATCTGCCCGCACGACGACACCGCGAACTGCCACTGCCGCAAACCAGCCCCGGGGATGGTCATCGCCGCGGCCGAGGCCCTCGGCGTCAGCCCGGCTCGCTGCGTGATGGTCGGCGACATCGGCCGCGACATGGACGCCGCCCAGGCCGCCGGCGCCGCCGGCGTCCTGGTGCCCACGCCGGTCACGCTGGCCACCGAGGTCGCGGCGGCACCGGCCGTCGCCGGCACCCTGACGGCGGCCGCCGACCTGATCCTGCGACGCGAGGCCCTGGTCACTCCGGTGCCCCGGCCCGGCCGGGCCGGGACCGTCCTGGTCGTCCGCTCCGACTCGGCCGGCGACGTGCTGATCACCGGACCGGCCATCCGGGCGGTCGCGGCCGGCGCCGAACGGGTGATCCTGCTCTGCGGCCCCCGCGGCCGGGACGCGGCCGAGCTGCTGCCCGGTGTCGACGAGATCGTCGAATGGCGGCTGCCGTGGATCGACGCACAACCCGGCCCGGTCGACCCGGCCGACATGGCCGCCCTCACCGAACGGCTACGGGCGACCGGAGCCGACGAGGCAGTCGTCTTCACCTCGTTCCACCAGTCCGCACTGCCCCTCGCCCTGCTGATGCGGATGGCCGGCATCGACCGGATCACCGCGATCAGCGAGGACTACCCCGGCTCGCTGCTCGACGTGCGGCACCGCGGCGTACCCCCGGGCCTGCCGGAACCCGAACGGGCCCGCAGCGTCGCCGCGGCCGCCGGCTTCGCCCTGCCGGCGGGCGACGACGGCCGACTGCGGGTCATCGGAGCGGCGCGCCGAGGACCGGGGGAGTACGTCGTGGTTCATCCCGGAGCCAGCTGCGAAGCCCGGTCCTGCCCGCCCGACACGCTGCGCGGCATCGTCACCGCGCTCGCTGCGGTCGGTCATCGTGTACTGGTCACGGCCGGACCCGGCGAGCGTCACCTGGCCGCCTACGTCGCCGGGGACCTGGGCGAGGAAGCCGGCCGGACCTCGATGCCGGAGCTGGCCGCGATCCTCGCCGGTGCCGCCTGCGTGGTGGTCGGCAACACCGGCCCGGCCCACCTGGCCGCCGCCGTCGGTACCCCGGTCGTCAGCCTCTACGCCCCGACCGTTCCCTACGGCCAGTGGGGTCCCTACCGCGTGCCGAACGTCCGGCTCGGCGACCCCGCCGCGCCCTGCCGCGATACCCGGGCCACCACCTGCCCGGTCGGCGGCCATCCCTGCCTGTCCACCATCGAACCCGCGGAGGTGGTCTCGGCCGTCGCGCGGCTCGCCGCCCCCGCCGAGATTGCCGAGGCTGTCGCGTGAACATCCTTCTCTGGCATGTGCACGGCTCCTGGACGACCTCGTTCGTCCAGGGCAAGCACCGATACCTGATCCCGGTCAACGACGCCCGCGACGCCTGGGGCCGGGGCCGGGCGCAGACCTTCGACTGGCCCGCATCAGTCGAGGAGCTGCCTCTCGAACAGATCCGGGACGCGGACGTCGCCATCGTGCAACGGCCCGAGGAACTCGAGCTGGTGCCGCGCGGCCTGCCGGTGATCTATGTGGAGCACAACACCCCCAAGGGCGACGTGCCGAACAGCCGGCATCCGATGGCCGACCGGGACGACCTCGTGATCGCCCATGTCACCGACTTCAACGAACTGTTCTGGGACACCGGCGGCACCCGCACGACGGTGATCGAGCACGGCATCGTGCAGCCGGCCGCGCGCTGGACCGGCGAGCTCGGCCACCTCGCCGTCGTCACCAACGAGCCGGTACGCCGTGGACGGGTCACCGGCACCGACCTGTTCCCGCGGTTCGCCGAGGTGGCGCCGCTCGACGTCTTCGGCATGGGAGTCGAGGGCCTGCGCGGGCCACGGATCACCCCGTACGACGACCCACCCCAGCACGAGATGCACGCGCAGGTCGCCCGCCGCCGGGTCTACCTGCACCTGTGCCGCTGGACCTCGCTCGGGCTGAGCCTGATCGAGGCGATGCAGATGGGCATGCCGGTCATCGGGCTCGCCACCACCGAGGCAACCGTCGCGGTGCCACCGGACGCCGGTGTCCTGGACACCCGAGTCAGCACGCTCGTCGAGGCCACGCACTGGCTGCTCGAGGACGACACCGCGGCCCGCAGTCTCGGCGCCCGCGCGCGTCAGGTCGCCCTCGCCCGGTACGGCCTGGACCGGTTCCTGGCGGACTGGGACCGGCTGCTCGAGGAGGAAATATGCGCGTCGCGCTGATATCGGAGCACGCCAGCCCGCTCGCCGCGCTCGGCGGCGTCGACGCCGGCGGTCAGAACACCCACGTCGCGGAGCTCGCCGGCGCGCTCGCGGCGGCCGGGCACGAGGTGCGCGTGTACACCCGGCGCGACTGCCCGGACCTGCCCACGGTGGTGCCGATGGGTGACCGGGCCGAGGTCGTGCACGTACCGGCCGGACCGGCGGCCGCACTGCCCAAGGACGAGCTGCTGCCGCACATGGGCCGGTTCGCCGAGTGGCTGGCGGACGACTGGCGGGACGAGTGGCGGCCGGACGTCGCGCACGCACACTTCTGGATGAGCGGGCTGGCCGCGGTCACCGCCGGGCGGCGGACGGACGTGCCGGTCGTGCAGACCTATCACGCGCTCGGCTCGGTCAAGCGCCGCCACCAGGGCTCGGCCGACACGAGCCCGCCGCGCCGGGTCGCCTACGAGCGCGAGCTGGGCCGGGTGGCCGACCGGGTGATCGTGCAGTGCCAGGACGAGGTGAACGAGCTGGTCCGTCTCGGCGTGCCACGCAACCGGATGTCGCTCGTGCCCTCGGGTGTCAACGTCGAGCGGTTCCGGCCCGACGGCCCGGCCGTGCCGCGCGACCGTGGCCGCCCGCGCATCCTCACCGTGGCCCGCCTGGTCGAGCGCAAGGGCGTCGAGGACCTGATCCGGGCCCTGCCGTCGGTGCCGCGGGCCGAGCTGGTGGTGGTCGGCGGCCCGCCCGAGGGTGAGCTGGCCGGCGACCCGTACGCCCGGCGGCTGCACCAACTGGCCGAGAGCTGCGGCGTGGCCGGCCGGGTCCGGCTGGCCGGCGCCGTGCCGGCGCACGAGATGCCGCAGTGGTATCGCTCCGCCGACCTGCTCGCCGCCACCCCCTGGTACGAGCCGTTCGGCCTGACCGTCCTCGAGGCGATGGCGTGCGGCGTCCCGGTCGTCGCGTCCGCCGTCGGCGGCCTCGTCGACACCGTCGTGGACGGGGTCACCGGCGACCTGGTGCCGGCCCGCGACCCGGTCCTGCTCGCCGCGGCGCTGCGCCGCCTCGTCCTCGGCGACGTGCGGCGTTTCTCGTATGCCGCGGCCGCGGTCGATCGGGCCACCCACTCCTATGCCTGGCCCCGCGTCGCCGCCCGGCTCGCCGCTGTCTACGCGAGCGTCGCGGGGGTCGCCACCGAACCCACCCCGGAGGTCGTCGCCTGATGGACTCGCCTGATCTCTCCCCGACCGACACACACCTGACCGCGTTGACCGCTGCCATCGGCCCGTACCGTGCGGTGTCCGGCCGGCTGGCCCGCTGGGGTGCCGAGCTCGCCTGGCACCTCGGCCAGGGTGGCCGGCTGCTGGTCGCCGGCAACGGCGGCAGCGCGGCCGAGGCTCAGCATCTCGCCGCCGAACTGGTCGGCCGGCTGCGCGACGAGCGCCGGCCGCTGTCCGCGATCGCGCTCACCCCGGACTCCTCGGCCGTCACCGCGATCGGCAACGACTACGGCTTCGAGGAGATCTTCGCCCGGCAGGTGCGTGCGCACGGCCGCCCCGGCGACGTTCTGCTCACGATGTCGACCAGTGGACGCAGCCCGAACCTGCTCGCCGCCGTGCGCGCCGCCAAGGAGTGCGGGATGCGCAGCTGGGCGATGACCGGCGCCGGCGGTCCACTCGCCGACGCCAGCGACGAGGCGCTGCGCTGCCCGTCGCCGGACAGCCAGGTCGTGCAGGAGCTGCACCTGGTCTCGGTCCACCTGATGTGCGAATACCTCGACCGGGCCCTGCCAGCGGTGCTCAGCGGCCGACCGGCCGCCCCGTTCGCCGGGATCGACGGAATCAAGCTGGAGGTGGGCGTATGAGCCTCGTGATCATCGGCGACACCCTGCTCGACCGGGATGTCGAGGGCAGCGTGCACCGGGTCGCCCCGGACGCGCCGGCCCCGGTTCTCGACGAGGAGAACGTGCGCGAGCGGCCCGGCGGCGCCGGCCTCGCGGCCCTGCTCGCCGCGGCGTCCGGCCAGGAGGTCGCCCTCGTGACCGCTCTCGCCGACGACGCCGGCGGCGCCCGGCTCAGCGAGCTGCTCACCGCCGCCGGCGTGCGGGTCTACGCGCTGCCGATGCCCGGCCCCACCCCGGAGAAGGTGCGACTGCGGGCGCACGGACAGGTGCTGCTGCGCCTCGACCGCGGCGGCGAGCCGCGGCCCCCCGGCAACGTGCCCGACGCCGTCCTCGACCTGCTGCGCACCGCCACCGCCGTCCTGGTCAGCGATTACGGTCGCGGCGTCGCCCGGCACCCCGATCTGCGCCGCGCGCTGAAGGAGACCCGGGCGCCGATCGTCTGGGACCCGCACCCCAACGGCCCGCAACCGGTGCCGAACGCCCGCCTGGTCACCCCGAACGCCGCCGAGGTGCGCAAGCTCTCCGGCGACGCGGGCGGCGGCTCCACCCTCGCCGCCGCCCAACGTGCCGGGCACGTCCTGCGGCAACATTGGCGGGCCGGCGCCGTCGTGGTGACCTGCGGCGCCGAGGGCGCGGTCCTCTGCCACTCCGGGCCGACACCGCTCGTCGTGCCCGCCCCCATCGTCGTGGACGGCGACACCTGCGGAGCGGGCGACCGCTTCGCCGCGACGGCGGCGCTGGCGCTCGCCGAGGGCGCGCTGGTCTCCGAGGCCGTGCAGCGAGCCGTCGCGGCCGCATCGGCCTACGTCGCCGGTGGCGGCGTGACCGCGGCGCTGGAACCGCAGGACGAGACGGCCGGCTCCCCGGAACGGATCGGGGCCGACGAGGCCGGCCGGCTCGCCGCCGAGGTGCGCTCGCGCGGCGGCACCGTCGTCGCCACCGGCGGTTGCTTCGACCTGCTGCACATCGGCCACCTCGCCACCCTGCGCGCCGCTCGCAAGCTCGGCGACTGCCTCATCGTGTGCTTGAACAGCGACGATTCCGTACGCGGCCTCAAGGGTGCGGACCGCCCGCTGAACGGCGAGATCGATCGCAGCCGCCTGCTCGCCGCGCTGGACTGTGTGGACGCCGTGGTGATCTTCGACGAGCCGACGCCCGAGGCCGCGCTCGCCTGGCTGCGGCCCGACGTCTGGGTCAAGGGCGGCGACTACGACTCCGTTCCCGAGGCGGAACTCGTCGAACGCTGGGGCGGCCGCACCGTGATCGTCCCCTACCTGGACGGCCGCTCGACCACCCGAACCATCGCCGCGGCCCAGGCCGCCACCACCCGGAGGTAATCCAGCATGGATGCAGTCATCGTCACCGGCGGCTCGAGCGGGCTCGGCGCCGCCGTGGTGGACGCCGTGATCAAGGCCGGCGGTCGTCCGTTCGTCATCGACCGGCAGCGGCCCGCCGGCGACGTGCCGTGGATCGAGTGCGACCTGGCCGACACCCGCGCCGCCGAGGCCGCGACCCGCCGGGCGATCGAGGAGGCCGGCGGCACCATCGACGGCATCGTCACGGCGGCCGGCATGGACGTGCCCGGCGCGCTCGCCGACATCCCGGGCGAGACCTGGGACCGGATCGTCACCATCGACCTGCTCGCCACCGCCGCGGTGATCCGGGCCGCGATCCCGGCCCTCAAACAATCACACGGCGGTGTGGTCACCGTCGCCTCCACCCTCGGCATCAAGGCGGTCGGCGACGCCACTGCCTACTGCGCGGCGAAATTCGGCGTCGTCGGCTTCACCCGCGCGCTCTCGGCCGAGTTGGCCGGCCAGGTCAACGTCACCCTGGTGATCCCGGGCGGCATGCGTACGAAGTTCTTCGACGACCGGGACGAGCAGTACAAGCCCGGACCGGACGCGATCCTCAACGACCCGGCCAACGTCGCCGCCGCCATCATGTTCGCGCTCGGCCAGCCGGCCGGATGCGCCGTCCGTGAACTGGTCATCGCCGCCGAGACGGAGACCTCGTACCCATGATCCTCGTCCTCCGGGCCCTGGGCGTGGGCGACCTGGCGGCCTCGGTGCCCGCGATCCGCGGGCTCCGGGTCGCCTTCCGCGGTGACACCCTCGCCCTGGCCGCGCCGGCCTGGCTGACACCGCTGATCGACCTGATCGGGGCCGTCGACCGGGTCGTGCCGGCCGACGGCCTCACGTCCGTGGTGCGGCCGTCGCCGGCGCCGGAGATCGCGGTCAATCTGCACGGCTGCGGTCCCGAGTCGCACCGGCTGCTGCAGGCCGCCGAGCCGGCGAAACTCTGGGCCTTCGCGAACGCCCAGGCGCGACACCTCGACGGTCCGGGCTGGGACCCCGACGAGCACGAAGTCCGTCGTTGGTGCCGGTTGGTCGAGCACTACGGCGTCGCCACCGATCCGGGGGACCTGTCGCTGGCCGTCCCCGAGGTGCCCGGTCCGTCCGGCGTCACGATCATCCATCCCGGCGCCAAGTCGCCGTCGCGCCGCTGGCCGGTCGAGCGGTACGCCGCCGTCGCCCGCCGGCTGCACGCGGACGGTCACCGGGTGGTGATCACCGGCTCTTCGGCCGAGCACGACCTCGCGGCCCGGGTGGCCGCCGGCGCCGGGCTCCCCGCCGAAGCCGCGGTCTCGACGACCCTGGCCGAGCTGGCCGCCCTCGTCGCCCGCGCCCACCTGCTGATCAGCGGCGACACCGGCATCGCCCACCTGGCCACCGCCTACGGCACACCGTCCGTCGTTCTGTTCGGGCCGATGTCGCCGGCACGCTGGGGCCCGCCGCCCGACCGGCCGCGGCACCGCGCGATCTGGCACGGCGTCCGGAGCGAGCCGGGCGACGCCCCCGGACCCGGTGTCCATCCCGCCCTGCTGGCCGTCAGCCCGGAGGAAGTGATGGCCGAGACAGCGGCGGCGCTCGCTCAGGCCACGCCGGAGCGTTCGTGGTGCGGGCGCGTATTCAGCAGGCCCTCGGACTTCTGATGTCCCGTGCGGGATGCGGCGTGGACCAGGCCTTCGTGGCGTTGCGCCTCGGCGCCGCCGAGGCCGGTGCGAGCCCGACCGACGGGCGGTCCGCCTCCTGGCCGAGAACACCGGCACCGAGTAGCGCCCGGCCACCGTCTACTCGGTGTCGAGGGCGAGGCGCAGCTCGGTGAGTTCGAACTCGCGGTCCTCACCGCCGAGGGTGTCGCCGAGCTCCCGGCTGCCCTCCGCGTTGACCGGTGCGGACAGGCTCTCCGCGCTGTACGCCCGCGCGCCTTCCAGTCCTTCGAGGACCTCCTCCTCGCTGATGCCGAGGTGGACCGCGATGTCGGCGACGGTCGGCAGGCGCCCGAGCGTGTGGGTCAGGGTGTTGTCGGCGCCGGTGATCGCGAGCCGCAGTTCCTGCAGCCGGCGCGGCACCCGGATCGACCAGGCCCGGTCGCGGAAATGCCGCTTGAGTTCGCCGACGATGGTGGGGATCGCGAAGCCGGGGAACTCGACGCCGTGACCGTCCTCGTACCGGTCGACGGACTTGATCAGGCCGACGACGGCCACCTGGACGAGGTCGTCGAGGGGCTCGCCGCGGTTGGCGTAGCGGCGGGCGAGATGTTGCGCCATCGGCAGCCACGCCTCGATGCACCGCTCCCGCAGGCGCGGCCGGGCCGGATCGGCCGCGTCGGTGGCCGCCAGCGCCGCGATCAGTTCACTGGCGGCGGCGGTGGAAGTGGAGGGGCCGGCGGTGCTGGCGATCATGGTCACGGGTGCTGCTCCTGCTCTGTGACGTTCGCGGCGAAGCCCCATCCCCGCGGCAATACTTGTCCTACAACATCTAATCTCCCACCCTAGCCATTGGTCCGAGAAGTGCAAGCCAAAAGTATGAGGTGTCGCAGCTAGGAGGCGGGTCCTCGGGTCATGATCGTTGTCCACCCATGGAGGAACGCATGATCGAAACCGTCGAGGGCCAGGGCGCCGACGCAGGGCCGCAAGGGCTGACCGGCCTCATCAGCGCCCTGGCTCACCGTCGGGCGTGATGGTGAACCGGAGCGGGCCGAGATGCGTACTCCACAGTGGATGTCGTCCGGTCCTACCTCTCACCCAGAGGACCTACCCGTCATCTGCTTGATTGAGGTCCCATGCGAAGAAAACCGAGGTCCATTCGCTCGAAGATCGTCCTTGCTCTGCTGGTGCCGGTGATCGCGCTGACCGGGCTGTGGGTGATTGACGTCAAGGCTTCGTTCGCTGACGCGACCGCGTTGCGCGACACGTACAACACGCGGGACAACGTGAGCCTGCCGTGTGATCGCATGGTGGCCGCTCTGCAGCGCGAGCGCACCCAGTCGGCGGAGTTCCTGGCCACACCGGACGGCGACGCCGCCGCCCTGCGCACCCAGCGAGCGGCGACCGACGCGGCGATAGCACAGTTCCAGGACCTGTCCCGCCGGTACCGCGGGAGCGGGTTCTCCGCCGACATCACCCGTGCGCGGTTCGCGGACATGGCCACCAGCCTCGACTCCCTGAACCTGGTGCGGGCCAAGGTCGACGCCCGGGACGCCACCCTGACCACCGTCCTGAGCGGCTACACCAGCATCATCGGGTACGCGTTCAGCGTCTCGAACGCGGCGGCGGCCTCCAGTGATCCACTGGTGGAACGGGTCATGCGCACGATGGTGGCCATGCGCCGGGCCGGGGAGCTGCTCTACCAGGAGGATGCCCTGCTGACCGGCGCCACCACGGCGGGCCGCTTCGGCAGCGGCGAGTACCTGCAGCTGATCCAGATCGTCGGTGCCCTGCGATTCCAGATCCCGACCGCCGGCTCGACGCTGCCGGCGCCCGATCAGGCGCTGTTCAAGAGCATGCTCAGCGGCCCCGCCTTCGCGGCGTTGCGGTCGGCCGAGGATCAGATCATCGGGAAGGGACGTTCCGGCGGGCCGGTCGGGATCACCGGGGAAGTGTGGAAGGCGACCGCGACCCCGGCCCTGGGTCAGCTGTTCACCTTCCTCGCGGACGGCTACGACCACGCCGTCACCTTCGCGAAGGAAGCCCGCGATCGGATCCTGATCCGGTTCGGTGTCTCCGGCCTGCTCGGCCTGATCGCCATCCTGCTGTCGCTGGCGATCGCCGTACGCATCGGCGGTTCCGTCGTACGCCGGCTGTTCCTGCTCCGGACGGCGGCCACCGAGCTCGCCCGCCAACGGCTGCCGGAACTGGTCCGGCGGTTGCGGGCCGGTGAGCGCATCGACGTGGACGGCGAGGCGTTACGCCTGCGCCTGGGGGACGACGAGATCGCGGAGGTGGGCGCCGCACTGACCGACGTGCACCTCAGCGCGGTCGAGTCGGCGGCCGGGGAAGCGGCCGTGCGCTACGACATGAACAAGGTCCTGGTCAACATCGCCCGGCGCAACCAGGCGCTGCTGGACCGCCAGATCGAGGCACTCGGGCCGGTCGACGGGGTGGACGCCCGCGCCTACCAACTGGCCGTCCGGATGCGCCGGCACGCGGAGCACCTGGTGATCCTGTCCGGCTCCGCGCGGAGCCGGCGCGGGCTCGGCGCCGAGTCGCTCGGCACGATCCTCGCCCGGGTGGCCGGCGAGATGGAGCACGCCGAACGGATCGCGATCGGGCCGATCGTGGACGCCGAGGTGCCCGAGCACGCCGTTGCCGACCTCGGTCATCTGGCCGGTGAGCTGCTGGAGAACGCCACCACGTTCTCCCCGCCGGATAGCCCGGTGCGCCTGTCGGCCCGGCGGGAACCGGGCGGGATCGTGGTCGAGATCGAGGACCGCGGGATCGGGATGTCGCCCGCCGCGGTCGACGAGACGAACCGGCGACTGGCGCAGCCGCGGGAGTTCGACCCGGCCGACAGCGCCCGGCTCGGCCTGTTCGTGGTGGCGACCCTGGCCGCCCAGCACGGGATCGGCGTGACCCTCGGTCCCGCCGACGGGGGCGGCATCCGCGTGGTGATGACGCTCCCCGCGACGCTGGTCGTCCCGATCGACGAGGCCGCGCCGGACGTCACCTCGACGAGACGGTCGGATGCGTCCCGGCTCGTCGGGATGGCGGTCCGCACCGGCCGCCGGCCCCGGCACGCCGCAGCCCAGAGCGACCCGGTCGGGTAATCACCGCCCGGCGGCCCTCGACGGCAGCGGAACCTTCGCCCAGTCGGTGTCGGAGGCCAGGTAGAAGCTGGGGTAGGACGGCTGGTTGTAGGTGGTCTGCTGGCGGGCCACCTCGACCCGGTACTGCGGGTCGTGCATCAGCGTGTAGAGCTTGTGGGAGGTCAGCTCGGTGCTCAGGTAGATGCGGATCGCGGAGCTGTCGGCCGTGCGCAGCAGCAGTTCCTCGCGCCAGTCGCCGAAGATGTCCGCGATCAGCGACGCGGTTCCCTTGGTGCCGTTGTTGGCCAGCGTTCCGGTCGCGGTCAGCACGGGGCCGCGCTTCCAGTCGTCGATCGTGGGCGTCACGTCGATGGCGCCGTTGAGGATCTGCGTGGTCATGTCGCCGGCCCAGCGGATGCTCTGGTTGGTGCCGGGGATGGCCGTGGTCAGCACCTCGCCGGTGGCCTTGTGCAGGCCCAGAGCGTCGGAGCCGCCGGGCAGGCTGGCCCAGTTCTCGATGCCGCGGACCTCGGGCAGGACGTCACCGATCATCGCGCGGCCGGTGTCGCGGCCGGAGTAGGCGCCGAACAGCACCTCGCCGGTGGCGGCGTCGCGCATCGCCATGCCGTACGGCGCGAACGTCGCGCCCTCGTGCGCCGTGAAGATCTCCAGGCCGGGGCGGTCGGGGTCGATGTCGGTGACGTGCATGGCGTCGCCGTGGCCGAGCCGCACGTGCTCGCCGGGTGCGGCGCTGCCCTCGGGCAGGGTGTCGAACGACGAGTAGAGCAGGGTGCCGTCGTTGTCGATGGTCGCGCTGCCGTACACGATCTCCTGTTTGCCGTCACCGTCCACGTCGGCCACGCTGAGCGAATGGTCGCCCTGGGTGGTGATCGTGGCGAACTCCGGGTCGGTCCCGTCCCGGCCGTGCGGCGAGTCGTTGAACGGGTTCGTCATCGGCACCCAGCCCGAGTCGACGTACCAGTTCTCGGTCAGGCGGTGACCGTTCCAGCCGTACGCGATGATGGTTGTTCTGGTGTAGTAACCGCGGGCGAAGATCGCGGAGGGGTGCCGGCCGTCGAGGTAGGCGACGCCGGACAGGAAACGGTCGACCCGGTTGCCCGGCTCGATCCGGGCCATCGCGTAGTCGCCCCACATCAGGCCGTCGTCGGTGCGGCCGGGCTTGTAGCGTACGGTCTGCATCTCCTTGCCGGTCGCACCCTCGAACACGGTGAGGTATTCCGGGCCGTCCACGATGAATCCGGCGAAGTTGCGCAGCGCGTTGCGGGTGCTGCGGGCCGGTGCGTAGACGTCCATGAAGTAGTCGGTCAGTGCCTTCGCGTCGCCGTAACCGGGGGCGAGGCCCAGCGCCTCCTCCACCGTCGCCGGCCAGTGCCCGGCTACCACCTCGGGGTGCGAACTCCAGCCCTCGAACATCCGCACCACGTGCTGGTAGTAGTCGGCGGCGCTCATCCGGTAGTCGTCGGTGTTGCGGTAGCCGGCTTTCCGGTCGGCCGACGGCAGAGTGATGTACTTCGACGAGGCGACCGAGCCGTCGTGCCGGTAGCGGGTGATCCGGGTGCCGGGGGCGGTCTTGAACATCATCTCCGAGCGGCCGTCGCCGTCGAAGTCGTAGACCAGGAACTGCGTGTAGTGCGCGCCGGCCCGGATGTTGACGCCCAGGTCGATCCGGTAGAGCTGGGTGCCGTCCAGCTCGTACGCGTCGATGTAGACGTTCCCGGTGTAACCGACCTGGGAGACGTCCTTGGAGTTGGACGGGTCCCACTTGACGACGTATTCGTACTGGCCGTCGCCGTCCACGTCGCCGACGCTCATGTCGTTGGCCGAGTAGGTGTACGCCTCGCCGGCCGGGGTGACGCCGTCGGCCGGCTTGTTCAGCGGCAGGTCGTAGTGGTTGCTCGACCACGGGGTGGCGGTCGCACCGCGACCGCCCCGGACCGGGGCGACCCGGTATTCCGACGCCGCGGTGCCGGCCCGGTCGAGGTAGTTGGTGCTGTCGGTGACGGTGGCGATCCGCCGCCCGTCCCGGTAGACGTGGAAGTTCGCCCCGGTCAGGCCGGTGGCCGAGTGGCCGGTGACCTCCGGCCCGAGCAGCCGCCAGCTGAGGAAGACGCCCTCGGCGGTGGCCGCGGCGACCAGGCCGCGATCCAGGTGCTCCAGCTCGATGCCGGCCCGGCCGCCCGCCTGGGCGGGGGCCGACGAGCCGGCCAGGATCAGGGCGGCCACGAGGGCGATACGACGAAGCCTCATCCAGGTCTCCACAGGACGGAGGTAAGCGCTTTCCCAGGGAGTCTCCATCGATGTCCATCGCTGGTCAACTGTTTCTTTCGCGATCGGTGTCCGGATCCCGCCGTGTCGCCATAATGTCGTCTTCATGCGTTTTGTGCGGCGGCGATTTCTGGGAATGGTGCTCACCGGTGTGCTCGCGATCGCGGGAACACCGACCGCGGCCGAGGCGGCCGTCTCGCTGGTCTCGGCCAAGCCGGACCCCACGGTCGGGTTCGACGGGTTGGTCTACGCCAGCACGCACGTGGGCAGCACGGTCTACCTGGGTGGCAACTTCACGCACGCGATCGTCGGCGGGAAGCCGGTGGCCCGCAAGCGGCTCGCCGCGGTGGACACCCGGACCGGCAAGCTGCTGCCCTGGGCCCCGATGGCCGACGGAACCGTGATGGCGCTGGCCACCGCCGGGTCCTCGCTCTACGCGACCGGCGAGTTCACCACCGTGGGCGGCCGGCCCCGCGCCGGCCTGGCCGGCATCGACCTGAACAGCGGCGCCGTCGGACCGCTGCAGCACACCGTCAAGGGAACCGGCCAGGCGCTGGCCACCGCGGGCGGCCGGCTCTACCTGGGCGGCAGCCTCCGCTCGGTGGACGGTCAGGCGGCCCGCAACCTGGCGGCGTTCCGCCTGTCCGACGGCGCCCTGGACCGTGGCTTCCGGGGCGGGACGGACGGGAAGGTGCGGGCGCTGAGTGTGGCCGGATCCCGGCTGTACGCCGGCGGCGACTTCAAGGGCCGCCTCACCGCACGGCGGCTCACCGACGGGCAGGTCGACCCGGGCTTCCGCCCGGCTACGCCGTACCCGGTCATGGCTCTGACGATCAACACCGGGCGGGTGTACGCCGCGCTGGCCGGCCCGGGTGGACGGGTGGCCGCGTACCGGCCCGACGGGTCGCTGGTGTGGAGCAGCATCACGGACGGCGATGTGCAGGCGATCACCTACCTGAACGGCGTCGTCTACGGTGGCGGGCACTTCAACACCGCCTGCTCGCAGCGTTCGCGCACGGCGACCTCGTGGTGCCCGTCGCGAGCGCTGCGGAGTCAGCCGAAGCTGGCCGCCTGGGACCCGGCCACCGGCGCCCTGCTCGGCTGGAACCCGCGCAGCAACGGCCGCTGGGGTGTGCTCACCCTGAGCGTCGACCCGGCATCCCGGGTGATGACGGTCGGCGGCGACTTCACCGCGTTCGGCGGCGCCGGTCGCCCCCGCTTCGCGCAGTTCGGATCCTGACCGGTAACTAGGCTGGAAGCATGAAGGTTCTGTCCATCCAGTCGTCGGTCGCCCACGGTCATGTCGGTAACTCCGCGGCGGTGTTCCCGCTGCAGCGGATCGGCGTCGAGGTCGTCCCGGTCCCCACCGTGAACTTCTCCAACCACACCGGCTACGGCGCCTGGCGCGGGCCGCTGATCCCGCCGGCGGACGTGGCCGAGATCCTGCTCGGGGTGGAGGAGCGCGGGGTGTTCGCGCAGATCGACGCGGTGCTGTCCGGTTACCAGGGCGGCGTGGGCATCGGCGATGTCATCGTCGACGCCGTGCGCCGGGTCAAGGCCGCGAACCCGGCGGCGCTCTACGCCTGCGATCCGGTGATGGGCAACGCGAAGTCGGGATGCTTCGTCGCGCCCGAGATTCCGGTCCTGCTGCGGGACCGGGTCGTGCCGGTGGCCGACATCATCACGCCCAACCAGTTCGAGTTGGGGTTCCTGACCGGCACCGAGCCGGCGAGCATCGAGTCGACCCTCGAATCGGCCGACCTCGCTCGCGCCGCGGGCCCGTCGACCGTGCTGGTCACCAGCGTGGAGCGGCCCGACCGGGAGGAGGGAACGATCGAGATGCTCGCCGTGGACGACGCCGGCGCCTGGCTCGTGACCACCCCGCACCTGCCGTTCAAGGCGAACGGCTCGGGGGACGTCACGGCCGCCCTGTTCACCGCCCACTACGTCGCAACCCGGAGTGCGGCGGTGTCGCTGGAGCGCACGGCCTCCAGCGTCTTCGACCTGATCGAGACCACCTACCGGTCCGGCGAGCGCGAGCTCCAGTTGGTGCAGGCCCAGGAGTTCTACGCGACGCCGCGCATGCAGTTCGGCGCCAAGCAGGTGCGCTGACCTCGGCCCGCCGACATTGTCGGATTCTGCGGGGATTCGGAAGGCTTGGCACGAAATAAGGCTTGACCAGATCTGGGAGCGCTCCCAAGATAGACGCCTGCCTATGAACCGGAGGGATGCGGATGCTTCGCCTACGGAACAGGACCGGCGGTTACGGACTGGCCGCCCTTGCGCTCCTCGGTGCGCTGGCCGCCGTGCCGGGAGCCGTCCACGCCGAGGAGAACCCGGCGCCGGTCACGCCGGGGCCGGTCACGCCGGCGCCGGTCACGCTGCCGACGGGGGAGCGGGTCTTCTTCGCCGGCGGAGTCGTCCGGGCCGTCGAGGCCGGCGCGACCGCCACCACCGACCCGGTCCGGGTGCGCAGCATGGCGGTCGGCGAGCACTTCTACGTCGTACCCGACAAGGTCTTCTCCTTGGTCGGCCGGCAGTTGGATCTCGCGCTGTTCGACGTGCTCGCACCGCCGGCCGCGATCCAGGTGGAGTGGGCGTCCGGCGCGACCCCGCACGACATCCCGGGGCTCGACCGGTCGGCCGGCCGCATCGACGACCCGGCTGCCTTCGGCGCCGCCGTCGCCGGGGGCGGTCTCGCGGGCGTCCGGAAAGTGCGTCCGGCGGGCGCCGCCGAACCCACCGCCGACCCGCAGTACCCGGTGGCCACGCTGACCGTGAAGGGCCTCGACAAGCTGGGCGGGCCCGCGCTGACCGGCGGCGTCGCGGTCACCAACGCCGACGACGTCCAGCGGTTCAGCAGCCTCCAGCCGTTCCTCGACGGCCAGGTGTCGTTCAGCGTCCCGGTCGGGCACTATTCGCTCGAGGTCTCCATCACCACGTACGGCGCGGACGGTGTCTATCGGGGCGACGCGCTCCTCTTCTATCCCGAGCTGGCGGTCACCGGCACCGAGTTGACGGTGACCGCGGACGCCGCCACCGCCACCGTCGCCGTGCCGGTGCCGGCCACGCCCAACCCGTCCGGGCTGGAGCAGATGCAGGCCACCTACTCGCGGCTCTCGGCGGCCGGCTCCGACTCGACCACCGCGGTCATGATGATCGGCGGCTCGCCGTCGCTGTCCGTCACGCCCACCGATCCGGTCACCATCGGCGCGCTGCGCTGGTACACGTACTTCCGGCTGACCTCCCCGGCCGGCGCGGCCGAGCCGTACCTCTATGACCTGGTCTTCCCGGCCGAGGGCGAGGTGCCGGCGGAGTTCGCGGTGAAGGTGCCGGCCGGCGGCCTCGCGACGCTGGACGCGACCTACGCGGCCGAGGGCGACATGGGCCCGATCAGCACCTACCGGACGTCGTTCCAGCCCTGGGAACAGTTCCCGATCCGCTTCGCCAGCACGGCCGTCGCGCCGCTGCGGCGCACCGAGTACGTCTCGGCGCTGCCCGGCGTCGGCTGGGTCGGCTCGGCCGT
>NZ_BOQN01000137.1 GCF_018332695.1 Paractinoplanes toevensis
GCTCGGCATGCTGCTGCGGATGTCCACGTTGCTTCTCAGGACCCTGCGCGAGGAGCCGGCCGAGGCGGAGGTGCCGAGTCATCGGCTGCTGCTGCGCGCCGGTTACGTTCGGCGCGCGGCTCCGGGCGGCTACACCTGGCTCCCGCTCGGCAAGCTCGTGCTGGACCGGATCACCGCGGTGGTCCGGGAGGAGATGACCGCGATCGGCGGCCAGGAGGTTGCCTTCCCGGCACTGCTTCCCCGGGAGCCCTACGAGACGAGCAACCGCTGGACCGAGTACGGCGACGACATCTTCACGCTGCAGGACCGGCGGGGCGCCGACTATCTGCTGGCGCCCACCCACGAGGAGATGTTCACCCTGCTCGTGCAGGACATGACCAGCTCGTACCGGGATTTCCCGCTGGTGCTCTTCCAGGTGCAGACGAAGTTCCGCGACGAGGCGCGGCCGCGGGCCGGCCTGCTACGCGGCCGCGAGTTCCTGATGAAGGACGCATATTCGTTCACCCTCACCGACGAGGGCCTGGTTCAGGCGTACGCCGAGATGCGCGCCGCCTACCAGCGCATCTTCCGGCGCATCGGGCTGTCCCACACGATCGTCTCGGCGATGTCGGGGGCGATGGGCGGCTCGGCGTCGGAAGAGTTCCTGGCCGGCGCCGACGTGGGTGAGGACACCTTCGTCGGCTGCACCACCTGTGACTACGCGGCCAACACCGAAGCCGTGACGACTCCGGTACCCGCCGCCCGGCCCATTCCGGCGGGTGCGCCGGCGGTGCACGACACCCCGGACACCCCGACCATCGCATCGCTGGTCGACCTGGCCAACGCACGGCAACTGGCCGGCCGCACCGACTGGACCGCCGCTGACACCCTGAAGAACGTGGTGGTCACCGTCCGGCACCCGGGCCGCGACGACGAGCTGTTGATGATCGGCGTGCCCGGCGACCGCGAGGTGGACCTGAAACGCCTCGACGCCGCCCTCGCCCCGGCGACCGCGGCCCTCTTCGACGACTTCGACTCCCGCCCCGACCTGATCAAGGGCTACATCGGCCCGCAGGGCAGCAAGGTGCGCTACCTGGCCGACCCGCGGGTCGCGCCGGGCACGGCCTGGCTGACCGGTGCCAACCAGCCCGGCCGGCACGCGGTCGACGTGGTGGCCGGCCGCGACTTCACCCCCGACGGCACCATCGAGGCGGCCGAGGTGCGGGCCGGCGACCCCTGCCCGGCCTGCGGCTCCGGCGAGCTGACCATCCGGCGCGGCATCGAGATCGGGCACATCTTCCAGCTGGGCCGGCGCTACACCGACGCCTTCAAGGTCGACGTCCTCGGCGTCGACGGCAAGCCGGTCCGCCCGACCATGGGTAGCTACGGCATCGGGGTGTCCCGCGCGGTCGCGGCGATCGCCGAGCAGCACCACGACGATCGCGGCCTGCTCTGGCCGGACGAGGTCGGACCGGCCGACGTGCACATCGTCGCGGCCGGTCGGGACGGCCAGGTCGAGGCCGCGTTGGCGCTGGCCGGCACCCTGGTCGAGGCCGGCCTGCGGGTGCTCGTCGACGATCGGCCGCAGCTGTCCGCCGGGGTCAAGTTCACCGACGCCGAGTTGATCGGCATCGCCCGCACGGTCGTGGTGGGGCGCCGGCTCGCCGAGGGGATGGCGGAATTCCGCAACCGGCGAACCGGTGAGCGCGCCGACGTGCTGATCACCGACATACCGCGTGTAATCACGAGTGCACTCGGGTAACGGTTTTCCACACGGGAGGTTTCACCATGGCCAAGGTCTCGGTCGCTGACGTGATGACCCGGCGGGTCGTCTACCTGCCGGAGGCGACGACCCTCGACGAGGCTGCGCAGGCGATGCGCGACCAGGGCATCGGTGATGTGGTGGTGACCAGCGGGCCGACCATGGTGGGCCTGGTCACCGACCGGGACATCGTGATCCGGGCGATCGCCGAGAACCGCATCCCCAAGCAGACGACGCTCGGCGCGATCACCTCGCACGAGCTGATCATGGTGGAGCAGTCGGCCACTGTGGAGGAAGCGGTGCAGGCCATGCGCGAGCGCGGCGTCCGCCGCCTGCTGGTCTGCGACTCCGACCGGAACGTCGTCGGCATCATCAGCCTGAGTGACGTGGCCCTCTTGCCGACATCCACGCCTGCCTGACACCGCGAAGTATGGTCGGTTCTTGTGAGCGACATGCCCCCGAAGCTGGCCGAGATCGTCGACGAGTTCGTCTCCGCGCCGCGCGAAGTCGTTCTCGAGATGCTGCTCGAGTTCGCCGACGCCATGCCGCCGTTGCCGGCCGAGATGGCCGGGCACGACGGCATGGAACAGGTTCCGGAGTGCCAGACCCAGTTCTTCCTCAAGGCCACGGTCCGGCCGGACCACACGGTGGAGCTCTGGTTCGACTGCCCGCCGGAGGCGCCCACCACCCGGGCCTTCGCCGGCATCCTGGCCGAGGGCCTGATCGGGGCGTCGGCCGCCGAGATCATCGCGGTGCCGGACGATCTCTACGCTCGGATGGGCCTGGCCAACGCCATCAGCCCGCTACGCATCCGGGGCGGGTCGGCCATCCTCGCTCGCCTCAAGCGGCAGGTCGCCGCCCAGTCTTAGTGGGAGTTCGTCCGTGGATATCCAGGTCTGGTCCGACGTTGTCTGCCCGTGGTGCTACATCGGCAAGACGCGCCTCGAGAAGGCGATCGCCCAGTTCGACGGGGACGTGATGGTGACCTACCGGGCGTACCAGCTCGACCCCTCGCCGGTGCCGCAGCCGGTGGCGATCAAGGACGCGATGGCCGCGAAGTTCGGTGGCCGGGAGCGGGCCGAGCAGATGCTCGCGCACGTCACCTCGATCGCGGCCGCGGACGGCCTGCGCCTCGACTACGACCGGGCGGTCGCGGCCAACACGCTCGACAGTCACCGGCTGATCGCCTGGGCGGCCGGCCAGGACCGGCAGGCCGACATGCTGGACGCGTTGCAGCGGGCCTACTTCACCGGCGGCGCCGACCTGGGTTCCCGCCCGACGCTCGCCGGAGTGGCCGCCTCGATCGGCCTGGACGGCGCCGCCGCGCTGGCCTACCTCGAGTCCGAGGCCGGCATCGGCGCGGTCACCACCGATCTCACCGAGGCCCGCGAGCTCGGCATCACCAGCGTCCCGACCTTCGTGATCGACGGGAAGTACGCGGTGCAGGGTGCCCAGGAGCCGGCCACCCTGCTGGCCGCGCTGGAGGAGATCGCTCGGCGCGAATCCGTCGACATCGGTCAATGAGGTTTCACGTGGAACCAGATCGACGACCTTAAACGAGTTTCGCCAGATCCTCGATGACCTTGGCACCCGGCAGCGCACCCAGCGCCGGACCGGCCACGGCGATCTTGCTGTGCCGCACGCCGGAACCGATGATCACATGCGGCGTCGCGGCGACTCGGCTGTCGACCAGGATCGGCCAGTCGACAGGCAGGCCGATCGGGGTGATCCCGCCGTACTCCATCCCGGTCAGGCTGACCGCGTCGTCCATCGGGGCAAAGCTGCACTTGCGCACGTCGAGGTGACGGCGGACCGCCCCGTTCACGTCGGCCCGGGTGGTGGCCAGGACGATGCAGGCCGCGTACTTGGTGACGCCGTCGCGCTTGCCGGCCACGATCACGCAGTTGGCCGAGACGTCCAGGCCCACGCCGTACGCCTCGCAGAATGCCGTCGTGTCGGCCAGGCCGGGGTCGATCGGCGCGACCAGCACCTGGTCGCCGTCGATCGGCGCCTCGACCGGCCAGACCGCGAGGGCCTTCGCCACCGGCGGGGCCAGCAGGTCGGGGCGGGACTGGGCGGGCTCGAGCTGAAGGGTTCCCATCACGCCCGCCATCCTCGCTCAATACTTCGCGGCCAGGTAGTCCCGCCACGTTCGGGACCCGGTCGGCGTGGCCGCGGTGGTCAGGGCGCCGGCCCGGATCGCCCGGGACAGCTTGCCCGGGATGCCGAGCCGCCAGATCGGCCGCTTCCGGCCACGGGCGGCCAGCCAGGAACGGGCCAGGTCGTCGAAGGTGAGCACCTCGGGGCCGCCGTACTCGGTGGTCGCGCTCGTCGCCGGCCGGCCCACCAACCCGGCGATCTCCTCGGCCAGGTCCTCGATGGCGACCGGTTGCACCCGCCAGTCCGGGTCGATGATCACCGGACCGGGCTTGCTCAGCGCGGACAGCAGCATCTCGGCGAACTGGTGGAACTGGGTGGCCCGGACGATCGTGTACGGCACGCCACCGCCCTTGACGACCTGCTCGGTGTCCAGCTTCGCCCGGTAGTAGGGGTACGACACCCGGTCGATGCCGACGATCGACACGTAGAGGACGTGCCCGACTCCGGCCTTCCCCGCCGCCGCCATCAACCGCCGGGTGCCCTCGACGTCGGTCGTCCGCGGCCGGCCCGGCGACGAGGCGAGGTGCACGATCACGTCCACCCCACGCACCGCCTCGTCCAGCCCTTCTCCGGTACGCAGGTCGGCCGTGACCCAGCCGGACCGCGCCGACCGGGTCATCGGCCGTACGGCGTACCCCTGCTTCTCCAGTTGCGGGACCACCGCGGACCCCAGCGTTCCGCTCGCTCCGGTGACCAGCACCGTGTTCTTCTCGCTCATATCAACTGGACAATCAGCTCAGCCCGAATGTGACATGCCTTCGGTCACACCGGATCCTCAGGCTCGGCCTGATCTTGCCGACCTTCAGAGGTTGTGGAGGAACGTCGTGGAGCGCGCATCGGGACCGTGAGCGGTCTCGCGCTGCTGGGTGGGGGTACCGCGATCGCGGCCGTCGCCGGCGGCGCCCACTCCGTGTTCGCAACCGTGCTTCTCGGCCTCCTCGCCATCGGGATGGGTCATTCGCTGCTGGTCGAGATCCGCCGCCAGGCGCGCCGGCGGACCTGGCGCTGGGTCCGCACCGACACGATCAACGCGGTCCTGCTCGGGTGCTGGGCGGAGGCCGCGCTGATCCTGACCATCCTCGAGGCCGGGCCGGCTGCGGTGCGCGCCGTCGGCGGGGTGCTGGCCGCGGCGTACACCGGATGTTGTGTTTATTTCGTCACCGAGCGCAGGCGGACGATCGCCGCCCAGCCCCGCACCGGCGAAGTTGCCCCGTTGCCCCGTCCGGCGGAGCCGGAGACCCCGGTTTCCGCACGTCGGGCCGCCTGACGTCTCCCGCCGGGCGCCGACCTTTGATCTACTGACGCCGTGCGCCGTCGATCTCTCGTCCTCCTCCTCGCGGCCGGTGCGCTCAGCGCATGCACCCCGCGCAGCACCGGCACTCCGGCCGCCGCTGCCACCCCGCGTGATGCCGTCGCCGACGACTACCGCTGGTTCTTCCCGGTGCCCGATTTCGGCCAGGGTTACTGCTTCACCTGGGTTCGCGACCTCACCCCGCCGCAGGTGATCAAGCGGCTCGGCGGCCGGGAACTGGAACGGATCAACTGGAAGCAGCTGGTCGAGTCGGGAGACGGGCAGCAGGGCACGGCCTACCGCTACTTCATCGGCATCACCCGGGTCGGCGACTGGTCGCTGATCGTCGAGGACAACGGTGACCTCGGGGTCACCGACCGGCTGGTGCGGCCGCTGTCAGCCGGCACCACCGTGGTGGGGCACTATCGCGGCGCCGACGGGCACGGCCGGTTCCTGCAGCTGACCGACGGCCGGGTGGAACTGGACTTCGACCCGGCCGCCCCGGCCACCGTGACCGCCGCGATGTCGGCGGTCGGTTTCGCGCCCGGCATCGACGCGGGCACCTCGATGGCCGCCTCGTTCGCACTGGCCGAGCGGCTCACCGGCCAGCAGATGACCCAGTCGTTGCTGATCTCCAGCACCTACCTGCTGACCAACGTCCCGATCGAGCATCGAAAGAATCAATAGCCGTTCGGTTGTTGCATGCCGGATAGTCCGGCCGCCAATATTCATCCGTGGCGATGCGTACTTCCGAGTTGCTGAGCGTCGGTGAGGCCGCGATCCTGCTGCGCTCGTCCCGGCAGCACGTCCTCGACCTGTGCTCGCGCGGCCTGCTGCCGTATGTGACGGTCGGCGGCACCCAGCATCGCGTGCGCCGCGCCGACGTCGAGGCATTGATCCGTCCCGCTCTGACCCGCGAGCAACTCGAGCAACTCTGGCTGCACCAGGCGATGGCCGGGAAGTTCGTGTCGAACCCGGACGCCCTGCTCGCGGCGGCCGCGATCAACCTGCGCCGGCTGCGCCGACTGCACCCCGAGGGCCGGGCCTGGGAGTGGCTGGACCGATGGCAGGTGGTGCTGGACCGCGGCCACGAAGCGGTGCTGGACGCCCTCACCTCCTCGTCCGAGTACGCGGTCGAGCTACGCAGCACGTCGCCGTTCACCGGCATCCTGTCCGAAGTGGAACGCCGCACCGTGCTCACCGCCCTGGCCGAGAGCAGGCGCGATCGGGCCCGGACGATGCCGCAGGAGAAGCTCGAGCGGGTCCTTCGCGCTGTGTGAGTCGTCGATCACAAAACTATAAAAGCACCTTATGAAAATCCCGGTGCCGGGCGGATAGTGGATCAGTTCAACCCCGGCCGCCGCCTCTGCGATCTCGCGAATCGCAGCGACGACTGGCTGCGCCCCCGGGAGGTTCCATTGGCGATCATCAACACCCCCCACGTCACTACCGCCGGCAAACTGGCCGGCCTCCTCGAGGCCGTGCTCCAGGTGCCGATGCCGGTGCGGGTCCGAGCCTGGGACGGCTCCACAGCCGGTCCCACCGACGCACCCACCCTCATCATTCGCAACCGACGGGCCCTGCGCCGCATCCTGTGGCAACCCAACGAGCTCGGCCTGGCCCGCGCCTACGTGGCCGGCGAGATCGACGTCGAGGGCGACCTGTACGACGCCCTCACCCGGCTCGCCGGCTTGGTCTGGCGCTCACCCGACCGCCGGGACCTGCCGTTCCGCACCGTCGCCGCCGACCTGCTGCGACTGGGCGTACTCGGTACCCAGCCCAAGCCGCCGCCGGAGGAGATGCAGGTCACCGGCGGTATGCACAGCAAACGCCGGGACCGGCAGGCGATCAGCCACCACTACGACGTCGGCAACGACTTCTACCGGATCGTGCTCGGCGAAAGCATGGTCTACTCCTGCGCCTACTGGGCGTCCGACGAGCCCGGCTACGGTCTCGCCGACGCGCAGCGCGACAAGCTCGACCTGATCTGCCGCAAGCTCGACCTCAAGCCCGGCATGCGGCTGCTCGACGTCGGCTGCGGCTGGGGGAGCCTGGCCGTGCACGCGGCCCGCACATACGGCGTCCGGGTGCTGGGCATCACGCTCTCCACCGAGCAGGCCGACTACGCCCGCAAGCAGGTCGCCGACGCCGGCCTCACCGACCAGGTGGAGATCCGGGTGCAGGACTACCGCGACCTCGACGACGGGCCGTTCGACGCGATCTCCAGCGTCGGGATGGCCGAGCACGTCGGGACCGAGCCCTACCGGCAGTACGCGGAAATCCTGTACTCGCAGCTCAAGCCGGGTGGGCGGTTGCTCAACCACCAGATCGCCCGGCTGCACTTGCCGCCGAAGCAACCGCACCAGCCACGCTCTTTCATCGACGCGTACGTCTTCCCCGACGGTGAACTGGCGCCGGTCGGCGTCACGGTCACGGCGTTGGAGGAGGCCGGTTTCGAGGTACGCGACGTGCACGCGCTCCGCGAGCACTACGCCAAGACGCTGCGCGCCTGGGTGGCGAACCTGGAATCCGACTGGACCACGGCCGTACGCCTGACCAGCCCCGGCCGCGCCCGGGTGTGGCGGCTCTACATGGCCGGGTCGGCGCTGGCCTTCGAGCAGGCCCGCATCGGCGTGAACCAGGTGCTGGCGATCAAGACACACCGCAACGGTGACAGTGAGATGCCCGCCACACGATCGGCTTTCGCCGCCTGACCGGGGCTGCCCGACAGACCGCCGTGATGCCTTGTCACCTGCCGCGACGAGGCATCACGGCTCACCCCCGAGTGTCCATTTCGGCCGGTGAGTTGCCGCTTACCGCCCGAAAGATCCGGAAGTTATCCACAGCCCTTGAGCAGCAACGCTTTCATCCGGTTAGCCTGCGACTCGTGAGCGAACGAAAACGGGCCGCCGCCGTGATCGTGCGTGACGGGCGAGTCCTGATGGTGCACGAGCGAAGCCGACGATCCGGCGGCGGTGAGTGGTGGACGCTGCCGGGCGGCGGCGTAGAGCCCGGCGAGACCGCCGAGGAGGCGGTGAAGCGAGAGGTCTTCGAGGAGACGGGCCTGATAGTCAGCGACACCCGCCATGTCCTGGAGATGCCCTACCCCTCGGGCATGACATCAGTGTTCGCGGTGACGGTGATAGACGGCGAGCCCCGCCTGGGCCCCGACGACGGCAAGGGCCCGGAGCCCCTGGGCCTGGACTGGTTGCCGGCCCCCGAGCTCCCCACCGAGTCCCCCCACGGGGTCCCCATCCCCCCGATGATCGTCGTGCTACCCGCCTGACACGCACCTGGCCGTGAACCGTCACCACAGACGACTTCGGAGGGCCGGCTGCCTATCCCACGTCATGCTCGGCGATTGAGCGGCCGCGTGGTTCGGGCCGCAGCAACCCGAGCGACAACGCAAAAGCGGGCCGCACAGCGGCCCGCCAAGTGATCTTCATTTGTGGAGCCTAGGGGACTTGAACCCCTAACCCCCGCCTTGCAAAGGCGGTGCTCTGCCAGTTGAGCTAAGGCCCCGACAGCACAAACCTATCGCAGGTCGGGAGCGGTGGTCGCCTCGTGCCAGAGCGCCCGCTCGTCACTAGAGGCCTTGACCTTCTTAACAACGAGGGCAGCAACCCCCACGATGCCAGCAACAACAAGAAGCTTCTTAAGCATCGCCAAGACCCCCAACACCAACAGAGCGGAAGCGGAGCGGCCGACCCACCGACAGTGACCACCGCACCGCGGGGTTTCCGGGAGCTCGGCCCCCGGAATAGATATGACGGGTGACCCCGGCCCGCGCTTTCCGCGGGCAGGGGACCCCGTCAGCCGTGGGGCTAGATGGAATCGAACCATCGACCTCAGAGTTATCAGCTCTGCGCTCTAACCGACTGAGCTATAGCCCCGTGCGACCCGAGAAGATTACCGCACTGGGCGGTGGGCCACCAAAACGGGGGTGGCCCACAGCCCGCGGGTCTTGTCAGTCGCGTTCTGCGAGGGTCAACTCGACGCCGCCGACCAGGTCGGCGCACACGTTGTAGATGAACGCGCCGAGCGTGGCCAGTGCCGTGAACAGAACGACGTTGACCGCGCCGACCAGCATCGACGTGCCGATGACGCCCCAGGCGGTGATGCGGAAGCCGCCGCTGGCGGAGCCGTCGGTGCCGCCGCTGGCGCTCACCAGCTCCTTGAGGCTGTTGTTGACCTCGGTCCAGACGCCCATGGCGTCCAGAGCCAGGTAGAGCACCGAGGTGGCGACGACCACGACGATGAACAGCACGACGGAGACGGCGAACGAGAACTTCATGACGGACCAGGGGTCGATCCGCTTGAGGTTCAGCCGGGCCCGGCGGGGGCCGCGGGCGGCCGCACCGGTGACCGTGGACCGGGCGGACCGGACGGCCTCGGTGACGCGGGCCGCGCCGACCGCTGCACTGCCGGTGGCCGCGCCGGGACCGCTCGCACCGCCGGGCCGCTTGGTGGCGCCGGTGGTGTTGCCGGGCTGGTTCGGCGCACCGGGGGGACCGGCGGGGCGCTGGGGCGCCGCGCTGGGTGCCGTGGCCGGCCGGGCCTGCGAGGTCGAGCCCGGCAGGGTGCCTTTGCCCTTGGTGACGACGGGCACCGTTGCGGAACCCTTGGCCACCGACGGACCGCCGGCTCGCTTCCCGTCCGACGATCCGTCGCTGTCGGCGGGCGGTTCACCCGGCGGCGGGGCCATGCCCGGCGCCCGGGTGAACTTCGGCGGGGACGGGGCATCAGCGGGGGCCGCGGTGCGTGCCGCAGCTTCGCGCCCGTTCGCGGCGGCGTCTTTCTTGGCCGCCTCGTCCGGCGTCGCTGAGGTCCCCGAGCCCCCCGACTTCGCCTGTGTCTCCGGCATCAACTAGTCCTGTTCGTCAGGCTCGTCGGCATTGCGAGCAAGCGCCACGATGGTTACACCTTCTGGGAGGTCCATCAGCTTGACCCCCATTGTGTTCCGATCCCGTGTGCGCCGTACAGGCTTCACGGGAGTCCGGATGACACCACCATTGCTGGTGATGGCAAATAGTTCATCCTCCGGGCTGATCACCAGGGCACCCACCAGACCGCCCCGACGCTCGGTGATTTTCGCGGTCAGGACGCCCTTGCCGCCCCGACCCTGTACCGGATACTCCTCGATCGGAGTGCGCTTTGCATACCCACCGTCGGTGGCGACCAACACATCCATGCCGTCGCGGACCACTTCCATCGCAAGAAGCTCATCGTTATCACCGAACCGCATGCCGATCACGCCCGACGTGGCCCGGCCCATCGGCCGCAGTGCCTCGTCGGTCGCGTTGAAGCGGATGGCCTGCGCCTTCTTGGAGACCAGGAGCAGATCGTTCTCTGCTGCCGCCAGCGCCGCGCCCACCAACTCGTCATCCTCCCGCAGGTTGATGGCGATGATGCCACCGCTGCGGTTGGAGTCAAATTCCTCGAGCCGGGTCTTCTTCACGAGACCATTCTTAGTGGCGAGCACAAGGTACGGTGCGACGCCGTAATCCGGGATCTGAATGACCTGGGCGATGTGCTCGTCGGGCAGGAAGGCCAGCAGGTTCGCGACGTGCTGACCCTTGGCGACTCGCGCCGCTTCGGGCAGTTCGTAGGTCTTTGCCCGATAGACCCGGCCCTTGTTCGTGAAGAACAGGATCCAGTCGTGGGTCGAGATCACGAAGAAGTGCGAGACGATGTCGTCCTGCCGCAGCGTGGCGCCACTTACGCCCTTGCCGCCGCGCTTCTGCGACCGGTACAGATCGACCTTCGTGCGCTTCGCGTAACCGGTTCGTGTGATGGTCACCACAACGTCCTCGCGCGCGATGAGGTCCTCCATGGAGACCTCGCCGTCGAACGGGATGATCTGGGTGAGTCGCTCGTCGCCGAACTTCTGCACGATCTCGCCGAGTTCCTCGGAGACGATGGCCCGCTGCCGCTCCGGCTTGGCGAGGATGTCTTCCAGGTCGGCGATCTCGATCTCGATCTTGGCGAGCTCGTCGATGATCCGCTGCCGCTCGAGGGCGGCCAGCCGGCGCAGCTGCATGTCGAGGATCGCGGTGGCCTGGATCTCGTCGACGTCGAGCAGCTGCATGAGGCCCTGCCGGGAGTCCTCGACGGTGGGCGAGCGCCGGATCAGGGCGATCACCTCGTCGAGCATGTCCAGCGCCTTGACCAGACCGCGCAGGATGTGCGCCCGCTCCTGGGCCTTGCGCAGGCGGAACGCGGTGCGCCGGCGGATGACCTCGATCTGGTGATCGACGTAGTGGCGGATGAACTGGGCCAGGTTCAGCGTGCGGGGCACGCCGTCGACCAGGGCCAGCATGTTCGCGCCGAAGGTCTCCTGCAGCTGGGTGTGCTTGTACAGGTTGTTCAGCACGACCTTCGCGACTGCGTCGCGCTTCAAAACCAGGATCAACCGCATTCCGGTACGCCCGGAGGACTCGTCCCGGATGTCGGCGATGCCGGTGAGCTTGCCTTCCTTGACCAACTCGGCGACCCGCTCGGCGAGGTTGTCCGGGTTGACCTGGTAGGGCAACTCGGTGACGACCAGGCACGGACGGCCCCGGGCGTCCTCCTCGACCTCGACCACGGCCCGCATCCGGATCGAGCCGCGACCGGTGCGGTAGGCGTCCTGGATCGCCTGCTGACCGACGATCAGGCCCTTGGTCGGGAAGTCGGGGCCCTTGACCAGCTCGAGCATCGCCTCGAGCGCCTCGGTCTCCTCCGACTCGGGGTGGTCGAGCTGCCACTGCACGGCGGCCGCGATCTCACGCAGGTTGTGCGGCGGGATCTTGGTGGCCATGCCGACGGCGATGCCCTCGGAGCCGTTGACCAGCAGGTTGGGGAAGCGGGCCGGCAGGATCGTCGGCTCCTGGGTACGCCCGTCGTAGTTGTCCTGCATGTCGACGGTGTCCTCGTCGATGTCCCGCAGCATCTCCATCGCCAGCGGGGACAGCTTCGACTCGGTGTACCGCATGGCGGCCGGCGGGTCGTTACCCGGCGAACCGAAGTTGCCGTTGCCGTCGATCAGCGGATAACGCAGGGACCAGGGCTGGCCCATCCGGACGAGGGCGTCGTAGATCGACGAGTCGCCGTGCGGGTGGTAGTTGCCCATCACGTCGCCGACGACGCGGGCGCACTTGACGTAGCCGCGGTCCGGGCGGAAACCGGAGTCGTACATCGCGTAGAGGATCTTGCGGTGCACCGGCTTGAGACCGTCCCGCACGTCGGGGAGCGCCCGGCCCACGATCACGCTCATCGCGTAGTCGAGGTACGAGCGCTGCATCTCGACTTCGAGACCGACCGGTTCGACTCGCTGGGTCACGCCACCGCCGACTTCTTCGGGGATCTCGTCTCCGGCGGGCGGTTCGGGAGTGTCAGTCACTGTTAACCCTTACTCAAGGTGAAACCAGACAAGCACGACTAAAGTACGCATCTTGCTGTGGATAACGTTGTGGAAAGTCGGTGGACGCTGTGGATAGCGCGGGGGATGGCGTACACCCCCGCGCCACCTTTCAGATGTCGAGGAACCGCACGTCCTTGGCGTTTCGCTGGATGAACGAGCGACGTGCTTCGACGTCCTCACCCATCAGGACGCTGAACAACTCGTCGGCTGTGGCAGCGTCGTCGAGCGTCACCTGACGCAGCGTTCGCGTCGACGGGTCCATCGTCGTGTCCCACAGCTCGTGGAAGTTCATCTCGCCGAGACCCTTGAACCGCTGGATGTCGTCGGGCTTGGCGTTCGCCTTCTTCTGCTGACGCAGCGCGATCAGCCCGTCCCGCTCCCGATCGGAGTAGGCGTACTGCGCGTCGTCGCCCCGCTTGTTCCACTTGATCTTGTAGAGCGGCGGTGCGGCCAGGTAGACGTGGCCCATCTCGACCAGCGGCCGCATGAAGCGGAACAGCAGGGTGAGCAGCAGCGTCTGGATGTGCTGGCCGTCGACGTCGGCGTCGGCCATCAGCACGATCTTGTGATAGCGCAGCTTGGCGACGTCGAAGTCCTCGTGGATGCCGGTGCCCAGCGCGGTGATCAGCGACTGGACCTCGTTGTTCTTCAGCACCCGGTCGATCCGGGCCTTCTCCACGTTCAGGATCTTGCCGCGGATCGGCAGGATGGCCTGGATCTGGCTGTCGCGGCCCTGCTTGGCCGAGCCGCCGGCCGAGTCACCCTCGACGATGAACAGCTCGGAGACCCGCGGGTCGGTGGACTGGCAGTCGGCCAGCTTGCCCGGCATCGAGCCGGACTCCAGCAGCGACTTGCGCCGGGCCAGCTTGCGGGCCTGCTGGGCGGCGATCCGGGCGCGAGCGGCCTGGGACGCCTTCGTGATGATCTGCTTCGCGTCGGCCGGGTTGCGGTCGAACCAGTCGGCGATCCGCTCGTTGGCGACCTTCTGGACGAAGCCCTTCATGTCGGTGTTGCCGAGCTTCGTCTTCGTCTGGCCCTCGAACTGCGGGTTGGCCAGCTTCACCGAGATGATCGCGGCGAGCCCCTCGCGGATGTCCTCGCCGGAAAGCTTCTCGTCGCTCTTGAGGAACTTCTTCTCGGTGCCGTAGCGGTTGACGATGCTCGTCAGCGCGGCCCGGAAGCCCTCCTCGTGGGTGCCACCCTCATGCGTGTTGATCGTGTTGGCGAAGGTGTAGACCGACTCGCCGTACGACTCGTTCCACTGCATCGCGATCTCGAGGGCCATGCCCTCGTCGTTCGCCTCGGCCTCGAACTCGATCACGGTCTTGTGGATCGGGTTCTTGGTGGTGTTGAGGTGGCGGACGAAGTCGGCGATGCCGTTCTCGTACATGAAGGTGACCGCGCGCGGCTTGCCCTCCTCGTCGAGCTGGTCAGGACGCTCGTCGCGCAGGTGGATGGTCAGCCCCTTGTTGAGGAACGCCATCTCCTGGATGCGGCGGTAGATCGTCTGCCAGTCGAACACGACCGTCTCGAAGATCGCCGGGTCCGGCCAGAACTGCACGGTGGAGCCGGTCTTGTCGGTCGGCTCACCCTTCTCCAGCGGGCCGGGCTTGGAGTATGCGTACTTCTGCCGGTAGACGTTGCCGGACTTGTGGATCTCGAGGGCCATCCGGGTGGAGAGGGCGTTGACCACGGAGACGCCGACGCCGTGCAGACCACCGGAAACCGCGTACGCCTTGCCGTCGAACTTGCCGCCGGCGTGCAGCACCGTCAGCGCTACCTCGACGCCGGGCTTCTTCAGCTTGGGGTGCAGGTCGACCGGGAAACCACGGCCGTTGTCGGTGACCGAGACGCCACCGTCGGCGAGCAGGACCACGTCGATGGTGTCGCAGTAACCGGCCAGCGCCTCGTCGACCGCGTTGTCCACAACCTCCCAGACCAGGTGGTGGAGGCCACGCTCACCGGTGGAACCGATGTACATACCCGGACGCTTGCGGACTGCTTCGAGGCCTTCGAGCACGGTGATTGACTCGGCACCGTATTCCTGCTTGTTCTCTGCCACCCTCGGCCACTTTCTCGCGCCGGGCCCCCGTGAGAGCCCCGCAACGGGGTTGGCGGGCGAACGGCGGACAGCCGGCGGGCAGGGCTGACCACAGATGAGAAGCCGCAGGCAGAAGCGGACCACCGGTGGAACCGTGCTCGCCGGTCGCCGCGGCTGGCCCGCGGATCGTGATCGGCTGGAAAAAACCGCGTAGCGTGACGACTCACATCGCATTGCTTGATGAAAATCGCCGAACCAGAGGTTTTCCCGGTCACCGTCGATTCTACTCCGCCGAAGCGAGTTCGCGAGGGTCCGGCACCCCGTCCGGGTGCCTCAGATTGCCGTAGCGCGATCGGAGCCGCTACCCACGTCTCCCCCTACACGGAAGAGCCGCCCACCGCAACGGCACGGGATTTGGCTGTCGATCGTCACCGCGCGCCTTCCAGCCGGAATCGCAACGCGCTGCGACACTGCCTCCCAACACCGGGCCGTGGTGTCGTAATCTCGCCCGCGCGGAACTGGTGCATGGCTCAACGGCCGCGAGGCAGGTCGAGGAAGGGTGGCCCCCGATGGCGCACGACAAGGGGCTGGATAACGTCGCGGTCCACTGGCCCCGGACGAACCAGTACTACGACCCGGTGGCGCCCGCCGAGTTCGTCGACTTCGGGGCGGTTGCCGACGCGCCCGAGATCGCCGCGCCCACCGGGGCGTTGGCCCTGCACATCGCGAAGACCGGGACGGTGCGCGCGACCGCGTACACCGAGCTGGTCGACCTGCTCCTGGGCCTGGGTGGGGTGCTCTACGCGACCGACGCGGCCGCCGAGGACGAGGACCCGGTGATCGATCCGGACGGCTGCGCGTGGATCGCCGGCGGCCTGGAGCGGTTCGTCGAGGGCCACGAGAAGTTCGGCGACCTGGTCACCTTCGACACCGTGGCCGAGGTGATGCGGACCGCGATCAACCAGGGCCGGCTGGCCGAGCAGCAGTTGCGCTGGCTGGAGAACCGGCTGGGTGCCCTGCGCGACGACGCCGGCAACGCGCCGCACTGGAGTTTCGCCCGGTCCGAGCTGGCGATTCTGGCCGGCTTCTACCGTCGCTGCGCGGATCGGGGTTTCGCCGTTTTCGCCGATTACTGAACAAACACCCAAACCCGCTCAGCCGTACGTATCTCGTGGGCCCCGGCCCTGCACCCGTCGTGGGCCCTTGCTCCACGACGGTGCCGCCGGGCCGTGGATGTTCAGCTTGGTGACGACGTTGTGGCCCACCTCGGCGGCGATGCTCTTCAGCAGCTTCGCCGCCAGCATCCGCAGTTGGGTCGCCCAGGCGGTCGACTCGGCCTCGACGGTGAGCACGCCGGCGTCCAGCTTCACCGGCCGGCTGTGCTTGGCGATGTCCGAGCCGACGACCTTCTCCCAGGCGCCGAAGACGGTCGCCTCCGCCTTCGGTTTCTCCCAGCCGCGCGCCTTCATCAGCTTTTCCAGCATCGCGCCGAACGGCTGCGGGTCGCGTGGATCGGGCCCGGGGCCGGAGTAGCCGCGCAGCCGGCGACCGTCCCCGGAGCCGGCGCGCCGGCGCGGGTTCGCCGCCGCGGCCCGCCGCTTGGTGAGCGCGGCGTCGAGCACCGCGCGCGCCAGCTCGGGCCCGGACGCACCGTCGCCCTCGCTCGCCGACGGTTCCGAAGCGGCCCCGGCGGCGCCCTCAGCGCCCTTCTGCGGGCCGCGAGCGCCCTCCGGCCGACCCGACCCTGCCCGCGCACCCTCCGGCGGCGCAGCGGGGCGTTGAGATCCACGACGGCCCTCCACCATCGGTCCCTCGTCCGGGAAGTCCGGTGGATGAGCCTGTGGAAAGTCGCCCTGCGGGAAGAACCGCTCGGCCGTCGGGTCGTAGTCGTCACGCGGCACGGGTCACCGCCCCGAGGGTTACGTCGTACCGGGCGCCGCTCAGCGCGGGCGGCACGTCCTCCGGGACCGCACAGGTCACCAGGAGCTGGCCGGCGTCCGAGACCAGGGCGGCCAGCCGGTCCCGCCGGCCGGCGTCCAGCTCGGCGAAGACGTCGTCGAGTACCAGCACCGGCTCGATGCCGTCCGACCGCAGCAGGTCGTAGGCGGCCAGTCGCAGGGCGAGCGCGAACGACCAGGACTCGCCGTGGCTCGCGTAGCCCTTGGCCGGCAGGTCGCCCAGCGCCAGGGTCAGGTCGTCACGATGCGGGCCGACCAGGGTGACCCCCCGCTCGGTCTCCGCGGTCCGCTTCTCCAGCAGCGCCGCGAGCAGCGCTTCCTGCAGGCTCGCGCGATCGGGGACAAGAACATCACCCAGACCCGAGGCGTACGCGATGGAGGCGGCCGATCGTCCGGCGGCGACCGCGTCGTACGCCTTGGTCAGGTGCGGGCCCAGGGCCGCCACCAGCTCCAGCCGGCCGGCCAGCAGCTCGGCCCCGTGCTGGGCCAGGTGCTGATCCCACACGGCGAGCGTCGAGAGGTCCTGGCCACGGGTGCCGCCGACCTTGCGGGTCAGGTAGGCCGTACGCAACAAGGCGTTTCGTTGTTTGATCACCCGGTCGTAGTCGGCCCGCACGCCCGCGTAGCGCGGCTGCCGGGCCACCAGGAGGTCGTCGAGGTAGCGGCGGCGGGTGGACGGGTCGCCGCGGACCAGCTCGAGATCTTCGGGGGCGAACAGCACCATCCGCAGGGCGCCCAGCACCTCGCGGGGCCGGCGCACCGGCGAACGGTTGAGGCGGGCGCGGTTGGCCTTACCGGGGACGATCTCCAGCTCGACGAGCAACTCGCGTCCATCGTGGACGACCGCGCACCGGATCACGGCCGAAGCGGCGCCGGACCGGACCAGCGGGGCGTCCATGGCCACCCGGTGACTGTCCAGAGTGGCCACGTAACCGAGCGCCTCGATCAGGTTGGTCTTGCCCATGCCGTTCTGGCCGACCAGCACGGACACGCCGGGGTCGAGATCGACGGCCACCCGCTCGTAGGAACGGAAGTCGGCGAGCTCGACCCGGCGAACGTGCATCTCAGCTGATGACGGCGTGGCCACCGAACTGCTGGCGCAGTGCGGCGACGGCCTTCATGGCGGGTGAGTCGGGCTGACGGGACTCGAAGCGGGTGAACAGCGAGGCGGCGATGACGTGCAGCGGCACGGCCAGGCGGACGGCCTCGTCGACGGTCCACCGGCCCTCGCCGGTGTCCTCGGCGTAGCCCTTCAGCTTGGCCAGCTCGGGGTCGCCGTCGAGCGCGCGGTCGAACAGGTCGAGCAGCCAGGACTTCACCACGCTGCCCTCCCGCCAGCTCTTGAACGCACCGGGCACGTTGTCCACGTACTCCGACGCCTCGAGCAGTTCCCAGCCCTCGGCGAAGGCCTGCATCATGCCGTACTCGATGCCGTTGTGGACCATCTTCGTGTAGTGACCGGCACCGACCGGGCCGGCGTGCACGAAGCCGAACTCGCCGGCCGGCTTGAGCGCCTCGAAGATCGGCATGGCCTTGGCGACATTCTTGGCGTCGCCGCCGACCATCAGGGCGTACCCGTTCTGGCTGCCCCAGATGCCGCCGGAGACGCCGCAGTCCATGTACCCGATGCCCTTGGCGGCGAGCCGGTCGGCCCGCGGCTGGTCGTCGGTGAACTTGGAGTTGCCGCCGTCGATGATCAGGTCACCGTCGGAGAGGAGCTCGCCGAGCTGGTCGATGGTGCTTTCGGTGATCTCGCCGGCCGGGACCATCGTCCACACCACTCGCGGAGCGGCGAGCTTCTCGACGAGTTCGGCAAGAGAGCCGACGTCCCGCTTGTCCGGGTGGTGGTCGAATCCGACCACTTCGTGGCCCGCTGCGCGGATACGGTCGGCCATGTTGCCGCCCATCCGGCCGAGACCGATAAGGCCAAGCTGCATGGTGTTCCCCCTAGATGTGCGTTTCCCTCAGCCTCAGTATCAGCGCGTTACCCGGATCGGCATGATCAGATAGCGGTAACCCGGCACGATTTCGCCGTTTTCGGTTGCGGGGGAGATCACAGCGGGCTTGAACGCGTCGACGAACGACAGCAGGGCGTTGGGCGCTCCCAGATTCTGCAGACCGTCGATCAGGTACTGCGGGTTGAAGCCGATCGTCAGCGCCTCACCGGTGAAGGTCGCCTCCATCGCCTCGCTGGCCCGCGCCTCCTCCGTCCCACCGGCCTCGACGACCAGACCGTCCTCGCTGAAGCTCAGCAGCACCGGGGTGGTGCGCTCGGCCACCAGTGCGACGCGGCGGACCACCTCGACGAGGGCGGCGACGCCGACCCTGGCCTCAGCGTTGTGGCTCGCCGGGAACAGCGAGCGCACCGGCGGGTAGTTCGCGCCGTCGAGCAGGCGGCTGGTCGTGCGCCGGGTGCCGCCGGCGAAACCGATCATGCCCTCGCCGGCGTTGCCCTGGGACAGCGCGAGCGTCACCGAGCCGCCGAGCGGGCCGAGGGTCTTGGCCGTGTCGTTCAGCGTCTTCGCCGGGACCAGCGAGTTCAGGCTGATGTCCGGGTCGTCGGGGTTCCACTCCAGTTCGCGCATGGCGAGCCGGTAGCGGTCGGTGGCCAGCATGGCCATCGACGAGCCGTTCAACTCGATCCGGACGCCGGTCATCATTGGCAGCGTCTCGTCGCGACCGGCGGCGATCGCCACCTGGGCGACGGCGGCCGCGAAGGTCGCGGCGTCGACCGTGCCGGCGCTGGACGGCATCTCGGGCAGCGAGGGGTAGTCCTCCACCGGCATCGTCGGCAGCGTGAACCGGGCGCTGCCGCACACCAGCTCGAGGTGCGCACCGACCGCGGCGATGTCGACCGGCTTGGCCGGCAGTGCCTTGGTGATCTCGGCGAGCAGGCGGCCGGAGACGAGGGCGGCGCCGTCGGCGTCGGCCTGCACCTCGACGGTCACCTGGCTGGAGACCTCGTAGTCGAAGCCGGAGACCTGCAACCGGCCGTCGGTGACTCGCAGCATGACGCCGGCGAGCACCGGCACTGACGGCCGGCTCGGCAGGCTCTTCGCCGTCCAGGCCACGGCGTCGGCGAGTGCGTCTCGCTCCACCCGGAACTTCATGCTGTCCTCCGAGTCACTTTCTTATGTCGGGGCGTGGACCCCACGAACTTTAGGGCGCGTGGCAAGCCGGTGCCTCCCCGGGCCTCCCGGTGCGAAGTGGTTCGAGCCGCCGGCGGCTTCATCCACAACATCCCCAACGCCGTTGATTGATTTTTAGTTGTCTAAGAAAAACTTCTAGTCGTCTTCATCGGTGCTGTGCAAAGTGTGGAGAACTCAAGTCTGTGCAGGTCAGCGGGTTATCCACCGGTGATTCACATGTGGGCAACCGGGGTACAAATCTCGGTCTGCGTCCACAGTCGTCGAGCTGACGAGAGTTGTCCACCGTTGTCCACCGGCTATCCACCGGATATCCACGGGGTTTGTCCCCCGGCTTGTGGACAACGTTGGGACGGTACAGGCTCGTCGTCCCCAGAACCTTCAACAGGAAATCCACACTCCTCCACAGGGTGTGGGCAGCTTGGTTACCCACTGTGTCTGTCCACATCGATTTCCCCAGGTCTTGTCCACATCTGTGGAGACAGGTGACAAGGGGTTTTCCACCGCTGGGGATAAAGGGCTGTGAAGTCCTGTGAATTAGTGTGGATAACGTTGGCACGGGACGGTTGCGTTCTGACGTTGACATCCCGTCGTGAGCGTGGATGGGGGTCGGCCCGACACGAACGAGGACAGTCGGGCAGTTATACACAGGCTGTGGGAAAAGGTATGGAAAACCCCAAAACGCCACTCTTCTGGGTGTCGAGGCTTGTGGCCTCCTGTGGGTAACCACGGGGCCCGACTCGCGTGCGGGAACGCTCCGCCCGGCGGCGCCGCACCGGGGCGCGCGGGAACGCGGCGCCCGAAGTGCGCGGCAGGGAACGGTGAAGGTGCGGTTGGGGACTGCGCTGCCCCGTACGCGAAAGGTTTAGGTGTTCTGCTTGATGCGGTTGGTCAGCTCGGCGATCTGGTTGTAGAGCGAGCGACGCTCGGCCATGTGCTGACGGATCTTGCGGTCGGCGTGCATGACCGTGGTGTGGTCGCGGCCGCCGAAGGCCTGCCCGATCCGGGGCAGGGAGAGGTCGGTGAGCTCGCGACAGAGATACATCGCCACCTGGCGGGCATTGACGAGCACCCGGCTGCGGGAATGGCCGCGGAGGTCCTCCAGGCTCACGCCGAAATAGTCGGCGGTGGAGACCATGATCTGGTCGGCGGTGATTTCCGGGCCGGCGCCGTCCGGCATGAAGTCGCGAAGGACCTCTTCGGCCAGGGAAAGCTGCACCGCTGAGCGGGTGAGGCTGGCGAAGGCGGTCACCCGGATGAGGGCGCCCTCGAGTTCGCGGATCGAGTTGGACACCCGGCTCGCGATGAATTCGAGGACGTCGTCGGGGGCGTACATCCGTTCCTGCGCGGCCTTCTTCTGGAGGATCGCGATCCGCGTCTCCAGGTCGGGCGGCTGGATGTCGGCGAGCAGGCCCCATTCGAAGCGGGTCCGCATGCGATCTTCCAGTGTGGCCAGTTGCCGCGGGCTGCGGTCGGAACTGATGACGATCTGCTTGTTGGCGTTGTGCAGCGTATTGAAGGTGTGGAAGAACTCTTCCTGGGTGCGCTCGCGGTTCTCCAGGAACTGGATGTCGTCGATCAGCAGGATGTCGACGTCGCGGTAGCGCCGCTGGAACGCCTGGGTCTTGTCGTCCCGCAGGCTGTTGATGAAGTCGTTGGTGAATTCCTCAGTGGACACATATCGGACGCTTCGCGCGTGACCCAGCGTGGTGGCGTAATGACCGATCGCGTGCAGCAGGTGGGTCTTGCCGAGACCGGAGCTGCCGTAGATGAAGAGCGGGTTGTAGGCCTTCGCCGGCGATTCGGCGACGGCCACCGCGGCGGCGTGCGCGAAACGGTTCGAGGATCCGATGACGAACGTCTCGAACATGTACTTCGGATTGAGCCGGTTGCCGTCGTTCGTGCCGCGCGGATTGCTGGACGGGCGGATGTCGAGCGGCGCCCGGCCGGGACCGTTGTCGCCGCGGATCGGCAGCGCGTCGTCGACCAGCGTCGGGCGGTCGTCGGGCCGGCGCGAGTTGTCGCGCATCTGACCTGAGTTGCCCGACATCCGGTGCGGAGCGGTATCGGCCTCGCGGTCCGGTCCGCCACGGGCGGCCGGCGCCTGCGGCGGCGATTGCATCGGCTGCATGGTCGGCATCGACTGCATCGGCGCGGGATGGTGGGGCGCCGCCGGGGCCGGGTCGGCGAAGAGCGCCTCCTGGTCACCGCGGGCGGTCGGCACATTCCGGTACGACGGTGGGGCGGGCCGCTGGCTGTCGGCGTACGGGTCGTGACCGTACGCGGGGAGCTGTTCCGGGTGCCGCGGCTCGGTCTCGGCGTAGTGCCGGGGCTGCGGCTCCTCGACGGGCTGCTCGACCGGGGTGCCGTAGACGGTGCCGGGCATGCCCGTTCCGTCCTCCGGGGGCTTCACGGTGACGGCGACCTGTATCGGCCGGTTCAGCCGGCGGCTCAGCGCCTCGGTGATCGCGGGGCGCAGCCGGGACTCGATCACGTCCCGGGTGAAGGCGTCCGGGACGGCCAGGAGCGCGGTGTCCTCCACGATGGCGCGCAGCTTCGTCAGCTGTAGATAGGCGCGCTGCTGCGGCGACGAGATCTCGTCGGCCAGCTCGTCGAGCGTCGCCTTCCACACACCGCTCAGGTCAGCCTGATCGGCCACCGCCGCGCCACCCCCATCGCCACCGACCCCCGGTGGACCTTGTCCGGTCTAACCGCCTCTGCTCAGCCGCCGCCCAACTCGGGCGACGACATCCCCCCAATCCAGCACCACATTTAACGTGCTGAACACGCTTGACGCCACCGGTTGTCCACAGGTTATCCACAACCTGTGCACGCGCTGGCGGTCACTCCCCCGAACGGACGGTCGGCAGGGCATCCCGGAGCCTGGAAACGGCACGGATGAAACAGGCTCACCGTGCCGAACGATTGACCTGCTTGTCCGGTTTTGCTCCGGTACGTCGTGGTATGCACAGAGCGCTGATGACCAGCAAACGGGCACGCTAACAGCGAGGTCGCCGAAGCTACAACTGTCGCACCGCCGGGCAAGCGCCCCCGAGCGGAAAAGATTCACTGGGCGCGCAGAAAGACGAGTTGGCGATCTTGTCCGTCGGCGTGCCGCGCCACGATATTGTTGACCAGCATCGCTGGCCTGCGTAGGGTCGGGCGGTTGCTCCGCCGCGTTCTGATAAAGTGGCGTCTTGCAGCTTGATGCCCCCCTGGACGTTGTAGGAATACAGGAGTAATGACGTGAGCAAGCGCACCTACCAGCCGAACAACCGCCGGCGTGCCAAGACCCACGGCTTCCGGCTGCGGATGCGCACCCGTGCAGGCCGCGCCATCCTCGCCTCCCGCCGCTCCAAGGGCCGCGGCAAGCTGTCGGCCTGAGCCGGCGGCTGTCGGGCCCGATCCCCAGGTAGTCATGCTGGCCGCCGCGCAGCGCATGCGGCGGAGCACTGACTTCGCCGCAACGATTCGCGGTGGCCGCAGAGTCGGCCGGGGCACGGTTGTGGTTCATCTGCTTCTTGAGGAGCCGGTGCGAGCCTCCACGGCACGCGCCGGCTTCGTCGTATCCAAGGCGGTCGGCAACGCGGTGGTCCGCAACAAGGTCCGCCGCCGGCTCCGCCACCTGGTCCGGCCGCTCCTGACCGACCTGCCCGACGGGTCGTCGCTGGTGGTGCGGGCGTTGCCTAAGGCAGCCGAGGCGTCGTTCGCGACGCTCGGCGGCGACCTAGAGGCGGCCCTGGCGGCGGCGCGTAAACCAAGGCGGCAGTGATGAGCGTTCTTGCCCGAATGCTGACCGCGGTGGTCGTCGCGTACCGTCGTTATGTGAGTCCGGCGCTGCCGGCCCGCTGTCGGTTCTATCCCTCGTGCAGTGCGTACGGCCTGGAGGCGCTGGCCAAGCACGGTGCGGTGCGAGGGACAGGGTTGACGGTCTGGCGGATCATGCGCTGTCACCCCTTCCACCCTGGCGGGTACGACCCGGTGCCTGACCCGATCCGTCACCGTCCTGCCGATGTGACTGGAGCTTGAATTGAGCCTCGACTGGATCTACTACGCGATTTCGTGGATCCTCCTGCGCTGGCACGCCTTGTGGGACGCAATCGGAATCCCGACCGACAAGTTCCTCGGGACCAACTGGTCCTGGGTGCTGGCCATCGTCTTTCTGGTGGTGACGGTTCGCGTCATCCTCTTCCCGGTCTTCGTCAAGCAGATCAAGAGCCAGCGCGCCATGCAGGCGCTGCAGCCCAAGGTCAAGGCCCTTCAGGAGAAGCACAAGGGTGACCGGGAGACGCTCCAGAAAGAAATGATGGAGCTCTACAAGACGGAGAAGGCCAACCCGCTGATGGGCTGCCTTCCGATGTTCTTGCAGATCCCCGTCTTCCTGGGCCTGTTCCACACCCTGCGCCGGCTGAACCCCTCGAACACCCAGACCACGCTGTACGGGTGGACCACCGAGCAGTTCCGGGACGCCACCCACGCGTCGCTGTTCAACGCGCCGCTGGCGTCGAAGTTCGGGTCGACCGCGGACGAGCTCAGCGCGCTGCAGGCCAACAGCACCACCGTGAAGGTCATCGCCGGCATCCTGGTCCTGATCATGATGGGCACCACCTACGCGACCAGCCGCCAGATGATCCTCAAGACCGGCTGGGCCGAGGACCCGCAGCAGAAGATGATCCAGCGCCTGATGCTGTACGGCATCCCGCTGTCGCTGCTCATCTCCGGTTCGCTGTTCCCGATCGGTGTGATCATCTACTGGGTCACGAACAACCTGTTCACGCTGGCCCAGCAGCAGTGGGTGCTCCGCAAGTTCCCGCCGCCGCCGATGGCCGGCAAGAACGGCAGCGCGCCCAAGAGCAGCGGCCCCCCGGTCAAGGCGTCCGGCTCGAATTCGCCGAAGAGCCCGGTTCAGCCCGCCGGCCGCACCGGTGGCCTGTTCGGCCGCAACAAGGCGCAGGCCGAGCCGGAGACCCCGGTCGTCGACACCAAGAAGTTGGGCCCGCGGCCCGGTGCCAAACCGGTGAATCCGAAGAAGGGCACCCGACCAGCGAGTAAACCCAAGGGATGATCGCGGCTCGGGCGCCAACGGCGCCCGAGCGCTCCCCTTGCACTGAACCTCCCCGCGGGCGCCGCCGCGGGAACAGCGGACCGAGCAGGTCCGGCCCGATTGAGTACGGAGATGAGACCGTGACCGACACCAGCACTCCCGAATCTTCGGTCTCCGAAGCGACGTCGTCCGAGGCTCCGGCCTCGGCGGAGACGTCAGAGGAGACCAAGAAGTCGGAGACCGTCACGTCCGAGAGTGACCTGTTCCGGCAGAGCGAGATCGCTGCCGATTATGTCGAGGGGCTGCTGGACATCCTCGACTACGACGGCGACATCGACGAGCTGATATCGGGCGGCCGGCCGATGGTCGAGGTGGTCGGTGGTCGGCTGCAGCCGCTCGTCGGCCAGCGCGGAGCGACCCTGGAGGCGCTGCAGGAGCTCACCCGCCTGGCGATCTTCCGGGCCACCGGTACGCCGAGCCGGCTGCTCCTCGACATCGGCGGCTACCGTGCCTCCCGTCGCAAGGAGCTGGCCGCCGTCGCGCGCAACGCCGTCGAGAAGGTCAAGGAACACGGTGACCCGGTGCGCCTCGAGCCGATGTCGGCGTTCGAGCGCAAGTGCGTGCACGACGTGGTCAACGCGATCACCGGCGTGCAGAGCGAGTCGGAGGGCGTCGAGCCCAACCGCCGGATCGTGGTGCGGGCGGCCGACTGACGATGACTGATCCCCGCTACGGCGCGGGTGACCTCGGCCCGGGCGAGTCGTCGCCCGGGCCGTCGTCTTTCCCGGGCCGCCCCTCGTCCGGCGCACGCCGGCCCCTTGCGTTTCCTGGCCGGTCGTCCGCGGCCGCTCGATCTGCCTCGTCGGCGCCGGCCTTTTCCCGAAAGGGCAAGCCGTCGACCGCGCCGGTGTCGCCCGCTTCCCCGGATCCTTCTGACCAGCCTGCTTCGGCGACCGCGCCTGCTTCCGGGGCCGCGCCTGCTGGCGCTGGCGTTCCTCCTGAGGAAATTGAGGATGTGGCGCGCCGGCTCTTCGGGGATCGTTTTGATCTTGCGGTGGCCTTTGCCCGGCTGCTGGTCACGGACGGGGTGGTTCGGGGTTTGATCGGGCCGCGAGAGGCCCCGCGCATCTGGGAACGGCACTTGGTGAATTGTGCCGTTCTGTCCGAAATGATCCCTATAGGTGCTTCGGTGGTTGACGTGGGGTCTGGCGCTGGTTTGCCCGGTATCGTGCTTGCAGTGGTGCGGCCAGATCTTCGGATCGCCCTGGTCGAGCCGCTGGCACGACGTACTGCCTTCCTGACCGAAGCGGTGACCGAACTCGGTCTCTCAGCCGTGACGGTAGTTCGAGGCCGCGCCGACGACGTGGTGGGCAGTGCGGCGGCCGGTGCCGATGTGGTCACCGCGCGGGCGGTGGCGCCGCTCGATCGGCTGGCCGGGTGGTGCCTTCCGCTGGCGGCGGTCGGCGGGAGGTTGCTTGCGCTCAAGGGCGCGTCGGCCGAGGACGAGATTGCGGAGCACCGGGCGGTCGTCGCCGAACTTGGCGGGGGTGAACCGGTTCTCCGGCTGTGCGGGACGGGTCTGATCGACCCGCCCACGACGGTCGTGGAGATCGTCAAGGAGCGTGAGGTCGTGCCCGTGCCTTCGGGACCGAAGCCGCCGTCCGGCCGGGCGGCGGGGCCGGGGCGCGGTGCCGGTGGCAGGGCCGGCGGGCGAGGGTCCGGGCGAGGGAGAACGCGGAGGGGATAGATGGCCAGGCGGGGCGCGCGGAAGAGAAACGTCAAGAACCGACGTCCCGATCAGGTTGCTGATCTCGCCGCGCCGTCCTCGGGGACCGGTGAGCCCTCGATCGCCGATGAGCCGGTCCCGCCCGGTCGTCGTCCGTCACCTCGTCCGCGACCCCGAACCGGGGAGGCTTCGGCCGGGCCGGTCTTGGCGGTGAACGCCGGTCCTTCGTCCGGCCGGCGTGCTTCGGGCTCGGATCGCGCCGGGCCCCACGCCGGTCCTGGAGCTCTCGCCGGCCCAACCGGTGGACCGCGAGTCTCAGCGCCGCCCGGGGGACGGCTGCCTGGCCAGGGTGCGCCGGGTCGACGGGCCGAGGTGGGTGCAGGACGGCCACCGGCTTCTGGGCCAGTCGCCTGGGTTCTGCCGGTGCCCGTTCGTGGTGGTGTGGAGTCTCCGGGTTCCGTGGGGACGACGTCCTGTGGTGCTGGGGTCGGATTTGAGGGCCCCGCCGGTGTTGGGATGAGGCCCGGCGCGGACTCCGCTGTTCGGGGTTCGGGCGGAATGCTGGAAGGCTCCTCGGAGACGGAAGCCGTGCCTGCGCCGGATGACGGCACTGCTCCGAGGCGTACACCGAGACGCTTTTCGGACCCCGACTCAGACCCAGACCCGGACCCAGGCCTGGGTCTGGACGTGGACCCGGGTCTGGACGTGGACCCGGAGACGGCGATTTTGTCTGAGGGCTGGACCGCTCCCGCGCGCGTATCGGACGGCTCTTCGGAGATCGAGCCAGGGATTGAGTCTGAGGGCGGGACTGCTCCGACGCGTACGCCGGAAAAGCTCTCTCTGCGGGAGTCGCGGCAGTCAGAGGGAGTCGAACGCTCGGGCGGCGGGGTTTTGGGGGACTTTGAAGGGGAAACGCGGGAGGTGGACCCGCCGGATCACGGCGCTGCGTTGCGGCTGGTGCCGGGCTTGATGGTCTTTGCGGCACCGCCCGTGGACGATCTGCCGGCGTTGCACGGGCCTCATCAGGCGGACGGCCGTGGCGAGGCTCGCCCGACGGCCGTAGGCTGGCCGGGCGTCGATAGTGTGGACCGGTCTCCTACTTCCGGAACGCGCGAGTCGCCTACTGACCCGTTCCTCACCAACAGGGATAAAACGGTGCATGAGTTCGGTGTTTCACGTGAAACCGAGTCGTCTCTCGGGCCTGGTTGGCCCTCGGGAGTGGGTCATGTCGGGCCTGCTGGTGCGTACACGCTTGATCAGGGCGTGCCATCGCCGCGCGTAGGAAGCGGACATTTGCCGCAAGCCTCCGCTGGGCAGGTTTATGGCACGCCTGCGCCGAAGCCGGGTCCGGAGGAGCCGCGTCGTTCTCCGGCGCCCGCGCCGCGGTCAGCACCTCCGGCCGTTTCGTCGCCGGTTCCGGTGTCCGCCGCGCCGGCGCCTTCTGCTCCCACGTCGGGCGTACCCATTGCACCCACCTCAGACGGCGCTGTGGCGCCGACATCGGGTGGGCCGGTGGCTCCGGCGGGTCCCTCATTCGGTCCCGCGAGCGTCACGCTCGACGCTGACGAGCATGTTTCACGTGAAACGCCGGGCCAGGATGAAGACGATCCGCCGCTCGCCATGGAAGCGTTGCGAGCTGTGCAGATCCTCAACCCGAGCGGCGAAATCACCATGCCGCGTCCGGACCACCCGAGGGTGCTCTGCGTCGCGAATCAGAAGGGCGGCGTCGGCAAGACGACCACGACCGTGAACCTCGCGGTCGCCCTGGCGCTGCACGGTAACCGTGTGCTCGTCGTCGACCTCGACCCGCAGGGCAACGCCTCCACCGGTCTCAACGTGCCGCACCACGCCGGCGTCCCGGACGTTTACGACTGTCTGATCGACAATGTGCCGCTGTCCGAGGTTGCCCAGCCGGTCGAGGGCATTCCGAACCTCTACTGCGTGCCGGCCACGATCGACCTCGCGGGCGCGGAGATCGAGCTGGTGTCGGTGGTCGCGCGCGAATCTCGGTTGGCCCGGGCGATCGCCGCGCACCCGGAGAAGTTCGACTACGTCTTCATCGACTGCCCGCCGTCGCTCGGCCTGCTGACGGTCAACGCACTCTGCGCTGCGCAGGAGGTGCTGATCCCGATTCAATGCGAGTACTACGCGCTTGAGGGCCTGAATCAACTGATCAACAACATCAATCTCGTACGGCAGCACCTGAACCCGACGCTCGACGTCTCCACCATCCTGCTGACCATGTACGACCGGCGTACCCGGTTGGCCGATGCTGTCGAGCAGGACGTGCGCAACCACTTCGGTACCAAGGTGCTGAACGCCGTCATCCCCCGGAACGTCCGCGTGTCGGAGGCTCCGAGCTACGGCCAATCCGTGATGACCTACGATCCCGGATCAAGGGGCGCGACCAGCTACTTCGAGGCCGCCCTGGAGATCGCGATGCGTGGCGTCAGCACAGGAGGAACGGCATGAAGAACCGTCCACGGGGCGGCCTGGGCCGCGGCCTGGGCGCGTTGATCCCGACGGCTCCGGCTCCGGCCGTCGATACCTCTTCGCCACCGGTCGCGCCCTCGTCGGCGCCGATCCCGCCGCCCGCGGCGCCGTCGTTCGAGGACGTCGCTCCCTCGCCTCTGCCGCCCCACGATTCGGACGGGTTGGCGCCGGTTCCCGGAGCCCGCTTCGCCGAGCTGTCGGTCACCGCGATCGAGCCGAACGCCAAGCAGCCGCGGCACGTGTTCGACGAGGAAGCGCTGGAGGAGCTCAAGACGTCGATCACCGAGGTTGGCTTCCTGCAGCCGATCGTCGTGCGCGATCTCGGCGACGGCCGCTATGAACTCGTCATGGGTGAGCGCCGGTGGCGGGCCGCGCAGGCGATCGGCCGGGAGACCATTCCGGCGATCATCCGGGAGACCCGCGACGACGCGATGCTGCGGGACGCGCTGCTGGAGAACATCCACCGGGCGAACCTGAACCCGCTGGAAGAGGCGGCGGCCTATCAGCAGCTGCTCGAGGAGTTCGGGGCTACGCACGAGGAGCTGGCTCGGCGCATAGGGCGGAGCCGGCCGCAGATCTCCAACACCATCCGGTTGTTGAACCTGCCGGCTCCGGTGCAGCGGCGGGTGGCCGCCGGGGTGTTGTCGGCGGGGCACGCGCGAGCGCTGCTCGGCCTGGACGACGGCGACGCTCAGGAAAAGCTCGCGCTGCGGATCGTGGCCGAGGGCCTTTCGGTGCGCGCCACCGAGGAGCTGGTTTCGCTGGCGCTGTCGGACGGACCGGCGAAGAAGGCGGCTCCGACCCGACGGGCGAAGGTGCACGCGCCGGCGCTGAACGAGTTGGCGGATCGGCTGTCCGACCGCTTCGACACCCGAGTGAAAGTCGACATCGGTCGGAACAAGGGGAAGATCACCATCGAGTTCGCCACGGTCGATGACCTTGAGCGGATCGTCGGGATGATCGGGGTCGAGGAAGAGGGTTCGGGCGCCGAGGAGGAGTGACAACTCGCTTCGGGTTCCTTTTGGTTCCCTGGCAAAGGCACGTGACTCGGTCACGTGCCTTTCTTGCTGTTTGGAAGCCTTTCTCAGCTTCACAGACGATGGTCGGCCTTATCCCGTTTTGAGGGCCTTCTGATTCGTCCCCAGACCCGAATCTCACCCCTCCAGAAATCCCAGGAGAATGGCTCTGACAGAACCGAAACGGACACCCTTCCCTGCTTGATGTTGATCACCATCGAAGGGTGTGCGTGGCCGCCCTGGATCTTGTTGAATGAGCGCCGCCATGGCGTCTTGATGTCGTCATAGATATGTAGAGATGTTGACCTCTTTAGGAGAAGCAGATGGTTGTTGAGCGGCCGGACCCGCCACGGAGTGGGAGCGAGCGCGAGATGCTTCGCGTGTTCCTCGACTTCCATCGAGCGACGCTAGCCATGAAGTGCGAAGCGCTTACCGACGAAGATTTGCGATCCCGGTCCATGCCGCCGTCGACGCTTACTCTGCTGGGCTTGGTCCGGCACATGGCCGAGGTCGAGCGAACCTGGTTCCGGCGGGTGATCGGCGGAGAGGACGTGCCTCTGGTGTGGTCCGCGGAAGGAGACTTCCAGGCGGCGTACGACGCCACGAGCTCGACCAGAGCTGAGGCCTTCTCGGTGTGGGAGGCCGAGGTGACAAAGGCACGCGAGATCGAGGCCGGCGCCGAGTCACTGGACGTCATGGGCCACCAGCCCCGCTGGGGCGAGGACGTGTCCCTTCGCTTCGTGATGCTGCACATGATCCACGAATACGCCCGGCACAACGGCCACGCCGACTTCCTACGAGAGGGAGTCGACGGCACAGTCGGCGCCTGATTCTGGTTTGGCCGGTTGCCGACCTTGGCGGCTCTCAAGGCTTGGGCCTGAGCATTCGTCGTCAGGGTGAGGAGGGCTGCGCGTTGGGCCGTGGGGCGGCGTCCCCCGGCCTTGCAGCTTTGCTGGAACGCGCGAATCGGCGTCTTTGCCGTTGGTCCCCCAGCTTGGCCTTCTTGCGGTGCGGGGTGGGTCGGCTGGAACGCGGCTGAGTGCCGCTGCCCTGCTCCGCCTCCTGGTGGGCAGGACACCGCTCCGTCGGATTCCCCGACTGACTGCGCGACTTGGTACCTCGCGTGGGTCGGCTTCTCAGGGACTCCCGCGCGCCAGTTCGGGCTGTTGAGTGGCGGGTGTCGGCTCCAACACTGGGCTATTGAGCGGCCGTTGCTGCCGCCCGCGCTTCTGGCGAGGCGGCCTGGACCAGAGCACGATCTCGCCTCCTGTTCCCGCAGGAGAGTGCGGCCCTCCGTGGCTCCCGGCATCGAGGTCAACTCGGTGGTCGTGAACGAAGTCGGACTTTGCGAAGCGAGAGGTGTGCTCGCACGGACCGGACCCGGAGATCGTCGGGGTGAGCCTGTCGCCGTTTTCCGTTCTGTTCCATGGTCGGCGCCGACCAAGTGGCTGCTGATGTTTCACGTGAAACAGCGGGTAAAAGCAACTTGAGCGGCGCGACGAAGACCGAGGCGAATCCGCGCACGTTCGGGTACGAGGTTTCGCGTTCCGTGCCAAGCCCCGATCAGCTGCGGTGCCTCGGACGGCGCCTGCACCGTGGATGGTTCCCTGCCGGCATGTGATGGTCGGGATGCAGACCGCTGCAGTTGCGCGTTCCCGACGGTGCTCGGGCGCCGGCAGCACATCCGGATCGTATGAGCGGGGTACGCGGACTCGCAGACTGAACCGATCGCTGGGAGCAGGTGGAGCACATCTGAACGTCTGGTCGCGCTGGCATAGGTCTGCGCTTCATCGCGAGTCCCAGCGTGCGGTTCAGAAGGGTTCGTCGAGTCGGGGCGCGCCCAGCGGTCGGTCTTTGGAGCCAAGCCAACCGACGGAGTGCCGGAACGCTTTGGTTACCTACTCGACGGCCTCCCAGCAACTGAGGGCTGGATCTGCCCCACACCGACACGCTCGACCTGGACGCCGCCGCGGCACCCGGGCGCCGAAGCACGGAGTTCTGGGGTCGTTGCCGACCTGAGGTGGTTCCTCGAGCGGGCCAAGGTCATGGTCGGGCAGAAGGAAGGCGTTGCCCCAGGCTGTCGACGGCCGACTCGGACAGCCGGCAAGGACGAGAACCCCTCCGCCGCTGTCTGCTCGCCACGAAGGCTCTGCCATCGCCCGCGAACGGGCTGCGGCTTCTGGCGGTGGGTGCCTCCCGGTCCGTGATCGGTTTGGCGGCGCCACCCGTCGGAGCCATCGGCTTGATCATCATCGGGCGTCGGGCGTCGGGCGTCGGGCGCTGTTTCACGTGAAACAGCGCATCAGAAGATTCGACGAACGCCCTTGGTTGTACGCCGCGCCCCGCCTGATTGGTCGGGTCTCCGGATCAAGCCGCAGGCGTCCGCGGACGCAGCGATCAGTCGCTAGCCCGGAGGAGCAGTCGCTGGAATCCGCCTACCCCGGGCCGCGATCCGTATTGGCCATTCGTGGGATGCGCTCAAGCACGCCAGCCGGAGATGAGGAGCGGCCAGCACGACCGGCGCAACGGGTCGGCCGAGCTGTAACCCAGTCGGGCTGGAAGTGGAAGCCCTGATAGAACGGCGCGGCAAAGAGGAGGCTCGGCGAAGGGACAGCGAAGCCGGTTGGGCAGGCAAAGCGCAGGGCGTTCGAAGAGCGAGGACAACGAAGACCCAAGCAAGGTCAGCGCGAGCGGATGCCACCGCGGCCGGGTGTCGGTGGTGAGGCGAGCGCGACTGGTGCTACGTCAGAGTGGTCCGTGGAAATTTAGCCGGCGCCGGTCGCGAGATAGCCGCGAGTGAACTGAGGGGGCAGCGGGATGGGCGCAAGTCAGCAGAGCGGGAGAGGAGCGAAGGAGTGAGCGGGATGCGGGAAAGCGAGGTCTGGGATTGGGGAGCGCGGCGGCACCATCTCCGACACTCGATGCCGAGCCTGCTTCTTGCCAGACCTCAATGTTGGCTGGCGGTCATGTCCGCCGTCCCGTTCGTTCTGCGCCTGCCTTGCATCTCTGTTTCACGTGAAACAGAGGCTCTCGAAACTGGGGCAAGGCACCAGGCGACAGGAAAGGTGCGACTCCGCGACGGAAGCCGGATCGATGGCTCGGCGGTGGCAGGACCGCGATGCCGACTCGGCCCGACGTCTCCATCCCACCCGGGGGCCCCGGCCTATGAGGCTGAGTCGAGTCGGCCGTGATCCGGTCGGCCTTGCTTTTGCGTTGAGCCAGGCTGACCAGACGTCAAACCACGAGCGTGGTTGGTCGTCGCCAAACACAGCCACCAAGCGACTGAGAATCGCTCGGGCTCCAATCACGGTCGTCGCCTGTGTTCAGCACTGGGCGAATCTTCCGGCACCACGGCGATCGGCAGGAGAGGCGCGGGATGCGACCGGTTCGCCGCAGAGCGAGTTCGGTTCGGCCAAGCCGAAGACCGGTTGCTCGACCAAGAGCGGCTAATCCCTCCGCACCGCGGCCGTTGCCGATGCCGTGCTCAATCTCCAGGGAGTGGGCTCTCGCCATCACCGGAGATTCCTCTTCACTGCCATCGAGTTTGCCGACGAGGGCCTCGACTCTTGACCGTCCTAATACACGCCCCCGACGCCGCGCCGTCCAGGAGGCGGTCGTGCCCAGCAGATCGGCGCCGGCCTGATCGAGCGCGCCGTCTTCGCGGCTCCTTCGGAACCGCCGGTGCATCCGGTCGCCGGCCGATATGGCGTAAGCCCACGGGGCATCATCGCAAGGACGGTTGCGAGTGTCCCTTAGCTACAACCCCGATGTCTGCGCTGTCTCCCTCCTGCCGTCTGTAGTCCGCTTGGAACTGATGTGCGCGCAGGCCAAGTTGTTCAGGACAGTCGAAGGTCTCGCTCCGGACAGGCTCGGATGCCAAGCCGGCGGTGGCATTGGGCGCGGCAGATTCATTGGTTCCGGCTTGCTCCCACTCGTGTTCGGGGTTCGCTCGAGTTCGCCATAGCTACCCAGGACGCCCGCGCAGTTGGAACGGACCCGGCCAATTCTTCTTCCGGGCGGTGGGTTCGGAGCGGCCTCGCCGCCCGGACACGGCAGAAGATCTAACGATCACGCCCCGCTTCTTTTGGGCTGGTGGTTCCCTAGGCCGCCTGCTGGACGACGCCATCGCATACCAAAATCGTGCGAAAGACTGCTGCCCTATTGGTTGGGCTTCCTCTGAAGCCTCTACTGGGCACAGAGGCCTGAGTGGTCGGAGCCCACTGCCGCACCGCTTGTTTCACGGGAAACGTTCACCCAGAATCCTCCGGAGACCGGAGACCGGAGA
>NZ_BOQN01000138.1 GCF_018332695.1 Paractinoplanes toevensis
GCCGCTGCCCGAACCGGACCCCGAGCCCGAACCGGACCCCGAGCCCGAGCCGGTGCCCACCGAGCCCCCGGCCGAGGTCACCCGGCTCGCGGCGGCGCTCAGTGGGCTGCGGGCCACGATCGGTGGCGCCTCCTACCCGCTCGTCATGCCCTCCGCCGAGGACGCCCGCCGGATCGGCGCGGCCCTGGTCGCCCAGATCGACGACTACCTTCTGCCGCGGCTCGCCCGGCTCGACGCGCCCCTGCTCGTGGTGGTCGGCGGCTCCACCGGTGCCGGCAAGTCGACCCTGGTCAACAGCCTGGTCCGCACCCCGGTCAGCACGGCCGGCGTGCTGCGCCCGACGACCCGCTCGCCGGTGCTGGTCAGCAACCCCTCCGACCTGCCCTGGTTCCGGCAGGGTCAGCTGCTGCCCGGCCTGGTTCGCACCCCGGAGTCCAGCGCCGACCCGCGTACCCTGCAGATCGTCTCCGCCCCGGCGCTCGGCGCCGGACTCGCCTTTCTCGACGCGCCCGACATCGACTCGGTGGTCGAGGGCAACCGGCGGCTCGCGGCCCAGCTGCTGGCCGCGGCCGACCTCTGGCTGTTCGTGACCACCGCGGCCCGGTACGCCGACAACGTGCCCTGGGAGCTGCTCACCACCGCCCGGCTGCGCGGCACCGTGATCGCCCTGGTGCTCGACCGGGTCCCGCCCGACGCGGCCGCCGAGATCTCCGCCCACCTGCGCGAGATGCTCGCGGCCCGCAATCTCGGCGCCGCGCCGCTGTTCGTGCTGCCGGAGACCACGCTCGACGGTCAGGGACTGATCGCCGAGGACACGATCGGGCCGCTGCACGACTGGTTCAAGCAGCTCGCGGCCGACGCCAACGCGCGCTCGGCGGTGGTGCGGCAGACCCTGGACGGCGCGCTCGCGGCGCTCGGGCCGGCCGTGTCCGGGCTCGCCGACGCGGCCGATGATCAGGCGGTGGCCGCCCGGGCGCTCGACGAGCGGGTCACCGTCGCCTATCGCAACGCCCGGCAGACCGTGGTCGAGGGCCTGCGCGACGGCCGGCTGCTGCGCGGTGAGGTGCTGGCCCGCTGGCAGGAGTTCATCGGCACCGGCGAGTTCATGCGCACGCTGGAGAGCCGCGTCGGGCAGTGGCGCGACCGGGTGGTCTCGGCGATCACCGGGCGCCCGCTGCCCGGCCGCAACCTCCAGACGGCGCTGGAGTCGCAGCTGGTCACGCTGCTTCGCGGGGTCGCGACCGACGCCGCCGAGCAGGCCTATTCGGCGTGGCAGGCGCACCCGGCCGGTGCCGCCCTGCTCGAGCCGTCGCTGCAGCGCGCCGCGGACGATCTGCCGCAGCGCGCCGACCGCCTGGTCCGCGACTGGCAGCAGTGGGTGCTCGGCCTGGTTCGCGAGCAGAGCGCCGAGAAACGGGTGGTCGCCCGGGGTGCCGCCTACGCCGTGAACGGTGCCGGCCTGGCCGTGATGATCGCCGTCTTCACCTCGACCGCCTTCATCCCGACCGGGCTCGAGGTGGCGGCCGGCGTCGGCACCACGGTGGCCGCGCAGAAGGTGCTCGAGGCGGTCTTCGGCGACCAGGCGATCCGGGGGCTGGCCAACCGCGCCCGGGAAGATCTGCTCTTCCGGGTGGGTGAGTTGCTCGACGCCGAGGCCGCACGCTATACGGAACGCACGGCGGCCACCGGCCTCGACACGGCGCCGGCCACCGATCTGCGGCGAGCGGCCGCCGAGGTGGAGATCGCCCGTGCGGAACTCGCGTTGACGGGGAGCGCGTCATGAGCTTGGTTGAGAAGGTGCGCGGGATTCTGACCAGCACCGACGGCCGGATCGACGCCGAGGAGTTGGTGCTGCGACTGGAGTCGCTGGCCAAGTTCCTGCGTCTGGTCGACCCCTACCTGCCCGACGCCGACCTGGTGGCGGCGCACACCCTGGTCGAGCGGGCCGGCACCCGGCTGGCGCTGTCCCGCGACCACACCGTGGTGGCGCTGGCCGGCAGCACCGGCAGCGGCAAGTCGAGCCTGTTCAACGCCCTGGCCCGGCTGAAGCTGTCGCCGGTCGGCGTGCGCCGGCCCACCACCGGCGCGGCACATGCCTGCGTCTGGGGGCCGCTCGAACCGGCCAACCGCCTGCTCGACTGGGTGGGCGTGCTGCCACGGCAGCGCTTCATCCGGGAGAGCGCTCTCGACGGCGACGACGAGGTCGCGCTGCGCGGGCTCGTGCTGCTCGATCTACCCGACTTCGACTCCATCGAGCGCAGTCACCGGCTCGAGGTCGACCGGCTCCTCGGCCTCGTCGACCAGGTGGTCTGGGTGGTCGACCCGCAGAAGTACGGCGACCGGATCCTGCACCAGGCCTACCTGTCGCAGTTCCGCAACCACTCCGGCGTCACCATCGTCGTGCTCAACCAGGCCGACCGGCTGTCCACCCAGGACACCGAGACGGTGCTGGGCGACCTGCGCCGGCTGCTCGAGGACGACGGCCTCACCGGCGCCCCGGTGCTGGCCACCTCGGCCAAGCAGCCCGGCATGCTCGCCGAGCTGCGCGGCACCCTGGAGAAGACGGTCGCCGACCGGCAGGCCGCCCTGCGTCGCCTGGCTGGTGACCTCGAGGCGGTCAGCGGGCCGCTCACCGCGATGATCGGCCCACCGGCCGCCGAGGACGAGGTCGACCGCAGCACGGTCCGGCAGCTCACCGACGCACTCGCCGCCTCCGCCGGGGTCGGCGCGGTCGCCGACGCGGCCGCCGGCTCCTATCGCCACCGCGCGGCCACCGCCACCGGCTGGCCGGTCCTGCGCGGCGTGCGCAAGCTCCGGCCCGACCCGCTGCGCCGGCTGCACCTGGGCGCCAAGCCGGAGACCGACGCGGTCTCCACCGACATCGTGCCGCGCACGTCGGTGCCCGAGGCGGACGCCGCCCAGAAGTCGGCCGTCGGCCTGTCCGTGCGGGCCGTCGCCAGCCGGGCCGCGGCGCCGCTGCCGCCGACGTGGGCGCCGGCCCTGAACAACGCGGCCCGCTCCCGGGTCGACGACCTTCCCGACGCCCTCGACCGGGCGGTCGCCCAGGCCGACCTGGGCACCGACCGCACTCCGCTGTGGTGGCGCGGCGTCGGGCTGCTGCAATGGATGCTCGCCGCCGCCGCGATCTTCGGGCTGGGCTGGCTGCTCGCCGGTTACGTGGTGCGGATCCTCGGCCTGCCCGAGTTGCACCACCCCAAGGTCGGCGAGGTGCCGCTGCCTACCCTGCTGCTGCTCGGTGGCCTGATCGGCGGAGTCCTGCTCTGGCTGCTGCTCAAACCGATCGTCGAGTGGGGTGCCCGGCGCGCGCGGCACCGGGCCGAGCAGCGGTTGCGGGCCGGTGTCACCGACGTGGCCAGGGAATACGTGGTGGCGCCGGTGCGTGAGGTGCTGAACGCGTACGCACAGGCGCGCGAGGCGCTCACGACCGTTCGATCGGAGTAGTCACCGGGTGCCGCCGCCCCGGTACGCTCGCGATATGTCGGCTACCCAGAGTCCGTACGACGCGGTGCTGCACGCAGCTCGCGACGTGGCGAAACTCGACTGCGCACTGGACGCCGAGATGCTGGGCACCGCACTGCTCGGCAGCGTTTACTCGGTGGCTCAGGACGACCGTGCCGCGGCCGTCCGCGAGTTCGTGAGCGAGTTCCTTTCGGCGACCACCCGCCGCCGCACGGTGGCGGCCACCACCATCCGCGAGGTCTTCGCCGCCCTCGTGCCCGATGCGGCGGGTGCCGCGCAGGTCCGGCGCGGAGCGCAGGCCCCGGTCTGGACGGCGCAGCTGGGCCGGGTCCGGCCCACCGGCTGTTACGCGTACGGGGACATCTACGGCGACCAGACGTCCTACCTGGTCACGTTCGCCTACGAGGACACCGACGACGGCGGCCCCGAGCACGCGGTCGTCGCCCTGGTCGACCACAACATCGGCATCACCAAGGACGTCTTCGTCGGCTCCGACGCCGGCCGCGTTCTCGAGCAGGTGCGCGAGATGTGCGCCGAGGACGAGCTGACCTGGTTCCGCGAGGAAGATCCCGGCCGCGTGCGCGACGAGGTCGACCGCTACATGGCCATCACCGACGGCCTGGGTGACCTGCCGGCCGACGGCTCGCTGGCCACCGACCGCGCCCTGGCCGCGGCTCGTCTCGCGCTGCTGCCGACCGCGGGCACCCCGCGGCTGGCCGAGCCGCCGCGGCCGAGCAACTCCGACCTGGTCCGCGACTTTCTGGGCAGCGCCGAGGCGGCCCGGTTCGGCCTCGACTCGGTGGACGCCGACGCCGAGGTGGCGTCCCTGCACTTCTGCCTGAGCCTGCTGCTCGACCACGCCGCCAGCCTCCCGGGCGGCGACCCGCTGCGCTGGAGCCCGGCCGTGGCCGGACTGTTCCTGCTGGACTGGGTGCACCGCCGCGCGGTCCTCGACATGGACGACGCCGCGATGCTGCCCCGGGTGACCCGCGCCTGGTCGGCCTACACGACCCGGCGGCGCGCCCTGCCCGAGTCGGCGGCCGCGCAGACCGACGAGATGGTCGAGGAGATGATCCCCGAGTTCGCCCGCCTCTACGCCACGGGTGAACGCCGGAGCCCGGCCACCGCGGCCGTGGCCCAGCTCATCTCGGAGGGCGTCGACCCGGAGGACTCGGACGCGATCGAGGCCTGGCTCGACGCCAACCGGCACCGGCTGGACGAACCCTAGGATCACCAGTGGCCGCTGAGGTCCTCGCTGTGCTCGGCGTGGTGGCGGCCCACTCGGGAGCTGCGGCGCTGGGCCGCGGTCTCGTCGTCGCGGTGCTCGCGGCCGGCCCGGTGGCTGCCCTGGTACGGGTGGTTGATGCTCCGGTTGTCCTCACCGCGTGACTCGGGGATGTGCCGGCGATTGTGGCCGGCGCCCGCGGAGTGCTCGAGCTCGAGGATGCTGGCGGGTCGGACGTTGCTCGGGCGCTCGGTCACGGTTGACCTCCGGCTGTGTTCGGACCGGTCGTCGGACCGGTGACTGTCGGTGGAGCGTTCGTGCTTGCGGCGGCGCGGGCCTTCGTCGCACGGCTGGGCGGGCCGGGCCGGTGGTTCCTCGTGGTGGTCCGGGTCGTCGCCGTCCGAATCGGACTGATCGGGCTTTTCCCGGTCGACCGGTGGATCGACCGGAAGCGTCGGCAGCACGCCGGGGCGATGAACTTTCCGCCCGCTGACCGACGGCAGTCCCGGCAAAATTCGCATCCCGGGCAGCGCCGGAAACTCCAGCATCGATGGCTCGCTCGGCCGTGCACCCTTGTCAGAACCGGACGAGCCGGACGAGCCGGACCCCGACGACGACGAACCCGAGGGCCGGTCGCGCCGCTGCTCGGCGTACCCGTCCCGGTCGCCCGGCCGGCGCCGCTCGGAGCCGGAACCGGAACCGGAAGCCGGACCGGCGGAGGCCGTTGATCGTGGCCGGCGTTGGCCGGCCGCACCCATCAGCCGGCCGGCCCGGATCGCCGCGTCGGCGCCCTCCGAACCGCCCTGCGTCGACGGCGGCAGACCCGACTGCGGGAGGTTGGCCTCGGGCGGGAGGACCGGCCCGGGCAGGGCCGGTGGCAGCACCGGGACGTCCATGGTGTCGGTCCGGCCGTCGGCCAACTCGTTCGAGCCGGCGGTGATGGCGGCCAGCGTCGGCACCGATGCCAGCCCGACCAGCAGGGCCACCAGGAGCACATAGCGCCGGGTCGGGCCGGAGAATCCGGCGTCGGCGCGGTACACCCCGTTCAACCGCTTCCGCATGACCTTGATCGGCGGCACGAGGTCGTCGTCCGGGTGCTGCGGCACGGTGGGTTCCCTCCCAGAACGCAAGAGATCAACATGGATCCGTCTCGGTCAGAGGGATGAACGAAGCACCTCGGTATCCGCAGCGGGGGAAATAGCCTGTTCGTACGGTAGTGACCGTACGAAAACCACTTAATAGGACAAATACGGGCACCTATGTGACGGGGAAATTTCCGACTGTGATCGAGCCGACCTGTAACGGCGCTCACGTTCTCTGTCAGGATGAGGAAGACGGCACCGCCGCCGTCGCTTTCCGCCGAATCCAGCGGGGCGAGGTGGGGGCCGTCACTCCCCGGCGGGGTCTCGGCCCGCGCCGAACCGCCGCGCGGCAACCTCACCCGGGTCAGGCGCGGCGACCCAGCGGTTCGCCGCGCGGACAGGCAACACCTGCCGCGGGCGCAAGAGATGAACAGGGAGACACGGATGGCGAACGGCGAAAGCGAAGTCGGGGCCGACGCCCCGGCCGGCGGCTTCGTCCAACTGCTCACCCCCGATGGGGAACGCGTCGACAGCGTCACCACGGCGGACGGCATGACTTACTCGGTCGACTTCACCGACGACGAGTACAAGGAGCTTTACCGGGACCTGGTGACGGTCCGGCGTCTCGACGCCGAGGCCACCGCCCTGCAGCGGCAGGGCGAGCTGGGCATCTGGGCGAGCCTGCTGGGGCAGGAGGCGGCCCAGGTCGGCTCGGGCCGCGCGCTGCGCAAGCAGGACATGGCGTTCCCGACCTATCGCGAGCACGGTGTCCTCTACACCCGCGGAATCGACCCGATCATGCCGTTCGGCCTGTTCCGGGGCGTCGACCAGGGCGGCTGGGACCCGAACGAATTCAAGTTCAACACCTACACGATCGTGATCGGCTCGCAGACGCTGCACGCCACCGGTTACGCCATGGGCATCACCATGGACGGCAAGATCGGCAACGCCGACGGCGAGGCGGTCATCGCCTACTTCGGCGACGGCGCTACCAGCCAGGGCGACGTCAACGAGGCGTTCGTCTGGTCCGGTGTCTTCAACGCCCCGATCGTCTTCTTCTGCCAGAACAACCAGTACGCGATCAGCGAGCCGCTGGAGCGCCAGACCCGCATCCCGCTCTACCGCCGCGCGGCCGGCTACGGCTTCCCCGGCATCCGGATCGACGGCAACGACGTGCTGGCCAGTTACGCGGTCACCCGGGCCGCGCTCGACCAGGCCCGCAACGGCCAGGGCCCGAGCCTGATCGAGGCATACACCTACCGGATGGGCGCGCACACCAGCTCCGACGACCCGACCCGCTACCGCATCGCCAGCGAGGTCGAGTCGTGGAAGGCGAAAGACCCGATCGCCCGGATGAAGTCGTTCCTCACCAAGCAGCAGATCGCCGACGACACGTTCTTCGGCGAGGTCGACGAGACCGCCAAGACGCTCGCCCTGGACCTGCGCGAGCGGGTGCTGGCCATGCCCGACCCGCAGCCGGTGACGATGTTCGACAACGTCTACCCGCATGGTTCGCCCGAGGTCGACGCCCAGCGCGCCGAGTTCGAGCGCTACCACGCGACGTTCGAGGGGAGCGCGAACTGATGGCCGAGACGATCACCCTGGGCAAGGCCCTCAACCACGGTCTGCGCCGCTCGCTCGAGAGCGACCCCAAGGTCGTCATCATGGGCGAGGACGTCGGCAAGCTCGGCGGCGTCTTCCGGATCACCGACGGCCTGCAGAAAGACTTCGGCGAGGACCGGGTCATCGACACCCCGCTCGCCGAGTCCGGCATCGTCGGCACCGCGATCGGTCTCGCCATCCGCGGCTACCGCCCGGTCTGCGAGATCCAGTTCGACGGGTTCGTCTTCCCGGCCTACAACCAGATCGTCGCCCAGGTCGCGAAGATGTTCTACCGCTCGCTCGGCAACGTGCGACTGCCCATCGTCATCCGCATCCCCTTCGGCGGCGGCATCGGCGCGGTCGAGCACCACTCCGAGTCGCCCGAGGCGCTGTTCGCGCACGTTCCCGGCCTCAAGGTGGTGACCTGCGCCAACCCGGCCGACGCCTACACCATGATCCGCCAGGCGGTCGCGTCCGACGACCCGATCGTCTTCTTCGAGCCGAAGCGGCGCTACTGGGAGAAGGGCGAGGTCGACCTCGATGCCGATCTCGACCAGGCGTTCCCGCTGCACGCGGCGCGCGTCGTCAAACCCGGGACGGACGCGACGATCCTCGCGTACGGCCCGATGGTCCGCACCTCGCTGGACGCCGCGATCGCGGCGGCCGAGGACGGCCGCAACCTCGAGGTCATCGACCTGCGCTCGCTCTCCCCGCTGGACATGGCCACGGTCTACGCCTCGGTGCGCCGCACCGGCCGGGCCATCGTCGTGCACGAGGCCCCCGGCAACCTCGGCCTCGGTTCCGAGCTCGCCGCCCGGATCACCGAGGAGTGCTTCTACTCCCTGGAGGCACCGGTGCTGCGGGTGACCGGCTACGACATTCCCTACCCGGCCGCCCGGGTCGAGGAGGAGTACCTCCCCGATCTCGACCGGGTGCTGGACGCCGTCGACCGTTCGTTCGGCTGGTGACGCCGATGTCGCGGATCAAGGAGTTCACCCTGCCCGACCTCGGCGAAGGCCTGACCGAGGGCGAGATCCTCGCCTGGCTGGTCAAGGTGGGCGACACGATCGAGCTGAACCAGCCGATCGTCGAGGTGGAGACGGCGAAAGCGGCCGTCGAGATCCCGGCGAAATGGGCCGGCGTGGTCACCCGGATCTTCCACGAGGCCGGCACGACGGTCGAGGTGGGCTCGCCCATCGTCGCCATCGACACCGATCCCTCGGCCGGGCCGGTGCCGTCGGCCGAATCGCTCGCGGCGGTCGAGATCGCGCCGGCCGAAGGGGCGGTCGAGCCCGGCCTCATCGGTGGTCCGGCTCCGGGCGGCCGCACCGCGGTGCTGGTGGGTTACGGCCCGAAAACCACCACCGCAAAAAGACGACCCCGATTGGGTACGCCGTCGGAGTCACCGGCCAACGTTGTCAGCCCCCCGCCTCCGGCGGCTGCCGCGGACGTCGTGGCATCCCCGCCCGTGCGACCGGAGGTCCCGGTGGCATCGGCGCGGGTGCTGGCCAAGCCGCCGGTCCGGAAACTGGCCCGCGATCTCGGCGTCGACCTGACGTCGCTCACCGGGTCCGGGCCGATGGGGTCGGTGACGCGGGACGACGTACACCAGGCAGTGGCGGCACCCCAGCCCACGGCTGTTATCGACGGCTCCCGCGAACGGCGCATCCCGGTCAAGGGTGTCCGGAAGCTGACCGCGGAGAACATGACCGCGTCGGCGTTCACGGCACCGCACGTCACCGAGTTCCTCACGATCGACGTGACCCGCTCGATGAAGGCCCTGGAGAAACTGAAGGGCCGGCGCGAGTTCGCCGACCTGCGGGTTTCCCCACTGCTGCTGGTGGCCAAGGCGGTGCTGCTGGCCGTCGGACGCCACCCGATGGTCAACTCGACCTGGTCCGGGGGCACGAACGAGATCGTCGTCAAGGAGTACGTCAACCTCGGCATCGCCGCGGCGACCGAGCGCGGTCTCATCGTTCCCAATATCAAGGACGCCGGGCGTCTCAGTCTGCGAGAGCTGGCCGAGGCACTCAACACACTTGTACAGGTTGCGAAGTCCGGAAAGACCCCTCCGGCGGACATGGCCGGCGGCACTCTGTCGATCACCAACGTCGGCGTGTTCGGGGTCGACACCGGCACCCCGATCCTGCCGCCGGGCGAGTCGGCGATCCTGGCGTTCGGCGCGGTCAAGCCGATGCCGTGGGTCCACAAAGGCAAGATCAAGATCCGTCAGGTGACCACCCTCGGGCTCTCCTTCGACCACCGGATCATCGATGGCGAACTGGGCTCGAAGTTCCTCCGGGACGTCGGCGAATTCCTCACCGACCCGGAGGGCGCATTGCTCTCCTGGACGTAGGCATGCCGCAGGAAATTAGGCAACTGGTTATTTCGACCTTCGATCGTTAAGCAGGTGCTCAGCATCACCCCCTAAATCGTTGGCAACTCGTCTCGATGCGAGCCAGAATTGGTATCGCATCGAGACGAGCACCAAGAAGTTGGCCCGAGCCGGGCCGAGGGGGATGAAACACCATCATGAGCATCGTTGATCGAGTCCGTCAGCGTCGGATGATCAACCGGGAGAACCGCGCGATCGACCGCGCCTGGCAGTCCGCTCCTACCCAGGCCATGCGGGACGAGATCGCCATCTTCGCCCAGCGCAAGACCTTCTGAGCTAGCTCTTACGACGGCCCGCCCGGATCCATCCGGGCGGGCTGTTGCATGTTTGAAGACAGTCTTAAAGATCCGTTCGCTGTCCCCTTCCGGGCGTACACCGGGATTCCTCCTACCGCCTCGGCCCGGTACGGTTGGGCACGGTCCCAGAGCCGGCTCGGCCGGTCGGCCCCGGGACCGGGGCCTCCGAAGGGCGCAAACCGCGTCGGCGGGTCCCGCACGGCCTGGCCTTGGTGCTGGGCACGGCGCGCCGGTGCGGATGGCCGGTGTTCCGCGTCCGTGCAAAGCTGGCACGGCCGCATTCACGAGGAGGCGCTCATGACGTCCGAGGGGCAGTACGCCGGTACGCAACCGGCCGAGGCCACGTCGGGCGGGCCCACCGCGGACGGCTTCCCGCCGGACGCCGACGGTCGGCGAATCGCCGGCCGGGCTTCGGCTCCGCCGCCCACTGACGGTTTCCCCAGCTCGTATGCTCCGCCGCCGCCGGCAACACCCAACGGCGGCTCGCCGTTCGTGGTGCCCGCGGTGCGCACGTTCGGTTCCGGCTCCGAGGCGGCGGCCGCAAGCCCCGCCCGCCCGACCGGCACCTCCTACGGCTCGGCCCGCGTGCCACAGCCCGAGGAGGAGTCGCCGCGCCCCGCCTCGCCATACGGTTCGGTCTCCCCCGGCGCCGCCGCGTCCTACGGTTCGGCCACGCCGCAGGCGGCCTCCTCGCCGTTCGCCCCACCGCCGCCCGTCGACAACGGCAGCGGCAGCGGCGCAGCGTCCCCGTTCGGCAGCGCCGACGCGTCACCACGCGGCGCCTCAGAAGCCTCGCCCTTCGGCGCTCCGGCCACCGGTGCCGGCACCTCGCCCTTCGGCGCTCCAGCCACCGACGCTGGCACCTCGCCCTTCGGCGCTCCGGCCGCTGCGGCCGGTGCCTCGTCGTCCGGCAGCGGTGCGTCCGGCGCCCCGGCTTCCGACGCCGCCGGCCCGCCCCAGAGCTCGGCACCGTCGTCCGGTCCCGCGTTCGTGCCCGCCTCCGGCAACGCCCCCGAGCCGCCGCGCTCGGCGTGGGCGCCGCAGCAGGCCCCGGCCCCCGTCACCAGCGGTGACAACCCCTTCCCGCTGCCACAGCGCAAGCCCGCGACGGTCGACCCGGGCACGATCGGCGAGTTCGACGGTTTCGCGGCCGGCACCCCCGGCCGCGGCAGCCTGCCCGACCTGCCCTCGACCGACGACGTCGACCCGGCCACCGGCCGCCCGCCCGGCGTCTCTGTCTTCGGCGCCCAGCGCGTCCGCGTGCCCGGCGCCACCCTGGCCGAGTTGCCCGACGCCCCGTCCTCGGTGCGCGCCGGCCGCTCCGGCGACAGTGGCGGGTTCCCGACCGCCCGGCCCGGCGATGATGGCGGCTTCCCGCCGGCCCGGCCCGACGACGCCGCGGCCCGCGCCACCGACAGCAGCGGCTTCCCGCTGCGCTCCGGCAACGCGAGCTTCCCGACCCGCCGCGGCGGCGACAGCGGCGGTTTCCCGCTGCGCGGCGCCGCCACCCCGGCCTCCGCCGAGACACCGTCGGAGTCCGCGCCGATCACCGACCTGCCGATCCGCAGCCAGCAGGCCCCGTTCGGCCCGCCGACCACGGCCGGCCCGGACCAGGCCGCCGGCTCGTTCAGCGCCTTCGGCGACCCGTCCGTCGAGGAGGCCCCGCACCCCTACGGCCGCTCCGCCGACAGCCAGCCCAATCCATACGGCCGCCCGGCCGAGGCCCAGCCCGACGCAGGCCAGTCCGACCCGTTCGGCCGCCCGGCGGCAGCGTCGTCCGACCCCTACGGCCGTTCCGCCGGTTCATCAGCGGACCCGTTCGGCCGCCCGTCCGCCGAAGCCCAGAGCGACCCGTTCGGCCGCCCCTCCGCAAACGGCAAGGACGGCGCTTACGGCCGCTCCTCCACCGACGACCAGGGCGATTCGTTCGGCCGCCCGTCCACCGACGGCAAGGACGGCACTTACGGCCGCCCGTCCGCCGACGACCAGGGTGATCCGTTCGGCCGGCCCTCCGGGGACGGCCAGGTTGGGCCGTTCGGCCGCCGGCCGGCAGCCGAGCCTTCGGCCACTGCCGACTCGGCCCGGAACGGCCTGCCCGACCCGTTCGGTCGCACCACGCCCGGTGACAGCGCCACGTTCGGCAGTGCGCCGGAAACGGCCGGCTCGCCGTTCGGTAGCGCCCGCTCGGAGGGTTCGCCCGGCTCGGCCCGGCCCGACTCGCTGGCCTCCTCGTTCAAACCGCGCGGCGCCGCTTCTCCGCACGGCGACTCGAAGCCGGCGGCCTTCGGTTCCATGCCCTCGGACGCATCGGCGTTCGGCGGCGAGAAGCCGTTCGGTTCGGGCGACGAGTCTTCGCTCGGCGCCGCCCGCCCCGGAACGCAGTACGGTTCCGCCCAGCCGGCTTCTCCGGCCGCCGACCAGGCCACACCCTTCGGGTCGGCCCAGCCGAGTTCTCCTGCCGCACCGTTCGCGGGTGACCGGCCGGGATCCTCCGCACCCTTCGGGAGTGACCGGCCCGGATCCTCGACGCCGTTTGCGGGTGACCAGCCCGCGCCGTTCGGGTCGGGTCAGCCCTCGTCCTCGTTCGGGTCCGCTCGGCCGGGCTCGCCCGATGAGAGTGACGACGAGCAGGCACCGTTCAAGCCGGCCTCGCCGGCCGCTCCGTTCGGCAGCAGCGACGTGGCGCCGTTCCGCAGCGCGGCCGGCGGTCCCGCCGAGGACGCGCGCCCGCTCTACGGCTCGGCCCGCCCGGCCGCGCCCGACGGCGATTCGGGCGACGCCTCCGACCAGCACGCCATCTACCGGCGTCCGGACGCTCCGGACGCCGAGCCCAATGCCTACCCGCAGCGGGTGCCCGGTGCCTCGTTCGGGCTGGCCGGCAGCCCGGTAGTGGCCGAGAACCGTTCGGTGCCGGCGCCGCGCGACCCGTCCGACCAGTCGGCCCCGGCGGTCGGTTCGGCCCGGCCGGTGACGGCGAGCGCCTCGGTGCCGTCGACCAGCCGCAGCGCCCCGGTCGACCCGGCCGAGCTCCCGCCGCCGCCCGCGGCGTCGCAGGCTCGTGTCTACGGCCGCCCGGCCGCCGCCGAGCCGGAGGACGACGAACCGGCCGACGAGCCTGGCTTCCCGGCTCCGGTGGAGTTGCCGTTCGACGCCGGCCGCCCCGCCTCGGGAACCTACGGCGCACCGGCCGCCGCACCGGCCGGATTCGAACCCCCGGCCAGCTTCGGCTCGCCCGCCGGAACACCGAGCGAGTTCGGTGCGCCGGGCGGGTTCGGCTCACCGGCGTACCCGCAGCGGGGCGGTGACCACAACGCACCCGGCGGCGAGCCGGGTGTTGCCGGGGTAGCGCCGCTGTCGCCGGCTCGGGCCACCGCGCGGGCCTCGGCCAGCGCCCGGGTGGCCCCGCCGGCCCCGGGCAGCCCGGCCGCGCCGCCGGCCCAGCCCGGTCCGGAGCAGCCGCGTAACCCACTCGCCGAGTTCACCAGCCCGGCACCCGCGTCGGGTGGCGGCTACCCGCCGTTCCCGCCGCCCAACGGCAACGGCCCCTACGCGGTCAACGGCACGGCGCCGGGCGCGGACCAGTACAGCGAGCTGACCACCGACATCTCGGGTCGCGGCAACGAGGCGTACGCCCCGACCGGCTTCCCGATGCCGGTCTCGCCGGAGACCTCCGGCGCCGCGAGCCGCGCCACGGTGACCCCGCCCAGCCCGGACGACACCACCAGCTGGCCCGGTCCGGGTGGTGCCGCGCCGGCCAAGCCGGAGACGCCGCACGTGCGGATGCTTCCGATCCTGGTCTCGGTCGTGGTGGGCGCGGTTCTGCTGCTCGGTGTGGTGTTCGGCATCGTCTATCTGGTGGCCGGCGGCGACAACGAGACGCTCACCGTCAACACCGGTGAGTGCGTGAAGCAGGACGGCAGCGAAGCGGTGAAGGTCGACTGCAGTGACGCCACCTCGTTCCAGGTGGTGTCCATCGTGGACGACCAGTCGAAGTGTCCCGACCCGCAGCAGCCGCACGTGCTGAACCCGACCAGCGACGGCAAGAACCAGGTGCTCTGCCTCAAGCCGCAGGGCTGATGTCATCCTGACCACCTTCGTGCCGTACCGACCCGGTCGGTGCGGCACGATGGTGCGATGACTGGGCGTGTGCGGGCCCCCGAGCTGCGGGGCCGTGGCTGGCTGAACACCGGCGGTAAGGACCTGACCCTGGCCGACCTGCGCGGCAAGGTCGTGGTCCTGGATTTCTGGACCTTCTGCTGCATCAACTGCCTGCACGTTCTCGACGAGCTGCGCCCGCTCGAGGAGCGGTTCGGCGACGCCGTCGTGGTGATCGGCGTGCACTCACCGAAGTTCGAGCACGAGCGGGACCCGGTGGCGCTGGCCGCCGCCGTCGAGCGCTACGGCGTGCACCACCCGGTGGTCGACGACCGGGACATGCACCTCTGGCAGCAGTACGCGGCGAAGGCGTGGCCCACGCTCGCGGTGATCGACCCGACCGGTTACCTGGTGGCGTCGATGGCCGGCGAGGGGCACGCGGAGGGCCTGTCCCGCCTGATCGAGGAACTGATCACCAAGCACGAGGCGGCCGGCACGCTGCACCGCGGCACCGGCCCGTACGTCCCGCCGCCCGCGGTCGACACCCTGCTGCGTTTCCCGGGCAAGGCGATCGAGCTGCCGGACGGCAACCTCCTGGTGTCCGATTCGGCCCGGCATTCGCTGGCCGAGGTGTCCGCGGACGGCGAGACGCTGGTGCGCCGGTTCGGCAGTGGCGAGCGGCACGGGCCGTTCAACGAGCCGCAGGGTCTGCTGCTGCTCCCGGCCGAGGTCGCGACGAGCGTCGGCTACGACGTGCTGGTCGCCGACACGGTCAACCACCAGCTGCGCGGCCTCGCGCTCGCGACCGGCGAGATCACCCTGGTGGCGGGCACCGGCAAGCCGTGGCGCTCGGCCGTCGACGGTCCGCAGGACGCGTTGTCCGCCGACCTGTCCTCGCCGTGGGACCTGGCCTGGTTCGACGGCAAGGTCATCATCGCGATGGCCGGCATCCACGAGCTGTGGTGGTTCGAGCCACAGGCGAAGACCATCGGGGTGTACGCCGGCACGACCGTCGAGTCGCTGCGGGACGGCCCGATCCCCGATGTGTGGATGGCCCAGCCGTCCGGCCTTTCGGTGGGCGGCGACCGGCTGTGGATCGCCGACAGTGAGACGTCGGCGCTGCGCTGGATCGAGGCCGGGGTGATGCACACGGCGGTCGGTCAGGGCCTGTTCGACTTCGGTCACGTGGACGGCCCGGCCAAGGAGGCGCTGCTGCAGCACCCGCTCGGGGTGGCCGCCCTGCCGGACGGTTCGGTGCTGGTGGCGGACACCTACAACGGCGCGATCCGCCGCTTCGACCCGGTCACCGACGAGGTGTCGACGGTCGATTCCGGCCTGAACGAGCCGAGCGACATCGTCGTCACCAGGACCGGCGACGTCATCGTGGTGGAGTCGTCGGCGCACCGGTTGACCCGGCTGGCGCCCGGCGTGGTGAAGACGGTCACCGGTGAGCGGCACCGGACCGAGCGCCCGCCGTCGGCGGTGGCTCCCGGCGCCTTGACCCTCGACGTGATCTTCACGCCGGCTCCCGGGCAGAAGCTGGACACCCAGTTCGGCCCGTCGACCCGCCTCGAGGTGTCCGCGTCCCCGCCGGAGCTGCTGCTCGACGGGGCCGGCACCACCACCGACCTGTCCCGCGCCCTGGTGATCAACCGGGCCGTGCCGAAGGGTGTGCTCCAGGTGGTCGCCCAGGCCGCGACCTGTGACGTGGACGAGGAGTTCGCGGCCTGCCACCTGACCCGCCAGGACTGGGGTGTCCCGGTCGTGGTGACCCCGGACGGCCCGTCCCGTCTGCCGCTGGTCCTGCGCGGCCTGGACGAGGACTAACTCCAGGAGACGAACGGCGCGAGGGTGCGGCCGGCCTTGACGAGGCCGGCCCGCACCTGTTCGGCCAGCTCGACCGCGCCGGGTGTGTCACCGTGCACGCAGATGGACGCCACGTCGCAGGGGACGACCACCCCGTCGGCCGTCTCGACCTGCCGGGAGACGGCCATCCGGACGGCTCGGGCAACCACGAGGTCCGGGTCGTCGACGATCGCGCCGGCCACCGTGCGGGGCACGAGCGTTCCGTCGGGACGGTAGCCGCGATCGGCGAAACCCTCGCCCACGGCGGTGAGACCGGCCGCCGCGGCGAGCCGCGCCAGCGCCGATCCGGGCTGGCAGAGCACCGGCAGCGCCGGGTCGTAGGCCCGCACGGCCGCGACCACCGCGGACGCCTGCCCCTCGTCGACGGCCGCCGTGTTGTAGAGCGCGCCGTGCGGCTTGACGTAGTCCACCTGCCCGCCGGCCGCCCGGCAGAAGGCCTCCAGCGCACCGATCTGGTACAGCACGTCGTCGTGCAGTTCGGCCAGGTCGTAGTCGATCCGGCGGCGGCCGAAGCCGGCCAGATCGCGGTAGCCCACCTGGGCTCCGATCGCGACGCCGCGCGCCACCGCGGCGTCGCAGATCCGGTGCATGGTGGACGGATCGCCGGCGTGGAAACCGCATGCCACGTTCGCCGAGGTGACGATGTCGAGCAGGGCCTCGTCGTCGCCGAGGGTCCAGCGGCCGAAGCCCTCGCCCAGATCGGCGTTCAGATCAATCGAGCTCACGGAAACGCACCGTACTACCCGGCCGGGCTTGCGCGAGCGGGGTCACGTCGTCGACCACCCCGATCACCGGGTAGCCACCGGTGGTCGGGTGATCGGCCAGGAAGATCAGCGGTTGGCCGTCGGCGGGCACCTGCACGGCACCCAGCACCACGCCCTCGGAGGGCAGTTCGCCGGCCTTGGCGCGGGTCAGGGCGCTGCCGGCCAACCGGCAGCCGACTCGGTTGCTCATCGGCGAGACGGTGTACGCCGAGGCGAACAGTTCCGCGGCCACGAACCAGTCGTCGCGCGGTCCCCGCCGTACGCCCAGAAGCAGTTCGTCGACCGCCTGCGCCGCCGCCCGGGCCGGCGGCGAACCACCGGTGAGTTCGCCGATCGGCAGGGTCATGCCGTCGGTGAGCTTGGCCGGCCCGAGGCCGGAGAGGGTGTCGGTGGAGCGGCTGCCGAGCACCGGCTCGGCGGCTATCCCGCCGGCCACCGCGAGGTAGGACCGCACCCCTCGGGTGGCCCGGCCGACGTCGAGCACCGCCCCGGCCGGCACGTCGATCACCTCGCCGTCGACCGGCACCTTGTCGAGCCGCACCGTCGCGACCGCGCCGGTGATCGCGACGCGGGCCGCCCGCTCGAAGCGCAGCGCGCAGCCCATCAGGGTCGTCTCCAGCCCGGCGGCGGCCGGCGGGTTGCCGACCAGGGCGTTGGCCCGGCGCAGCGCCGGCTGGTCGAGTGCGCCCGAGTGCGGCACGCCGAGGTGGGCGTATCCCGGCCGGCCGAGGTCCTGCACGGTGGTGAGCGGCCCCGGCCGCACCACGGTGATCACGCGGGGACCAGCCGCACACGAGTGCCGGGGGTGAGCAGGGCGGGCGGTTCCGCCCGTACGTCGAAAAGCGCCTGGCCGGTGCGGCCGACCAGCCGCCACCCGCCCGGTGAGGCCGTGGGGTAGATCCCGGCGTAGGGGCCGGCCAGGCCGACCGCGCCGGCCGGAACGCGAGGCCGCGGAGCGGCGAGCCGGGGCACCGACCACCCCTCCGGCAGACCACGCAGATAGGCGAAGCCCGGAGCGAAGCCGCAGAACGCCACGAGGAGTTCGGTGGCGACCAGCCGGCTCACGGCCTCGGAAACGCTTACGCCCCACAGCTCGGCGACGTCCGGCAGATCCTCTCCGTCGAATGTGGTGGAGATCTCAATGAGAGGTTTTTCGGCTCCCTGAGAGGCCGCCGGTTCCGGCCATTCGCCCAGCAAGGCGGCGGTTCCCGGCGCAACGCCGTCAAGGAGGACGGTCCGGGCACCCGGGACGATGTCGGTCACGATCAGCTCGCCGGCTTCCCGTCGGCGCCAGAACTCGGCCCGCCAAGCCTCGACCTGTTCACCGTCGCGACACTCGATCACCAGTGCCGAAGGTCCCGCCGGAAGTACTCTCATGACGATCATCCTGCCGTGAGTGGCTTCACTACTTGCCAGTAACTTACGGTGCCGTAACCTAGGAGCCGTGACGACCTCAGCACCGTTCCGGATGAAGCCGGCCGACCTCGGGAAACCCCGTCTGCGCGGCCGCCTGCACCAGTACGCGTTCTTCGTCGCCATCGTCGGCGGCATCGTGCTCTGCTCGATCGCCCTCGGCCGGCCGGGCATCGCACCCTTCGTGAGCTGCCTGATCTACAGCATCACGGTGTGCGGCCTGTTCGGGATCAGTGCGCTCTACCACCGGCTGACCTGGAGCGAGCGCGGCTACCAGATCATGCGCCGGATGGATCACTCGATGATCTTCATCTTCATCGCCGGCACCTACACCCCGTTCTGCGTCGAGCTGTTGCATCCCGGCAAGGCGACGCTGATGCTCAGCCTGATTTGGGGCGGCGCGCTCGGTGGGGTGGCGCTCAAGGTGATCTGGCCGCACCTGCCGCGCTGGGCCGGTGCTCCGCTCTACGTGGCGCTGGGCTGGGCGGCGATCGCCATCCTGCCCGACGTGCTGCACCGCGGCGGCGTGGCCTGCCTGGTGCTGCTGATCACCGGCGGCGTGATCTACACGGTCGGCGCGGTCTTCTACGCGCTGCGCCGGCCGAACCCGTGGCCGGAGATCTTCGGGCACCATGAGTTCTTCCACGCCTGCACGCTGGTGGCGGCGATCTGCCACCACATCGCGGTCTACTTCGCGCTGTACGCGTCGTAGGCGTCCCGGGCCGCCTGGACGTCCTCGATGTGCGTCTCGGCCCACTTCTCCAGGCCCTCGACCAGGCCGTAGAGGCTCTGACCCAGGCCGGTCAACGCATAGTCGACGCGCGGCGGCACGACCGGATGTACCGTCCGGGTGATCAGACCGTCCCGCTCGAGGCCGCGCAGCGTCTGGGTGAGCATCTTCGGGCTGACGCCCTGGATCCGGTTGGCGAGCTCGGTGTATCGGTGCGAGCCGTCGGCCAGCATCACCACGATGAGCACGCTCCAGGTGTCACCGATCCGGTCCAGGATCTGCCGGCTCGGGCAGTCTTTGGCGTACGCGCTGGTCTCCACGCTGCTAACTATCTCTCAGGTGAGTACTGCACTTCAAGGTGCCCACTATCTATTGGGAAGTGACCGCTGACCTGCGACGTTGACCCTGGAAACCGCAAGAAGGAGATCAGAAAATGACCATCGTCGTCACCGGTGCCACCGGACACCTCGGCCGCCTCGCCATCGAGTCCCTGCTCGCCAAGGGCGTACCGGCCGCCGACATCGTCGGTCTCGGCCGCCAGCTCGACAAGATCGCCGACTTGGGGGTGACCACCAAGCACGTCGACTACGAGGACGTGGACGCCCTGACCGAGGCGTTCACCGGCGCCGACAAGCTGCTGTTCATCTCCGGCAGCGAGCCCGGCAAGCGCGTCGCGCAGCACACCAACGTCGTCACCGCGGCCAAGAACGCCGGCGTCGGCCTGGTCGTCTACACGAGCATCCCGCGGGCCGACACCACCGACATGAAGCTGGCCGAGGAGCACCGGGTCACCGAGCAGCTGCTGGCCTCCTCGGGCCTGCCGCACGTGTTCCTGCGCAACGGCTGGTACATCGAGAACTACTCGGTCGAGCAGGCGCTCGCGCACGGCCTGGTCGGTGCGGCCGGCGACGGCCGGATCTCCGCCGCGACCCGCGCCGACTTCGCCGAGGCTGCGGCGTCCGCCCTGGTCGGCGAGGGACACGTGGGCAAGGTGTACGAGCTGGGCGGCGAACCGTTCACGATGACCGAGCTGGCCGCCGAGATCTCCCGCCAGTCCGGCAAGGAGGTCACCTACACCGACCTTTCCCCGGAGAAGTACATCGAGGTGCTCGTCGGCGTCGGGGTGCCCGCGCCGTTCGCGGAGATCCTGGCCGACTCGGACCGGGCCGCCGCAAAGGGTGCGCTGTTCGTCGAGCGCACCGACCTGGAGTCGCTGCTCGGCCGCCCGGTGACGCCGCTCGCGACCGCCATCGCGGCCGCACTCAGCTGACACACACATGCGCGACGCCGGCCGCACCGCCGAGGGGGAGGGGCGGTCGACCGGCGTCGCGAGTCCTGCTTTGATCAGTAGCCGGGAGGCGGCGGCACGTCGTCGCGCCGGGTCTCGCGGTATTCCGCGGCGTACCCCGGTCCCGCGACCGGCTGAGTCGACTGCCGGGTCACCACCGTCCGGCGGCGGTTGTTCCAGAACCACAGTGTGATGATCAGGCCGACCAAACCGGCGGCCATCAGGATCCATCCAATGACATTGATGTCCAGCCCGCTGATGTCAGCGTTGACGGCGAACGCCAAAATCGCCCCCACCGCCAGCAGGAAGATGCTTCCGCCGATGCCCATCGCCGCTTCTCCTTGATCCTCACCGAGGTCAATGCGTCGACAGGTGTGTTACCCAGGCGTTCCCATTCTCAATCAGGCAAGCTGTCCACATGAGCGCACGGACCCTCGTCATCCTCCGCCACGCCAAGGCCGAGACCCCGGGTGACGACCCCGACTTCGACCGCAAGCTGACCACCCGCGGAGAGACCGACGCGGACGCGGCCGGTGCCTGGCTCGCCGACGAGCGCATCCACCCCGACCTGGTGTTCTGCTCACCGGCGGCGCGCACCCGGCAGACCTGGCAGGGCGTCTCGATCGCGTTGGCGCAGGCCCAGACCGGGCAGGTGTCGCCCGAGGTCCGCTACGAGAAGAGTCTGTACGCGGGTGGCCGCACCGAGGTCTTCGATCTGCTCCGGACAGTGCCCGACACGGTCCGCACGGTGCTCGTGGTCGGGCACAACCCGACCGTGTCCGAGGTGTCCGTCCTGCTGGTCCCGGACGAGCAGTGGGACGGCCGGCAGATCGAGCTGCGCACCGCCGGCCTGGCCGTGCACCGCGCCGAGGGCTCGTGGGCCACGACGGAGCCCGGTTCGATGTCCCTGACCGGGCGGCACACGGCCCGCGGCTGAGCGACTACTTCCGATTACCAGGTGCGGGTGGTCGTGTAGCGCACGTTGCCCACCTTGTCGTACGCCCGCACCTGGATCTTCACGGTCTTCTTGGTCTTGTAGGTCAGAACGTAGGACGCCGTGCCGTCGGTCGCGACCACTTTGCCGTTGACCAGCAGCTGCACCTTCGCGATGCCACTGGCGTCGGACGCCTTCACCGAGACCTTGCCCGTCTTCTTCACAGTGCTGGTGATCGACACCGCCGGCGCCGTGTTGTCCGCGACCACGTAGCGCGTGTAGAAGCGCTGGTTGCCCAGCTTGTCCACGAGCCGCCAGATCAACTTCACCGTGCCGCTGCGCGTCCCGGTCTTCACCGGCAGCGAATACGGGTACGTCGTGTCCGACCCGACAAAGGTGTCGTTCACGTACAGCTGCGCGGTCCACAGCCCACTCCGGTCCTGCACGCCGTAGATGGTGCTGGTGAACGTCCCCCGCACCCGTGTGTTTGCGGCCGGCATCAGAGCCGTCGCGGTCGGGCCGGCGTTGTCCAGCACCACGTGCCGGGTCAGCCAGGTCGTGTTGCCGACCTGGTCGGCCAACCCCACCGTGATCAGGCCGGCCGACGTCGGCGTGGCCGTGCCGGTCCATCGGTCGGTGCCGGCGACGTGCGTCAGCGCGACGCCGTTCGCCCCCACCGACGCGACGTCCGCCGGGTTCGTCGAGGTGACCACCACGGTGAAGCCGTCGCGAACGTGACTGTCTTCGACCGGCTGCACGATCTGCCCGGTCGGCGCGATGGTGTCGAAGACGACCGTCGTGCTTCGCTCGGCGACGTGCCCGGCGTAGTCGTAGGCACGGATCACCACCTGGTGCGGGCCGTCCGCGCCGGGAAGGGTGGCCGGTAGCTGGATCTGCCGCAACCAGGGCCACCAGTTCGCGACCACGGTGCCGTCCAGCAGCATGTCCATCCGCGCGACGGCGTGATCATCGGTGGCCACCGGCGTGACCAACACGTTGTGGGTCGGGCCGACCAACTGGTTGTCGGTCAGCCCGGTCGTGACGACCTCCGGGCTGCCGGTGTCGGTTGCGCCGAGGTTGACCAGCAGCCGGGTCGCGTCCAGCACCGGCGCGTAGTAGCTGGGCACGGCGGGGACCTGATTGGCCGACTCGGTGATCCGCCGGTGCAGCTCGACCGCGGTGAGATCCGGCTCGATCGCGTAGGCGAGGGCGGCCGCTCCGGAGACGACGGCCGTCGACGCGGACGTGCCGACGAGAGGACTCGTCGTGCCGGCCGGGTTGAGCGCGTAGCCGATGCCGGGCGCGCTGACGTCGACCCAGTGGTTGCTCGGGGTGTTCAGGTTGGAGTAGGTGCTCGGCAGGCCGGTGTAGCCGACCGACCCGACCGCGAGCACCGAGTCGATCGCCGCCGGATAGCCGATGTACGGCGTCGTCGGGTCGTGCCCGGCCGACGCGACGACCAGTACGTCCTTGGTTGCTGCGTGGTCGACTGCCTCGCGCATCAGGGTGTCGACGCTCGGGGCGCTGGCCGAGACGTTCACGATCTTGGCGCCGTGGTCGGCGGCCCAGACGATGCCGGCCGCGACGTCCGAGGCGTACCCGGTAGCTCCGCCGGCCGCGTTGGTCCGCAGCGCCCGGATCGGCATGATCCGGCACTGTCCACACACACCCGTGCCGCCGACGCCGTTTCCGCCCTGAGCCGCAATGATGCCGGCGACCTGCGTTCCGTGGCTGCCGGTGTCGGTCGGGTCGCTGTCGCCGTCGACGAAGTCGTAACCCTCGGCGAGCCGGTCGGCCGACACGTCCTGGGTGGGCGTCACTCCGGAGTCGACGACCGCCACGGTCACCGACGGACTCCCGGTCGTCCACGTCTGCGCACCGGGGATCTGGCTGACCCGCTGACCGACCGCGATAGCCGGGTCGAGCGGATCGCCGTCCGAGTGCACCAGGTAGTCCTTCAGCGCGTAGCGGACGCCCGGCTCGGGCCATGATCGTAAACGACGCAGGCCGGCCCGGACGTCCTTGTCCGAACCGGCCTGTGCCGTTTTTCAGGAGAGTGGGAAAAGGTCTAGGTCAGAACGCGTCCTCGGACAGGTCCATCAGGTCCAGGACGGTGTTCTCGATGATGCGGCGGTCGGAGCCGACGCGCGGCAGCACCTCGCGGACGAAGAACCGGGCGGCCGCCACCTTGCCCTCGTAGAAGTTCTTGTCGGCGGCCGACACCTCGCCGCCGAGCGCCTTGAGGGCCACCTCGGCCTGGCGCAGCAGCAGCCAGGCGAGCACGACGTCGCCGAGCGCGAGCAGGACCCGGCGGGAGCTGAGGCCCACCTTGTACAGCTCGCGGGTCTCGCCGCTCTGCACCGAGGCCAGCCAGCCCATGGTCGCGCCGAGGATCTGCTGCATCTCGCCGAGCGCCTTGCCGAGGCCGAGCCGCTCCTCCTTGAGCTGGCCGTTGCCGGCCTCGCTCGTGACGAACTCCTGCATCTCACCGGCGATGACGGCGAGCGCCTGACCCTGGTTCTTCACGATCTTGCGGAAGATCAGGTCGAGGCTCTGGATCGCGGTCGTGCCCTCGTACAGAGTGTCGATCTTCGCGTCCCGGACGTACTGCTCCAGCGGGTAGTCCTGCAGGAAGCCGGAACCGCCGAAGGTCTGCAGCGACTCGTGCCCGAGCAGTTCGTACGCCCGCTCCGAACCGACGCCCTTGACCAGCGGAAGCAGCAGGTCGTTGACCTTGCTCGCGGCCTTGGCCGTCTCGGTGTCACCGGCCGCCTCGGCGATGGCGATCTTGTCCTGCCAGGTGCCGGTGTAGACGACCAGGGCCCGCAGGGCCTCGGAGTACGACTTCTGCAGCATCAGCGAGCGGCGTACGTCCGGGTGGTGGGTGATCGTGACGCGCGGCGCGGCCTTGTTGTCGTTCTGCACCAGGTCGGCGCCCTGGACGCGGTTCTTCGCGTACTCCAGGGCGTTGAGGTAACCGGTCGACAGGGTCGCGATCGCCTTCGTGCCGACCATCATCCGGGCGTACTCAATGATCATGAACATCTGCCGGATGCCGGCGTGCACCTCGCCCAGCAGCCAGCCCTTGGCGGGGGTCCCGTGCTCGCCGAAGGTCATCTCGCAGGTGTTCGAGACCTTGAGGCCCATCTTGTGCTCGACGTTGGTGGCGTAGACGCCGTTGCGCTCACCGAGCTCACCGGTCTCCGGGTCGAAGTGGTACTTCGGCACGATGAACAGCGACAGGCCCTTGGTGCCCGGACCGCCGGCACCCTCGACGCCGACCGGGCGGGCCAGCACGTAGTGGATGATGTTGTCGGTCAGGTCGTGCTCACCCGAGGTGATGAAGCGCTTGACGCCCTCGATGTGCCACGAGCCGTCCGCCTGCGGAATGGCCTTGGCCCGACCGGCGCCGACGTCCGAGCCGGCGTCCGGCTCGGTGAGCACCATGGTCGAGCCCCACTGCTTCTCGACGAAGAGCTTGGCCCACTTCTTCTGGTCCTCGGTGCCCTCCTGCTCCACGACGTGCGCGAAGGAAGGACCGGACGAATACATCCAGACCGGGGCGTTGGCTCCCAGCACCATCTCGGCGAGCGACCACCACATCGCCCGCGGCGCCAGCGTGCCACCCAGCGAGGAGGGCAGGTCGAGGCGCCAGAACTCGGCGGCCATCCACTGCTCGAACGACTTCTTGAACGACTCCGGCAGCGGGGCCGTGTGGGTCGCCGGGTCGAAAACCGGCGGATTGCGGTCGGCGTCGGTGTAGCTCGCCGCCAGGTCCTCGGTGGCGAGGCGGTTCACCTCGGCGAGGACGTCGCGCGCGGTCTCCGCGTCGATCTCGTCGAACGGCGCCTGGCCGAACGCCCGATCAGCCCCGAAGACCTCGAACAGATTGAACTGGAGGTCCCGAAGGTTGCTCTTGTAATGGGTCATGTTGCTGGCCCCGCTCTCCGAACGACGCGAGTGAAAACGCGAGTTACCCGTCAGTAACTCCCACTGTATTACCCATCGGTAGAAGGCGACAAGCCGCGAGCGGTTCTGTGACCAACCGGCGGATCGCACATTCAGTCCGGCCGATCGGGTGGTCGCCGGTACAGCCGTTCGGCCATCGTTCGGTCGGCTACGTATCGAGGCGTCTCGTGGGTCGTTGCATCGAATAGAGAGTCTTCGCCGCAAGACATACAGGGGGACACCATGTTCGCCGCAATCAAGAACCTGATTCCCGAGCCTCGTCAGGCAGACCAGCCACGGCACTACACCGGACGGCACCGCCGGGCCGAGCCCGTGCCGGTAACCGCCGGCCCGGTGGGGGACAAACCCAGCGAAGAGGCGGAAACCGCCGCCGCTTAACTGCCGGCGGCACCGACCTCCCAGCTAGGCATGGGTACGGTCGGGCCGTCGTCAGGTCCCGCGTACTCCAGCAGCACCAGGGCGATGTCGTCCTCGAGACGGCCGTGCACCCAGTCAACCAGCGCGGCCTCCAGCGACGCCAGCCCGTCCCCGACCGTGCCGTGGCCGAGCAGCCGCCACGCGCGATCCGCGGTGGGGAAGAATTCACCCTCCCGGCGCGCCTCGCCCAGCCCGTCGGTGAACAGCAGCAGCCGGTCGCCCGGCTCGAGCCGCTCCACCCGCACCTTGACCTCGGGCATGAAGCCCAGCGGCGGCGCCGGCGACGGCGGTTCCAGCGGAATGACCTGGCCGCGCCGCAGCAGCAACGGCGCCGGATGTCCACAGTTGACGATCGTGAGCGTGCCCCCGCGCTCCTCGACCAGCGCGGCCGTCACGAAGTCCTCGTCGCCGACGCTGCGGGCCACCGCGCGGTCCAGGTCGGCCACCATCATCTTCAGATCGGCCCGCTCGTAGGCCACGTGCCGATAGGACCCGAGCACGATGCTGGCCAGCCGGACCGCGTCCAGCCCCTTGCCGCGCACGTCCCCGATGATGATGCGCACCCCGTACGGCGTGTCCAGCGCTTCGTACAGGTCGCCGCCGATGTCGGCGGCCGCGGTCGCCGAGATGTACCGCCCCGCCACCGCGAGCGCACCCACCCGCGGACCCACGTCACGCAGCACCGCCTGCTGGGCCACCGCCGCGAGTTTCTGCAGCTCGACGATCCGGTCGGCCTGCCGCTGCCGGATCGTCGCCACGGTCGCCGCGATGCCGGTGGCCAGTATGATGCCGGCGATCGTGACCGGGCCGGCCATGCCCTGGGCGCTGTCCGACCCCACGAAGATCGTGCCGACGACGGTGGCGAGCACTCCCGCCACCAGCACCGTCTGCCAGAAGGCGAAGACGGCGGCGAGAAAGGGAACAGCCGCGAGCAGGCCGACGAAGTGGGCCCGCGGCCCGTCGGCGAGCTCCACGGCGGACACGACAGCGAGCAGCACGAGGGCCGCGCCGAGACCGGCGCGGGATCCTGGGCTGAGCGGGCGACGGCCCGGCGGAAGAGTAGGCATGGTTACGCCGAACAGCATGCCCGATCAGAGCGAGTCACTGCATCAACTTGACGCGTAGTCTGACTCGGTTCTGACCACCCGTTACTCCCTGTCGGCCGGACGGCCCCGTGACGGTGACAGGATGTTCCGATGGCAGTCGATCTAGGTGATCGCCTTCGGGCCGCGTTCCGCTGGACCGACCCCGGCGACGGCACCGGATATCTGGTCAGCAACCGCTCCGGCTGGTGGCGTGATCCGCTGATCATCTCTGGCCTCGGGGACGCGCTGGGCGCACTCTTCCGGGAATCCTCGCCCACCGTCGTCGTCTCCCCCGAGGTCACCGGTTTCCTGCTCGGGCCGCTGGTCGCGCGGGCGCTGGGCGCCGGCTTCGTGGAGGCCTACCGGGCCGGCGTGCGCCGGCCCATCGCCGAGCCGATGCGCTGGGCCACGGTGCCCAGCGACCATCGCGGCGAGGAGCAACTTCTGGGCGTACGGGAGGGCCTGATCGCGCCGGACGACCGGGTGCTCGTGGTCGACGACTGGGCGGCCACCGGAGCCCAGATCCGGGCCCTCCGCTCCTTGCTGGGCGACAACTATGTCGGCGCCGCCGTGATCGTCGACGAGTGCCCGCCCAAGGTCGCCGCCTCGCTGACCATTCGCGGACTGCTCCGCGGTTCTGACCTCTAGGCAGCCGTTATGCCAACCGGCCTAGGCTCGGCCGGAAGCCGGTAGCCGTGTACTCCGCGACGCCCTGCTTGATGTACGGGTCGTCGGCCATCAGCTCGCGCGCCTCCGCCTCGGTGTCCGCCTCGATCATCACGAGACCACCCACCGGCGGGTCCTGCCGCCCGGCGATCACCAGCTTGCCGCGCTGGATCAGACCGTCCAGAAAGGCCAGATGCTCCTCGCGGACCTTGTCGACCTCGTCCACCGGGGCCAGGTACTTCGAGATCATCACGTACACGGTGACGCTCCTCTCCCGCGCTTTCTGCGCCCGGCAATCGTACGATCCGGGGGTGAACGAATTCGGGCGCTATGGCATCTGGGTGTCCAGCCGGCACTGGCCCACCGAGGCGGACGAGATCGCCGCGGCGGCCCGGGAGCTCGAAGACCTGGGCTTCGGCTCGGTCTGGATCGGCGGCAGCCCGCCCGACGACCTGCGGCTGCCCGAGGCCGTGCTGGCCGCGACCGAGCGCCTGGTGGTGGGCACCAGCATCGTCGACATCTGGCACAGCCAGGCCGAGCCCCTGGCCGCGAGCCACCAGCGCATCCGAGCCCGCTTCCCCGGCCGCTTCTACCTGGGCATCGGCTCCGGCCACGCCCCCACCGCCGAGTCGCTGGGCCAGCGCTACGTGAAGCCGCTGAGCCGGCTGCGCGAATTCCTCGCCAGTCTGCCCGACGTCCCCCAGGACGAGCTCATGATCGCCGCCCTGGGCCCGAAGACCGTCGCCGCGGCCCGCGACCTGACCGCCGGCGCCCTGCCCTACCTGATGCCGCCGTCGCACACGGCCAAGGCCCGCGAGATCCTCGGCCCCGACCGCCTGCTCATCCCCGAGCAGAAGATCTTCCTGGGCACCGACGCCGAGGAGGCCCACGAGGTGGCCCGCCAAATGGCCCGCACCTACCTGGCCCTCCCGAACTACACGAACGCCCTGGCCCAGGAGGGCCTGACCGCGGACGACCTGGCCGGTTCCGGCAGCGACCGATTCCTCGACCAGGCCGTGCTCTGGGGCCCCGACGACAAGATCCGGGCCGGCCTCGACGCCCACCTGACCGCCGGCGCCGACCACCTGGCCATCCAGGTCCTGCCGGCCGACTCCGCCACCCGGCTCCCCCGCCCCGAGTGGCGCCGCCTGGCCGGGATCCTCGGCATCTGAGGTTCCGTCCCGGTAGATCCGGCTCCGCCGACCGGCCGATATCTGGGCAAGGTGCGGAAAAGTTACATTTCAGTGATGTTCCTGCAGATCACCGCTTCGTCGGACGCCCGGCTGGTCGCCTCGGCGGTTCGGCGTGGGCTGCGGCCGTTCGTGATGACCGCGCGCGGGCTCGGCTGGGCCGCCATCGCCCTCGCGCTGCTCCTCCAGGTGGTCGTCGGCGGCAGTTACCTCACGCTGGTGCTGGTCGGCGCGCTCATCGCGGTCGGCATCCCGATGCTGCTCATCAACGCGGGCACCCGGGACGCACTCCGCGACGGCGACCTCACCACCTACGAGATCACCGACGGCGGCGTCGCCAGTTCCAGCCTCGCGAGCCGGCACGCGTACGCCTGGAATGCCTTTCAGTTCGTCGAGGAAGCACCCGGCCAGCTGATCTTCGGACGCAGTCGCACCCGCTTCCTTCCGATCCCCACCGGCACCCTCACTCCGGCCCAGATCGAACAGGTCCTCGGCACCGCGGCCGGGCACGGTCTGCGGGTCCGTCGCGCTTAGCGCTCCGGTTTCCAACCCATGATGTACGCCTGGGGCTGGCCCTCGCAGTCTTCGGCCGCCCGCACCAGCCGCATCGTCTCGGTGAACCCGGCGGCGGTCATCACGTCGGCTACCTGCTGGGGCGGAAGCCAGTAGACGTCCAGGTCGATCTCATGGCCGTACCCCCTGGTCAGCGCACGCTTCTCGGAGCCGGCCTTGAAGCCCAGCAGCACCCGGCCGCCCGGCCGCAGCACCCGGAAGAACTCGGCCAACGCCGCCGGCCACAGCCGCGGTGGGGTGTGTACCAGCGAATACCAGGCGACCAGGCCGCCCAGGCTGTCGTCCGGAAGATCGAGTTCGAGCAGCGAGCCGACGCTGAACGGGATGTCCGGATGCACCTCGCGGGCGACGTCGATCATGCGCGGCGACAGGTCGATGCCCCTGATGTCCAGACCCAGCTTCGCCAGATGGCCGGTGATCCGCCCCGGCCCGCAACCCACCTCGACCACGGGCCCGTCCACCACCTCGGCGAACCCGCCGAGCACCGCGCGTTCCCAAGTGGAACGGGCAAGTTCGTCCCGGAGTACCACGTGATAATCGGCTGCTACCACGTCGTACGCAATACGGGTTTTGTTGAGGTATTTTGCGGTTTCCCGGTCGATCATCGCGCCAGTCTGCCGCAGCGCGCGACCGTCAGGCGGTCGGCCAGACCCGGAAGTTCTGCGCCGAGCGAGACGGCGTCGGACCGCGTTGGCCCTGGTAGCGCGAGCCGTAGATGGACGAGCCGTAGGGGTGCTCGGCCGGGCTGGACAGCCGGAAAATGCAGAGTTGCCCGATCTTCATGCCCGGCCACAGCTTGATCGGCAGATTGGCCACGTTGGACAGCTCCAGCGTGACGTGCCCGGAGAAGCCCGGGTCGATGAACCCGGCCGTCGAATGCGTCAGCAGCCCGAGACGGCCGAGCGAGCTCTTGCCCTCGAGCCGGCCCGCCAGTTGCTCACCCAGTGTGATCACCTCGAGCGTCGAGGCCAGCACGAACTCCCCCGGGTGCAGCACGAACGGCTCGCCGTCGCCGACCTCCACCTCCGCGGTGAGATCGTCCTGCTGCTCGGCCGGGTCGATGTGGGTGTAGAGGTGGTTGTTGAACACCCGGAAGAACCGGTCCAGCCGGACGTCGATGCTGGACGGTTGCATGAGCGCGGGGTCGAACGGCTCCAGGGCGAGATCGCCCGACTTGATCTCGGAGACGAGGTCACGGTCGGAGAGCAGCATCGGGACACCATACCGACCTGCCCCTTCGGCGTGTTTAGCTGGGCGTGTCGAACAAGTGTTCGATAGAATCGTCCACATGGCTTCCTGGTCCGACTTCACCTCCGCCGACCCCACCCTGGCGGCAGCCATCCGCGCCCTGTTCGAGCAGTACGGTCCGGGCCTCGCCTACCTGGCGACGATCCGCGCCGACGGCGCCCCGAGGCTGCACCCGGTCTCCCCGGTCTTCACGGACGAGGGCCTCTACTGCTTCATAGTCGCGTCACCCAAACGGGGAGATCTGGCCCGAGACGGCCGTTACGCCCTGCACTCGTTCCCACCGGAGGAGTGCGACGACGAGGCCTACCTGACGGGCGTCGCCACCCGAGTCAAAAACCCACTGGTGATCGCCACGCTGTCGGAGGCGCTGCGCGCGTCCCCCGGGGTCGACTGGCACCTCTACGAAATGCACGTCGAGACAGCAACCCTCCGCCGCCACGGCCCAGCCGGCGCCATCCCCCTGGCAGCAAGTCCCGGCGCCGCGCGACCGACCAGCCGCACGTGGAGAGCCGAGTTATCCCGCCCCTTGGCCTACGCCGGCTAACGCGAGCCACTCCCGCCACACGGCACCACCATCAGGTACAGTGATCCCGCTACGCGGGTGTAGTTCAATGGCAGAACATCAGCTTCCCAAGCTGACAGTGCGGGTTCGATTCCCGTCACCCGCTCGTCTCCGAGGAGCCCCTGTCCGCAAAGTGCGCGGACCAGGGGCTCCTCGCATATCTACCTGGGGGGCGACCCCCCAGACCCCCACCGTGCGGTGGGTGCGCTGAGCGCGTCGGACCGGCTGTGTGCCATTAACGTGCCATTGGCTCGCCTCGGCAACTGTTCCGCGACCTGTGGCCGGCCGCTCGGTCGGGCGTTTGCTCGGCTTGCGGGGGCCGCCTTGACCGCCTTGTCGCCCGCGGCGAACAGCTCCGATCCGCATCTTGCGCATACGCCCCGAACTGTTCGAATGTGGCCATCGGATCGTTCTGGCTGGCGACCAGGATCGAGCGGAAGGGCAGCGGCTGCCGCGGCACGGTGCCGACGAAGCCGTCGAAGATCTCCGGAGGCGCCGGAGTCCAGCCCGGTTCCGCGTACGGCGGCGTGACCAGCAGAGCAGCACGGACGGGACCGGTGTGTTCACTGGCCCAGACGGCGACGACGAGGCAGCCCGCACTGTGCGCGACGAGGATCGCCGGCTCATCATCGGCGCTGATCGCAACACGCAGCGCAGCAACCCGGTCGACAGCGAGGAAAGGCGGCCCGGGCGCCTCGGGCGCCAACGTGCGCATCGTCGTTGACCCAGCCGCGTGACCAGTGATCGGCGGAAGGAACTCCCCCGAACACCCCGTCAGTCGACCAGAAAATCTGGGTTGCAGCGCCTAGACATTCTTCCCGTCGCTGGGTAATGTTCCTCCCGTCGACAGCGAGATCGTTTGAAGACGCAGACGAATCACGCCGAGCGTCAAGCAGGGCCCGGAACGTTTCGTGGCTCGCTCGGCAACCGTGGTGGACCACGTCCCCACACGTAGCAAGGCAAGGCAAGGCAAGGCAAGTGCACGACAAGACCTTGA
>NZ_BOQN01000139.1 GCF_018332695.1 Paractinoplanes toevensis
TCGAATCGGGTCAAGCCCAGAACTGGCGGGAGCTGTCGGTGGCTCCGCCGCCCAAGTGGTGGTGGACGATCGCGTCGGGGAGTTCGACTATCAGGTCTACTACGTAGCTTCCGGAGTCCTTGGCCAGCTCGCCGTGGGCGAACTGCTTCACGGTGTACGGGCTCACCTGTGGTCTCACCGGGTCCATGAGCTCATGGTATTTGCGGTGGTCAGCGGGTTAGCGGTCTTCGGCCAGTTCGCGTTCCAGGCGCTGCCACACGGGCTTGAGGTTGTAGACCGGGTCGGTGTCGGTTCCTACGAAGCGGTAGCCGTTGTCCAGGCGCAGGTGCAGGCGGCCGGGGACCTCGGGGTATTCGAAGATCGTGGCCTGGTAGGGGCCTCGCCGGAACGTGCGCAGCAGGGTGCGGTGGCTGTCGTCGACCGCGGTTATCAGGTCGGGGCGCCATCGCATCGGGGTGGCCAGGGGTGTGCCGGGGCCGGCCGGGTCGGTGTGCGCGCCGATGTGGGTGGGTTCGCAGTCGGCCGAGCAGAACCGGGATCCGGGCCGTGGTTCGGCCCCGCACGGGCATAGGGCCGTGCGGTGATCGATGCGCTGCACGATGTCGGCTGCCATCGCAATTCAGCGTAGGTCTGCCGCCTTTTGATCGCATGCCCCGTGGGGGTGGACCAGATCGCGAATGGCGCTTACCTCGGGGACGGTGGGGCAACTACCTCGCGCCAGCGGGCCTCGGGGTCCTTCGCGGCTGGGGCGCAGGTCATCAGCTTGCCGTCGCGGGTGTGGCCCAGGGCGCCCGGAAGGGTGCACGGCGTGCCGGAAACGACGCCCTCGTGGGTCTGGCCGGATGCGGGGGCTGCCGTGCCGGGGAAGACCGGCTTGCGGGGCATGTCGGAGAGCCAACCGGCCGCCTGCGCCGCCTTTGCCGCCTTCGGTGTGGCGGTCCGGGTCGGCACGGTGATGGGCGGACCGACGGCGGGTGGGGCGGTGTCGGTTTCGTTGTTCGGCGTGGTGAGCGGCCCGGGGTTCGGCGAGGCCGCGGCCGGGAGGGGCTCGCCGTGGTCGGACAGGGCGCCCAGCGTCGCGATGACGCCGCCGCTGACGGCCAGGGCGGCCAGGAGCGTCAATATGGCCGCCGAGGGAGAGCGGCGGGGCTGCTGTTCGGTCACCGGTACACCTTCTCGGCACTACCGTGCGTCGTCGATGGGCCGTTAGTCCATAACGGAACCCCGGATCAGGCAACTCTCAGGGTCAGGTGAGCCTCGCCGGGGTTACGGGTCGCGTTGATGGTCCAGCAACCCGCGACCGGGAAGATCCAGCCGGTGCCCCACTCCTCGCCGGGGCGCTGGTAGGTGCTCCCGCCGTGCGGCTCGGGGCCCCAGCTGGGTTTCAGGAGGCTGCCGTCGGGCGCGGTCGCGGTCATCGTCAGGTCGCCGCCGCCGGTCATTCGCCAGGCGACCTTGATCTCCTGGCCGGCCACGATCCGGCCGCCGAAGAAGAGTGCCCACAGGGTTACACCGTCGCCCACGCCCTGCATCTCGGCGTCGGCCGGCAGGTCGGCTGTGGAGGGACAGGGCTGCGGCGAAGGGGCGGCCGGCGCCAGCAACGCGGGCGACGGGGTGGGCGGAGCCGACGAGGGCGCCGACGAGCAGCTCGCCGACAGGACGAGCAGCAACAGGGTGGCGCTCAATCGGCGCATGACCTCACTGTATTCCGGCCAGCCAGGTGACGATACGAGAAAGGAAGACCGATTGGTCGCCGTCCAGGTCGGCGATGGTGAAGGCGTGCGGCAGACCCTCGTACACATCGACCTGGGTTTTGATTCCGGCGGCCGTGGCCGCCTCGGCGAAGCGCAACGTGTCGTCCAGCAGTGCCTCCGCCGAGCCGACGGCCAGCAACAGCGGCGGCAGCACGCTCAGGTTGCCGAAGATCGGCGATTGCGGCGCCCGGTCGGCGGGCGCGCCCTGAAGATATTGGCCGACCAGGAAACCGAGCATGCGGCGGTCGACCCCGGAGTCGGTGACCGCGTTGGTGTCGATCGACGGACTTTGCAGCGACAGGTCGGTGACCGGGGAGACCGCGATCAGACCGGCCGGCCGGGAAGCCTCGTCGAGGCCGAGCATCGCGCCGAGCGCCAGGCTGCCGCCGGAGGACTCGCTGTAGAGGACCACCCGCGAGGGCGGCACGTGCTCGACCAACGCCTGATAAGCAGCGATCACCGTTTCCAGCGCGGCCGGGAACGGTGACTCGGGAGCCAGCGGATAGTGCACGACCAGCACGGGACGGCCGGTCGCCTGGGACAGTCTGGCGGCGAAGAGGTTCATCAGCGCCGGCATGCGGTGGGCGAACCCACCGCCGTGCACATAGACCAGCACGCCGCGCTCGATCGAGGCACCCGGCGCGGTCACCCAGTGCTCCCCCACCAGCAGCGGCGGCGTCAGCGAGACCTCGGCGGGCAGCGTGAGGTCGCGGCCGCCCAGGCCGGTGATGGCCGCGAAGACGGTCTCGCGGTCCTGCGGGGTGGTGGGGATGCGGTGGAGGTCCATGCCGGACATCTACCCGCCGGACTCCGCCGCCGGCAACCGGATTACCGCCTCGAGGAAGGGGCGCAGCTGGGTCGCAAGTCGTTAAGGATCTCTTGCTCGTCCACGCCGAAACGGGCGGCGACCCGGGCTGCTACCACCTCGTGCGGCGCATATCCGTTACCGTCCGCATCTGTCAGCCAGGCCACCTGTGACCGGCCGAACCGGGACTCCGCCCAGGTCTTGAAGGCTGCCGTGCGGTCAACGAGAGTGTTGTCCAGATCGATGAGCAGCAACATCGATCGATGATAGGAGACACGAACGTGCTGACATTCACGAACGCGGCGGAACAGGCGGCGTGGACGCTGGCGGAGGCGCTCACCGACAAGGGTTTCGCCGCCATGAAACAGGCCGAGGAAGCCGCCGAGGCGTTCCAGTCCGGGAAGATGGCGATGCGCCGGCAGTTCAAGGCGCGCGGCCTGTCCCAGATCGACGCCGACATCCGCTGGTCGGGCACCACTCAGGCGAAGAAGGCACTGTCCGACAACGAGTGGTACATGGCGCAGGCCGCGATGTACAACGAGGCGGCGGGCGTGCAGTACGCCAAGGCGCTCTATCTCAAGCGGGGCTAGGCCGCTCGGTGCCGCAGCGTGGCGACCGTCGAGCCGGCGAGCGCCAGCAGGCAGTCGGGGAGCTGGCCGTCGGCGATGGCCGCACCGAACAGGGCCTCGCCGGTCGGGACGTCGCCGTTCATGTAGGCGCTGACGAAGCGGGCCACCCAGCGCTTGTCGTACCGCGCGTCGTCGATGCCGGGGAAATCCAGCGTCCAGGCGCCGCCCGACGGCACCTGACCGACCATCGTGGCGGCCAGACACCAGGCCACGTCCCACGCCCCGACGACGCCGGAACGGTCGACGACCGCGTCGAACGTGCCGACCACCGCGTCGCTGTCACCGCTGAGCGCACTCTGCAGGACGAGCGCCGCGTCATCGAACGCGTGCTGTGGTACCTCCGTCACGTGAAGAAAGGTACGTGGATCGGTCAAGGCGCGCTCGCCGACCGCTCAACTGGCGCGGGAATTCACGCTCCGCGCAGAAGACAGGTGATCCGGGCCGTGCAGACCCGCTCCCCGGCGTCGTCGGTGATGACCACCTCGTAGGTGGCCATCGTGCGGCCGCGATGCACGGGGGTGGCCACGCCGGTGACGACCCCGGAACGGGCGCCCTTGTGGTGGGTGGCGTTGATGTCGACGCCGACCGCGAACGGCCGGTCGACGGTCTGGCCGTGCAGCACCGCACCCACCGACCCGAGCGTCTCGGCGAGCACGCAGGAGGCGCCGCCGTGCAGCAGGCCGTAGGGCTGGGTGTTGCCCTCGACCGGCATGGTGCCGACGATCCGCTCCGGCGAGGCCTCGGTGATCTGGAGGCCCATCCGCTCGCCGAGGGTGCCACCGCCTCCGCTGAAGAGGTCTTTGATGCTCTCGGGAGCGATATCCATGAGCGGCAACGTTACCTCCCGCTGCGCGGCTTTCCTGCGACTTCGATCACATCGCCCGGGTCGCGCGGGTGGTCCGCTGGCCCTACTGTTTCGCGAGACCGACCAGCCCCTTGAGGAGATCCCATGACCGAGCCGCAGGAGACCGTCGAGACTCGTGGTGACGAGCGCGTCGACCTGATCGCCAACGACACGACCGGCGACGGCAAGCCCGACGTGTGGGTGGCCGACACCGATGGCGACGGCAAGCCCGACCTGTTCCAGTTCGACACCGACGGCGACGGCAAGGTCGACATCACGATGGTCGACCTCGACCAGGACGGTAACCCGGAGACGATCGTCGACGGCGACGGCGGCCTTCCGCCGCAGGTCTAGGCCCCGCCCAACGCGGACAGAGCGACCCAGAGGACGGCGATCGCCACCACGGTGGTGACGATGGTGGAGGCCGTGTGCCGCCACGATCGAGGACCGGCGATCGCCTCCGGATGGCCGAGCCCGCGCAGCACCCTGCGTTGCACACGGATGTGCTCGCAGGTCGTGTGCCGTTCCGACGAAGAGGCACGGCTCAACTCGACGGCCAGCCGCGCCTGCGCGCGCTGCAGACGGCGTACGGCATGGCGGCCTGCACGCCCGGCGCTCTCCCCGGCCAACCGCCGGGCGGAAGCCCGCGCCGAACCGGAACCCAGCACCCTCATCTCGCTTTCCGTGATCAGCTCGGGATCGCGCAGCGTGGCCAGGTGCCCCACGTAGTACTCGGCCTCCCGGTCGTGCGCGCGCCGCACCAGCCACAGGATCAGCAGCAGCGGTGGCAGGCCCTTGAGCACCAGCACCGCGAGCAGCGCCAGCGCACCGTTGCCGAGGCCGTCGATGAGCAGCGGCGAGTTCCACAGCGCGTGCGAGGCCCAGGCGCCCAGCCAGGCCAGCACCGCCACCCCGATCCGGCGCGCGGGCCGCCGGTCGCGACGCACCACGAGGTAACCGATGCCGGCCCCGGCCAGCGCACCGAACAGGGTGTGACTCCACACCCCGGACACGAAGCCGCGCAGCAGGAAGGTCGCGATCACCGGCTGGATCTGATCGCCCTGCCCGGCCAGCGCGACCGCGCCGACCGCGAACACGATGTCCTCGGCGATCTGGAAACCGAGGCCGACCATCGCGCCGTAGACGACCCCGTCCAGCACGCTGTTGATCTGCGGCCGGGCGATCAGCACGATCACCACCACGCCGAGCGTCTTGGCGATCTCCTCCACCGCCGGTCCGGCCAGCGCGGCCCCCCAACCGGCCGCGAGCTGCGGCGAGCCGAGCTTGGCGATCAGGTTCTCGCCGGCGGTGCCGGCCGGGATGGAAACGCTGGTGGCGACCAGCGCACCCCAGGCAAAGGCCAGCACGAGCAGCTCGATGGGCTCCCGCTCGAGAAAATCCAATTCCCGGACAACCCACCAGAACGGTACGGCGAGCAGCGCGAACAACAGCACCGCGGTGACCGTGGCGATCGGGTACGCGGTGGCGAACCGGGCGGTGATCAGCGTCATCCGCACCGCCCCGGCCAGCAGCAGGGCCGCCACCACCCAGAACGCCGGCACCCGGGCCAGCGCCGCCGCCCGGCCGGGTCGTACCTCGGCCGAGATCACCGGGCGGTCCCGTCCACCCGGAGGGTGCGGGTGCTGGCCTCGATCTGCGGCAACGTGCGCCCGAGGTCGAGATCGTTGCCGCTGATGATGACCTCGATGGTGAGGCCGTCGCCGACGAAGACGGCGTATCGGCCGCCCCGGCCGGGCGCGGTGTAGCCGCCCTGCAGCCCGTCCAGCCCGCCGATCGTGCCGACCGCGAGCTGGGAGCCGGTGACCTGATAGCCGGGGGTGCCGGTGATCCGCTGGCGGAGCCGGGTCGCGGCGGTGTCGAGGTTGCCGTCGAACGGCCGGACCGCGATGCGGTACTGGACCGCGCCGAGTCGGAACAGGGCCGAACCCATCGTGTCGCCGGGACGGGTGCCGGTCACGTCGAGGGTCGCTCCGGACGGCGGCACCACGGTGACCCCGGCGCCGACGTCGACCGGAATGCCGGACCGCAGCGGGCGCTCGGCCGAGAACGCCCGATCGACGGCCGGCAGCCCGAAGGCCAGTCCGGCGAGGGTCGCGACCACCCCGAATGTACCGACGAGATCCTTCAGCTCACGCCCCGTGATCCTCGCCATGCCACAACGCTAATCGGGCCGGAGCATTAAGCCACTTAGGAGGGTGATTTGTCCGTTAGATACCCAGGCGGCACGGCGGCGGTCAGCCAGACACCGTTCTCGCTGCGGTGAAAGACGTAGCGTTCGCGTCGAGCGTGAGCCCGGCGGTCTCCGGCCGGTGCCGCAGGACCAGCGAGATTCGCCGGCTTGACCCGTTTCTGCTCGGGAGACAGGTCGCTCACCGCGTCAGTTCCATGACCGCGAGGTAATAGGGCCGATCCCTGTCGTCGATCGACCTCAGGCGCCAGCGGCTGCCCGCCAGTAGGGCCTCCAGCTCCGCGGGCGAGCAGTTCAGGTAGTCGAACCACTCGGTGGCCAGCAACCGGTAGCGCAGCCGCAGCCGCAACTGGCCGCCGATCCGGCCGGCCTCCCGGTTGCGCCGGTGATAGGCGACGTGCACCGGGTCGGTGGTGCCGTAGGGGTCGGTGCCCTGGGCCACGATCCGGGCGCCCGGCTTGGCCAGCCGGGCGAGGGCATCCAGCAGCACCGGGGCCCGCTCGGGCCCCTCGAACAGCCCGAGGTTGTTGCCGAGCAGCAGGAAGGTGTCGTATCGGGTGGCCGCGCCCTCGGCGTACGCGTCGACGCCGGTGACCACCGTGTCGCGCAGGCCGCGCCGCCGGGCGATCTCGATCGCCCCCGGCGAGGTGTCCAGGCCGGTCACCGCGATGCCGCGCCGCTGAAGCTCGACCGCCACGCGGCCGGCGCCGGTGCCGATGTCGAGCACCTGGCCACGGCAGAGCTTGACCGCGCGGTGGTCGTGCGGCTGCCACTCCTCGGGTCCGCCCAGGTAGTGATCGGCGGGCGCGCCGTTGATCAGACCGTCGTCCCGCTCGATCACCTCGATGACCGGTCGCGGCACCCGGCCACCGGCCAGCGGCCGCGGTCCCACTCCGGTTCGGACGGCGTACGCGTCTCGGATCATCTCGCCGAAGACGTCGCCTATCGGCGGCTGCTCCATGGTCACTACTCTTGGCATATGCCGTCTCTGGAGCAACTCGGTTCCGAGAAGTACGTCCTGCTGACCACGTTCCGCCGAGATGGCCGGGCGGTGGCGACCCCGATCTGGGTCATGCCGGACGGTGCCGGGGTGGCGTTCTGGACCGTCCGTGACAGCGGAAAGGTCAAGCGCATCCGCAACAGCGGGCGGGTCACGCTCACCGCCTGCGACATGCGCGGCAATCCCCGCGGCGAGACGGTCGAGGCGACCGCCCGGCTGGGCGACGCCTCGGACAAGTCCCGGGTCGGCAAGGCCTTGATGAAGAAGTACGGCCTGATGGGCCGCCTTACCTACCTCGGCAGCCGACTCCGGCGCGGCGCCGACGGGACAGTGATCATCCTCGCCGACTGACGAAGAAGGGGCGATCGCCTTCCCCAGCGCTCGCCCCTTGCAACGATTTCGTCCTTGATCGACCGAGGTCCGTTCAGTCGCCTTGACGCTGCGTGGGAATCTGCCCCTGCAGCAGGGCACGAACCTCCGACTCCCGGTAACGGCGGTGGCCGCCCAGCGTGCGGATTGCACTGAGCTTGCCGGCTTTCGCCCACCGGGTGACGGTCTTCGGGTCGACGCGGAACATCGACGCCACCTCGGCCGGGGTTAGTAGCGGCTCAGGATCGTGCGTACGCGATGCCATCGGTCACTCCTCCACAGGTACCTATAGACATCGGCCGGGGTCCCGCCGGCCGGTGCGTCTCTCATGGTCCGGCTAGTCCCCGATGTCCGACATGGGCCGAACGGACGAAGGTCCCCAGATAGACGGATGAAGCATGCCCGATTTTTACGTGTTTTCTACGCCAGATAGTGCCTCGTTTAGTCCGATTATCACGCTTCGCCTGGCACTGATTACGAAGAGTGTTCACTTCGGGAGCGCTCCCGAATGGCTTCCGAGGGCCGTGAATCATGCCCGTCTGTCCGGTTTTCGCAGGTCAGTTGCAGCGTTCGAGAAGCTGAACCGCGCGCCACCGCTCGACGAGCTTCTCGTACGCCTCGGAGGCCGCGTCGGCGTCGCCGCGCGACAGTGCCGACAGTCCCGCCGCCACCAGACCGGGTGAATCGTCGGAGGACAGCACGTCATCCGGAAGGAGGTTGCCGAGGCCGCCGTAATCGAGCTCGACGATGGACCGCGGGTGGAACTCCTCCAGCCAGCGGGTGCCCTCCTCGACCGCCTCGGTGATCGGGGCATCGCCCAGCGACTTGCGCAGCACCGACACACCCCGGTGCGCCCGGCGGCGGGCCTTCGAGATCTCGGTGCGGTAGCGCAGCGTGCGCCGGCCCGGCTCGAGCGAGATCTCCCGCTCCTCCAGGTCGACGAAGACGAACCAGCGCAGCGGCACACCCCAGGTGGCGATCTGCTCGTGCACCCGCGGGACACCGTGCTCCAGAACCTTGGCCCCGGACCGCCAGTCCTCCACGATCGCGCGGGCCTGGCCGGCCAGCACCGGTGGCACGAACGCGTCGGCCAGCACGCTGGGCACGCCGTCCCGGGCGTTCAGCGCCGCCTCGGCGACGCGGAGGCGGAGGTTCCACGGGCAGACCAGCAGCGTGTCCGCCCACTCCAGCACGTACGCCTCGTCGGGCAGGTCGGGCAGGCGGGTCCAGCCGGCTCCGAGCGCCTCGAGGACGGCGGTGCGCTGCTTGACCGGGCCGTCGACCGGGCCCAGAGCGCGACCCTCCTTGGCATACCGCCGCCAAAAAACCTGGCGGTCACGGTCGAAGGCGGTCAGCGGCTCGTAAACCCGTAGGTACGACGCGAACAGTGACGGCACGGCGCGAGTCTTTCACGAATTCCCCGCCATGGAACTTCCCGCGCGGACGTAATCCCGACGCTGTCAGCCCTACTAGGCTCGCTATGTCCGGCTTACCCCGCCGGCGCCCCTCGGCCTCACGAAGGCCACGACCGCAGATCAGGAGAACAGCGATGGGCGTGTTCGACACCGACGGCACCGACGCCAGCGGGCACGAACAGGTCGTTTTCTGCCAGGACCGGCAGACCGGCCTGAAGGCGATCATCGGCATCTATTCCACTGCGCTGGGCCCGGCACTCGGCGGGACCCGCTTCTATCCGTACGAGAGTGAGGCCGCGGCCCTCGCCGACGTGCTCAAGCTGTCTCGCGGGATGGCCTACAAGAACGCGCTGGCCGGTCTCGACCTGGGCGGCGGCAAGGCGGTGATCTGGGGTGATCCGGCGCGAGTCAAGTCCGAGGGTCTGCTGCGCGCCTACGGCCGATTCGTCGAGTCGCTGAACGGCCGCTACTACACCGCCTGCGACGTCGGCACCTACGTGCCGGACATGGACCTGATCGCCCGGGAGACCCGCTACGTCACCGGCCGCAGCCTTGAGCACGGCGGCGCCGGCGACTCCTCCATCCTCACCGCCTGGGGCGTCTTCCAGGGCATGCGCGCCGCCGCCGAGCACACCTGGGGCACTCCGTCGCTGGCCGGCCGCACGGTTGGCATCGCGGGCCTCGGCAAGGTCGGCAAATACCTGGCCGGCCACCTGGTCGAGGACGGCGCCACGGTGGTCGCCACCGACGTGAACGAGACCGCGCTGGCCTGGGCCCGGGCCACCCACCCGCAGATCCGGCTGGTCGCCGACACCCGCGCGCTGATCACCTCCGACATCGACGTGTACGCACCCTGCGCGCTCGGCGGCGCCCTGGACGACGACACCGTCCCGCTGCTGCGGGCCAAGGTCGTGGTCGGCGGGGCCAACAACCAGCTGGCTCACCCGGGCATCGAGAAGACCCTCGCCGAGCGGGGCATCCTCTACACGCCCGACTACGTGGTCAACGCCGGCGGTGTCATCCAGGTCGCCGACGAGATCGAGGGTTTCAACTTCGAACGCGCCAAACTGCGCGCCACCGGAATCTTCGAGACCACCCGCCGGATCCTCCGGCTCGCCGACGACGAGGGCGTGGCTCCGGCGGTCGCCGCGGACCGGCTCGCCGAGCAGCGAATGGCCGACGTCGGGCGGCTTCGCACGATCTATTTGGGCTGAACGGAGAGCGGTTCAGGGCCTGCCGCGCGTTTCCGGAGAGATTTCCACGACGCGCGGCAGTGTCACACGCAACCCGAGGTGCCGAAGGCGGCATCGTCCATGTACCGTAAGACCCACGAGAGATGCCTGACGTCATCGGGGCCCGCCTTCGGGCTGCCCCGAATTCTGTGCGAGGGGGTCGAGCCATGGGGCGCGGCCGTGCTAAGGCCAAGCAGACGAAGGTGGCCCGGGAGCTGAAGTATCACTCCCCGAACACCGACCTCACCGCCTTGCAGCGCGAACTGGCGGGTGCCAGTGGTAAGTCCGACCGTCATTTCGACGACGACAACGATGAGTTCGTCGACGACGACGAGGACGACGCGGACGACGACCAGGACTCCTGGTCGCCAACAAGGCGCTGACCCGTATTGCACAGAGCACGCGGCTGACCGCGTGCTTCCGTGTGTCGCGGTCACATTTCCCACGGTTCAACAAACAACGAAGCCCACGCGGACATGTGCCCGCGTGGGCTTCGAACCGGATAGCGGCTCACCCACCCGCGATCGCCCCGCTGATGAGGAGCCAGTCGGTTTTTCGTCGCCGCGGGTTTTGCGGTGCCGGAAAATCGCCTGGCTCCTCATCAGCCTCCAGGGGGCGAGCGCCCGCTGAGCGAAGCGAAGCCATAGTTACCGCGGTCGGTTGTTCCAGTTGTAGAACGTCGGGATGTTCTCGAAGTGGTTCCAGGCGCAGACCGCCGAGCCACCCTCCTCCGACGTGCCTTCGGCGCGACGTGCGCGGGCCGCTTCCGCCTCCTCGATGAGCGCGGCCAGCCCGGCCCGGGTGTCCTCCACCCGCGCCGTCACCGGATCATCTCCCGTACCCTCAGACAGCCGTGGGCTGGTGATCTCGGGCATGGTCCAGCACTCCCTCCAGTAGGCGAATCTTGCTGTTACGGCAGTGATCGGTCTCGGTCACGTCGAATCGGCCGCGCTCGAAGTAGCGGTTCGCCGCATGGGCGCCGCCGCAGAAGCCGAAATATGGGCAGGCGGCCCGGCAGTTCTCCACCCCGCGCAGGAACTCGGCGATCCACGGCGTCGTGGCCGCCCCGGCCAGAATCTCGCCCAGCGGCGTGGTCAGCACGTTCCCGCTGCTGAAGTCGCCGTACCGCAGGTCGTGGAAGCCGGCCAGCTCAGGCGAGAGCAGCACCACCGATCCGTCGTGGGCGACCGTCGGGATGGGGTCGAGCCGGCGCGGCAGCACGTCGTCGGCGGTGCCGTCGAGCACGGCGGCCGCATAGCGCAGCGACCACTCCACCTCGCGCAGGTGGATCCGTGGGTCGCGACGCCAGGCCCCGACGAGCTCGGCCCAGAACGCGGTCACGTCGGCCGGGTCGTGCCGGTTGGCCCGGGTGTTGACGCCCTCCTGCTCCTCGATGTTGATCCCGAGGACCTCGCAGCCGAGCGCCGAAAAGTATTCGTACAGTTCGGCGGCCACGCCCGGTTGCGGATCGCCGACCACGCAGAGTGCCGAGAACGGGATGCCGTGCCGGTGCAGCGCGTCCACCCCGCGCATGATCCGGTCGTAGGCGGGTTTGCCACCGCGGGTGACCCGCTCGCCGTTGCGCGGCTCCGGCCCGTCCACGCTCACGCTGACCCGCATCTCGTGCTCGGTGAAGAAGCGGCACCAGTCGTCGTCGATCAGGGTGGCGTTGGTCTGGACGTGGTGCTCGACCGCGGGATCGAACGGCGCCAGCAGCGCGGCCAGGTGGTCGCGCCCGGCCGCGAGCGGCTCACCGCCGTGCCAGACGACCGAGAAGCGCCCGTTCCGCGTGAAGCCGGCGACCGAGCCGGCCACGGCCGCGGCCACCTCGACCGGCATGCGCTTGTCGGCGGCCCGGAACGGAAGGTAACAGTAGGAGCAGTCGAGGTTGCAGAGCGTGGTGGGCTGCATCACGACATAGGTAGGCACTGCCGAGATGCCCCGCATCCCGCTCCACGCCGTTGTCATGTTGTGCACCCCCGTCCACCATCGGAGTCAGGCTAGGCCGACCCGTCCACCTCCAGGAAGCAAAAGATCCGCATGCACCGAATAAATCGATACATGCGGATCTAAATGTAAGCTCAGCCGCGGGTGTACTGCCCCATCATCTGCACCTCGCCGGTGCCCTCGATGACCTCGCCCACCTGCCACGCCTCGACACCGCGGCCGGTCAGGTAGGCCATCGCGCGGTCGGCGTCGTCGGAGGAGACGACCGCGAACATGCCCACGCCCATGTTGAACGTGGCCTCCATCTCGTGGTCCTCGATCCGGCCCTTGGCCTGGATAAGGTCGAAGATGGGCTGCGGCCGCCAGGTCGAGCGGTCGACCACCGCGTCCAGGTGCTCGGGCAGGACCCGGACCAGGTTGCCGGGGATGCCACCGCCGGTCACGTGCGAGAACGCGCGGACCTCGGTCTCCTCGATCAGGCCCAGGCAGTCCTTGGCGTAGATCTTGGTGGGGGTGAGCAGTTCCTCGCCGAGCGTGCGCTGCGAGCCGAAGTCGTCGACCACCGAGTCGAGCCGCATCCGGCCGGCGCCCAGCAGCACGTGCCGCACCAGCGAGTAGCCGTTGGAGTGCAGGCCGGACGAGCGCATCGCGATCACCGCGTCGCCCACCTCGACCCGCTCACGGCCCAGGATCTCGCTCTCCTCGACCACACCGACACCGGTGGCCGAGACGTCGTACTCATCCGGGCGGAGCACGCCGGGGTGCTCGGCGGTCTCGCCGCCGAGCAGGGCGCAACCGGCGTACCGACAGCCGTCGGCGATGCCGGCGCCGATCTCGGCGACCTTGTCCGGCACGACCTCGCCGCAGGCGATGTAGTCGAGCAGGAACAGCGGCTCGGCGCCGCACGCGACCAGGTCGTCGACGACCATGGCGACCAGGTCGATGCCGATCGTGTCGTGGATGTCGAGCTGCTGCGCGATCACCAGCTTGGTGCCGACGCCGTCGGTCGACGAGGCCAGGATCGGGCTCTTGTATTTCGCCGTGTTGAGCTTGAACAGGCCCGAGAAGCCGCCCAGGTCACCCATCACCTCGGGACGGGTGGTCTTGCGCACCTTGCTCTTCAGAAGCTCCACTGCGCGGTCGCCGGCCTCGATCGAGACACCGGCCTCCGCGTAGGTGACCGAACGCTTGCGAGCACCGCCCCGGCCGGAACCGGCCGTCCACGGCCGGCGGTCGCCACCCTCGGCGCCGTTGGATCCGGCACTGTTGCGCTCGGACACGTGCGTCACGGTTCTCCCCTTATTCGTCAAAGTCACGGGTGCTGCAGGGCGTTGCCACCGCCCGGGCTACCGACCAGGCGTGCGGTCGGGCGGTCGTCGTACTCGGTTTCGAGTTCGGCGACGGCCGCCGTGGCGGCGTCATCGCTCGCGGCCGGCATCGAAGCTCGCTTGCCGACGCCCTCGAGGACATGCTTCCCGATCAGGTTGTCCGCCGGAAGCGGGATCGGGTAGTGGCCGTCGAAACAGGCCATGCAGAGCCGGGACTTGGGCTGCTCGGTCGCTTGGACCAGGCTTTCCATGGAAACATAACCCAGGCTGTCGGCCCCGATCGAGCGCCGGATCCCGTCGATCTCCAGGCCGTTCGCGAGCAGCTCGGCCCGGGTCGCGAAGTCGATGCCGTAGAAACACGGCCACTTCACCGGTGGCGCCGAGATGCGCACATGCACCTCGAGGGCGCCCGCCTCGCGCAGCATCCGGACCAGTGCCCGCTGGGTGTTACCTCGGACGATGGTGTCGTCCACCACCACGAGCCGCTTGCCCCGGACGACCTCGCGCAGCGGGTTGAGCTTGAGCCGGATGCCCAGCTGCCGGATCGTCTGCGAGGGCTGGATGAAGGTGCGGCCCACATAGGCATTCTTGGTCAGACCGGCGCTGTAGGGGATGCCGGAGGCCTCGGCGTAGCCGATCGCGGCCGGCGTGCCGGACTCCGGCACCGGGATGACCAGGTCGGCCTCGACCGGGTGCTCCTTGGCGAGCCGGCGGCCGATCTCGACGCGGGCCGAATACACGTTCCGGCCGGCGATGGTGGTGTCGGGACGGGCCAGGTACACGTACTCGAAGAGGCAGCCCTTCGGCTCCGGCGCGGCGAACCGGGTGGAGCGCAGGCCGTGCTCGTCGACCGCGACGATCTCGCCCGGCTCGACCTCGCGGACGAAGCTGGCGCCGACGATGTCCAGGGCCGCGGTCTCGCTCGCGATCACCCAGCCGCGCTCCATCCGGCCGAGCACGAGCGGGCGGACGCCCTGCGCGTCACGGGCGGCGTAGAGCGTGTTCTCGTCCATGAAGACGAAGCTGAACGCGCCGCGCAGGCGGGGCAGCACCTCGAGTGCCGCGGCCTCGACCGACATGTCCGGCCAGCTGGCCAGCAGAGCGGTCACCAGGGCGGTGTCGTTGGTCGTGTTCTTGTCCATCTCGATGCCGCGCTCGGCGACCTCGCGGGCGAGCTCGGCGGTGTTGACCAAGTTGCCGTTGTGGGCCAGCGCGATCGTCGTGCCGGCCGTGGTCGCGCGGATCGTGGGCTGCGCGTTCTCCCAGTTCGAACCGCCGGTGGTGGAGTAACGCGTGTGGCCGATCGCGAGGTGGCCGCGCAGGCTCGCCAGGGTCGGCTCGTCGAAGACCTGGGAGACCAGGCCGAGATCCTTGTATACCACCACGCCGGAGCCGTCACTGACGGCTATGCCGGCGGCTTCCTGGCCACGGTGCTGGAGTGCGAAGAGCCCGAAATAGGTAAGTTTTGCGACCTCTTCCTCCGGGGCCCAGACACCGAAGACGCCACAGGCATCCTGGGGGCCGCGCTCCTGGGGGTCGAGATCGTCGGTCAACCGGCCGTCGCCTCGGGGCACCTGATCGCTCCCTGTGTTCTAGCTCGAACTTTGCTGGTCCGCTCCGATCGCCCAGTGTACGCGAGCGGACGGGCCGCGGCTCGGGCTCGAGGCGGCCTCACTCGACGTCAGCGACCGGATACAGCGGCAGGTACTCGCTCAGGTCGGTTCGGATGCCGCTGGCGCGCAGACGGCCGTCACGCTGCGCATCCGCCCAGGTCACACGCTCCGTGGCGACCAGGAGCCAGGTGACCGGATCCGTTTCGACCACATTGGGCGGTGTGCCACGCGTGTGCCTGGGACCAACGACACACTGAATTGCACCGAAAGGCGGAATCCGCACCTCCACCGAACGGCCAGGTGCTCGTCGGGACAACTCGGCCAGCAGTGCTCGCACAGCGTCACGCAGCACCGGACGGTCGGGTTGGACACCTTGATCCAGCGCGTCCAACGCTTGTTTCACAGCTTCGGATCTATTGTGCGCAGGGGACACGTCGGGACAATACGACCCACTCGGCCGAGATTGCTACACGCCCCTGGGTCGCGCAATGGGCGTACGACAAGGCATAGTGGCCGACGGTGTTTTAGTCGCGGGAAGTAACCGGCACTCTAGACAGCCGGGAAAACCGTGCGACCGGAAGGGCGGTGGACGTGACAACGCACCTACGAGCCCGAGTGGCCCAGGCCGGTGCGTTACTGGCGGTGGTCCTCGGCGTAATCGTCGTCGCTCCCGCGGTGGCGCTGGCCGATCCACCCGACGTGCAAATCACGAGCCTGCCTACGGATGTGGTCTCGGGTAACAGCCTGCAGATGGGCTTCAAGGTTCGCGCCGTCAACGTCAACGGCGGTGCCGGCGGGCAGGCCACGGCGACCATCAAGGTCAGTGGCATGACCTGCGACGGCTGCAACCAGATCGCTCAGGTGAGCTCGGACGGCACTGACTTCAACGTCAAGCTGACCGCACCGACGGTCGACGCCGGCGCTACGAAGACCGTCAACATCTCGGTCAGCGCGACGATCGACGGCCAGACGAACTCCACCAGCCAGCCGGTGAACGTCAAGGGTCCGGACAAGCCGCAAACCGTCACATCCATCTCCGGCAAGGTGAAGGATCAGGACGGCAAGGCCATCTCCGGCGCCGCGGTCGCCATGAAGGACAGTGCCGGTCACGCGTACCAGACAACGACCAACGGCTCCGGTGGTTACTCCTTCAACTCGTCGGATTCGTCGCAGATCACGCCCGGCAACATCTCGGTCGGCGCGCTCAAGGACGGCTTCAACGCGGCCACCGTGCAGATCCAGGCCTCGGCCGGCAAGAGCGTCACGGTTCCGCTGACGCTCAAGGCCGTCGAGGCCACGGCATCGGCGACCCCGTCCGCGTCCGTCTCGGCCGCGGCCAGCTCCGCGGCCCTCGACGAGGCCACCGAGGACCCGACCACCGACGAGTCGGCCGCGGTCGACGCCGACACGGAGAACAAGTCGGCCGATTCGGGCAGCGGCTCCGGCTCGATGCTGTTCATCATCGTCGGCGGCCTGCTGGTGGCGGCCGGTGTCGGTGCGATCGTGCTGGTCCTGATGCGTCGCAAGAACAACGGCGAGGACGGCGGCGTCGACGACGACCCGACCTCGATGCCGGTCGGTCCCGGCGGCGTGGTGCCGCCGAGCCAGGGCCGGTTCAACGACGCGACCCGGGTCGCCTCCCCGATGGCAGCCGGCCGGGACGCCACGATGGTGGCGCCGCGTGCGGCCTCGCCGATGTCCGACGCGCCCACCATGCTGCACCGCCCGGTCGTCGAGGACGAGTTCCCCGACCCGTACGGCGTGCCCGTTCCGAACCAGGGCGGCTACGCCGGCGGTGGTGGCGGCTGGGACGACCCGGGCGTGCCCGGCCAGCAGTACGGCGGCGCGGCTCAGGGCGGCCAGTACGGCGGCGCGGCCCAGGGCGGCGGCGGCCAGTACGGCGGCACCTACGGTGCGGCGCAGCCCGCCGGCCCGCAGTACGGCGGCGGCGCGCCTCAGGGCGGCGGCCAGTACGGCGCGGCGGCGGCCCCGGCCGATGCCCCGCAGCAGCGCTACGACGAGCCGACCGGGATGTACCGGCCCGAGGCCGGCAACGACTACGACGAGTACGAGCAGCCCGGCGCCCAGCAGTACGGCGGCGGCGCGGCTCAGGGCGGCGGCCAGTACGGCGGCGGCACCTACGGCGGTGGCGCTCAGCAGTACGGCGGCTCCCAGCAATACGGCGCCGCCGAGCCGACCGGCTACGGCGACCAGCGCGGCGGGTACCCGGATCAGGGTGCCGGCGGCTGGGGCGGTCAGGACGCCGGCAACGGCTACGGCCCGCAGCAGGGTGGCGGCCGATACGGCGCAGCCGCTCCCGCCGGTCAGTACGGCGGCGGTTACGACGACCAGGCCGGATACGGCGGCGACCAGGGCGGCCAGTACGGCGCGGCCGGTGGCGGCTACGACCAGTACGGCGGCGCCCAGGGCGCTGCCCCCGGCGGTCAGTACGGCCAGGCCGCTCCGCCGCCGCCCGTCCCGCCCGTCCCGCCCGTCCCGAGCGCCCCGGGCGGTCAGTACGGCGCTGGTGGTGCCCCGGCCGGTCAGTACGGCGCAGGCGGTTACGACCAGGGTGGTTACGACCAGCGCGGCGGCTACAACGAGCAGAACCGCCATGGCGGACAGCCGCCCCGCCCGCAGGAGCCCTCCCAGCCGGGTCAGCGTCGCTCGCTCGACTGGATGGACAACTAGAAAGCCCTAGCAAAAAGATCGGCCCGCGCCACTACACGGCGCGGGCCGATCTTTTGCTATCCGGACTACCCGGGACCACCCCGGAACGACGAAAGCCGGTCAGCGTGGACGCTGACCGGCTTTACCGTCGGTTGTGGATCAGTCGGTGCTCGGCTCGGCCGGCTCGATCGGCCCACCCGGAACCGGCTCCGCGATCTCCAGCGTCACCGACCGAACCGCCGGCTCCTCGGCCGGGACGGCCGCCGCGGCCAGATCACCGAAGAGCTTGGGCAGCGTCGAGGTCCAGGCCTCCCGCACCTCGCTCAGCGGAATCTCGAACTGGTCGCGAACCTCGAGCACCGCGTCCCGCGACGTCACGCCGATCGGGGTGCACGGCACGCCGTAGTCGGCGGCGAGCGCCACGAACGCCTTGTCGTGCCCGCGCGGCACCGCCACGACGGCCCGGCTGGCCGACTCGCTGAACAGGTGCACGAACGCGGACTGGCCGTCGTCCGGCAGCGTGATCCGGGCACCGACCTCGCGCCGCAGGCAGCTCTCCACCAACGACTGGGCCAGACCACCATCGGAGAGGTCGTGCGCGGCGTTGACGTGGCCGGCCTGCGAGGCCCGCGACATCAGCGCGCTGAGCCGCTGCTCCTTCGCCAGGTCGATCTTCGGCGGGCGACCGCCGAGGTGCGCGTGGGTGACCCACGCCCACTCCGAACCGGACAGCTCGCACTCGGTCTCGCCGAGCAGGAACAGCAGGTCACCGTCGCCGGTCGGCGGCGTGAAGCCCATCGGGATGCGACGGGCCACGTCGTCGAAGACGCCGAGCACACCGACGACCGGGGTCGGGTGGATCGCGGCGGCGCCGGTCTGGTTGTAGAAGCTGACGTTGCCGCCGGTCACCGGGGTGCCGAGCTGCTGGCAGCCGTCGGCGAGACCGCGCACGGCCTCGGCGAACTGCCACATCACGGCCGGGTCCTCGGGCGAGCCGAAGTTGAGACAGTCGGTGACCGCGACCGGCTCGGCGCCGGTGACCGCGACGTTCCGGTACGCCTCGGCCAGCGCGAGCTTGGCGCCCTCGTAGGGGTCGAGGCGGGCGAAGCGGCCGTTGCCGTCCACCGACAGCGCCACCCCGAGGCCGGTGCGCTCGTCGATCCGCAGCACACCCGAGTCTTCCGGCTGGGCCAGGATCGTGTTGCCGAGGACGTAACGGTCGTACTGCTCGGTCACCCAGGTCTTGTCGCACAGGTTCGGCGACGCGGCCATCCGCAGCACGGTCTCGCGCAGCTCGTCGCCGGTGGCCGGCCGCGGCAGCGTCTCGGCCCGATCGGCCTGAAGCAGTATCAAGTCGGCGGGCTCCCGGATCGGCCGGGCGTAGACCGGGCCGTCGTCGGCCAGCGAACCGGGCGGCACGTCGACCACGACGTGCTCGTTCCAGCTGATCACCAGCCGGCCCGGAGCGCCGTCCGCCTCGGACTGGGTGACCTCGCCGATGGCGGTGGCCCAGACGCCCCACTTCTCGGCGACGGCCAGCACCGGGGCGAGGTTGTCCGGCGTGACGATCAGGAGCATCCGCTCCTGCGACTCGCTGGCCAGGATCTCGGTGGGCGACATGGACGCCTCACGCAGCGGCACCCGCTCCAGCCACACCCGCATGCCGGTGCCGGCCGCGGCCGCGGTCTCGGTGAGCGCGCAGGTCAGGCCCGCGCCGCCGAGGTCCTGGATGCCGGCGACGAGGCCGGCGTCGTAGAGCTCCAAGCAGCTCTCGATGAGCAGTTTCTCCATGAACGGGTCGCCGACCTGCACCGACGGGCGGCGCTGCTCGGCCTCGTCGTCGAAGGTGGCGGAGGCGAGCACGGAGACGCCGCCGATGCCGTCGCGGCCGGTGCGCGCACCGAGCAGCACGACGATGTTGCCGACGCCGGCGGCTTCCTTGTGCTGCAGCCGCTCGACCGGAAGCACACCGATGCTCAGTGCGTTGACCAGCGGGTTGCCCTGATAGGTCGGGTCGAAGACGATCTCGCCGCCGATGTTAGGCAGGCCCAGGCAGTTGCCGTAGCCGCCGATGCCGGCCACCACGCCGGGCAGCACCCGGGCGGTGTCGGGGTGGTCGGCCGCACCGAAGCGCAGCGGGTCCATCACCGCGATCGGCCGGGCACCCATGGCGAGGATGTCCCGGACGATGCCGCCGACGCCGGTGGCCGCGCCCTGGTAGGGCTCGACGAAGCTGGGGTGGTTGTGCGACTCGACCTTGAAGGTGACCGCGATGTCGTCGGAGATCTGCACGACGCCCGCGTTCTCGCCGATGCCGGCCAGCATGCGGGTGTTCTGTGGCTGCTTCTCACCGAACTGCCGCAGGTGCACCTTGCTCGACTTGTAGGAGCAGTGCTCGCTCCACATGATCGAGTACATCGCGAGTTCGGAGGCCGTCGGGCGACGCCCGAGGATCTGCCGGATCCGTTCGTACTCGTCGTCCTTGAGACCGAGCTCGGTGTGCGGCTGGAGCTCCGTCGGAGTCTGGTACGCACGCTCCACGGTGTCCGGAGCGCCGGCGAACTCGTTGATCAGAACGTCGGTCGCGGCGAAGCCGGTCGGCTTCTTCTCACTCGGCGACGCCGCCGCGCCGCTGGTGGCCGTGTCCGGCTGCGAGGTCATTACTGGTGTCCCCCTGATTGCTGCCCGCCCGCGGTCGCCCCGGCCAGGGCGCGCAGGACGGAGGTGAAGAAGCCGAGGCCGTCCAGCGACGGGCCGGTCAGCGCCTCCACCGCGTGTTCCGGGTGCGGCATGATGCCGACGACGTTGCCGGCCTCGTTGGTGATCGCGGCAATGTCGCGCTGCGAACCGTTCGGGTTGCCCTTGATGTAACGGGCGATGATCCGGCCCTCGGCCTCGAGCGCGTCGAGCGTGTGGGCGTCGGCGACGTAGCAGCCTTCGCCGTTCTTCACCGGGACCAGGATCTCCTGGCCTTCGGTGAAGTTGTTGGTCCACGCGGTGTCCGGGGACTCGACGCGCAGCCACTGGTCACGGTTGCGGAAGTGCAGGTGCTGGTTGCGGGTCAGCGCGCCGGGAAGCAGGTGCGCCTCGCACAGGACCTGGAAGCCGTTGCAGATGCCGAGCACCGGCAGGCCGCCACGGGCCGCGTCGATAATCGTTTCCATAACGGGGGCGAACCGGGCGATAGCGCCACAGCGAAGGTAGTCGCCGTAGGAGAAACCGCCGGGCAGCACCACGGCGTCGACGCCGTGCAGGTCGGGGTCGCCGTGCCAGAGGCGGACCGCCTCAGCGCCGGCGATGCGCGCGGCGCGGGCCGCGTCCCCATCGTCGAGTGATCCGGGGAAGGTGACCACACCGATACGCATGGTCAGGCGACCTCCGCCACACGAATGTCAAAGTCCTCGATCACCGGGTTCGCCAAGAGCTTGTCGGCGATCTCGCGGGCGCGATCGAGGTCGGCCTCGCCCTCGAACTCGATCTCGATCCGCCGGCCGATGCGAACGGAGGAGACATCGGTGACCCCGAGCCTGGGCAGCGCGTTCGCAACCGCCTGGCCCTGCGGATCAAGGATCTCCGGCTTGAGCATGACGTCGACCACGACGCGAGCCACGGGCACTCCTGACTGATAGATGTGAGCACCGGCAGCCTACCTTGTGAACCCTGGCATCGACCCATCGCCCGCTGTCGGCAGAGCGACGCAATCCCCGCTGACCAGGGCACTTCGGCGGTGATCTAGGGCACGCCCAAGATCACCGCGGGGTCATCACATCGTGATATGTGGGATCTGAGTGGTAGGCGGCACACCGAGATCCACCTACTGTTCGGTACATCGATCTCCGTAGGGCCGGACGGCGGCGCCCCCGCTGTCGTCCGGCAGGAGTTTCGAGCAGTCTCCGCCGAGGTGCGACGTGAGGGTCGAGCTCCGTTGCGCCTCGGCGGCACGATTTAGATCACAGGATGGGTGCCGGCGCGTAGTGCGCCGCGGCGGGATGCGCCGCCACGATCGCGGCGACTCGGTCCGCCACCCGGGCCACCTGGGACGACGCGGCACCGACGAAGCCGGCCCGGTCCGCCACCAGAGTGTCGATCTCGGCGCGCGAGAGCCGCATCCGCTCGTCGCCGGCCAGCCGGTCGAAGAGGTCGTTGACCGGAGCGCCCTTCTCCCGCATGGCCAGCGCCACCCCGACCGCATGCTCCTTGATCACCTCGTGCGCGGCCTCCCGGCCGACGCCCTTGCGCACCGCCGCCACCAGGATCTTGGTGGTGGTCAGGAACGGCAGGAAGCGGTCGAGCTCACGGGCGATCACCGCCGGGTAGGCGCCGAACTCGTCGAGCACGGTCAGGAACGTCTGGAACAGGCCGTCGGTGGCGAAGAACGCGTCCGGCAGCGCCACCCGGCGGACCACCGAGCAGGAGACGTCACCCTCGTTCCACTGGTCACCGGCCAGCTCGCCGACCATCGACAGGTAACCGCGGACGATCACCGCGAGGCCGTTGACCCGCTCCGACGAGCGCGTGTTCATCTTGTGCGGCATCGCCGACGAGCCGACCTGGCCGGGCTTGAAGCCCTCGGTGGCCAGTTCCTGGCCGACCATCAGCCGGATCGTGGTGGCCAGCGACGACGGGCCGGCGGTGACCTGGACGAGCGCCGACACCACGTCGAAATCGAGCGAGCGTGGGTAGACCTGACCGACGCTGCTGAGCACCCGGTTGAAGCCGAGGTGGCCGGCGACCCGCTGCTCCAGCTGGGCGAGGGCGTCGAAGTCGCCGTCCAGCAGGTCGAGCTGGTCGGCCGCGGTGCCGACCGGGCCCTTGATGCCGCGCAGCGGGTAGCGCCCGATCAGGTCGTCCAGCCGTTCGTACGCGATCAGCAGCTCCTGCGCCGCCGAGGCGAACCGCTTGCCCAGCGTGGTGGCCTGCGCCGCGACGTTGTGCGAGCGGCCGGTCATCACCAGGTCGGAGTATTCGACCGCGCGCTCGGTGAGCCGGGCCAGGGTGGTGACCACCCGCTCGCGGATCAGCTCGAGCGAGGCCCGGATCTGCAGCTGCTCGACGTTCTCCGTCAGGTCGCGGGAGGTCATCCCCTTGTGGATCTGCTCGAAGCCGGCCAGCGCGCTGAACTCCTCGATGCGCGCCTTCACGTCGTGCCGGGTGACCCGCTCGCGGGCCGCGATCGACGGGAGGTCGACCTGGTCGAGCACCGCTTCGTACGCCTCCACGGCGCCCTCGGGCACGGCCACGCCGAGATCACGCTGAGCGCGCAGCACGGCGAGCCAGAGCCGGCGCTCCATCCGGATCTTCTCCTCCGGGGACCACAGGTCGGTGAGCTCGGCGGAGGCGTAGCGGGCGGCCAGCACGTTCGGGATCGTCACGGCACCGATTCTTTCACGGGCGCGTTTTCCGGCTCGGGCAGCTTGTGCGGCAGGGTGCGCACGTCCCGGCTGCTCAGCTGGGCGAGGAAGGCGCCGGTGACGAGGATGCCGGCGCCGACCAGGGTCGCCTCGGTGCCGACCACGTGCGAGATCGGTCCGATCGCCATCTCGCCGATCGGGATCGCCACGAACGAGCCGACCATGTCGTACGAGTAGACCCGGGCCAGTTTGTCGGCCGGGATGTGCTCCTGCATCGTCGTCTCCCAGGCCACCCCGAACTGTTCGAGCCCCAGGCCGGCGATCAGTGCACCGGCGATGAGCACCCAGAGGTTCGGATAGAGACCGAGCACGTAGATCGGCAGGGCCATCAGCGTGCAGCAGGCGACGCCGAAGTAGAGCAGTCGCTCAAGGCGCAGTCGCATCGCGATCAGGGCTCCGATGATCATGCCGACGGTCTGTGCGGCCAGCACGAAGCCCCAGGCCCGGCGGCCGAAGGTGTCGTCCGCGATGACCGGTCCGAGCACGAAGAGGGAGCCGCCCCAGGCCATGTTGGCCACGCAGAACCCGGCCACGACCACCCACAGCCAGGTCCGCGAGCGGAACTCGGACCATCCGGTCCGAAGATCAACAAAGACGTTGGGGCGCTTTGGCGACGGCTCGGCACTTTCGAGTACGGGCACTGCGGTGCCGGCCAGACCGCCGGCCGCCTCCTCGACGACCATCTCCGCGTTCACCGGCTTCGCGGCGCCGGCGGCGATCGCCAGACCGAGGCCCGCGAAGCAGAACGCCGAGATCACGAACGTGGCCGCGTCGACCACGATGCCCCAGCCCGGACCGACCGCCGCGACCACGATCCCGGCCGCCGGCGCGCCCAGGACGGCCGCGCTGTTCAGGAAGACCCGGCTGATCCCGTTCGCCTGCTGACGGATCTCCGCCGGCACGGTCTGCGGCAGGATCGACGCGCTCGCCGGCAGGGCCAGCGCCCCGACCATGCCGTTGAGTGCGGCCAGCACGATGAGCAGCGGAATCGTGGCGTTGTGGGTGAGCACCAGAGCCGCCACGGTGCCCTGGGTGATGGCCGCCGCCAGGCTGGAGCCGACCATCAGCAGGTTTTTCGGCAGACGGTCGGCCAGCACGCCGCCGAACAGCAGGAACACGACGTTGACCACCGTGCGGGCGCCGACCACGAAGCCCAGGTCGGTGGCGGACCCGGTGAGGTCGAGAACCGCGAAGGCGAGCGCGATGGGGGCGAACGCGTTGCCGAGCGCGTTGATCGTGCGGCCGGCCAGCAGGAGTTGAAAGGGGCGTTGGCGGAGGGGGCCGTTCATTCGGACTCCATCTCGAACAGGGCAGCGGTGGTGCTGGTGCGGACGGTGCCGGGGGTGCGGGGTGGCTGAGCCGCGCCGTGCAGCTCGGTCAGCGCGAGGGCGATCCGTTCCCGCAGCTCGTCCCACTTCGCCGGATCGACCCAGAGCTCGGCGTCGGCCAGCACCTTCTGGCCGGCCGGGAAGCGCGCGTCCCGCGAACGGCGGATCAGCTCGTTGGCGAACGCGGCGATCTCGATGCGCAGCTGCTCGTCGGAGAGCGGGCGCTCGCTGAGCCGCCGCTCCCGCTCGTGGGCGACGTCGTAGCGGTAACGCTTGGCGACGCCACCGCGAATCTTCTCCTCGCTCTCCACGAAGATCAGCCCGCCGGAGAGCAGGGTGCGCAGGTGGTAGCTGGCGTTGGCGTGGGTGAGGCCGAGCTCACGGGCCACCTCGGCCGCGGTCATCGGGGCAGCCGTCAGCAGCGACATGATCCGCAGCCGCACCGGATGGGCCATCGCCCGCAGCGAAGCCGTGCTCTGCTCTCGTGGCGACGCCGAATCTCCCAAAGACATGTTGGGGAGTCTAGGCATTCAGCGCGCCGACTGTCCAACACTTGTTTGGGAGTGGCACACTGCACGGAGAAGCGGCATTCTCGCTAGGGTTACTCGCGAGTAGGTACAGCGCAGATACCGAAAGGTCCACCGATGACTGATTTCAACCCCGAGTCGCTCTCCTCGATCGGCCCGAAGGAGTTCGCGCAGCTCGTCAAGTCGACGCCCGACTCGCAGATCGCCGAGGTCATGTCCGGCGACGCACGCACGAAGATCCTCGACGAGGTCTTCAACCGCATGCCTCAGCTCTTCCGCGCGGAGAAGGCCGGCAACACCTCGGCCGTCATCCACTGGGTCATCACCGGTGGCGCCGGCGGCGGCAACGACACCTACGAGACGGTGATCGAGAACGGCGCCTGCACGGTCACCAGCAAGCCCGAGCGCGACCCCAAGCTCGCCATGACCATGGACCCGGTCACGTTCCTGAAGGTCGTCTCCGGTGACGGCAACCCGATGATGATGTTCATGACCGGCAAGATCAAGGCAAAGGGTGACCTGGGCCTGGCCGCCAACGTGGCCAAGCTGTTCGACATTCCCAAGGCCTGACGGGCCGCTGACGGGGCCGGATCAGAGCTGGATCCGGCCCTCGACGGCGTTCAGGGCGATGTCGGTGCGGTACTGCGCCCCGTCCAGGCGGACGCCGTCGACCAGGGCATAGGCGAACTCGCGGGCCGCGACCAGGTCAGCGCCGACGGCCGTGACACTCAGCACCCGGCCACCCGAGGAGACCAGGGCGCCGTCGTCCCGGCGGGCCGTGCCGGCGTGGATCACGCCGGGCACCTCGGCACCCTCGATGACGTCGCCGGTGCGCGGGGTGCCGGGATAGTTCGCGCTGGCCACCACCACGGTGATGGCGGCGCCGTCGTGCCAGAGCAGCGGCGGGTAACCGGCCAGGTTGCCGGTTGCGGCGGCGTACAGCAGCCCGGACAGCGGCGTGTCCAGCAGGGCCAGCACCACCTGGGTCTCCGGGTCGCCGAAGCGGGCGTTGAACTCGATCACCTTCGGGCCGTCCGGGGTGAGCGCGAGTCCGACGTAGAGCAGCCCGGCGAACGGGGTGCCCCGCTTGCGCATCTCGGCCAGGGTCGGCTCGACCGTCTCCCGCATCACCCGGGGCACGAGATCGTCCGGCGCCCAGTCCAGCGGGGCGTACGCCCCCATGCCGCCGGTGTTCGGACCGGCGTCGCCGTCCCCCAGCCGCTTGAAGTCCTGGGCCGGCATCAGCGGCACCGACGCCGTGCCGTCGGTCACCACGAACAGCGAGACCTCGGGACCGGGCAGATATTCCTCGATCACGACCTTGCCGCACTCGGCGGCATGGCGGCGAGCCTCCTCGATCGAGTCGGTGACCACGACTCCCTTGCCGGCGGCCAGGCCGTCGTTCTTCACCACATAGGGCGCACCGAGGTCGGCCAGCGCGCGGTCCACGGCCTCGGGCGAGGTGCACTCATAAGATCGCGAGGTCGGCACCCCGGCCGCGGCCATGACGTCCTTGGCGAACGCCTTCGACCCCTCCAGCTGGGCGGCCGCGGCGCTCGGACCGAAACAGGCGATGCCCTTGGCCCGCACGGCGTCGGCCACGCCCGCCACCAGCGGCGCCTCCGGACCGACCACGACCAGGTCGGCCGCGACCTCGACGGCGAGGGCGGCCACGGCGGCCGGATCGGTGGCGGTCACCGGATAGAGCGCGGCGACCTGCGCGATGCCGGGGTTACCGGGGGCGGCGGCCAGGAATTCGACGGAGGGGTCGGCAGCGAGCTCGACGGCGAGGGCGTGTTCCCGCCCGCCGGATCCGATCAGAAGTACGCGCACGACCGCCGATCCTACCGGCGGCCTCCTTCCGCACGTCGCACCGCAGGTCGGTCGCGTAAACTTCGGCAGTACCCGGGCTTCGCCGAGTACGCAAGCACGCGGAAAGGCGTCACAGACGTGCCGGTGATCGTGTTGGTCGGCGCCCAATGGGGCGACGAGGGCAAAGGCAAAGCCACTGATCTGCTGGGCGACCGGCTCGACTACGTCGTCAAGTTCAACGGTGGCAACAACGCCGGTCACACCGTGGTGATCAAGGGCGAGAAGTACGCGCTGCACCTGCTGCCCAGCGGCATCCTGACCCCGGGCGTGACCCCGGTGATCGGCAACGGTGTGGTGGTCGACCTGGCTGTCCTGTTCCAGGAGATCGACGGTCTCGAGGCGCGCGGCATCGACACGTCCCGCCTGCGGATAAGCGCGAACGCGCACGTCATCGCGTCCTACAACCGCACGCTCGACAAGGTCAGCGAGCGTTACCTGGGCGCCCGGCGGATCGGCACGACCGGTCGCGGCATCGGCCCGACCTACGCCGACAAGATGAACCGCCTGGGCGTGCGCATCCAGGACCTCTTCGACGAGTCGATCCTGCGGCAGAAGGTCGAGGCGGCCCTCTCCTTCAAGAACCAGGTGCTCTCGAAGATCTACAACCGCCAGGCGGTCAAGGTCGAAGAGGTGGTGGCCGAGCTCCTGTCGTACGTCGAGCGCCTCCGCCCCTACGTGGGCGACACCGCGCTCGAGCTGTCCCAGGCGCTCGATGCGGGCAAGGTCGTGCTCTGCGAGGCCGGCCAGGCCACCCTGCTCGATGTGGACCACGGCACCTACCCGTTCGTGACCAGCTCGAACGCGACGGCCGGCGGTGCCTGCACCGGCGCCGGCATCCCGCCGACCCGGATCGACCGGGTGGTGGCGGTGCTCAAGGCGTTCACCAGCCGGGTGGGCGAGGGCCCGTTCCCGACCGAGCTGCATGACAAGTTCGGCGACTACCTTCGTGAGGTCGGCCACGAGTACGGCACGACCACCGGCCGCCCGCGCCGGATCGGCTGGCTCGACCTGGTGATCGGCCGCTACGCGCAGCGGATCAACGGGGTCACCGACTTCGCGCTGACCAAATTGGACAACTACGACGGTCTCGACGAGATCCCGGTGTGTGTGGCCTACGAGGTCAACGGCGTGCGCCACGACGAGATGCCGGTCAACCAGACCGACTTCCACCACGCGACTCCGATCTTCGAGACGTTGCCCGGCTGGAAGCAGGACATCTCCGGTTGCCGCAGCTTCGACGACCTGCCGAAGGACGCGCAGCGCTTCGTCGAGTTCGTCGAGCAGCGTCTCGGCGCGCGCATCTCGATCGTCGGCGTCGGCCCGGGCCGCGAGGCGGTCATCGAACGCCACTCGGTGCTGGGCGGGGCGTAAGCGGATGTACGACGTCGTGATCCTCAGCCTGGCCGAGGGCGCGGGGCCGTCGGTGGACGCGTGCGGCGCCGGCGGCTGCGGCGGTTGCGGTTCGGCCGAGAAAGAGGCGTGCGCCACACCGCGCGTTCCGGTTCTGCAGTGCGCCGAGGCGCTCACCGCCGGTGGCGCGCGCGTCGAGATGATCACCGCCGGCTCCGATGCGGAGATCGACGCGGTGCTCGAACGCTTCGACGGCCCGCCCCGGCCGGACGGCCTGACCTGGCCCGACACCGAGAACAAGACCAGGCTCGTGGTTGCCTGCGCGGTCGACGGCCAGCTGCGGGCCGTCCTGCGACGGCTGGTCCGGCGGTACGCTCCGCCGCCCAGCAAACGCCCCGGTGACCTGGACACCAACCGCACCGTTCCGGACCTCCCGCCGGTGGCGCTGCTCCCGCTCGACGCGACCGGCACCACCGACCTGGCCGCGCAGCTGGGCCTGCCGCGCACCCCGGCCGGGGTGGCCGCGGCGGTGCTGACCGGCCCGGTCCGGCGGCTCGACCTGCTGCGCAACGACGGCGGATCGGTCACCGTGGACGGTGCGTTGGTCGGCGGCGCGGACGACGACGGCCGCGCGGTGGCCTGGCGCGGCCGGGTCGAGGTGGACGACAAGGTCCTCTCCGACGGCACCGACCCGATCCTGGCCTGCGCGATCGGCAACGGCGGCGGCTACGCCGAGTTCGACGGCCTCCGGTTGCTCACCGATGGCGACCCGACCGACGGCCGGGTCGAGGTGGCCGTGGCGGTGCCCAAGGTGGTCAAGCAGCGGTTCCGGCGGGGCTCCAAGGTCCAGATCGAGGTGCGCCGGGCCCGCGGCCGGGCGGTGTCCGTGCTGCCCCGCGACGGCGAGTTGCAGTTCCTCGACGACGGCGTCGGTGGATCGATGAACCGCAAGCGTTCCTGGTGGACGGAGGCCGGGGCGTGGGCGGTGTACGCGAGCTGACCTACTGTGCGAGTCTGAAGTAGTACTGAAATACCGCTAGGTAACTCGGGGAGGACGCTTCCGTGGAGGACGAGCACGCCGACCGCGTCTACGTCCCAGGGACGAACCCCACGCCCCCCGATCGGGACGTGGAACCGTTCTGGGCGGATGAGGAGCCGGACGCTCCCGTGCACGGTGGCGGGCCTGTGCCGCACCAGACGCCACCGGCCGTGCCGATTCCGGGCCCGGCGACCGGTGTCTACCGGCCGGACCGCCCGGTCCCGGTGCCGCCCCCGGCCGTACCGGTGCCGCCGCCGGCCGTCGCACCGGCCGAGCCGACCTCCGGTTCCGGAGTGCACACGAGCCCGGATTCGCCCTGGTCCCAGCCCCCGCAGCAGCGGCCCGCGCAACCGGAGCCGCCGCCGCGGGCCACCGCTTCGGTCCCGGTGCCGAACGTGGCGCGTCCCGAGACGCCACCCCCGCCGGCCCCACCGACCCCGGACCCGTCGAACGGCCAGATCTACCGGCCGTCGCCGCCACCTGCGCCGTTCCCGCCACAACCAACGCCGCCACCACAAACGCCGCCGCCGCCAGCGCCGCAGCAACCGATGCCACCACAGCCGATGCCACCGCAGCAGCAGGGACCGGCCCGGCCGATCGCCGGCCCCTACCCGCCGACGATGGATCCCCGCGTGGTTCCGCAGCAGCGCCCGCCGCAGACCGACACCGGTGGGCAGCCTCCCGTCGACCCGTTCCAGGACCTCCCGTGGGTCTCCGACGGCAGCCCCACGGCCGAGGAGTTCGCCCGCCGCCGGCTGGCCAAGCCGGCCGAGCCGATCGCCACCATGGGCCCCCGGGCGGTGCTCCGGAAGACCACGGCCGGCCTGGTCAAGCTCGCCCCGGGGAAGCGCGAGCTGGAGTTCAAACAGGACGTCGAGATGGTCCGCCGCAACTTCGGTGGCCTGCGCCAGGTGACGATCGTCAACCCGAAGGGCGGTGCCGGCAAGACCGTCGCCGTGCTGCTGCTTGCCATGACGTTCGGCCAGAAGCGCGGCGGTTACGTGCTGGCCTGGGACAACAACGAGACCCAGGGCACCCTCGGCATGCGCGCCCAGCAGGACTTCCACGCCCGTACGGTGCGTGACATGATGCGCGACCTGCACCTCTTCCGGGGCGCGCACGGCCGGGTCGGTGACCTGTCGCAATACGTGCGGGCTCAGGGCGAGGGCATGTTCGACGTGCTGGCCTCGGACGAGTCCGCGACGGCCGGCGAGATGCTGACGGCCGGCGCGTTCGCCGAGATCCGGGAGATCGTCAGCCGCTTCTACAAGCTGATCTTCGTGGACACCGGCAACAACGTGCGGGCCCAGAACTGGCAGGCGGCAATCGACGCCACCGACCAGCTGGTGATCACCATGTCGGCCCGTAACGACTCGGCCGAGACCGCCGCCCGGATGCTCGACCACCTGGAGCAGAGCGGCCGGCAACGGCTCGTCCGCCAGGCGGTCAGCGTGGTGTCGATGCCGCCGACCCGGAAGGACATCGACCTGCCCGCGATCCAGCGGCACTTCGCGGCCCGCACCCGGGCGGTGCTGATGGCGCCGTACGAGAAGTTGATCGACTCCGGCGAACCGCTGCGCTACGGCCAGTTGTCCAGCAATACCAAGGACGCCTGGCTGAAGATCGCCGCAGCGGTCGCCGAAGGGCTCTAGCGGCTCAGGAGAGGGCGTCGGCCGCGGCCGGGTCGCTGTCGCGCAGGAACTGGGCGCAGCGGGCCGCCTCGTCGGCCTCGCCGATCTCGGCGGCGGCCTTGGACAGGCTGTGCAGGCAGCGCAGGAAGCCCTGGTTGGGTTCGTGCGCCCAGGGCACCGGCCCGTGCCCCTTCCAGCCGTTGCGGCGCAGGGCGTCGAGGCCACGGTGGTAACCGGTGCGGGCGTAGGCGTACGCGGTGACCGGCTCGCCGGCCTCCAGCGCGTCGGCGGCCAGCGCGGCCCAGCCCCCGCTGTAGGCGGGGTGGTCGGCGGCGACGGTCTTGTAGGCGTCGGCGGTTCCGGTCTCGGCCGCGGTGGCGAGGGCCTTGTCGGCCTCGACGTCGGCGGGGAGCAGGGTGGCCGGCGGCTCGGGAAGCAGATTCTGCATAACCCCATTCAACCGGCCCGACCAGGATGAATTCCCAGCGGCCCGCTAATCCCACGCGTTACTGATCATGGCGAGCCGATCGGTGTATTCGATCTGCCGCTGCCAGGCCGCCGGCCAGGCGTCGAGGCCCAGCGACGCACCGGCGAACGCACCGGCGAGGCAGGCGATCGAGTCGGAGTCGCCGGAGGAGGCGGCACCGCGCCCGATCACCGCGACCGGCTCGTCCGGGGAGATCAGATAGCAGTGCAGCGCGGTCGCGAGGGCTTCCTCGGCGATCCAGCCCTCGCCGGTGATCAGGCACGGATCGCCGGTGCCGCTCCCGGTGCCGACCTTGGCCAGCGCCGCCAGGCATTCGTCCCAGCCGACCGCGATGAAATCCTCGGGCGACGCGGACAGCGAGGTCCGCCACAGCTCGCCGAGCCAGTCGCCCCGGTAGACGCTCCGCTGCCGCCGGCAGCGATCCCGCAGAGCGTCGAGCAGTTCCCGCGGCGGAAGACCATTCAAGAGCCAATTGCAGGCGTACGCCGTGAGCTCGCTCGCCGCCAGCCCGGTCGGGTGGCCGTGGGTGAGTGCGGCCTGCAACTGAGCCGCCCCGGCCCGCTGGTCGTCGGTCAGCCCCGGCATCAGCCCGACCGGGGTGACCCGCATGTTGGCGCCGCACCCCTTCGAGCCCGCCTGCGTCGCCTGCTGCCACGGCCGCCCGTCGGCCAGCGCCGCGCACGCCCGCAGGCAGGTCATGCCGGGGGCGCGGTTGTTGTCCGGGCTCGCCGCCCAGTCGAGGAACGCCTGCCGCAGCAGCGGCTCCAGAACCCCCGGGGTGATCTCCGAGGCGGCCAGCAGCGATTCGCCGACCGCGAGCGCCATCTGGGTGTCGTCGGTGACCAAGGCGGGCGTGCCGGTCAGCTCGACCGGGCCGGCCGGGCCGTAGGCCGCGACGATCGCGTCGTACGCCATGAACTCGGTTGGTTTCCCGAAGGCATCCCCGTAGGCCAGTCCATAGAGCGATCCCGCCGCATTTCGCACGGTAGCTACCCTACGGTCATGCCCGGCGACCCATTACATCCCGTCCTCGGCGGGGACAGTCCGTTCGACAGCACCGCGCTCGAGGTGGAGTCCCGGGCCGAGTTCGAGTCACACCTGGCGCGGCGGTCGTTGGCCGGCCTGGTCCTTCTCGGTCTGCGGCTGGACGCCGATCCGCCCGACCTCACCGGCGTCGACGTGACCGGCACGCTGTTCGTGGGCTGCCGGCTGGCGAACGACGACGTGGAGATCGACCTGATCCGCCGGGGTGCGCACCTGGTGCCGCCGTTCGACGCCCAGCCCTACCCGACCCACCCGGCCACCCTCTACACCCCGGAAGATCTGTCCTTCGGCTTCGCCCAGGACGGCTTCGCCGGAATGTACGACACGGCGGTCTACCAGCACTTCCTCGAGCACGGCGGGGCCGGGCCGGACATTCGCGAGGCGATCGCGCAGCGGCTGCACGACGCCGGCATCGACAACGCGCTCGGCAAGGCACTGGCCGCCTGGGTGGCCAACCACGACGCGAAGGCCGCGGTCGGCATCATGGGCGGGCACGCGGCGCCGCGCGGTTCGGCGCCCTACCGGATGGCGGCCACCCTGGCCTGGCGGCTCGCCTCGGTGGGCCGGCTGGTGGTGACCGGCGGCGGGCCGGGCGTGATGGAGGCGGCGAACCTCGGCGCCTACTTCGCGGCCCGGCCGGCCACCCAGCTCAAGGCCGCGATCGAGATGCTGTCAGCGGCGCCGCACTTCGCCGATCATGATCCGTACACGGCGGCGGCGCTCGAGGTGCGAGCGGCCTATCCGGCCCCGCGGACGGCGGTGTCCGATGTGGTGGGCAGGCTGCGGCACGGTGGTCTGGCGCTGCCCACCTGGCTGTACGGGCACGAGTCGGCCAACCTGTTCGCCGGTCAGATCGGCAAGTACTTCTCGAACGCCGTCCGGGAGGACTCGATCCTGCGGCTGGCCCGGGGTGGCATCGTCTTCGCGCCGGGCTGGGCCGGCACCGTCCAGGAGATCTTCCAGGCCGCGACGAAGACCTTCTACCAGACCGACGGCCCGTCCGGAGCGTTCGTCTTCCTGGGCGTCGACCACTGGCGCGAGCTGCCGGTCGAGGCCCTGCTGCGCTCGCTGCTGGCCAAGTCGCCGCACGGCGACCAGTCGAACCTGGTGGTGGTGACCGACTCGCTGGACGTGGCGATGGCCGCGCTGTCCCGCTGACTCAGGCGATGTGCACGCGGCGCCAGTTGGTCGCGGGCAGCTCGGCCTCGGGCAGGTCGGTTATGCCGTTCTCGTCCATCGCGTTGTAGATCGCCAGCCGGGCGCCGTCGAAGAGGAACTCGACCGCGTGCAGCACCCGAGGCCGCCATTCGGCCGGCGTCACCAGCTCGATCACGTTCACGGCACGAAGAACCTTGCCGCGGGCCAGGCGCAGCGCCGCCACCGGATCGGGCCGCCAGTCGAAGTGCTCGTACCAGTCGATCGGCAGGTTCAGATCGATCTGGTCCCAGGTGATCGCGCACTCATCAAACTTACGGTGAGTAATCTCCACATGCGTCTGTCCGAAGTCGAGGATGACCGGGCCGTCGGCGAACCAGCCCCGCTCGGCCATGTCCCACATCAGCCAGCTTGATCGCAATTTCCGGCCGATAAGCCGCACAAATCTGGTCCGATGGACGGCCGCGAGGGCCTCCGCGTCATGGTGCCAGGCGGGCTCGTAGCCCTCGATACCAAGCACGATCATGAACCTCCAGTGAACCAGAGGACGATCGTACCCATACCGCTGAGTAACCCTGCAACATGAAGACGGCCGATCCCCGCGAACGGGGACCGGCCGTCATCGAACGACTTACTTGGAGAGGCTGGTGCCCGTCGAGCGGAGATTCTCGCACGCCTCGACGACTCGCTTGGCCAGGCCGTTCTCGGCCAGCTTGCCCCAGGCCCGCGGGTCGTACGCCTTCTTGTTGCCGACCTCGCCGTCGATCTTCAGCACGCCGTCGTAGTTCTTCAGCACGTGGTCGACGACCGGACGGGTGAACGCGTACTGCGTGTCGGTGTCGATGTTCATCTTCACCACGCCGTAGTCCAGGGCGCCGTGGATCTCCGAGAGCAGCGAGCCGGAGCCGCCGTGGAAGACCAGGTCGAACGGCTTCTCCTTGCCGTACTTGGCGCCGACCGCGTCCTGGATCTCCTTGAGGACCTCCGGGCGCAGCTTGACGTTGCCCGGCTTGTAGACGCCGTGCACGTTGCCGAAGGTCAGGGCCGTGATGTAGCGGCCCTTCTCGCCCAGGCCGAGCGCGGCCGCGGTGGCCAGGCCGTCCTCGACGGTCGAGTACAGCTTGTCGTCGATCGCGGCGGCGACGCCGTCCTCCTCGCCGCCCACGACGCCGACCTCGATCTCCAGGATGATGTGCGCGGCCGCGGCGGCGGCCAGCAGCTCCTCGGCGATCTGCAGGTTCTCTTCGACCGGCACGGCCGAGCCGTCCCACATGTGCGACTGGAACAGCGGCGCGCGGCCGTTGTCGACCCGCTCCTTGGAGATGGCGAGCAGCGGACGGACGTACGCGTCCAGCTTGTTCTTCGGGCAGTGGTCGGTGTGCAGCGCGATGTTGATCGGGTAGTTCTTGGCGACCTCGGTGGCGTACTCGGCCAGCGCCACGGCACCCGTGACCATGTTCTTGATGGTGGGTCCGGACGCGTACTCCGCGCCACCGGTCGAGATCTGGACGATGCCGTCGCTGCCCGCCTCGGCGAAGCCCTGCAGGGCGGCGTTGAGGGTCTGCGAGGACGTCACGTTGATCGCCGGGTAGGCGAACGCGCCGGCCTTGGCGCGGTCGAGCATCTCGGCGTAGACCTCAGGAGAAGCGATGGGCATCGGTGCGCTCCTTGCTCTTTTCACACGAATGGAGACAGAGGGCAGGACCGCGCTGTCCTCCAGCTAGGCAGTATTCCGCAGCCCGAGAACCGAGGGGAAACCGCCCCGAAACTTGCTCCCAGAACCCTCACGGTTAGGGGTTACCGCCGACCGGTTTGCGCGCATGCTGAGGGGGAAACGGGGCCGGACGGACGACGAGAGGGGAACGCGCCATGACGTACCCGGATTACATCGACCCGGAGACCCCGGAGGCGGACGCCGCCGAACAGGCCGCCAGCGCACGCCTCGAAGAGGACGCCGAACCTTCGCCCGACCCCGAGGCCCCCGAGTGGGACGCCCGCGAGCAGAGCCGGGTCGTCGAGCTGGAGGACGACTACCGCTGACAATTGGGTCGCCAGGCCCGGCCGGGGCGCCCGATCATTAGGGCGTGCTGCTCACCGTGACGACCACCCGCCCGCCCGCCACCGACCTCGGCTACCTGCTGGTCAAGCATCCCGGCAAGGTCCACACCTTCGACGTGCCCACCGGTACGGCGTACGTGCTGTACCCCGAGGCGACCGAGGATCGGTGCACGGCGGCGCTGCTGCTCGACGTGGATCCGGCCCGGCTGCGTGCTCAGCAGGAGTCGTTCGAGCTCGGCGCGTACGTCAACGACCGTCCGTACGCCGCCTCCAGCCTGCTCGCCGGGGCGCTGGCCAAGGTTTTCCGCAGCGCCCTGCGCGGCGCCTCGAAGGACCGTCCCGAGCTGGCCGCCGAGGCCATTCCGCTGGAGATCCGGGTGCCGGTGCTGCGCGGTACCACCGAGCTGGCCGAGCGACTGTTCGGGCCGCTCGGCTGGCAGGTGACCGCGGCGCCGATCCCGTTCGAGCCGGAGATCGGCGGCGACAGCCGCTACGTCGACCTGACGCTGGCCGGCACCGTCCGGCTGGCCGACGCCCTCAACCACCTGTACGTGCTGCTGCCGGTGCTCGACGACGGCAAGCACTACTGGGTGGCGCCCGACGAGATCGAGAAGCTGCTGCGCTCGGGCGAGGGCTGGCTCGGCGGGCACCCGGAGAAGGTGCTGATCGCCCGTCGTTACCTCGCGCACCGCAAGCATCTGGCCGAGTCGGCGCTGTCCCGCCTCGATGCCGACTCCGCCCCGGTCGAGGAGGAGGCCGAGCTGCCGGTCGCCCGCAAGGTCTCGCTGGCCGAGCAGCGCCGCGACGCGGTACTGGCCGCGCTGGCCGACGCCGACGCCGCCCGGGTGCTCGACCTCGGCTGCGGTGCCGGCGCGCTGCTCGCCGCCCTGGTCAAGGACCGCCGGTTCACCGAGATCGTCGGCACCGACGTCTCCTCCCGGGCGCTCGACCAGGCCGCCCGCCGGCTGCACCTGGACCGGCTCCCCGACCGGCAGCGGGACCGCATCAAGATCTGGCAGTCGGCCCTCACCTACCGCGACGACCGGCTGCGCGGCTACGACGCGGCCGTGCTCATGGAGGTGATCGAGCACGTCGACCCGCCGCGGCTGCCGGCCCTGGAGGCGAGCGTGTTCGGGCACGCCCGGCCGCGCACGGTCATCGTGACCACGCCGAACGCCGAGTACAACGTCCACTACGAGGGCTTGACCGGGATGCGCCACTCGGACCACCGCTTCGAGTGGACCCGCGCCGAGTTCCAGGCCTGGGCCCGTCGGGTCTCGGAGAACCACGGCTACCGGGTCGCTTTCCGCCCGGTCGGCGACGAGCACGAGACCACCGGCGCACCCACCCAGCTGGCGATCTTCACGATTACGGAGGTGACTTCATGATCGACGTACCGGAGCTCGCGCTCGTCGCGCTGGTCGGCATCTCCGGATCCGGCAAGTCGACGTTCGCCCGCACCCACTTCAAGCCCACCCAGGTGCTGTCCTCCGACTACTTCCGGGGGCTGGTCGCCGACGACGAGAACGACCAGTCCGCCTCGGCCGACGCCTTCGACGTGCTGCACTACGTGGCCGGCAAGCGCCTCGCGGCCGGCCGGCTCACCGTCGTCGACGCCACCAACCTCCAGCCGCACGCCCGGGCCGGGCTGGTCAAGGTCGCCCGGGAGCACGACGTGCTCCCGGTCGCGATCGTCCTCGATGTGCCCGAGTCGCTGGCCTGGGAGCGCACGCAGGGCCGCGCCGACCGCACGTTCGGCCGCCAGGTCCTCACCCGCATGCACCGCGACCTGCGGCGCTCGCTCGGGTCGCTGGCCCGCGAGGGCTTCCGCAAGGTGCACGTGCTGCGCGGCACCGACGAGATCGCGGCCACCGAGATCCGCTACGAGAAGCTGTTCAACGACAAGCGCGAGCTGACCGGCCCGTTCGACATCATCGGCGACGTGCACGGCTGCCATGCCGAGCTGGTGACCCTGCTCGGCAAGCTGGGCTACGACATGACCCGGCCCGACGCCGCGCACCCGGAGGGCCGCACGGCCGTCTTCGTGGGCGACCTGGTCGACCGCGGGCCCGACTCGCCGGGCGTGCTGCGCCTGGTGATGGCCATGGTCGCGGCCGGCACGGCGATCTGCGTGCCGGGCAACCACGAGCAGAAGCTGGCCCGCAAGCTGAACGGCCGCCAGGTGCAGCTCACCCACGGCCTGCCGGAGACTCTCGCGCAGCTCGCGGCGGAACCGCCGGAGTTCGTCACCGAGGTCAAGACCTTCATCGAAGGTCTGGTCAGCCATTACGTGCTGGACGGCGGCAAGCTGGTGGTCGCGCACGCCGGCCTCAAGGAGGCCTACCAGGGCCGGGCGTCCGGCCGGGTGCGCAGCTTCGCGCTCTACGGCGAGACCACCGGCGAAACCGACGAGTACGGTCTGCCGGTCCGCTACCCGTGGGCTCGCGACTACCGCGGTTCGGCCGCGGTCGTCTACGGCCACGTGCCCACCCCGCGCCCGGAGTGGATCAACAACACCATCTGCCTGGACACCGGCTGCGTCTTCGGCGGTTCACTGACCGCGCTGCGCTGGCCGACCCGGGAACTGGTGTCGGTACCGGCGGCCCGCGAGTACTACGCCCCCGTACGCCCGCTCGCCGGCCTTTCGGCAAAGCCGGACGAGGGCCTCGACCTCGCGGACGTCACCGGCCGGCGGCACATCGACTACGGGTACGGGCGGGTCACCGTCGACGCCGAGAACGCGGCCGCCGCCCTGGAGGTGATGAGCCGGTTCGCGCTCGACCCGGCCACCCTGGTCTGGCTGCCGCCGACGATGGCACCCTGCTCGACCTCGACCCTCGACGGCTACCTGGAGCACCCGTCGACGGCCTTCGCCGACCTGCGGGCGGCCGGGGTCGACCGGGTCGTGTGCGAGGAGAAGCACATGGGCTCCCGGGCCGTGGTCCGGGTGTCGCGCATCGGCACCGGCGACGCGATCTGGACCAGGACCGGCCGCCCGTTCTTCGGCCCCGCGCTCGACGGGCCGCTGCTGGAACGGGTCCGGGCCGCGGCCGCCGGGCTCTTCGACGACCTCGACACCGACTGGCTGCTGCTCGACTGCGAGCTGCTGCCCTGGTCGGCGAAGGCGGGCGGGCTGATCCGGGAGCACTACGCCGGGGTGGGTGCGGCCGGCCGGCACGCCCTGCCGGCGGCGCTGGAGGTGCTCGACCGGGTCGCGGCGCGCGGGCTCGACGTGTCCGCGCTGCGGGACCGGATCGAGCTGCGCTCGGCCGAGATCGACGGCTACTCGGCGGCCTACCGGGCCTACGTGCGGCCGACCGACGGCCTGACCGGCATCACGCTCGCTCCGTTCGCGGTCCTGGCGGGCGCCGGTGTCTCGTACGCCCGTAAGGACCATGGCTGGCACCTGGCGCAGGCGGACCGCCTGGTCGCGGCCGACCCGGAGATCTTCACGCCGACCCGGCGGATGATCGTGGATCTCGGTGACGCGTCGGCCGAGGCCGACGCCACCGACTGGTGGCTCTCGCTCACCGCGGCGGGTGGCGAAGGCATGGTCATCAAGCCGTACGGCGGGCCGGCGGTCACCGACACGAAGGGCCGGCTCGTGCAGCCCGGCGTGAAGTGCCGTGGCCGGGAGTACCTGCGGATCATCTACGGTCCCGAGTACACCCGCCCGGAACAGCTGACCCGCCTGCGCAAGCGGAACCTCGGCCGCAAGCGCAGTCTCGCGCTGCGCGAACACGGGCTGGGTCTCGCCGCGCTGGATCGGCTGGCCGAGGGCGCACCGGTGTGGCGGGTGCACGAGTTGGTCTTCGCGATCCTGGCCGCCGAGTCGGAGCCGGTCGACCCGCGCCTCTGAAAGGTTTTCCACAGCTTTCATACAGGTACGAGGTGCCAGGCTGCCGGTACCCTGGCTCCTCGTGGACACCCATGCGCTCACCGAGCAGCTCGCCCTCAACCCGCTGGACGCCAGCGACCTGATTCACACGTTCGGGCTCATCGGCGTGATCGCGATCATGTTCGCCGAGACCGGGCTGCTGGTCGGGTTCTTCTTCCCCGGTGACTCGCTGCTGTTCCTGGCCGGCGTCGCGTCGTCCCCGGTGGCCGACTCGCTCTTCGGTGCGAACACCCGGATCTCGTTCGCCGGGCTGCTCATCGGTGCTCCGGTGGCCGCGATCCTGGGCGCGCAGCTCGGCCACTGGCTCGGCGCCCGCTACGGCCGGCGGATGTTCGACAAGCCCAACTCGCGGCTCTTCAAGACCGAGTACGTCGAGAAGGCCGAGTACTACTTCGAGAAGTTCGGCCCGGCCAAGGCCGTGGTTCTCGCCCGCTTCATCCCGATCGTCCGCACGTTCCTCAACCCGGTCGCCGGCACCCTCGGCATGCCGGCGAAGAAGTTCTTCATCTGGAACGTGGTCGGCGCCGTCCTCTGGACCGACGGCATCCTGCTCATCGGCCACCTGCTGGCCCAGCAGATCTTCGACTGGACCGACGGCAAGATCGACCACTACATCCTGCCGGTGGTCGCGTTGATCGTGCTGATCTCACTGCTGCCGATCATCATCGAGGTCCTGCGCGAACGGAAGCACAAGAAGAATGGCACCGGCACCGACTCGGTCGAGCCGGCGCAGGCGATCGGCGTGGTGGCGGCGGCCAGCATCGCCGGCCTGGTCGACGCGGTCCGCGACGACGAGGACGACGAGCCGCGCACCCCGCGGTCACACCGCAGGCACTGAGGACCCACGAAAAAGGCCGGCCCGATCGGGCCGGCCTTTCTGCTGCTTACTAGACGGAGATTGCGGCGGAGCCGGACAGGCGGTCCAGGAACTCCTCGGGGCAATCGCGCAGGTTTTCCAGCCGGCCGGCCGCAAGCGCGCGATAGGTCAACTGGGCGGCCTCTTCGAGGTTGCGGGCCCGCTTGTGGGCCAGCTCGACCGAGTCGCCCATCACGACGCAGCCGTGGTGGCTGAGCACCAGGCAGTCGGTGCCGTCGGCGGCCATGGCCGCGGTCAGCGCCGCGACCTCGGGACCACCGGGCAGGCGGAACGGCACCGTCGAGACACGCCGCAGGTAGTAGGCGTGGTCGGTGGTGACGATGCGGATGTGCTCGCCCAACGCGTCGAGCAGCAGAGCGGTCTGCGGGTGCAGATGCACGACGGCGTTGACGTCCGGACGTGCACGATAAAGCGCCAGGTGCAACGCCAGCTCGCTGGTCGGCTCGAGTCGCGGCGTCGGCAGGTCGCCGATCGTCGCGGGCCCGCCGTCCTCAACCCGCACGGCCGCAAACGAGCTGCGGCTGAGCCGGTCGAGCCAGGAACCGCCGGCAGTCACCCAGATGGCGTCCTCGTCGGGAATCCGTGCGGACACGTTGCCGCCCGAGCCGACCACCAGGCCGGCTTGGACCACGTCGTAGCCCACATGCGCGAGTTGGTCACGCAGGTCACCCGGAACGTAGTTCACCCATTACTCCTCGGGTCCGGGGGGTGGACTGGAGGGAGGGGACTTCAGCCTGGCGCCACGCCCCCATGACGGTGACGCCAGGCGTTTCCGCCTTGCTACTTAGCGGGCCTTCTTGGTCGCCCGCTTACGGGGCGGCGTCAGAAGGTCGGCGATGGTCGCGATGGCGGTCGGCACGAGCCGGTAGTAAGCCCACACGCCTCGCTTCTCGCGCTCAAGGAGGCCGGCCTCCGTCAGGATCCGCAGATGGTGGCTCACGGTCGGCTGCGAAAGGCCCAGGGGGGCCGTCAGGTCGCAGACGCACGCTTCGCCGTCCGTTGCGGACTGGATGAGGCTCAGCAGCCGCAGCCGGGCCGGGTCGGCGAGTGCCTTCAGCACTCCCGCGAGCCGCTCGGCGTCGGCACGTTCAATTGGCTCGCCGGCAAGCGGCGAGATCTGAGGCATTGTCATTTCCGCCAACGCAGTTCCCACGATCTCCATCCTTCCACCAACTGCATCGATTCTCCTGCATGTGCGCAGGAACGAACCGGCTAACTTTCAGGCCGTAAGGCCGATATCGATCACCTTCTCGGTTGACCGCAGGACGTCCGGCAGCCCGTCCTTACGATCGACCCTTTCCGGCGTACCGACTTCGGTCTCTGCCTCCTGCAACGCCTCAGCCGCCGTCTGGTCGCTGCCAGTGCGTGTCGGGCTCTCGATCCCCGCCCCCAGGGTGAGGAGCCCCACATTGTCAATTCGTCGATCTGTTTCGGGTCGCTGATCCGTACTTGTTGAGGCGGTTACCCACCTCGTTGTCGCCATCTCGCCACGCTGCGCGATCTCTCGGCCGAGGCGGCTCGGCGCGAGAACTACACGACCCGATGAAAGCACGGCACCACGCTCCGCGACGGACAATTCAGTGATGAATTTACGCAGGTCGTAGCGTGCTTCCATGCATCGAGCGTACTTGCTGGAACGAAACTCGTACCTTTCGCCCCGGCGGGGCGGAAGGGAACTATTGACGCACAGCATTGGGCTGATCTGAAAATAAACTTAACAGTTACGCTAGTCCCTTTCGCCCCATCCCGGAGGCATCGACGCAGCTCAAAGCGCCTATGTCCACCGTCACATGACCGAGGGCCGACAGATCACCCGGTCGTGGCGCTGGGAAGGTCCTGTGAATCGCGCGAACGGACGTTTACCCATCCAGCGAAAAACACCCTCCGACCGGTTGGCGGACAACCAACCGGACAGCCGATAGAGGGACATCACCGAAGGACAAAGCTACCCGTTCGGGTGACGCACGGCGGTCGATACGAGACACCGTGTGACCAGTTACTCCGCCGGCCGGGCCCAGTAGTCGTCGTCGCTCCTGGTAGCTCCCGTGGACTTCGCACGCCCCGCCGAGGCCTCCGGAACGATATCCGCTCCCTCCGCCACCGAACTAGCCGCCGGTGCCTCCCCGGCCGACGCCCCACCCGAGCGATCCGCAAAAGAGGAACTTGAATCGCTCTCAGCCGACACGCCATCCGGCTGCGCAGAGGTGCCCGCAGCCCCCTGAGATGCAGATACTTCGGCGGCGGGTCCCGCGGCCCCAGCGCCGGACGCAGATCCCTGAGACGCAGGCCCATCGGCTCCAGCTCCCTGAGACGCCAGCCCCTTAGACCTCGGTCCTTGAGCCGCTTCAGGTCCGTGGGACGCCGCAGGCCGCTGGGTGGCCGCAGGCGAAACCGGCGCCGCAGGCCCCTGCGTAGCCGCAGCCGATTCGGACGCCGCAGGTCCCTGGGTAGCCGCAGCCGATTCGGACGCCGCAGGCTGCTGGGTAGCCGCAGCCGATTCGGACGCCGCAGGTCCCTGGGTAGCCGCAGGCGAATCCGACGCCGCGTCCGCTCCGGCGCCCCCGGCAGCGAGGCTTTGCGGCGCTGCGGGTGGCTGAGGGGCCGCAGGCGGCCCCCAGACAGCCGCTTGGTTGGCGTCGGGCGGCGTTACCGGCGGGTAGCCGGGTCCTGCCGGATATCCCGGGCCGTAAGCGGTCGGCTGGCCCGGATAGGGCGGGAAGCCCGGCACCGGCTGGCCAGGCTGTGACGAAGCCCACGGGCTGGGCTGACCTGGATAGGGAGGAACGCCCGGACCCGGCCCACCGGCATAGGGCGAGACGCCCGGGGCCGGCTGACCGGCGTGAGGCGAGACGCCCGGGCCCGGCTGACCGGCGTGAGGCGAGACGCCCGGACCCGGCTGACCGGCGTGAGGCGAGACGCCCGGACCCGGCTGGCCTGGATGGGGCGAAGCGCCGGGCTGACCAGCGAAGGGCGCGGGCTGGCCAGGGTAGGGCGGAAGGCCAGGCGCGGGCTGGCCCGGCCAACCCTGCGGCGCGGACGGATCGGCATAGCCCGGCGGCAACGGCGGGATCGCACCCGTCGCCGGCGGCGCCGAGGCCGGGCCGAAGTCAGGACTGGCAGGCACCGGCGCGGTGGCGCCTGTCGCGGACGGCGCAGGGGCCGGAACATAGTCAGGGCCGCCAGGCACTGACGACGCCGGGTCGTCGCCGGAACCCGCAGGCACCGTCGGAACCGCACCCGTCGCCGGCGGAGCCGAGGCCGGGCCGTAGTCAGGGCTGCCGGGCAACGCCGGGAACGCCCCGGGCGCGGACGCCGGCCGGTAGTTCTGCGCGGAAGGCGGACCGTAGCCCTGAGCGGGAGGCGGACCGTAACCCTGAGGAGGTGTCGGACCGTAACCCGGGGGAGGCGGGCCGTAGCCCTGAGCGGCAGCCGGGCCGTAGCCCGTAGCGGGCTGACCGTAGCCCTGAGCGGCAGCCGAACCGTGGCCCGTAGCGGGCGGGCCGTAGCCCGGAGCAGGCGGACCGTAGCCCTGAGCGGGAGGCGGGCCGTAGCCCGGAGCGGGCGCCGGCGCGTACCCCTGGCCGGGTGGCAGCGATGGCGCCGGACCGAAGCCGCTGGGCGCGGGCGGGGCGGACGCCGGGCCGTACCAGCCGGCGGCCGGCGGTGCCGAGGCCGGGCCGAACGCACCCAGTGCCGGTGGGGCCGACGCCGGGCCGTATCCCTGCGGCGCGTAGCTCAGCGGGCCGGGGTAGGGGACGCCGTACTGCGGGAACGTCTCGGGTGTCGGGTCGGCCGCCGCGGCCCGGCGGAAGAAGACCTTCGGTGCGGCCAGGATCAGGATCGCCACCAGGACGTAGGCCAGGACCTGCGCTACCGAGACGGAGATGTTCATGCCGAGCCAGCCGCTGGGGTACGCATCGGTGAGCTGCTGACCGACCGACAAGGGTGCCGTGTCGCCGCCCCGCTGGACGCCGACCGCGATCAGGCTGCCGAGGCCGGCGACCGCGCCGATGGCGCAGACCACGAGCGTGGCGGTCCGGGCCACGTTGCTGCCCCGGCGTAGCGCTATGCCGAGCACCACGAACAGCGCGAACACGATCACCGCCAAGGCCAGGGCGACGGCCGCGCCGAGCCAGACGATCGCGACGTACGCGTCCGGGTCGACGCTGCTGCGGAACTGCTGCATCGCGCCGTCGGCCACGTCGCGGAACCGGCTGATCGTGCCGGGCACCACCGCCATGGTCGCGATCGCGTAGATCAGCCCGACCCCGGCCATCGCCCAGAGCAGCAGGGCGGCGGCCGACACCACCGGCGGACGCCCCGCAGGTGACGGCGGGGCGACAGCAGGCGGCAGCAGAGTTGGGTATGACATCGACGACTCCCCACGGTGATCCGTTGGCCCGAACCTACCGTGCGGGCTGGATCAGGACCGGTCGGTGGGCGGATTGGGTGGCTGGTCGCCCCACGGGTTCGGGTTCGCCGGCGGCGTTCCCTGGCCGGGCGCGGGCGGCGACTGCTGCCCCGGGCCCGGCTGCCCGGGATAGGGCGGCTGGTCGGGGGGCTGCTGGCCCGGATAGGGCGGCTGGTGGGGTGGTGGCTGCTGGCCGGGGTAGGGCGGCTGGTCGGGCGCCTGCTGGCCGGGGTAGGACGGAAGGCCGGGCGCCGGCTGGCCGGGCTGACCCCAGGGGGCGGCCGGCGGCGGGTAGGCGGGGGGCTGGCCGGGGTACGGCGGGTAGGCCTGCCCGGGTTGGCCCCACTGGTCGGCGGCCGGCTGCTTGCGGAAGAACTCGTTCGACTTCGGCAGCGCCAGCAGGATGATCACGGCGAGCAGGGCGATCAGCACGATCACGGTGATCGTCGTGCCGACCGGGGTGAACCAGGACGGCAGGGCCTCGTCGAGGCGCCGCTGCACTTCCTCGGGGGTCGGGCCGCCGGCCGTGTCGGCGCTGGTCTCGAGCGAGCCGGAGATGCTGCTGCTGCCCAGGCCGGCGCCGACGCAGCAGAGTGCGATGCCGCCGAACACCCAGGTGAGGATGCGGGCCCAGTTCTTGCCGCGGCTGTCGAAGGCGCCCAGGACCGCGAAGAGGGCCCCGAGCAGCAGGTTGACGACGGCGCCCCCGGCGTAGAACGCGGTGATGATCGTGTCGGCGCTGTCCGAAAGTGTGGTGTCGGCGTAGACGTCCGAGATGGCGTCGGTGACCGGGCCGAGCGTGGCGAACGTGAGGATCGCGTTGATGATTTCCAGGGCGGCCACCGCATACAGAAGGTAGGTCGCAGCGCTCACGGTGCCGGGTCTGACCCGGGGGGCGGGTGTGGCGAAGCTGGGAACGGTCACGAATCCCCCAATCTTGATCCAAACCCACGGTATCGGTACGGGTCCACATTCGCGACCGCGCTGCGCGCCCAGTGACGCTGTGGCAACATCGGGCGACGATGGCCGAAATATCCGGAAATAGGTCGCTCGATCAGGGGGCGACATGGGGCGATCGCGGCCCCTACACTTCCATCCGTGGCGCCGACCTGGCAGCAGAGACCTCCGGCGACGCCACCTGCCCGCACGAGTCGCCCGCCCCGCAAACAGAGTTCCGGGGCCGAGGCAGACCGCAGCCGGGCACCCTTCCCATTACGCCGGCCGCGTGACCACACCGCGGCTGCCCCAGACTTAAGGACCGGTGAGTCCCACATGCCACAAGCCGACACGTTGACGGTCGTCCATCATGACGACACCCGCACCCGATTCAAAGACGTCCGGTACGAATTGCACCGCGACGGCATCCGCATCTGGTCCGACGAGGGCGAGCACCACGTCACGGACGTACTCATGACGCACGCTTATCGTCAGCGGGACGCGACGCACTAGGCGCAAGCACGACAGAGGCCCCGGGGAACCCCCGGGGCCTCTTCCATCTGGCGAGTCAGGCTCGGTGGATGGACAGGCTGTCCTTGCCGTCACCCAGGTCGACCACCACGGTGTCGCCGTCCCGGATCTCCCCGGCCAGCAGCGCCTTGGCGAGCAGGTCACCGATCGAGGACTGGATGAGCCGCCGCAGCGGGCGGGCACCGTAGATCGGGTCGTACCCGTGCTCGCCCAGCCACTCCACCGCCGCCGGCGCGACCTCGAGCCGCAGCCGCCGCTCGGCCAGCCGGTCGCGCAGCCGCCCGAGCTGGATGTCGACGATCGACGACAGGTCGTCCTTGGTGAGCGCGTGGAACACCACGATGTCGTCGAGCCGGTTGAGGAACTCCGGCTTGAAGTGCGCCCGCACCACGGCCATCACCTCGTCGCGCCGCTCCTCGTCACCCATGGTGAAGTCGGCGGCCTGCGATCCGAGGTTGGAGGTGAGCACCAGGATCGCGTTGCGGAAGTCGACCGTACGGCCCTGCCCATCGGTGAGCCGGCCGTCGTCGAGCACCTGCAACAGCACGTCGAAGACGTCGGGGTGGGCCTTCTCCACCTCGTCGAGCAGCACCACGCTGTACGGCCGGCGGCGCACCGCCTCGGTGAGCTGGCCACCCTCTTCGTACCCCACGTAGCCGGGCGGGGCACCGACGAGCCGGGCGACCGAGTGCTTCTCGCCGTACTCGCTCATGTCGATGCGGACCATCGCCCGCTCGTCATCGAAGAGGAAGCCGGCGAGGGCCTTGGCCAGCTCGGTCTTGCCGACGCCGGTCGGGCCGAGGAAGAGGAAGCTGCCGGTCGGCCGGTCGGGGTCGGCGATGCCGGCCCGGGCCCGGCGGACGGCGCCGGCCACCGCGGCGACGGCCTCGCGCTGGCCGATGACCTTGGCCTGCAGCGATTCCTCCATGCGCAGCAGCTTGGCGGTCTCGCCCTCCATCATCCGGCCGGCCGGGATGCCGGTCCACGAGGAGATGACCTCGGCGATGTCGTCGGCGCCGACCTCCTCCTTGACCATCGGCGGCTCGGCGTTCTCCTCCTCGTCCGCCTCGGCCGCGGTGTTCAGCTCCTGCTCGAGCGCGGGGATCTCCTGGTATTGCAGGCGGGACGCCTTTTCCCACTCGGCGTCGCGCTGGGCCCGCTCCAGTTCGGCCCGCGCCTCGTCGAGCCGCTTCTTGAGCTCACCGACCCGGTTGAGGCCGCCGCGCTCGCGCTCCCACCGGGCGTTGAGCGCGGTCAACTCCTCCTCGCGGTCGGCCAGCGCACGCTCGAGGTTGGCCAGCCGGTCGCGGGAGGCCGGGTCGGTCTCCTTCTCCAGGGCGAGCTTCTCGATCCGCATCCGGTCGACCTGCCGCTGGAGCTGGTCGAGCTCGACCGGCCGGGAGTCGATCTCCATGCGCAGCCGGGAGGCGGCCTCGTCGATCAGGTCGATCGCCTTGTCCGGCAGGAATCGGTCGCTGATGTAGCGGTCGGACAGCGAGGCCGCGGCGACCAGGGCGGCGTCGGTGATCTGCACCCGGTGGTGCGCCTCGTAACGGCCCTTGAGCCCGCGCAGGATGCCGATCGTGTCCTCGACCGTCGGCTCGCCGACCACGACCGGCTGGAACCGCCGCTCGAGTGCCGGGTCCTTCTCGATGTGCTCGCGGTATTCGTCAAGGGTGGTGGCGCCGACCATGCGCAGCTCGCCGCGGGCCAGCATCGGCTTGAGCATGTTGCCGGCGTCCATCGAGCCCTCGCCCTTGCCGGCGCCGACGACCGTGTGCAGCTCGTCGAGGAACGTGACGACCTGGCCGTTGGAGCTGCGGATCTCCTCGAGGACGCTCTTGAGCCGTTCCTCGAACTGACCGCGATATTGCGCACCGGCCACCATGGCGCCGAGGTCGAGCGAGACCAGCTTCTTGTCGCGCAGGGTCTCCGGCACGTCGCCGGCCACGATGCGCTGGGCCAGGCCCTCGACGATCGCGGTCTTGCCGACGCCCGGCTCGCCGATCAGCACCGGGTTGTTCTTGGTGCGGCGGGAGAGGACCTGGATGACCCGGCGGATCTCGGCGTCCCGGCCGATCACCGGGTCGATCTTGCCGTCCCGGGCCTGGGTGGTCAGGTCGACGCTGTACTTCTCCAGCGCCTGGTAGGTCTGCTCGCCGTCGGGGGTGGTGACCCGCCGCTCGCCGCCGCGGACCTGCGGGAACGCGGCCACCAGCGACTCCTCGGTGGCACCGACCCCCTTCAGTGCGCGACCCACGGCGCCGGCGCCCCGGGCCAGGCCGGACAGCAGGTGCTCGGTCGACACGTATTCGTCGCCGAGCGGCTGGGCGATCAGCTCGGCCTCACCGATGGCGTTCACGAACTCGCGGGACAGGCTCGGCTCGGCGGTGCTGGCACCCCGGGCCGAGGGCAGCTGCTCGATGGCATGCACCGCGGCCCGGCGCACGTCCGCGGGATTGGCACCGACCGCGCGCAGCAGCGCCGGAGCGGTGGAACCGCCGGTGTCCAGCAGCGAAAGCAGCAGGTGCCACGGCTCGACCGTGGCATGGCCCCGCCGGCCCGCATCGGCAACCGCACCGGTGATGACGTCTCGGCTCTTGGTGGTCAAACGTTCGGCGTTCATGTGCTCCCCTGAAGCTCAGCAGACTTGAGCCTACGCCACTCAACCTTAAGAGCGAACGACCATCTCGACAACGCCGATGACGGATCCGTCGTGATGCCTGCCACGACGGCCCCGAGCAGGTCTTCCGGCGCCGTAACGTAGCGATACGTGCTCCGCCGGCTCCTGCCCCTGTCCCTGATCTTCGTCGTGGTCGGCCTGGCGACGTCATTCGTCGGCCCCTACCTGGCCCTCTTCCTCGCCGACGGCCTGCACGCGGGCCCGCTCGCGACGACCGCGTTCCTGATCGTCGCACCGATCTCCGGCGTACTGATCTCGTGGCTGATCGGGCGAGCCTCCGATCGCTGGCCGATCCGCCGGCCGCTGCTCATCGGCGCGGCACTGGCCGGCGCGGCCGGCACCGCGCTGACCGCCCTCTTCCAGAACTACTGGGCGGTACTCGCGGTCACCGTCTCGCTCACCGCGGTGGCCGGGGCACTCTTTCCGCAGAGCTTTGCGTACGCCCGCCAGCTGCTCCAACAGCAGGAACCGGGCCGGGTGGCCTTCGGGATCAGCGCGCTCCGCACCCTCTTCTCGGCCGCCTGGGTGGGCGGTCCGCCGTTGGCCGCGGTGGTGCTGGCCGCGCACGGCTTCGGCTGGACGTACGGGATGGCCGCCGCGCTCTACCTGCTCGGCGCCCTGCTGATCGTGTTCTGGCTGCCCCGGGTGCCGCAGCCGGCCGTGGGCACCGCCGAGGTCGAGACGCACGGCGGCCCGACGGTCCGCCCGATCACGCTCTTCCTGATCATCGCGAGCTTTACCGCGGTCACCACCGCGTCCACCCTGAACGTCCAGGCCATGCCGCTGTTCGTGAGCGATGATCTGGGCGGCTCGATCAGCCAGGCCGGCCTGGTTCTCGGCGTCTGCGCGGCGCTGGAGATCCCGATGATGCTGGCCCTCGGCGCGCTCACCACCCGGATCCCGGTGCGCCGACTGATCTACGTGGGAGTGGGGTGTGCGGTCGCCTACCACGCGATCGTGGTGGTCGCGACCGCCGTCTGGGTGCTGGTCGCCGCGCAGGCGCTGCAGGCCATGGTCATCTCGACGGTGGGCGCGCTGAGCATCTCGTACGTGCAGGACATGATGCCGGACCACCCCGGCCGGGCCACCACGATGGTGACCAACACGTTCCCGGTCAGCCAGATCCTGGCCGCGCCGCTGTTCGGACTGGCACAGCACTTCGGCTTCCGGTACGCGTACGGCATGAATCTGGGTCTTGGGGTTCTCGGCCTGGTCCTGCTGATCGCCAGCGGCCGGGCGAGGTCGAAGGCCGTCCCGGAGCTTTCGTCTGATCAGTTCTCCCCCACAGAACCGGCATATCACCCATAGTGGAAGGGTGCACCCCTCCGAGTCCGTTACGGTGGTCGGCGTGCGTGTACGGGTGGAACAGACTCCGTTGCCGGGCATCGGTGTCCGGCATGACCTGGTGACCTCGTCGGGTCGTACGGTCGGGGTGGTCTCCCACCGCAACGGCCGCCGCGACCTGGTGCTGTACGACGTGGACGACCCCGACGCCTGCCTCGCCTCGATCCCGCTCACCGACGGTGAGGCGGAGGCGCTCGCCGACGTGCTCGGCGCGTCCCTCATGCTCGGCCAGCTCGCCGGTCTGCGGCAGCAGGCCGCCGGTCTGCTCACCGAGCAGATCGCGCTGCCGGCCGGCTCGCCGTTCGTCGGCCGCAAGCTGGGCGACACCCGGGCCCGCACCCGCACGAGTGCCTCGATCGTGGCCGTGCTGCGCGACCGCGAGGTGATCGCGTCGCCCGGCCCGTCCTTCGTCTTCGAGGCGAACGACGTGGTCGTCGCCGTCGGCACCCGCGATGGCCTGGACGGCGTCACCGCCATCCTGGCCGGCAACCACGACGACTAGGCCACTGAGCCTGCCCGCGGCGGAAAACCCCAGAATTAAAGGCGGAGGATGCACAGTACGACGATTCTCCTGATCGAGGTCGGCGCGCTGCTCTTCGCGCTCGGCATGCTCGGGCGGCTCGGCCGCACGATCGGCCTCTCGCCCATCCCGCTCTACCTGCTCGCCGGGCTCGCCTTCGGCCACGGCGGCGTCGTCCCGCTCTCGGCCAGCGAGGAGTTCATCTCGATCGGCGCCGAGATCGGCGTGATCCTGCTGCTGGTCATGCTGGGCCTGGAGTACTCCGCGACCGAGCTGGTCGGCAATCTGCGCGCGGCCGCGCCCGCCGGGGTGATCGACGCGCTGCTCAACGCGCTGCCCGGGGCCGGCTTCGCGCTGCTGCTGGGCTGGGGCTGGCAGGCCGCCCTGGTGCTGGCCGGCATCACCTGGGTCTCCTCCTCCGGCGTGATCGCCAAGGTGCTCGGCGACCTCGGCCGCCTCGGTAACCGGGAGACCCCGGTGATCCTGTCCGTGCTGGTCATCGAGGACCTGGCGATGGCCTTCTACCTGCCGCTGGTCACCGCCGTGCTGGCCGGCGTCGGTCTGGCCGGCGGGCTCCAGGCGCTCGCCGTCGCGGTGGTCACGGTGATCGCGGTGCTGGTCGTGGCGATCCGCTACGGCAGCACGATCAGCAAGGCCATGTCGGTGTCGGACCCGGAGGCACTGCTGCTCAGCGTGCTCGGGCTGACCCTGTTCGTGGCCGGCGTGGCGGCCGAGCTCAAGGTGTCCGCCGCGGTCGGCGCGTTCCTGGTCGGCATCGCGCTGTCCGGTCCGGTCGCGCACCACGCCACCCAGATGCTGGAACCGCTGCGCGACCTGTTCGCGGCGGTCTTCTTCGTCTTCTTCGGGCTGTCCACCGACCCGGCCGACATGCCGCCGGTGCTGCTGCCCGCGCTCGGCCTGGCCGTGCTGACCATGACGACGAAGGTGTTCACCGGTTACCTGGCCGCCAAGCGGGTGGGCGTGGCCCTGCCCGGTCAGCTGCGGGCCGGGCTCGCGCTGATGCCGCGTGGCGAGTTCTCGGTGGTCATCGCCGGCCTGGCGGTGGCGTCCGGGGTGGAGCCCCGGCTCGCGCCGCTGGCGACCGCCTACGTATTGATCACCGTCGTCACCGGACCGATGCTCGCCCGGCTGCCCGATTACCAGTGGTTCAAGAACATTGTCAGGCGGCGGATGGCCCTCCGGCAGCGCCGCGCAGCCCCTGTTCCCGCAGGTGAGTGACCCTGGTTACGGGTAGAACTCCGCAAAGCTACTGACCAGTATCCGATTGTGATGCCCTAACACTTCCGTAGGAACTTGGGGCGCGCTACCGTTCCGGCTCGACAACTACGTGTTATTCGGACTTTCTGTCTAGGCGGCGGCGTGACAGTGCGTGAGTCGACTTTCTATGGATTCGCGAACCCGGTCGATCCTCGGCCGGAGGAGATGCAGGCGTGGGCGTACAGCCCGGAGTCAGTGCCTCTCGATGCCATGCCCGGAGACTGGGATCTGCTCATCTCCGGTGACGTACTCGCACCGACCCTCTTCGAGCTGGCCATGGATCGGCAGTGCCCGGCGCGCCGCTTCGCGCAGCACTGCATGTACATCTACGCCGCCGACGGGGTCCGGCAAAATGCGACCAGCCAGCGCAAACGACGTCTCAAGAAGTTCGTCGAGCGGGCCGAGGAGGTCGGCGACGAGCCGATGGCGATCTGGGCGCACAACGTGCGCGTCCTGATGAGCCGTCCCGAGACGTTCGACTACGCCGACTGGATCGAGGGTGGCCTGGTGCGCCACCCCCGACGCCTCGGGATGTTCCGCCGCTAACCGGCTGCGTACGAGAGGAACATGTCGGCCAGTCGGCGCGCGCCGTGCGGCCGGAACAGGTCGACCATGTTCGACGCGGACTCCTCGGCCGCGGCTCGGGCGCGCGGGAACATCGCGGTCTCGTAAGCGCTCAGCGCGGCCTCCACGTCGGCCGGGTGCGCGATGATCGCTTGCGCCAGCTCGGCGCCGTCCTGCATGGCCAGGTTGGCGCCCTCGCCGGCGAACGGTGACATCAGGTGCGCGGCGTCGCCGACCAGCGTCACCCCGGGCGTGCGTGACCAGCGGTGCCCGACCGGCAGCGCGTGGATCGGCCGGGTGATCAGCGAACCGTCGCTCTCGGAGATGATGCCGCGCAGGTCCGGGTGCCAGTCGTCGAAGAGGCCCAGCAACTGCTCGCGGGTCACGCCGGCCGCAGCCCAGTCGGCCGGCTGCTTCACCGCGACGTAGGCGCAGATCTCGTCGTTCGACTCGCGGTGGGCGAGGATGCCGCGCTCGTCGTCGAGCGCGAAGAGCATTCCCTCGCCGCACAACCCGGCGAGGCGGGGGTGCTCGGCGATCGCCTCCGGGATCCGGATCTCGACGAACGACAGGCCCGAATAGACCGGCTGGTCGGCGGAGACCAGCGCCCGGACCCGCGACCAGGCGCCGTCGGCGCCGACCAGCAGTTCCGTGGTCTCGGTCCGCCCGTCGGCGAAGGTCAGCTCGTGCCCGCCGGCGACCGGCCGCACCCCGGTGACCCGGGAGTTCCACCGGACGGTCCCCTCGGGCAACGAGTAGAGCAGCAGGTCGCGCAGCGCTCCCCGGTCGATCTCGGGCCGGGCGTCGTTGCCCTCCTCGTCGAACAGCACGGTCGCGTTCCGGTCCAGCACCCGGGTGGCGTCGCCGCCGGCGAGCACGTGCCGGCGGAACTCCTCGAACACCCCGGCGGCGCGCAACGCCATCTGCCCGGACTCCTCGTGCATGTCGAGCATGCCGCCCTGGTGCCGGGCGTGCGGTGCGGCGTCCGCGTCATGGATGACGGACTCGATCCCGTGCACCGCCAGCACCCGCGCCAGGGTCAGCCCGCCGAGCCCCGCTCCAACAATCGTGATCATCTCGATCTCCTCCTTCGCCTGCGTTCGACAATACACGAACACGTTCTTAACGAACACGTTCGTCAGGACACAGAGAAAAGCGGCCTCCCCGGGGAAGGCCGCCTGTCGTTACTTGTCGGAGGACCGGCGCGGCCGCCAGACCACCAGGGCCGTGGACGGTCGCTCCTGGCGAACCAGGTCCCGGCCGGAGTACGGGCTCTCCATGTGAGCTATCCGGGTGTAGGCGTCGTCGAGCTGCTGCTCCAACTCGGCGACCCGGTGCTGCAGGTCGGCGACCAGCTGCTCCAAGCCGATGATGCGCTTGATGCCGGCCAGGTTGACGCCCTCGTCCTGGCTGAGTTTCTGCACCTCACGCAGCAGGGCAACATCACGTTCGCTGTACCGGCGGCCGCCGCCGCCCGCTCGGCCGGGCTGCACCAGGCCGAGCCGGTCGTACTGGCGCAGCGTCTGGGGGTGCATGCCGGCCAGTCGTGCGGCCACCGAAATGATCAGAACCTTAGCGTCAGAGGCTTGCTCCACCGAGATGTGGATCTCCTCATACATGTGCCACCTCCCGATCAGGTACTAACCGCCTCGGCGCACACGCGCCTCGAGCCGGTCCCGCCCAGCCGGCGGGGTCAGTTTCGCGAAGCGCTCCAGCGCGTCCCGCGCTTCCCCCGTGACGGCATCCGGCACCTGAACCTCGACCGTGACGATCAGGTCGCCGGGTGGTCCGTCCTTGCGAGCCACGCCCTTGCCGCGAGCTCGCAACTTGCGTCCGCTCGGGGTGCCGGGTGGCACCCGCAGGGTGACCGGGCCTTCCAGGGTCGGCACCCGGAGGTCGGCACCGAGCACCGCCTCGGCGATGCTGATCGGCACGGTCAGCGTGAGGTCGTCGCCGCTGCGCCCGAACAGGTCGTCGGGTCGCACCGCGACCTGTACGTACAGGTCGCCGGCCGGACCGCCGCGATCGCCCGGCTCACCACGGCCGGAGAGCCGGATGCGCTGGCCGTCGGCAACACCGGACGGGAACCGGACGTTGATCGTGCGGGCCTTGGTGACCCCGCCCGTGCCCCGGCACTCGGGGCACTTCTCGTCGACGATGGTGCCGGCGCCCTGGCACTCCCGGCACGGCTCGCTGAAACTGAACGAGCCCTGGTTACGGGAGATCAGGCCGCTGCCGTGGCACTGCGGACAGGTGCGTGGCGAGGTGCCCGGCTTCGCGCCGTTGCCGTGACACGTGTCGCACTCACCGGCCGACCGCAGCGTCAGCGGCAACGTCGTACCGCGTACGGCCTGGGTGAAGTCGAGAGTCACCTCGGTCTCCACGTCCCGGCCGCGGCGCGGGCCGCGCCGTGCGGCGGCGTTGCCGCCCGGACCTCCGCCCGAAAATATCGAGCTGAATATGTCCGAGAAGCCCGCCCCCCCGAAGCGCCGGTCGCCGGGGCTGCCGGCCCCGGCACCCGCTCCGGAGAACCCGCCGAACAGGTCGGACGGGTCGAACTGCGCACCGCCGGTGCCCGAGCGAGCGCCCCGGCGGAACGCGCCCGAGCCGAACAGCGAGCGCATCTCGTCGTACTCTTTGCGCTTCTTGTCGTCGGACAGCACGTCGTACGCCTCGGACGCGGCCTTGAACTTCTCCTCCGCCTCCTTGTTGTCCGGATTGCGGTCGGGGTGCAGGTCGCGTGCGAGCTTTCGGTATGCCTTCTTGATCTCGTCGGTCGTGGCGGACTTGTTCACGCCCAGGACGGCATAGAAGTCCTTCTCGAGCCAGTCCTTCGAGCTCATCGCGTCCACCTCCGCCTAGCGGTAGTCCCGCCCACCGGGGGGTGGGCGGGACGAGCCTGTGAGATCACTCCGGGTCGGCCACCGCGACCAGAGCGGCACGAAGCATCCGCTCGCCCAGCGTGTAACCCCGGCGCATCACCTCGACGCAGGTCGGCTCCGTGACGTCGGCTGACGTCAGGTGCGCGACCGCCTCGTGCCGGTTCGGGTCGAAGGGATCACCCTTCTCGCCGAACGCGGTGAGGCCGAGCTTGCCGGTCACCGCGGTCAGCGACTCCGCCACCGAGGCGAACGGGCCGACCAGATCGCCGTGCTCGCGCGCCCGGTCGATGTCGTCGAGCAGCGGCAACAGCGCGGTGAGCACCGCGCCGGTGGTCAGCTCGGCGGCCGCCGACCGGTCGCGGTCGACCCGCTTGCGGTAGTTGGCGTACTCAGCGGTCACCCGCTGCAGGTCGTGGGTCCGCTCGTCGAGCTCGCTGCGCAACGCTTCGAGCTCGGCACCGAGAGCCGGGGCGGCCGGCTCGGCAGCCTCCTCAGTCACGGCACCCTCCTCCGGTTCGGCGGCGCGGTGTGCGCCACCGATCGGCTTCTCCTTGACCTCGGCGGCGTCTTTGACCTTCGCCTCGGCCTTTGGATCGATCTTGCGGCGGTCCCGGATGACGACCCGCTCGGTCGCCTGACCGTCGTTCTCGTCGTCCGCGGTGGTCACTTCTTGTCGTCCTCCACGATCTCGGCGTCGACGACGTCGTCGGCACCACCAGCGGAAGCGGCGGACGGACCGGCACCGGTCGCGCCACCCGGCGCACCACCCGGAGCCTGGGTGCCGTCGGCGCCACCGGGGGCGGCCTGAGTGCCGTCACCCTGCGAGTACAGCAGAGAACCGGCTTCCTGGGAGACCTGCGACAGGTGCTCGTGCGCCGACTTGATCTTCTCGATGTCGGAGCCGCCGAGGGCGCCACGCAGCTCGCCGAGCGCCTCGCCGATCTTGTTCTTGCTGTCCTCGGGCAGCTTGTCGCCGCTCTCGGCCAGGAACTTCTCGGTCTGCCACTGCAGCTGCTCGGCCAGGTTGCGGGTCTCCGCGTCCTCGCGGCGCTTCTTGTCCTCGTCCGCGTGGTCCTGGGCGTCGCGCATCATCCGCTCGATGTCGTCCTTCGGCAGCGCGGAGCCGCCGGTGATCGTCATCTTCTGCTCCTTGCCCGTGCCCAGGTCCTTGGCGGACACGTGCACGATGCCGTTCGCGTCGATGTCGAAGGAGACCTCGATCTGCGGGACCCCGCGCGGGGCCGGCGCGATGCCGCTGAGCTCGAACGTGCCGAGCTTCTTGTTGTAGGCGGCCATCTCGCGCTCGCCCTGGAAGACCTGGATCAGCACGGACGGCTGGTTGTCGTCGGCCGTGGTGTAGACCTCGGAGCGGTGCGCCGGGATGGTCGTGTTGCGCTCGACCAGCTTGTGCATGATGCCGCCCTTGGTCTCGATGCCCAGGGACAGCGGGGTGACGTCGAGGAGCAGAACGTCCTTGACCTCGCCCTTGAGCACGCCGGCCTGCAGAGCGGCGCCGACCGCGACGACCTCGTCCGGGTTGACGCCCTTGTTGGCGTCCTTACCGGTCATGCTCTTGACCAGCTCGGCGACCGCGGGCATGCGGGTCGAGCCGCCGACCAGGATGACGTGGTCGACGTCGGAGAGCTTGACGTCGGCGTCCTTGATCGCGGACTCGAACGGGCCCTTGCAGCGGTCGAGCAGGTCCTGCGTCATGCGCTGGAACTCGGCCCGGGACAGCGACGTGTCCAGGTGCAGCGGCCCGTCCGGGCCGGCCGTGATGTACGGCAGGTTGATGCTCGTGGTGGTGGCCGCGGACAGCTCGATCTTCGCCTTCTCGGCGGCCTCGCGCAGACGCTGCAGGGCCATCTTGTCGGCGCCCAGGTCGATGCCGTGCTCGCCGCGGAACGTCTTGACCAGGTGGTCGATGACCCGCTGGTCCCAGTCGTCGCCGCCCAGGTGGTTGTCGCCGGAGGTCGACTTGACCTCGATGACGCCGTCGCCCAGCTCGAGCAGCGAGACGTCGAAGGTGCCGCCGCCGAGGTCGAAGACCAGGACGGTCTGCTCCTTGGAGCCCTTGTCCAGCCCGTAGGCCAGAGCCGCGGCGGTGGGCTCGTTGACGATCCGCAGGACGTTGAGGCCGGCGATCTCGCCCGCCTCCTTGGTGGCCTGGCGCTGCGCGTCGTTGAAGTAGGCCGGAACGGTGATGACCGCGTCCGTGACCGTCTCACCGAGGTAGGCCTCGGAGTCGCGCTTCAGCTTCATCAGGACCCGCGCCGAGATCTCCTGCGGGGTGTACTTCTTACCGTCGATGTCGATCGACCAGTTCGTGCCGACCTCACGCTTGACCGAACGAATGGTCCGGTCCGGGTTCGTCACCGCCTGGCGCTTGGCGACCTCGCCGACGAGCACCTCACCGTTACGGGCGAAGGCGACGATCGACGGCGTCGTCCGGGAGCCCTCCGCATTGGCGATGACGGTGGGCTCGCCTCCTTCCAGAACGCTGACGCAGGAGTTCGTGGTGCCGAGGTCGATGCCGACCGCACGTGCCATGGTTGGTCCTCGCTTCTTACAGAGCTCGGTTCAGTACAAGGTTGAGTGGAACCGACTCAATGATGCCACGGGCATGCTCATCGTCAACTCGGACTTGAGCCAACCGGACGCAACTCACACACGTATCGACCCTTGCAGTTCGGTAGATACCTGTCCGGTCACGGCATACCGGCACCTGTTGTCCTGCATGCATAGATCGGGCACTCTTTACCCGTGACGACGCACGGTGACGCGGTCGGTCCATCGGCCAATTCCGCCGTGGACGCCGCAGCGAAAGAGCCCGCGGGATCGGACGAGAAGGCCCTGACGAGCACGGTCTCGACCGACGCCGGGGACAACTCTGATCCTACGGAAGCCGTCGTGTCCCGTCAGCCACATCCTGATCCCGCCGACGAGGCGCCGACCGAGGCCGTCGAAACCGTCGCGGAAGGTGATCCGGATACCAAGATCGAGTTACCGGAAGATGACGCGGAGACCGACGAGGCCGCCGACCAGCCTGCGGTGATCGAAACGTTATCCGATTCTGAGACCGGCCCGGAAGCGACAAAACCGGCAGCGGATCTTGACCCGATTCCGGGCCCCGCCCCCGAGCCGCTGCCCGAACCGGACCC